>JAUNOP010000069.1 GCA_030537135.1 Eubacteriales bacterium | reverse complement strand
CGACCTACTCCCTTTCCAGGGGAGCCCCTTCGGCCAGCTTGGGTACTTCTCCAAAATGCCCGATAATGCAAATCAGCACAATCTAAACTGTGCTGTATATCCATTCTCTCTTATAGCTCTGCCTTGCACCGAATGTTCCAGTCCTATGCTTGTCTTCATTCAGTTGTTTCAGCAAACGGAGAGGGTGGGATTCGAACCCACGCGCCCTTGCGGACAAACGGTTTTCAAGACCGCCTCGTTATGACCACTTCGATATCTCTCCATCTGGATAAATTCTCTTTTATCTATACGCCTTAAGGTTGTTTTTTCACCAGCGCAAGGAATACTTTACCACGAAATTCGGTTCGTGTCAACATAAATTTTCATTTTTCAGGAAAAATTTTGTTACTGTTTACGTGGACTATTCCGCGAGGTGTTTTCGTGCCTCTGGTACAAAAATCCCGAGACAATCGGCTCGAAATGCCGCATTTTGCGGTATTTCTGTGCATCGCGAAGCGTGTCGCAGTGAACGCAGCGAACAGTAACAAGATTTTAACGTATCAAGCAAACAGCGAAGCGGATTGCGAATTTCCGCTTGACTATATCAAGGAAACCGCCTGCCCAATGCTTATTTCTCTGTGAAATGGAAGCAACAGGCGGGCAGCTTCCTGATAATTGGGTGATGCCAGCTATTTTCTCTCACAGGGAGTTCTTAAGAAATACCTCGGCAATCAGGAGATCTTCGGGGGTTGTAATCTTTATATTCTGATAAGAGCCCTGAACAAGAGCTACTTTGTGAGATACTGCCCTCTCTACCACCATAGCATCGTCTGTGACCGAGGACATATCTGCAAGACGCATAATGTCATAGGCCTTCTTTATAAGAGAGTACTCAAAAATCTGAGGCGTCTGAATGGTCCAAACGCTCCTCCTGTCAGGAGTATCCAAAATACAGCCGTCCTCTCCTGCAAGCTTTACCGTATCCTTTGACGGCATTCCAATCACACAGGCTTTATGCTTAAGAACCCCTTCCATGCCTCGTTCCAGGATTTCCTGTGTGACAAAGGGACGGGCGCCGTCATGAATCATCACATATTGTGTATCTGTACATGCCAAAAGTCCCTCATATACAGAATCATAGCGTTCCTTTCCCCCTGCTGTTACCTTTTTCACCTTAGAAAGGCTGTATTTGTCTATAATCTCCTTCTGGCAATAGGAAATACTCTCCTTACCGGTTACAAGAATAATTTCATCCACCAGGGGACTCTCCTGAAAGCATTTTAATGAATAATAAATCACCGGATGACCCTTGATTTCCAGAAATTGCTTCTGTACCTCTGTGTTCATCCGTCTGCCCTTTCCCGCTGCCAGAACAATAGCCGTACATTTTCCCATAGCTCCTCCTCAACGTTCTCCAAGCCTTAGATTCGGCACTGCATTCAAATCCCAGCCATGGCGAGTTCCTTTGATATATTCATAATAAGCAGCCACCCCAATCATAGCTCCGTTGTCTGTACAATAGACAGGAGAGGGACGATAGAACTTCAGTCCTGCCTTTTCACAGGCTCTGGACATGGCTTCTCTGAGCGTACCATTGGAGGCCACTCCTCCCGCGATTGCCACCTTATCCATGTGATAGTCGCGGGCAGCCTGCATTGTATGCTCTACTAATACATCTACCACTGCTTTTTGAAAGGAAGCAGCCAAATCTGCTCGATTCACCTCTTCTCCCTTCATGGAAGCCTGATTCAAATAATTCAAAACTGCTGATTTCACACCGCTGAAGCTGAAATCATAGGGATTATCTCCAATTTTTGCCCTTGGAAAGGCAATGGCGTCTGAGTTTCCTTCTCTGGAAAGTCTGTCAATCTTAGGCCCTCCCGGATAGCCCAGTCCAATGGCTCTTGCCACCTTGTCAAAGGCCTCCCCTGCTGCATCGTCATGCGTTCTTCCAAGAATTTCAAATTCTCCATAATCCTTGACAATCACAAGATGCGTATGTCCTCCTGATACAATCAGGCACAAAAAGGGCGGTTCCAGGTCTGGATGCTCAATGTAATTTGCCGATACATGCCCCTCAATGTGATGCACGCCAACCAAAGGAAGCCCTGCTGCATAGGCGATTGCCTTTGCCTCAGCCACTCCCACAAGAAGCGCTCCCACAAGACCAGGACCATAGGTAACACCTATGGCGTCTATATCTTTCAGAGTCACCCCTGCCTCGCAGAGCGCCTCCTCTATCACCTGATTAATTTTTTCAATATGCTTTCTGGAAGCAATCTCAGGCACAACCCCTCCATACAGCTTGTGAAGATCAATCTGGGAAGAGATGATGTTGGATAAAATGGTTCTTCCGTTTTTTGTAACTGCTGCTGCCGTCTCATCGCAGGAGCTTTCAATCGCCAGAATCAATACGTCCTTCATTTTTTATTCCTCCTCAAAGTTCAGCTCAACGGATTTTCCGTCTTTTCCAAGCATGGTTTGCGGAAAAATCTTCCGCACCTCATTGAGATACTCCTCTGGATGTATCAGAGACGGACTGTAATGAGTAAGCCACATTTCCCGTACTCTGGCCTCTTTTGCCAGAGCCGCCGCCTCGTAAAAGGTCATATGCTTATATTCCTTTGCTTTTTCAAGCTTGTCCTTCTCTCCATACATTCCCTCGCACACAAACAAATCTGAGTCCTGCGCATGTCTTACAATCGCCTCCACAGGTCTTGTATCTGTTGTATAAGTTACCTTAATGCCCTTTCTTGGAGGTCCCAGAACCATGTCAGGCGTATATATTTTTCCGTCAAGATCCTGTATTGTCTGTCCCTTCTGAAGCGGATTCCAGAATTTGAGGGGTATTCCTTCTGCCCTCGCATTTTCCGGTGAAAATCTTCCCTGGCGTAAGATTTCCAGGCAGTAGCCATAGCAAATCACATTGTGATTTACCCGAAAGGCGGTTATGCGATAGCCGCCGATTTCCAGCACCTGCTCAGGAGAAGTGATTTCTATAAATCTGAGGGGAAATGGAAGCTCAGGGGCAATCACCCGGAGGGCATTTACCACTCTCTCCAGGCCCTTTGGTCCTATTAGTGTCAGCGGCTCTGTTCTCTCCGCATTTCCCATGGTTAAGAGCAGCCCTGGAAGGCCGCTGATATGATCTCCATGATAATGGGTAAAGCAGATAACATCAATGGGCTTAAAGCTCCAGCCCTTTTCCTTGATTGCCACCTGTGTTCCCTCTCCGCAGTCAATCAAAAGACTGCTTCCATTATAACGGGTCATAAGGGCTGTCAGCCATCTTCTTGGAAGAGGCATCATGCCGCCGGATCCCAATAAACATATATCTAACATTGTATTATCACCTTTTCTATTGCTTTCTTGTCATAAGAATCGCATTTTCTGTTGGATCTGTATAATAGTTTTTCCGAAGCCCGTCCCTTATAAAGCCCTCTCTCTCATACAAGCGGAGAGCCTTTGCATTGCTCTGTCTGACCTCCAGATGAATCTGATGAATTCCTCTTTCTCCTGTGAGAAGAATCAAAGACTGTAGAAGAAGCCTTCCGACTCCTTCCCGCTGTCTGGAGGGCTTCACTGCCACATTGGTGATATCGCCCTCATCCAGAACCATAAGGATTCCGCAGTAGCCCAGAATCTCTTCCTTTTCCTCTGCTACCAGAAATAAGGCCTCTGGCTTCAGAAGATAGGTAAGAAAACCCTCCTTTGTCCATGGAACAGAGAAGAGCTCCTTTTCAATTTCCCATACCTGCTCCAAATCTGCAGAAGTCATCTCTCTCACTACAAGCATGCCTTTTTCCTCTCTCTTTCCATTCTCTCACGCTCTGCCTGAGACATACGCAGATACTCTGGTCTGTGTTCCCGCGCTGACTCTGTTTTTCCCTGTTTCCAGTACTCTGCCGCCAGAGCTGCCACTGCACTCGCTCTCTGTCTGTTCAGATGCGCCGGAGCAAAGGAAAACGGAACCCTCATCCCCTTTTCAAGCTGCTCTCTGTATACAGGAACACCGTCCCCAAGAAAAGTAACCGGCGTCTTTCTCTCATTCAGCTTCTCAATCATCTCTGCGACGGCAATCGCCTTTTGATTTTCGACAACCTTCAGCTTGTGTTGCTCAAAGGCATAAATTCCCGTGTACACCTGATTTCTCCTGGCGTCCATGAGAGGACAGATAAGTCCCTCTGTGTCATAGAGATTATAGGCCAGAGCCTCCAGAGTAGGCACAGAAATCAAGGGCTTGTCAAGGGCAAGTCCCAGACCCTTGGCTGTGGCGCAGCCGATTCTAAGTCCTGTAAAGGAGCCAGGTCCTGCTGCCACTGCGATTGCGTCGAGTGTTTTCAGATCCAGCTCAAGCATTCCAGATGCTGCATCCAGCATGGGAAGCAGGGTCTGAGAATGTGTCTTCTTATAATTTACCGTATATTCCGCCAGCAGCACCTCATCCTCAAGAACTGCCACAGATGCCACCATGCCGGAGCTGTCCAAAGCTAATAATTTCATGCTATTTTTCTCCTAACCCGGATAAACCGGAACCAATTTTTTTATTGCTCATAAGGGCTTTTACTCTAACGCTTCTATTGTGATTCTGCGATAATCAAAGCCCTTTTCCAGATTCTTTTCTATTATAATGGAAATCCTCTTATCTGGAAGTATTTCCTCTATCAAATTCGCCCACTCAATCAGACAGATTCCCTTTCCAAAGAAATAATCGTCATATCCGATTTCCTCCATTTCCTCAATGTCCCCAATCCGATAGACGTCAAAATGATAAAAAGGCAGGCGGCCGCTCTCATATTCCTGAATAATGGTAAACGTAGGACTGCTGACAGGCTCTTCTATTCCAAGCCCTTTTGCCACTCCCTGAGTAAGAACGGTTTTGCCCACCCCCAAATCACCTGTGAGCGTATATACCTGACCTGGATGAGCCTTTTCGCCGATTTTTTTTCCCACCTCAAAGGTTTCGTATGCATTTCGGGTTTCTATAACCAATTTTTTCACCTCTTTAAATTTGTCTGTTGCAGGATGTTTCGCTGTCTATTATAATAGATTGGTCAGGAAAATGACAATCATTATTTTATACAGGAGGTAATTTATGGCAAATCCAGTTGTCACCATCACCATGGAGAACGGTGATGTAATGAAAGCAGAGCTTTATCCTGAAATTGCTCCAAACACAGTCAATAATTTTATCAGCCTTGTAAAGAAAGGCTTCTATGATGGTCTGATTTTCCACAGAGTCATCCGCGGCTTTATGATTCAGGGCGGCTGTCCGAACGGAAACGGCATGGGAGGACCTGGCTACAGCATTGCAGGGGAATTTTCTCAGAACGGTTTTTATAATTCCCTGAAGCATACCCCTGGCGTTCTGTCCATGGCAAGAGCTATGCACCCGGATTCTGCTGGAAGCCAGTTCTTTATCATGCACAAAACCTCTCCGCACCTGGACGGCTCCTATGCTGCTTTTGGCAAGGTCATTGAAGGGCTTGAAGTGGTAAACCGCATTGCAGAGGAGGATACTGATTACAGCGACCGTCCTCTTGACGACCAGGTCATCCGCTCCATGACTGTCGATACCTTTGGCATAGAATATCCAGAGCCAGTCAAATGCTAATGTTCAAATAACAGCTGCTCTCCGGCTAAGGAGGCATAATAAAGCTCTTTTTCCCTGGTGATTTTCGCCCTGCCGCTGGTTGCCTCTGTGACAGCCTTCTCAAGCTCTGCGGCCCTGTCAAAGGGGACAAGGAGCTTTATTTTTACTTTATCTGTGTACTCTGCATCCAAAATCGGCATCCTTCTCTCCCCTGCAAGGTATTGAATTTTTCCGATTCCATTATAATCTGTGAGAATCTGAAGAATTATTCCATGCTGCTTCTCAATAACCGTGCTGTTTCTCAATCCTTCCTGAACAGCTCTGGAATATGCCCGCACCAGTCCCCCGGTTCCCAGAAGCACGCCTCCAAAATATCGAGTAACCACAACCGCAGTATTGTGCAGAGCCTCTCCCTGAAGCACGTCAAGCATAGGCCTGCCCGCTGTTCCCGATGGTTCTCCGTCATCGCTGCATCGGGTATATTCGCTTCTCTCGCCAATCACATAGGCATAGCAGTTATGCCTTGCGTCCCAATATTTTTTTTTCATTTCTTCCACAAAGGCAAGCGCCTCCTGCTCTGTCTCCACCAGGCGCACAGTGGCAATAAAGCGAGATTTCTTCTCGACAATCTCCCCCTGGCCGCCCTGATAAATTGTTCTATATTTCTCCAGCATACTCTTTTCCTTTTCTGTTATCCCATCTTACTGTTCACTATAACGTCTTTTTCATGACACAGCTATTTTTATCATATCACGAAATGCAGCGAAATTGAAGTTTTTCTGTGAACTTTTCATTTAGGGGCTTTCCATAGTTTTTGAGATTTGCTATAATAATGTGTATTATAAGGAGGAAGATCATGGATTACGGAAAAAAAGCAACATCCAGGAAACGGAACTCTCTCATCTCACGTTCATCCATGATGGGAAAAATGGCTCACGTTTCCATGCTCAGGGTTTTATTCATATCTCTGATAGCTGTTATTATCGCTGTCACCTGCCTGGGTATCGGAGCCTTCCGCGGAATTATTGACAATGCCCCTGACGTGGATACCATTGACATTATGCCGCTCGGCTACGCATCCTATCTGTATGATGACGACGGAAATCAGATTCGTAAGCTGGCAGCTCCTGACGCCAACCGAATTCCCGTCTCTCTGGAGCAGATTCCTGTAGATTTGCAGCATGCAGTTGTAGCGATTGAGGATGAACGTTTTTATGAACACAATGGAATTGACGTGAGAGGTATTCTCCGTGCAGCTTCTCTGGTTCTCAGAGACGGCGACTTTTCCCAGGGCGCCAGTACTATCACCCAGCAGCTTCTGAAAAACAATGTCTTTACCAACTGGACAGCAGAATCCACATGGGCAGAGAAATTTATCCGTAAATTTCAGGAACAGTATCTGGCAATACAGATTGAGCAAAAAATCGGTGATAAGGGCGTAATTCTGGAGAATTATCTGAACACCATCAATCTCGGCGCAGGCGCTTATGGAGTACAGGCGGCCGCCAGAACATACTTTAATAAAGATGTATGGGACTTAAATCTGTCAGAGAGCGTCACGCTTGCAGGAATCACGCAGAATCCGACAGGCTATAATCCGATTATTTATCCAGAGAAGAATGCCAAGAGAAGAAAAGAGGTTCTGGATAAAATGCTTGACCAGGGCTACATTACCTCTGATCAATATACAGAAGCTCTCAACGATAATATCTACGAGCAGATTCAGGCCGCACAGGAGGCTGTCTCAAACTCCTCTGACAACACAGTGTATTCCTATTTTGAGGACGCCCTGAACGAAGTGATTATCAACGACTTTATTACGGTAAAGGGCTATACCAGACAGCAGGCTCAAAATATGCTGTACAGCGGCGGCATTCAGGTATATTCCACATGGGACAGAGATATGCAGAAAATCATTGACGAAGAATACAGCAATGAGGCTAATTTCCCTGCCTATGTACAGTATGCCCTTGATTATGCTCTTACCATAAATATGCCGGATGGGAGTCAGGTAAATTATAGTAAGGAAATGATGCAGCTGTATTTCCAGAATGAGGATCCATCCTTTGACCTTCTCTTTGACAGCCAGGATGAAGGAAGGGAATATGTCAATCGCTATAAGGCGGACATCCTCTCCGGCGGAGGCGAGGTGGCGGCAGAGAGAATCAGCTTTGCTCCCCAGCCCCAATCCTCTGTCAGCATCATTGACCAGCATACAGGCTATGTGAAAGCCATGATTGGAGGAAGAGGAGAGAAAACCGCCAGTCTGACACTGAACAGAGCTACTGATTCTACCCGTCAGCCAGGTTCTACCTTTAAGCCTCTGTCCACCTATGGGCCTGCATTAAACGAGAAGGGAATGACGCTGGCAACCACCTTTGAAGACAAGGAAACCTTTTACCCGGACGGCTCTCCTGTAAGGAATGCAGATCTCAGCTACAGCGGAACAGTTACCATCCGCACAGCTCTGATGCGTTCCATTAACACAGTAGCCGTGCAATGTCTGGAAAGAGTAACTCCTGAGCTTGGTCTTGAATACCTGGACAACCTGGGCTTCACCACTCTTGCCCACGGCACGGCAGAGGACACGGATTATCTTGGAAATGTATGGTCTGACGCCAATCTCTCCACTGCTCTGGGCGGCATCACCTATGGCGTCACAAATGTAGAGCTGTGCGCTGCTTATGCGGCGATTGCCAATGGCGGCAATTATATCAAGCCCATCTATTATACCAAGATTTTGGACAGAAATGGAAATGTTCTGATTGACAACAGCCCTGTGGAGCGCTCTGTTTTCTCAGAGTCCACTGCCTTCCTCCTTACAAATGCCATGGAGGATGTTGTAAAGAAGGGAACCGGAACCTCCTGTCAGCTCAGCAACATGCCTGTTGCAGGAAAAACAGGTACCACAGAGTATTACAATGACCTCTGGTTTGTAGGCTATACCCCTTATTATACCTGCGCCATCTGGTCTGGCTATGATAATAATGAAAAGCTTCCTCAGGATCAGAGAAGCTATCATAATCTTCTGTGGAAGAGGATTATGGAGCGTGTTCATGAAGGAATGACGCGAAAGGAATTTGATATTCCTTCCAGTGTTCAACAGGTTTCTATTTGTTCAACCACAGGACTTTTGCCCATTTCGGGCTGTCCGGTCACTACAGAATATTTTGCCGAGGGTACTGCTCCTGCTTCCTATTGCGAGGTGCATTATTATCAGCAGTCTTATAATAATAATTATGGTTATACTCCTTCCGTTACTTCAGCGCCGGAGACAGATTCTCTGACCCCTGTTCCAGATGAAACAGGCAATACGGGAGATGCAGCTGTTCCTGATGATGGAACTACTACAGATAATACCACTGTCCCAGATGAAGGAACTAATCCGGATGATATCACGGTTCCAGATGACACTTATCCGGACGACACTTACCCCGACTACACTTATCCAGATGACACCTTCCCAGATTATAATTACTCGGATGATTCCTATATCCCAGACGAAAGCGCTGGATATTAACCCAAATAGCTCGGATAGGGGAAACCGCTTCCCCTATCCGCCGCGATACTGCGGGCAGCGCACAGTGGACACTGTACGCTGTTCGACAAATGTCTGCTCATGCAAGTATGGCAGCCGCCTGTCGGGCTTATCGCACAGAAAAAGCAGGGAAGCAAATTTCCCTGCTTTTTTTTGCGCATTTTCTATTCGTTAATCACCAGCTTTGCAGAACCATAGATTCCTGCATCATTTCCCAGCGTTGCAATCACAATCGGCGTATCCTTGCACAGTCGGAAGGTACATTCCCTGTAATATTTCTGAATAATGTCCACCAGAGGCTGTCCTGCCTTAGACACGCCTCCTCCGATAACAATCACCTCCGGGTCTACCACACAGGCAAAAATACCGAGCGCGCCTCCCAGATACTCTGCCACCTTCTCCATAATTCTGATGCAGACAGCATCGCCCTCCTTATAATAGTCCAGAACATCCTTTGCAGAAATGTGCTTTTTATGTCTTAAAGGAGTATCATCTGTGCTTGCCTCAAGCTCCTTTTTTGCCAGACGCGCAATTCCTGTTGCAGAAGCCATCTGCTCCAGACATCCCTTATTTCCGCAATTGCAGGTCTCTGTCTCAGAATGCTCAATATTGGCATGTCCGATTTCTCCTCCTGCGCCGTGGGCGCCTGCAAGAATTTTGCCGTCCACAATAATTCCTCCTCCTACTCCTGTTCCCAGAGTAGCCATAATCACGTTTCTGGCTCCCTCTGCCGCTCCCTTCCAGGCCTCTCCAAGAGCGGCTACATTTGCGTCATTTCCTGCCTTTGACGGAAGGTGAGTCATCGCGGAAAGCTCCTTCTCCACGTCCTTATAACCCCAATGAAGGTTTACTGCACAGGCAATCTCACCCTTATCGTTGACAGGGCCGGGGAGACCAATTCCCACGCCCGCTACATCGCTGCTGTCAATTCTTTTTTCCTCAATTTTCTTCAGAACCGTAGCCGCTACATCTGGAAGAATGGCCTCTCCATTATTGGCTGTCCTAGTGGGAATCTCCCACTTCTCTACAAGGGTTCCGTCTGTCTGGAACAAACCGCACTTAATAGTAGTGCCTCCCACATCAATTCCAAAACAATATTTTCCCATTTTCTTTTTCCTCACTTTCTCATTCTTGTGTTATCTTCCACAGCAAATCCATACTTTCCTCTGCATGGCAGGTCCTGCGCCTGCCATAAAGGTAGATAAGAAAGCTTGCTTTCACACTTACAGTTCATTATGATGTCTTGCAATATTGGCCTGCACACGCTTGTACAGCTCCTCTGCCGCGTTATATCCCATCTTCTTCTGTCTGTGGTTGACTGCTGCTGATTCTACGATAATAGCCAGATTCCGTCCCGGACGGATGGGAAGAGAATGACATACTATCTTATTTCCCAGATATTCTGTATATTCCTCATGTAATCCCAGACGGTCATATTCCTTATCCTTGTTCCACTCCTCCAGCTTGATAACCAAATCCACAGACTGGGTATTCTTCACACTCTCCACGCCGAACAAGGTCTTCACATCAATGATTCCAATGCCTCTCAGCTCAATAAAGTGTCTGGTAATGTCCGGAGCAGAACCAACCAGCGTCACATCGCTCACCTTCCGAAGCTCTACCACATCATCGCTGACCAGGCGATGTCCGCGCTTAATCAGCTCCAGAGCAGCCTCACTCTTTCCAATACCGCTCTCTCCTGTAATCAGAACTCCTTCACCGTATACATCCACCAGTACTCCGTGGATGGAAATACAGGGGGCAAGCTGAACTCCCAGCCATCGGATGATCTCCGCCATAAAGGCTGATGTCGTCTTCTCTGTAACAAAGGTCGGCACCTCATACTTCTCAGCCAGCTCCAGCATGTCCTTGGAGGGGCGTGTCATTGTGCTGAAAATAACACAGGGAATCTTGCTGGATATAAAGCGTTCATATTTGAAGGCCCTCTCCTCATCACTGAGCTGCATCAGATAGGTATACTCCACATATCCGATAATCTGCACTCTTTCATTCGCAAAATGCTCCAGATATCCGGTAAGCTGAAGAGCCGGCCTGTTGATTTCTGCTGTTTTTATCATGATTCCCGTCAAATCCAGCTGCGGAGTCAGGTTTTCCAGCCCAAGCTCCTGCGCCATCCTAGTCAACTGTACACCTTTCATAGTCCTCTTCTCCTTCTAGTAAAGCATTACTCATTCACAGCAAAGCTTCTTAACTTAATTCTGGTAAACACACATGATTCGTCCTTTGGCCGAATCGTTACCGTATTGCTATTATTCTATCATATTGCGGCCTGTACCGCAATCAATCTGTCAACGATTTCTTATGAAAAAAATCATAAACCTGACGGGCTGATCTGTCGTTCATGGAGTCTGCCTCTCTCAGCTCCTCCACAGAGGCATTTTGAATTGCCTCAAGACTCTTAAAATACCTCAGCAGAGCCTTTCTTCTGGCTGGTCCAATTCCAGGTATCTCATCCAGAATCGAATGAACCTGAGCTTCCCCTCGCAGGGATCTGTGAAACTCAATCGCAAAACGATGCGCCTCATCCTGAATTCTGGTAATCAGCTTAAAGCCCTCGCTGTCTGTATCAACAGGAATCTCCTGATTATGAAAATACAAGCCTCTTGTGCGGTGTTTATCATCCTTTACCATGCCGCACACAGGAATATCTAATCCCAGCTTTTCCAAAACCTGAAGCGCAACATTAACCTGCCCTTTTCCTCCATCCATCATGATTAGATCCGGAAGCCTTGCAAAGCTGTCAAACTCTCCGCTGCTCTCATGTGTAAAGCGCCTGGTCAGCACCTCCTCCATGCTGGCATAATCGTTCGCTCCCCTGACCCACTTAATCTTGAACTTTCTGTAGTCGCTCTTCTTTGGCTTTCCCTTTTCATAGACTACCATAGAACCCACGGACTGCCAGCCGCTTGTGTTGGAGATATCATAGGCCTCCATGCGGACAAGATTTTGAAGGCCAAGCCATCTCTCAAGCTCTCTCACAGCTCCAAGAGTTCTTCCCTCCTCTCTCCTGATGCGTTCCCTATCCCTGTTAAGCACAATCTCTGCATTCTCTTTTGCCATCTCTACCAGCTTCTCCTTTGTTCCCTTCTTGGGGACACGCAGGTATACCCTCTGGCCTCTCCTAAAAGAGAGCCATTCCTCAATCAGTTCCTTTTCCTCTATTTCCTCCTGAAGCATGATTTCTCTGGGAATAAAAGGAGTTCCAGCATAGAACTGCTTGATGAAACTGGAAAGCACCTGAGACTTCGTGTCTCCTCTTCCTACCCGCAGATAAAAATGCTCTCTTCCGATCAATTTTCCGCCTCGTACAAAAAAGACCTGCACAACAGCATCCTGCTCTCTGAAATCCTCTGTCTCATCCATAGCCACTGCCAAGATATCCTTGTCCTCCTCCCCATAAGAAGTAATCTTCTGTCTCTCTCCTATGGTTCGAATGCTTTTTATGAGATCTCTGTATTCCATGGCTTCTTCAAAGCGCATTTCCATGGACGCCTCCTGCATCTTCTGCTCCAGCTGCAAGAGAACCTCCTTTATATCTCCGTTCAGGAAATCTATTGCCCGACGAATATTCTCTCTGTAGGCTTCCTTGGAAATACAGCCCTGGCAGGGCGCATCGCACTGTTTCATATGATAATAGAGACAGGCTCTGCCCTTTCCCTGTTCTCCTGGCAGGCTTTTGCTGCAGGAGCGCACCCGAAAAAGCTTTCTCACCAGCTCTATCACGTCCTTTACAGCCGTTCCGTTTGTATAGGGTCCAAAGTACTTTGCCTTGTCCTTTTTCATTTTCCTGACAATCAGAGCCCTGGGAAATTCCTCATTCACAGTCACCTTGATAAAGGGGTAGGTCTTATCGTCCTTTAGCATGGTATTGTACTTAGGATTATGCTCCTTGATAAGATTGCACTCAAGAACCAGAGCCTCAAGCTCTGAGTCTGTGACAATATATTCAAATCTTGCAATGTGCGTGACCATCTGCTCGATTTTTGCCCCTTTATTCCGACTGCTCTGAAAATATTGCCGCACACGCTTTTTAAGACTTATCGCCTTGCCCACATAAATAATAGTATCCTGTGCATCGTGCATCAGATAAACTCCTGGCTTTTCAGGAAGCTTTTTAAGCTCCTCCTGTATGTCAAACATCATTCATTCTCCTTCTTAAGGCTTTCTCTTGAGAAAGCCCTCTATAAAAAACTCTCCGGTGACACATACTGTGCGAAAAGAAACATTCTTTGTTCCAGTATACCGTCAAGCGGAAATTCGCAATCCGCTTCGCTGCTTAATACTTTTCAGGCCATCGGATAGGGGAGATTTTACCCTCCCCTTCCACACCACGTAGCGTACCGTTCG
>JAUNOP010000068.1 GCA_030537135.1 Eubacteriales bacterium | reverse complement strand
TTATATAAATATGCAAAAAATCCGGAAGTCGGACCGATTGCGGGGTGGCCGCCGCACAAAAATCTTGAGGAAAGCCGTGACGTTATCCAGAATGTTTTTAATGGAAAAGAGTGTTATGCGGTCTGTTTGAAGTCAGACAACCGGGCGGTTGGCGCTATTGAACTGAAGCTGAACGGCAATACGGATATGACGGATAAAGAGGATGAATGTGAACTTGGTTACTGGATAGGTCAGGAGTTCTGGGGACAGGGGATGATTCCAGAAGCTGCAAGGGAATTGCTGCGGCATGGTTTTGAGGATCTTGGCATGAATATCATATGGTGTGGATATTATGAAGGAAATACGAAGTCAAAAAGAGTGCAGGAGAAACTGGGATTTACTTATCATCATACATGTAATGATGTGGATGTACCGCTCATGGGGGAGACAAGAATCGGGCATACAAACTATATGACAAGAGAACAATGGGAAGCTGGCAGATAGATGCAGACATGATTTTGAGGAGGTACGAATGAAACGGGAATTGGGGATTGCAAGATGCGGTCTTGCTTGCTGTTTATGTTCAGAAAATGCTAAATGCAGCGGCTGTGGTTCAAATGAATGCCCTGACAATGATAGGTGTGAGAATAAAAGATGTTCTATTGAAAAGGACATTTCTCATTGCTATATGTGCCATGAAGACTGTAAAAAGGGATTGTTAAGCAAAATCAAGCCATATACTTTCACGATGTTTATTAAAAAATATGGAGAAGATAAATTGTTAGACTGCTTGGAAAAAAATGAAAAAAGGGGAATTGTATATCATCGGGATGGCATAAACGGGGATTATGATGATTTTGATGATGTAGATCAGTTGATGAATTTTATCCTGACAGGAGTGCGGTAACTTCAAGCTGCCGAGTCAGATGACAGGATATAAAGTGTAAATTTGTTGAAGCAAAAAGAGGTAAAGTATGATAATTGAAACTGAAAGATTGATTTTGCGTCCCTTTACAGAAGATGATTCAGAAGATGTATATGAGTATCTGAAAGAGCCGGCAGCTAATTGTTTCTCTTGCATGAAACTGAACTCGGTTGATGAAGCAAAAGAAGAAATGAAAAAACGCATAGGCGAAACAGAGTATTATTTTGCAATTACGCTTAAAGATTCGGGTAAAGTGATTGGGGAGATAGACGCATACCCAGAAACAGGAGAGCCACACGCTGATGAACATTCGGTTCGCGATACATTTAGTCCCTGTTGGATGCTGAATGTGGATTATCAGGGGAATGGCTATGCTTTTGAAGCAACACACGCTTTTTTTGATTACCTGTTCAGTAAGAAAGGCGCAAGGCGTATTTACGCTTATGTTGAGGACTATAACCTGCCCAGTCAGCATTTGTGTGAAAAACTCGGTATGCGCCGAGAGGGATTGTTTATGGAATTTGTATCATTTGTAAATAATCCAGACGGAACTCCGCGCTATGAAAATACTTGTCAGTATGCTATTCTGAAAAAGGAATGGCATTGACAATTTTTGATTTGACGAAACCATTTACAAGAGAACAGAAATATATATGATAAAACAGCGTCTCTTCGGAGGCGCTTTCTTTTGCCGATTTTCAGGAGGAGAGTATGCAACAGAAATTGATACTTGACTCTCACACTATGGTATACTCTAAAGTAGAACTGAGCTCAGGAATACACATATATGTGAGGTGGAACCAATGTTAAAAATAGGAGATTTTTCAAAGCTGTCAAGAATCAGCATCCGTATGCTCCGGCATTATGATGAGATCGGAATCCTTCACCCGGAATGCGTGGATGATTTTACCGGATACCGTTATTACAGTGAAGCCCAGCTTCCGCTGGCCGGCAGGATACAGGCATTAAAGAGCCTGGGGTTCGGGCTTTCCGTAATAAAGGAAATACTGGCAAAGTATGAGGACGCAGGGGAAATGGAACGGTTCCTGCTTGTGAAGCGGAAGGAGCTGGAAGAGGAATCCATGGAGATACGGCAGAAGCTGCAGTTCCTTGACAGTACATTGAAATGGCTGAGAAAGGATGGTAGCCTTATGGATTACAATGTAACATTAAAAACAATACCGGAACGCTATGTCGCAAGCGTGCGCCAGGTGATTCCCGCTTATGACTGTGAAGGGATGCTGTGGGAGATCATGTGCCGGGAACTGGAACCGCAGAATGTGCAGCAGGCAGTCCCGTGTTATGGGATGGCGGTTTTCCATGATGAAGGGTTTAAGGAGCATGACCCGGATGTGGAAATCCAGAGTGCGGTTGTGGGGAAACACCAGGATACAGAGCATGTGAAATTTAAGACTGTGCCGCCGATTCAGACTGCATCTGCCACATATAAGGGAAGTTATGACCAGATATCAAGGGTAAATGCGGCTGTTGCGAACTGGGTGGTTGAAAATGGATATGATTTTGACGGAAAATCGTTCTGCATTTACCATGTAAGCCCAGGACAGACATCTGACCCGGAGGAACTGGTTACGGAAGTCTGCTTCCCGGTAAAAAAGAAATAACAATAATCTAATACGGATAAACAGCAGCGCAGACCGCCGGAGCGTGAGAGCGTATTGAAACGCTTACACCAGATACAGGCGGAGGGCAAGGAGAGAAATCAGCCAAGACATCGGAAGAAATCTGTTGACAGGGATAGCCGATAGGCATTGAAACCGCCGCTGGTGTTATCCATGCGGCGGCATACATAAAAATTCTATTTGTGTTCTGCAAGCGTGACTTTCATTTCATGGCATGGAATAAGTTGCTGGAATGCCGGGATGCGCTTCTGCTGGAGTGGAAGGAGAAGGCACAGGGAGAGGATTTGCTGGCGAGGCTCCGGGCGCTGGAGTTTATGGAGTTGACGGAACATGCACAGCCCATACAAGAGCTGGATGTTGATTTGATGCTGCGGACACTGGATCATATCAAGGTGTATGAGAACGGAGTGGTGGTGACGGTGTTTCTGGATGGGATGGAGATTGAGTATAAAGCGGAATAATGACAGATGGGAACCAGCCGGGATGAAAAATATCTTGGCTGGCTTTTTTTGATATAAATTTGGAAATCAAAGTTTACAATGTAATGACAATGTTGTATAATAAAAGTACCAAGTATCGAGGAGGAATGAATATGGCAAATACATCATTGTTACAAGTCAGGACTTCATCAGAGGATAAGGAGAAGGCATCGGAGATCCTTGAAAAACTGGGAACGAATTTATCTGCTGTGGTAAATATGATGATAAAGCAGATCATTCTTACAGAAAGCATTCCATTTGAAGTGAAAATAAACCATTCAGCATATTCAGCGGCAGAGGCAATCAAGGAAGTGGAAGCGACTATGGCGTTTGAAGGAATGGATTTGAATGAAGAAGATATCCGGATGCTGCGTGCTTATAAAAACGGAGAAATTTCGGGAGACGAGTTAAGAAGCCAGATATTAAGCGAGGCCAGATAAAATGCCGGATCGTATATATTGTTATCCGGATTCCGATGTTTTGAAAAACAAAATGGGAGTCAGGGATTCCGAACGGTTGAGCCAGTTGGAAAGACGGCTTACAATGCTGCGTTTGTTGGAACTGATAGACAAACCAATCAGGGGAAAGTTCGATTTGAAACATCTGCAGGCAATCCATAAATATATTTTTCAGGATATATATGAATGGGCAGGGGAAATCAGAAAGGTTGATATCGCAAAAGGAAATATGTTCTGCAATATCAGATTCCTGCCAGGCCAGGCAGCAGAAATCTTTGGAAAATTGAAAGAAGAAGATTACCTGCAGGGGTTAGAGGAAGAAGAACTCATAGGCCGGCTGGCATATTATTTTTCGGAAATTAACGCTCTGCATCCCTTCCGTGAAGGTAACGGCAGAAGCCAGCGTGAGTTTATCCGATGTTTAGCATTGCATAATGGGTATGTGGTGAATTTTGCAAATGCGAGTAAAGAAGAGATGATGAAAGCGAGCGAGGACTCTTTCCTGTGTGATTATAGAGCGATGGAACAGCTATTTAAAAAGTGTATCAGAAGAAAAGGATGATAACTTTCTCTGCTTTAATTTGTTAAAGTGGGTGAAAAAAGGTTGAAAATAGTGTATAATTTGAAGAAAGGATGGGGGAGAAAGTAAATGGCATAAGGAATCATTGGTGGTGCGACATCTTATGAAGAGCAATCATTAAGTGATATTTTGCTAGACATTAAGGAATGGCTGGATTATACAGATAAAATTAAGCATAGTATGGAGTTGTGGCTAAAATCATCAAAAGAAAATGGGTTTTGGCAAAGGGTAGAGTTTGATTTTCAGATGACAGTTTATTCGTCTATTTCATATTTTAATACAATTGGTGAAGATTTAAAAATGGTGAAAATTGCTATTGAAACGAATAGTATTACGGAGAGAGAGGTTTCACTGTTACGCAAAATTGGTCGCAAGGCTAATGAGTATAATAATTTATTTTGCGGTATCAAAATGTCTCAAACTGTAAAAGTCCTTGTAAACACTCACTTTTCCACTGATTAAGGTACTCAAAGCAGTAATATTTTTTTTGTTTTGGTGCCCAAATGGTGCCCTAATTTCTTACGGCAATATAAAATGATGTAAGCAGATATAAGGAAATGCTATACTACGCGAGTGCTTTCCAACAAAAAGCAGGAAAATGATAGAAAAATTCATAACTACTGGTATGATTATATATCATAGAAATCGGCAAATTGGAGTTTTGGAGGTATTGGAATGAAACAAATTGAATTGATAGAACCTGGAATAAAGTATGCTGATGATATATGGAAATTTCGTCAAGAAATTTTAGATTGTGATGCAGAAAGTGAAGACCAGTTTGCCGGTTGTATATCATTGGATGTAAGTATGTCAGCTGAGGAGTGGATAAAAATATGTGAACTTAGAAAGAGCGAAGAAACATGTGCTGAGGTGGGTGCAACAGTTCCTTCACATATGTATTTAGCTGTTCGGAAGAATGATAACAAGGTTATAGGCATTATAGATTTGCGTCACCACATTAATCATCCTATTCTTGGAACATGGGGAGGACATTGTGGATATTCTGTGCGGCCTTCTGAACGAGGTAAAGGATATGCTAAGGAAATGCTTCGTTTGAATATACTAAATGCGAAAGCATTAGGAATACCAAAACTTCTTATTACATGTGATGTTAAGAACAAGGCCAGCGAAAAAACAATACTTGCTAATGGTGGCGTTTATGAGAAAACTATAGATGTTGATGGATGTAAGATGAAAAGATATTGGATTATGGTTAAGAATTAGACAAATACTGATTTACTGAGTGTTGGGACATTACCAATAAGCAAAATCTCTCTTGCTGTCGCAGACGGAAAAGGGTGATTTTTACGGAAAGGGTACCATTTTCCTATGCTTGCTATGGAACTTTTAACAAAGGAATGGAAGGAAAAGGACACTCTAAATGAGTAGATGTTACGCAGTTAAAGGGAATTTTTGAGGAAAGATATATAAACACCTTGCTTCGTGTCCGTAAAGCCTTTGTTTGTAAGGCTTATTGCCTCTCTAATGCGTAACATAATGGCATAAACAAGGCAGTTCCAAACGGCCCTATAGTGTTTACTTGTGGTGCTAAAATGGTGCCCAACTCTACAAAACCAACTTATGCGGAGATATAAAGCGATAAACAGAAATATGCGAAAAGACCTTGATTTAAGGCACTTTTAAGCATTTCTATAAACACTTACAAAATCTTATAAGACGATTTTCGTCTATGTAATCAATAAAAAATAATAATGAATATCCTCGGACGTATAAGAGTGAAAAAAGATATTGGCATGATTATGGCAATCCAGATTTTGAAATTGTTGAGAAAATGTATGCAAAAGGCAGAGATTACTTTGTTACGCTGCAAGACGCTGGTAATGTAGCATCTAGATTGGAGGATTATATGAGTAGAGGACAAACGATTAATAATACTGTCAACTACCCAGTCGTAATAACGGCGTAAACCTCCGACCTTTAACCCCGATAGGCATTGCTACCCAAAGTGGCGTTACATCATAGGGTGGTTGACAACACCCTTTACAGCAAAGATTTACTCTGCTGTAACTGTAAACGGTACGAAAACTTCCCATGCTTTACAGTATATATCATTACGTTTAAGATTTTACATTAACAACGGTTGGTGTTAAAAACCTCATATCTTAACTTTTCAAAGTACAAAAGAGTGCCTTCAGAGCAAATGCTCCCAACGGTTTTCTCTATGTGCATATTATAACATGGGATATTATTTTTGGCAACCATTTACAAGGCTCCTCCCACCACCTAAAGGTAGTGGGTTTCCGCCTACGAAAAACGAGAGGATTTTATTTATGAAGGAGAAGTTGGGAACACTCTTTATACATGGTGGATTATGGAAAGTGGGATTGCATCGTAACAGACAGGCTCAAGGCGGATTGCATTAGTACATGAGAAGTCATGAATATGTGCGGTACTGCCGGGAAGGAGACAGACGATGCCCGCCCCTGCGCTTTTATCGGCTGTGAAATGCCTGATAAGCGGAATGCCAGACACCAACGAAAAATATTGCAGTAGTAGTGAAAATCAGATAATTCGTCCGCCGGGACATGCTCTGTGTGTAAAGGTTCATTTTAAAGACCGTAAAAAGTTGAATGTTAGCTTTTTGCGGCCTTTTTTTGCGTTTATGGAGAAGGCTGTCAGTTTTTTCTGACTTTACCGCAAGGTAAAGAAAGGAAAGCTGTATGGCAAAGCGGAAAATCAGAATCCAGTCCGGAGAACTGGAAGCGTGGATGGAGGGTACAGAAGAGGAATACCAGAAGTATTATCGCCCATGGTGGCAGCAGAAAAAGCGGGAGTAGAGAAATCGGGAAGCAATGGAGAAATGTGGATATAAAGAGGAATCCTATGAAGAGTGGAAAGAGAACGATATGAGGGCAGAGCTTTTTGCAGAGAGCATGGAGGAGCTGATGGAGAAGAAAATTTTGCTGGACATATTGCAGGAGGCTTTAGACAGTTTAAGGCCGGAAGAGAAAGAACTGGCGGTGAAAGTGTTCGGAGAAGAGATGCCGCTGATAGATTTTGTAAATGTGAAGAAGCGAAATCCAAGAACCTTTTCTGACCATAAGCGAAGAATATCGTCTAAGCTAAGGCATTTTTTATGGAACGAGGTTTTGATATTGAAAGAGAATAAATTTTGACAGAAAAGGTCATCAGATGACACATTACGCAAAGGATGTCGAAAAGTTTTTTAAGAAATTTTCATTTTCACCCACCGAAATTCTAAAAAGTGTCATTACGACAGTGAAAGGGATAGAACTTATCGTCCCGGAAAGGAGGAAATGAAAATTGCAGAATGTAGCGGATCTGATCGGCATTTTACAGGCAATCAGCATTGTAGCAAAGAGTCTTGCCATGAAGCTGATGCAGATTGAAGAATAGAATTTCTTCGGCAAAACCATTGTGCCTTTTTGCTCTCATGGCGGCGGGCGGTTTGGACAGAGCCTGACGGCAATTGTCAAGCTGGCACCTGACGCATCCATGGGAGAAGGGCTGTCTGTCCATTATTCCGGCGGCGATACTTTACCGGATGATATTGCAGCGTGGCTGGAGGCAAATGGAATCCTAAAATAGCAAAAACAGTGGAGATTTAGAACGCAACAGCCCCTTTTTAATTATTTTCTATTTGCTTGTCTTTTTTTCATCTTTTCGTGAACCTTTTTCAGCTCATTCTTTGTTAGTTTCTTGCTGCTGATATAGATGTTCCCATCCCGAAAGCGGTAAATATGGGACGGCGCTGTCAGCCATTTTATCAATTTTGTCGCGCCGCAGCAGAAAAGGAGAAAAAGTGCAAGCAGCACCGCTAACACAAGGATTTCCTTCATAAACGTCCTCCCTTCCGATACCTTTTGACAATTTTATTATATCACATTTCAGGAGGAGGTGGAACTGCATGACGTGAAGCTGTCTTTGGCATCTCAGGGTACAACAGAAGAATCCACACGCTTTGAAGCCGGGCTTGCAAAACAGGCTGCTCTGTTCGGATCGGGCATGGAAAAGGTGCAGACAGACGGTTCGGTTCTGCGTCGGAATGTTAACCGCTGGCTGGCGGATAACTGCTTTAGCGACTATTACACCCGTATCGGCTTAAACGACAAGGAGAAGCTGTACAGCATAGTGGAACAGTGCATGCCCTATATCGGCTATCCCCGTACCTTAAACGCTATGAATATCATCGATGAAAAGGCTGCTTACTTCTCCCGTCACAGCCAAACATGGCCTTGCAAATCCGCTTTCCGTTTTCGGTGCGGAATATCTTCTCGTACACAGAAGCCGCCGTATCTCTGCTGAGGTTATCTTCATACAGATTAACCAGAAAATCCGCTTCAACCAAAATCTGGTAATCAATACTATCGATATTTTTATAGGTATGGTGGTGGCCGACCAGATAGCAGACACGCTCTGTCAGTTCAGCATCAAAATGGAGACGTTCCAACATCTCCTTTGCTGCTGCAGGGCCTTCCTGTTCCTGCAGCTTTCCGTTACAGGAGCCGTACTTTCTTTCTGCAGGCTTAATTCCAATATCATGTACATAAGCCGCAGCTTCCAGTATGCGCATTGTTTTTTCTTCCACATGCTCCATTTCGCCAATTAGTTTTGCAAAAGAATGCACCTTGACAAAGTGCTGGATTCGTTTTGCGTCTCCTGCATAATAATCAATCATCGCCATAAAAAGATTATTCAACATCATAATTCTTGCCTTCCAAATCATATGTGGTATTTTGAACGCAGATAAGCATTTCCCCGCTTTAAACGCGCAGAGCATTAAGCGGGGGGATAGGTGATGCTTATGTCAGCGGGAGGTCAAAGCTCTCACTGACAAGTCGCGCAGCGACCTGCGTTTATGAGTATGCAGCAAAGCGGAATGCGAATGCCCGTTTTACAAAAATGTTCCTCTCTATTATATGGAATGACTGCTGAAAGCGCAAGCATATAATCGCCGCCTGTCCAATGTCTGAACATTTGTAGGGGCAAGCTTGCCCATCTGCTCAGCCGCTGTCCGGGATTTTTATAGTACCCCCATGTCCTGCTTAGGAATGATTGATACGTTAAATGCAGATAAAAATAAAGTACACCAGGTAGCTGGCCAGCATGAGTATTCCGCTTTTACGGGTCAGGCTTTTGCTGCGCAGACTGCATATCAATAAAAGGATTCCAGTGAGCGCTGCAATCAACGTATCCGCAAAAAATCCTGGGGAGAATGGTACCGGAATGATCAATGCAGATATCCCAACGACAAATAATATATTAAAAATATTGCTGCCTACAATATTTCCTATGGCAATATCGGCATTGCCCTTTCTGGCAGCTGATACAGATGTGAATAATTCCGGCAGCGAGGTTCCAAGCGCTACTATTGTAAGGCCGATAAATCTCTCGCTCATACCCAGAAGCCTTGCAATGGTGCTGGCTGCATCAACCGCTGCATTACTTCCGATAACGATCAGCACAAGTCCTGCTATTGCCCACAGAACAGACTGCCATAGGTTCTGCTTTAACGTATCCGCTGCATTGTCACTTTTTCCTCGTTTCGCCATTATAAACAGATATCCCAGATAGGCAAGGAATACAAGCAGCAGCACAACGCCGTCATAACGCTCAATGGTTCCGCCAATTCCCTGAACCAGCAGAAGCAGTGTGATTACAACCATGAACGGGATTTCAAATATGATTGTAGATTTTGAAACTGCCAGCGGTGTAATGAAAGATGATATACCAAGTATGATCAGGATATTCAAAATATTGCTCCCGACGATATTTCCGATTGTAATATCCGCATTCCCTTTGATAGCCGCCGTAATACTTACTGCCGCTTCCGGTGCGCTGGTTCCCATTGCAACAATCGTTAAACCAATGACTAACTGTGGGATTCCAAACTTTTCCGCAATGCCGCAGGCCCCATCCACAAACCAGTCCGCGCCTTTTACCAGCATCAAAAAGCCGAGTGATAATAGCAGCACTGAAACAATCATTTCCATCATAATTTTTTCCTCCTTAATCTGGTCTTGCAGCATCCTGTTCCTTTGCTGTAACAAAAAAAGCGGGAACCTCGCTGCACAAATAGCAACAAAGTCTCGCTTCTTACTTGCAAAACCGGATTTTCCGCAGAGGAAAATCGTACTGACGGCAAGGCAAACACAGGAATTCCTGTGTGAGCTACTCCCTTTATTCTTAACGAAAATATACCATGTGGCGCCCAAACCTGTCAATATTGTTTTTGTACTTTTTATAATGTTTCAGTCAGAAAACTCATGGCCTTTAGACCGTTGGATGAATGGCGTTCGTTTGATAATCTCAAATATTTTGTGAAAATACTATTAAATTAATAAAATATATGCTGTTATAAGTACATAGGAAATTCATTTCTGACTGGCTAAAGGAGGGCGGCTGTGAAATGGTCGCCATGGAGAGTACAGCCTCTTACCTATTGGAATCCTCTGTTTAATTGTACTTTTTGGCAAAAGTCTATACTCCGTGGCAAAAGTGGAAACCACGGGACGAAAGTGGCTATTCAACAGAGAAAGTGAATATACTACGATGAAATTGAGCGAGAAAACAGAAAACCAGCAAGTATACAATTTGTAAAAGAATTCTGATACGGATACATGTTTCTAAATGAAGGTAGGAAGAAAGATTTCAAAATATTAGAGTTGAATATGCATATTTTATCACATTTTCATTGATCAAGACGCCAGATCCCAGCACAAAAATAATTTTTCTCTGTCCATGTCTTGTAAGATTATAAATAATAACCTTTCCAGATATGGCAAAATAAATCTCTCTCACTTTCTCTCTGGCACGGATGATCGTTGTGTTTTTGGAATATACGCTCACCCTTCCTGCCTGAGAAAGCTCCTCTATTACTTCCTCGGACAGGGTTCTGAAGCAATGCAGCTCCCGAAGCCTCTTCTTTTGATCCATATTCCGCACCTTCCCGCCCCTTCTTCTGTTACAGGGTCTCTGCTTTTCTTTGCAGGCGCTGGCTCTGCCCTTTTCGAAACGAGAATTCCCGACAAGTAAACAGCCGAGAATTCTCGTTCTGCTTCCTAATCCACCAGCTACTTTCTCAGGTCATGAAATAATTCCAGATAATGCTTCTCTGTCCTGTGAAAGGCCTCTGTCTGAAAAACAGGAGAGGATTTGAGAACAGGAATTTCCTCAAAAAGCCATTCTCCCATATAGTGAAAAAATTCATGGCACAGCAGGGCATCGTCTATACACTTGACCTGCCTCTTCTCCTCCTCTGTCAGAGGAGTCTCCAAAAACTTCTCATAGACAGCGTCAAGAAGACGTTCCTCAATTTCTCTGTACTTATCAAGATTTCTCTTCACAGGGCGCGTGATATCTGCAAGATAAGCTTCCCCTGCATCGTGGAGGAGGCATGCGAGCGCAATACGGTCTCCAAGCTGTCTTGCCATTGCCTCCTCGGCGCAGTGGACACAGTGCTGTCCCACAGAATAGAACTCCGGGAAATGACCGTTTGCCCTGACCATAAGAGACAGAGCATGTGCAATATCTTCTATCAAAATATCCTCTTTTCTGGGTTCAAGAGGGGTAACATGCACTCTTTTATAGGTGGTAATAAAATCTATTCGATGTGCAATATATTCCTGCATCATTCTGCACAGGGTTTTCATTTTTATTCTGGTATCAGGGTTTTTATATGGGATTCTGTGAATAATTCTTGCCGCATAATCCCTCTCCTGAATAATGGAAAAGGTCTCTGGAAAATTTATGTCAAAGAAATAGGCGACATAGGATACCCAATAGTCCATCCTACTTTTTCTGTCAGAGGACAAAACTGCCTGCTTTTTCATGCAGGTCTCCCATATTTTATCTGAGATTGCCTCCCTGCCTGCTTCTGCCTCTGTCACTCCCAGGAGAAGCTCCATGGAATCCTCCAGTTTCACGCGGCAGTTATCGAGCTTGTCTGCATCTCGTATCAGTCTGGCATGAAGCAGAGTTCTGCTATCAGAGATTTTATCCAGCTTAAAATCGCTGTGCCTTGCAATAGAAACACGAATGATGTCATCCCAGGTGTCTTCTTTTATAAAGCGTCGAATGAGCTTCCCAGATCCAAACAGAAGGTCAGCGCCATAGGCAGCATGATCCATGGTATTTGGTTCAAAGCTGTCAAAGCGCCTAAGCTGTTCAAATCTTCCGATATCATGAAGCAGGGCAATGAGTTTTGCCAGAGACTTATCCTCCTCTGAGAGACCCATACGAGAGGAAATCTCCTCTGCACATTTTACAACTCCGCTCGTGTGTATGATTTTCAGTTTTACCTTCGGGTCGTTCTGGTCATATGCATTCAGATAGGATTGAAATTCTGTGTTTGCGTGCTGTAGATCAATCATAATTATATTCTCCTGAATAAAACAAACAGCCTCATGTATCTGCCTGGCCTGCCAATCTTGAGATTTCCTGTATCAGACTTTTGGGTCTGCATGGCTGCTGTCTTGAATTTTTAATAAGATACCAGGATTGTAAAAAACACAAGGTGCGGAGCAATTCGGTACCAGGGGGCAAAATACCTTTTAATCTTAGTATCTTAATAATACTATAGCACAAAACATCTTGAAAACAAAGTCCTGTTAAACGCTTTATTGCCGACTCTCAAAAAATAAGCTATAATATGATGATGCTAGGGGCAAAAGGTTATGTGTTTCAAAAAGGAAAGCCTAAAAGGAGGATTTATAAGTAATTATGAAAATCATAAATTTGGTAGAAGATACTCAGGGAGAGAATTCCTGTGAGCATGAGCATGGACTCAGCTTTTACGTTGAGACAGAGAAGCATAAGCTTCTGGTAGACAGCGGCGCAACAGACATGTTTCTGCGGAATGCAGAGCTTCTGAATATAGATTTGAGGCAGATAGACACGGTAATTTTAAGTCATGGACATTATGACCATGCAGGTGGGCTCACCGCATTTTCAAAAATAAATCCCATTGCTCCAATTTACCTGAAAGCATCGGCTGGAGACGACTATTATCATCTTGCAGAAAACAAAGAAAGATATATCGGCATAGATAAAAGCATCCTGGACTTTTCTCAGACCATACTTGTCCATGGCGACAGAAGAATTGATGAGGAATTATTCCTCTATTCCCACATTACAGGAAGAAGATACCCGGCAAAGGGCAATTTTCAGCTCAAAAGAAGAGTAAATGGAGGCTTTGTTCAGGATACCTTTGAACATGAACAGTGCCTTGTCATCACCCAGGGGAATAGAAAGGTCTTGATGTCCGGATGTGCGCACAATGGAATTCTGAACATTTTAGACAGATATCTTGAGATTTATCATTCCTATCCTGATATTGTTGTCAGTGGTTTTCATATGATGACAAAGAGTCCTTACTCTGAAGAAGAAATCTCGAACATAAGGAAGACTGCTGTCGAGCTTATGCACACAGGAGCAATATTCTATACAGGACATTGCACAGGACAGGCAGCATATGATATCATGAAGGATATTATGGGAGAAAGACTGCAGCTAATACACAGCGGAGCAGAACTGCTGGAAGACTGAGCAGGCACTGTGAGATAAAATATCATTTCTGTGCATCGCGGCGTGGGATATGTGGTGACACCCGCTCAGCACCGGGCGCAGCGGAGAATCGTCTTGCTGTGAACAGCAGTGCAGCTATAGGGAGACTGTTCTGAAATTCAGAAGAATTCTTGACTGCTCTTGTGAGAAAATGCTGGACTAGAGATGCTTTGCAGGCAGAAAAGTAATCAGCAGCATTCGCGTGCCAGTGGGACACAGATAGATTTTTAACGCGCCGTGAACAAGAAATAATGCCAAAAAGTGCGAAACACACAAAACTGTTTTGCACTTTTTATGTGCGCCCGGCGGGCGCACGTTCTAAAGGGTGAAAGTCCCTGACCCGC
>JAUNOP010000100.1 GCA_030537135.1 Eubacteriales bacterium | reverse complement strand
CGGGTCAGGGACTTTCACCCTTTAGAACGTGCGCCCGCCGGGCGCACATAAAAAAACCCCATAAATGCATTTATGAGGTTTTTATTTATGGTAGTGATTCGCCGTCAGGCAAATCATGTCCGTTTATATGTGTGATATACAATTTTTTCTCAGAGCAAAGGCTTTCTCTACTCCTCCATCTCAATTGCCATTTTTTTCTGCACTTCCCTGGCTCCTTCCTCAGGACTCAGTTCCCCCTTCAGCACCTGAATTCCTATCTCCATTGCCACTTCCTCCAGCGCTGTTCCAGGCTGGTAAAAAACCGCCGCATTCTCCATCATATCCAGAAAATGCTGCTGCTCCTTTTCATTCGGCCAGAAAGCTTGTATATACATATGCTGCTTAAAATCCTCTGTCCACCCAAGATATTCTCCATACGCAGTATTCTCCATATCAAACCTGGAAGCAATTCCCTGCCTGCTGATAGGGATTCCTTCCCCAAGCCAATACTTTTCCATAAGAGTGTCTGAAAGCAGCAGCTGGATAAACTCTTCCGCCAGCTCCGGCTCCTTGGCACCCTCGCAGATTCCTGTCAGGCAGCGTCCTATAAAAATATTCTGCGCCTGTCCCTGGCAGCTGTCCCACCACAAATCCATGTCCACCCCCTTGAGCTTCTTAAATTCTTCCCTGTTTGCATCCTCATTGTGGAGATGGAGAAACTGCAGACAGCGATACAAATCATAAATATAGCCAATCTGTACCCACACATGCTCTGGAGCCTCATTCCAGGTTAAGAGCCCGCTTGAGGCAGCGCACATCATGATATCATCCTCACAGCCAGAGAGTTCTCTACGCAGAAACTCCCAGTCCTCCTCTGTCATTCCCTGATTGTTCAGCTCCCATATACGAAGAGCCGCAGTAAAGAATTCTTCCAGCTTTTCTGTATCCAGACTTCCATCCTCCTGCGTCCACGCAGGCAGAGAGGTGAAAATCAGCTTTTTTATCAGATCCTCTTCATTTCTGAGAATCAGAAGCGAACCCTCTGGATGATCCTCCCTGATTTTCTCCAGCCCCTCCACAATATCCTGAAGATTTTCTTCTCCTTCCAGATACTTGCGGTCTGTCAGCCAGCTGGGCAGCCAGACATTCATAGGAATCGCATACACAGACTCCTCCTCTGTCATGCGCATACCCTTTACAATGTTTTCAAAGATAAGTCCATCCTCCACATAAGGCTCTAAAAGGTCGTCAAGCTTTTTCAATACTCCCTTTTGGGCATACTGCTCAATATCCAGTCCGTCCAGCACCATCACATCCGGCGCCTCGTCTGCCAGAAGCTCTGTGTTCAGCTTTCTCAGCGCATCCTCCTTACTTACAGCATTGTCTCCATCCATGCCTGTGGTGTACTGCACCATCACATCTGAATGCTCCTTTTGAAAAAGCTGCGCTGCATAGCGGATATAGGCGTTTTCCTCCAGGCTGTATACATGAAGTGTGCGCTCAGGCCTGGCAGGAAGATTCTTATCAAAGTACAGCTCTACCATGCGGTTGTATTCAAAAAACACACGGAATTCATCATTTTCCAGGGGCTGAATGACCTGAGGAGTAAGGGTTGTGTCTCCAAACAGCAGAAGACGGCCGTCCGCCATCTGCTCGATAAGAGAGCCCTCCCACACATATCGGTAGAGTCCTGTACGGCAGCCAATGTACAGGCAGTTCTCTCCCTCTCTTCCAGCACACAGGACAATGGATTTTCTTCCGAACTGATGAGAAGCGACAAACTCATCCAGAACAGGAATTCCCTCCAAAAGCTCATTCTTTTCTGTGTCATACAGCCATGCTTTTGTATTATCCAGAGCAATCATGGTCGTTCCATAAAAACAGAAGTCCTGAACCATGCTGTTTGCCTGAAAAAGAAAGCTCATTTCTCCTGTATCAACGTTCATGTGAAATACATTTCCCAGAGAATCACCAATATACAGGCGGCCATCTGGTGAAAAGACCATACTGTCTGGATACATATCCTCTGAAAAGCTTTCCCCATAGGGTGTGACTGTGCGCTTGTTGCCGCGGTTATCTATGTAAGCATAGGCAATCGGGGTGAAGTCATCTCCCTGTGCCTCATATTCCGCTTTGCTGAGAACCGGAATGTAGGCAAGAAGCATGTCGCCTTCCATTGTTACGGCACACCCAACCTCTGTTATATACTGGAAATTTCGATGCCACAGATAATTTGCCTGCCTCTGGGTTCCATCTGCTGCTATCAGCTGTAAGGGTTTCTCTTCCACATACAGGGCATAGCCTCCGTCAGAGAGCAGGAACATCTTCTGCCAGGGGCCACCCGCGGGAAGCTCTATGCTCCGTTCCATGTAACGGCCGGTGAGAGCCTGCTGCGCTTTTTCCTGCTTTGTGTTCTCTCCTGCACAGCCAGAGAGCAAAAGAATGCTCATAAAGAGCAGAAGCATAAACTGAAAACCTCGTCTCTCCACAAAATCCCTCCTTTTTCAAAGACTTCCCCTCAAAGGGGAAGGTTTTTTATTTATTATAAGGGACAATATCTCTAAAAATCTTCTAAATCAGAGCAAAATTTTCGCACCGGACACGCCCGCGTATGCAGTATTTTCCTCTTCTTCCGGGTTCGCATCCCCCGGAGTTTTTTGCAATCGGATAGGGGAGATTTTACCCTCCCCTTCCACACCACGTAGCGTACCGTT
>JAUNOP010000017.1 GCA_030537135.1 Eubacteriales bacterium | reverse complement strand
TCAAACTTCTTAAATAGGAGCGTTAGCTCCTTAGAAGCCCATTGCCTTTAGCGCGATGGGTAGTTCACTAAATAATACAGTTAATAATACAGGAGGCTCTCGTATGCTCAATGAATTTTCACGCATGGAGATTTTGCTGGGAGAAAAGAGGATGAGAAAGCTTGCATCCTCCAAAATAGCAGTGTTTGGTCTGGGAGGCGTGGGCTCCTTTGCTGTGGAGGCGCTGGCCAGATGCGGTGTGGGAAGCCTGACGCTGATTGACCATGACCTTGTGTCTGTTACAAACATCAACAGACAGCTTTTTGCACTTCACTCTACAATAGGAAAGCCAAAGACGCAGGTGGCAAAGGCGCGTATCCGGGATATTAATGATGAAATTCTGGTACATACCTATGAGACATTTTTTAATGAGGACACAGAGGCGCTGTTTGATTTTGCATCCTTTAATTATGTGATTGATGCAATGGACACACTTTCCTCTAAGCTGCTTTTGATAGAGAAGGCGCAGAAAAGCCGCACGCCCGTAATCTCATGTATGGGTACAGACAATAAGCTTAATACAGGGGCGCTTCAGATTGCCGATATCTCAAAGGCCGTCATGTGCCCGATCGGAAAAACCATGCGCAGGGAGCTGCAAAAGAGAGGAATCCGCAAAGTAAAGGTGCTTTTTTCCAGAGAAAAGCCGCCGGTTCAGACAGTGGCAGAGGGCGGCGAGACAGAGAGAATACTTTCCGGAAGCATTTCCTTTATGCCTGGAGCAGCAGGTATGATGATTGCAGGGGAGGTTGTGAAGGATCTTCTTTTCGAGGGAAAAGAAAAGGGAAGACTGCCGTTTGCCTCCGGACACCGTGAATCATGATGTGCTGGCGGAATTTTCGACCAAATCAAGCAAGCAGCGAAGCGGATTGCGAATTTCCGCTTGACAGTAACAAGAAAGAGAGGAACTGCTTTCAAAATGAATAGAGAAATTGCAGAAAGGTTTTGCAATATACTGGGAAAGGACAGGGTGCTTCTGAAAGAACCTATGAAATCCCACACCACATTTCGGATAGGAGGACCGGCAGATTATTATCTGCTTCCACAGATGCAGGAACAGGTGGCAGAGCTTGTTCAGGTATGTCAAAGAGAACAGCTTCCGTACTTTATCCTGGGAAATGGAAGCAATCTTCTTGTGAGCGACAAGGGATTTAGAGGGGCTGTTATACAGATTTTTAAGAATATGAGTGAAATCACGGCAGAGGGAATTTGCCTGCGCGCACAGGCAGGCGCCCTTCTTTCTCTGGTTTCGCACAGGGCCATGGAGCTGGGGCTTACAGGCTTTGAGTTTGCAGGAGGCATTCCAGGAACCATGGGAGGCGCGGCGGTGATGAATGCAGGCGCCTATGGAGGAGAACTAAAGGATGTGCTGGAGGAGGTCACAGTAGTGACGCCTGAAGGAGAGCTTAGAGTAATTCCGGCTTCTGAGCTTGCTATGGGTTATAGAACAAGCCTTGTCAAGCAAAAGGGATATATTGTTGTGGAAGCGCTTATTCGCCTTCAGCCAGGAGACAAGGATGCAATCAGAGAAAGAATGAAGGAGCTTTCGAGATTGCGCATTTCCAAGCAGCCGCTGGAATATCCAAGCGCAGGAAGCACCTTTAAGAGACCAGAGGGATATTTTGCAGGAAAATTGATCATGGATGCAGGGCTTCGCGGCTACAGGGTCGGAGACGCACAGGTATCAGAGAAACACTGCGGCTTTGTAATCAACACAGGTCAGGCCAGCGCAGAAGAAGTAAGACAGCTTATGGAAGATGTGATAGAGAGAGTGCAGAGCCAGTTTGGAGTTACCCTGGAGCCAGAAGTGAGATTTTTGGGAGAATTTTAACAGGAGATAAAAGCATGCGTTTTGTGATAGTGACAGGAGTGTCGGGAGCAGGCAAGACAACTGCGCTCAAGATGCTGGAGGATGCAAGGTATTTCTGCGTGGATAACCTGCCGATTCCTCTGTTTGAAAAATTCGTATCTATTGCATCAGATATTACGGAATCAGAAGATATTCAAAACATTGCGCTGGGAATTGACTCCAGAAGCGGGAGCTCTCTTCAGGAGCTTGAGCAGATTCTGGATGCGATGAAGGCGCAGGGAAAGGAGTACCAGATTCTGTTCCTGGATGCAGACGATTCTGTTCTGGTGAAGCGCTATAAGGAAACGCGCAGAATGCATCCAATGGCGCCAAATGGAAGAATAGATGAAGGAATTGCCAGAGAACGTCAAAAAATGGCTTTTCTTCGGAAAAGAGCGGATTATATTATAGATACCACGCACCTGCTTACCAGGGAGCTGAAGCAGGAGATAGAGCATATCTTTGTGAACGACCAGAATTTCAACAGCCTGATGGTGACGGTATTGTCCTTTGGATTTAAATATGGAATTCCAAACGATGCTGACTTGGTGTTTGATGTGAGATTCCTTCCAAACCCCTATTATGTAGATGAGCTTCGGCTTCTGACAGGAATGGACGACAAGGTTTTTCACTATGTTATGGATTCGCCGTATGCACAGGAGTTTGCAGATAAGCTGGAGGATATGATTGAGTTTTTGATTCCGCATTATGTGGATGAGGGAAAAACAAATCTTGTGATTGCTGTTGGCTGTACTGGAGGAAAGCACCGTTCAGTGACTTTGGCAAGAGAGCTGTATCGGAGACTGTCAGAGGAAACAGGCTATGGAATCCGGCTGGATCATAGAGACATTGAGAAGGACAATCTTCGCAGACGGTCGCAGGGGGAATAAGTTTGGAAGTGAACTTCCAAATCTACCATTATTGATGCAGCAAGTGCGTCATGAAAGGGGAAAAAATGTCTTTTTCAGGAACAGTAAAGGAAGAGCTGGCACAAAAGGTGGAAAGCGCCCGCCACTGCCAGATTGCAGAGCTGGCGGCTATCCTGAATACCTGTGCAAGAACCCAAAAGCAGGAAAACGGCTGTTTTTCTTTGGTGCTTCAGACAGAAAATGAAGCAGTTGCAAGAAAGTACTTTACTTTATTGCGAAAAGCGTTTAATATAAACACGGAAATACTGATTCAGAAGAAGGTATTCTTAAAAAAAGGAAATGCGTATTTTGTGGAGATTACCTCTGAAGAGGAGGTTCGTAAATTACTGCAAAGTACAAAGCTTATGGCTGCAGCAGAAGCGGGCTGTCTGCAGGGGACAGGCGTTAATCCTGTAGTTGTACAGAAGAACTGCTGTAAACGTGCGTTTATTCGCGGAGCCTTTCTTGCTTCAGGTTCTATCAGCGACCCAGAGAAGGGCTATCATTTTGAAATCGTATGCTCGGCAGAAGAGAAGGCAATGCAGCTTCGGGATATGATTCAGAGCTTTGAAATAGATGCCAAAATTGTACGGAGAAAACGGATGTTTGTGGTCTATGTAAAGGAAGGCTCACAGATCGTGGATCTTCTGGCAATAATGGGAGCGGACAGGGCTCTTATGAACCTGGAGAATATCCGGATTATCAAGGAAATGCGCAATTCCATTAACCGAAAGGTGAACTGTGAGACAGCGAATATCAACAAGACAGTTAATGCAGCGGTAAAGCAGGCAGAGGATATACGTCTGATTGATCAGACTATAGGTTTGGACAGTCTGAGCAGCACATTAGAGGAAACAGCCAGACTCAGAATTCAGTTTCCGGAGGCTACTTTAAAGGAATTAGGAATGATGCTAACCCCTAAGGTAGGCAAATCGGGTGTAAACCACAGGCTCCGCAGACTTGGAGAGATTGCGGATGGATTAAGGGGCGGCAGCGAGGAGGAATTATTATGATTAAAAGACCTGTAACGATTAATCTTTCTACCGGTCTGGAGGCAAGGCCAGTAGCTCAGCTTGTGCAGATTGCAAGTCAGTTTGACAGCGAGGTTCATGTGGAAATCGGAGAGAAAAGAGTAAATGCAAAAAGCATTATGGGCATGATGACTCTGGGATTAGATGCAGGCGAGATTATTATACTCTCGGCAAATGGTACGGACGAGGAGGCAGCTATGGCAAGTCTCGAAAAGTACCTGAGCAATAATCATTAAAAAAAGGTAATCATTGATAAGAAAATGAATAATGAAGGACAATCATCTGGCAGCCGTATGAATGCGGCTGCCGTTTTTGCGCGATAAGCTCAGCGAATATTTATTTCTCCCGCAATGGGAAGAAAGTCCTTTAGGAGACGAGCGGACACTTGCCGCGAGCTGCCCACGGTATTGCCCTGATAAGGCTGAAAACTAACGAAATATAAGAGTTTTTTGCGCGTACTGTCACATTATAGATTGACCGGGAAGAAAAAAAGGGTTATACTATATGTAATGCTTAGCGATGTGTTTTATGCACATAAGAAAAAAAGGACAAGGAGCGTTTGGGACAATGTCTAAGTTTTTGAAATTTATTGTTCATTTTATTATTATCTGTACAATTTTATGTATCGTGGCTCTCTCAGTGCCTCCTCTTTTGGGGATTAAGACCACGATTATTGATGGCTCCTACACAGACACGAACATGCTGTTAGGCTCTGTTACATATTCGATACAGACGGAACCTTCGGATTTGAAGCTGGGAGATTCTCTGGTTGTGGAGAATGGTACTTCTGTACGCAGATATACAGTGATGAATGTGAACCTTGCAGGAGAGAATTGTCTCGTAAAGGATCCGATTATTATGGGAGATTATACAGAGACAATCTCCATAAAAAACGGCGCCTTTAAGACGATTCTGGCAGTGGAAGGCATTGGTTATCTGATGGTTGCCACTCAGAGCAAAGAGGGAATGGTGATTCTTGGAATTGCTGTCCTGGTTTTGATTATTCTCTATATTATTGCAGAGCTTTGGAAAAAGAATCCTTCTGATAAGAAGAAAAGAAAAAAAGATGACGATGCTCAGCTGAAATCTGCAAAGGAGCTTCGCCGCGAGGAGAGAGAGAGAATAGCTCAGCAGAAAATGGAAGAAAAGCTGATGCGGGCAGAAGAGAAGAGCCTGCGCAGGCAGGAAAAGAAGCACAAGAAGGGAAGCAAGACAGTCCGCACAGGCGGCTTTATTGATGAGATAGACGAGGATGACGACGAGCTGGAGGAGCTGTTCGAAGAGAGAGAGGAGCGTCCGGCCACAGAGGTTCAGGCTGCAACCACAGAAGCGCACGAGGAACTCAAGAAGGAAATAGCGGCAGCAACCGCAGAGATGCCCACGGAGGCACAGATGACCGAAGCCCAGTCACAGAAAGGTATGGAAGCAGCAGACCAGTCTCTGGAGGAAGAACCAGCAGAAATCAAGGATGTAGCGATTCCCTTATATACAGCAGAGGAATTAGCACGTAAGGTCAAGGAGAGCGGAGATATTCCAGATGTTATGAGGGAGGAAATATCCAAGGTTGTGCTGTTTGATTACTCCAAAATTATAGGCGAGGATGATTCTGAAGATAAATAAGCAATACACGAAAGAGAGCGCAGCGGTGCTCTCTTTCCTATTATAAGGACCTTTCTGTTCGCCGCGCACTGGCCATGCGCCAACAGGCACATGGGAGATTTGCCAAAGATTAGTTGATTGGTCTGGCGTGAAAGTGCGCAAAAAGGATGAAATGTAGCAGAATCAAGGTGTATGGCTGAACTGAAATTTGTATTAAAAAAAAAACAAAAAAAGTACTTGCATATTCAAGACATTTTGTGTATACTAACAAATGTTGTGACATGATAGCAATGAAGCGCGAGGTTGCTGCCGGATATCAGGAAGAAACGGCAGGTTTTCCGTGGAGCGAATGTCAAGTTAGAAAACTGACGACAAGTCACTGTACAAATTCAGAAATTCACCGGATTGAGTGATGAGGTGTGAGATGTTTTAGGACACACACGGAGATGTGTACAGTCGCCGCTTGTCGTACTGCTAACTAGTACGAATAGGAGGAGACTTTTTTTATGGCAAATCAGGTAATGAGAATTACACTCAAGGCTTATGATCATCAGCTCATTGATGCATCTGCTGCAAAGATTATTGATACTGTTAAGAAGAACGGAGCAAGAGTGAGCGGTCCGGTTCCGCTTCCAACCAAGAAAGAGGTTGTGACCATTCTGAGAGCTGTTCACAAATATAAGGATTCCAGAGAGCAGTTTGAGCAGAGAACGCATAAGAGATTAATTGATATCCTGACTCCAACCCAGAAGACAGTAGATGCTCTGTCCAGACTGGAGATGCCTGCTGGCGTTCACATTGACATCAAGATGAAGACAAAATAAGCAGTCAGCAGATGAGAAAACGGAGATAAATGCCAGACGGCATTTTCTAATAACTATATGATTACCGAAAAGGTAATCCGCTATAAGGAGGAAAATAAAATGAAGAAGGCTATTTTAGCTACAAAGGTCGGAATGACCCAGATCTTCAATGAAGATGGAACCTTAGTTCCAGTAACCGTATTACAGGCTGGTCCCTGCGTAGTTACCCAGGTGAAAACCATGGCAAACGATGGATACAGCGCAGTTCAGGTTGGTTTCGCAGACATCAGAGAAAGTCTTGTGAACAAACCGGAAAAAGGCCACTTTAATAAAGCAGGCGTTTCCTGCAAGAGATATGTAAAAGAATTCAAGCTTGACAATGCTCAAGAGTATAAGCTTGGCCAGGAAATCACAGCAAGCGTATTCGCAGGCGGAGAGCATATTGATGTAACTGCAGTCTCCAAAGGTAAAGGATTCCAGGGTGCAATCAAGAGACACGGACAGTCCAGAGGACCTATGGCTCACGGTTCCAAATATCATCGCCATGCCGGTTCCAATGGTGCCTGCTCTGACCCAAGCAAGGTATTCAAGGGAAAAGGAATGCCGGGTCACATGGGAAATGTTCAGGTAACTGTACAGAACCTTGAAATTGTTCGTGTAGATGCTGAAAACAACTTACTGTTAGTAAAGGGTGCTGTTCCAGGACCTAAGAAATCTCTGGTGACAATCAGAGAAACAGTAAAATCCTTATAATTTGAGAAAGGAGGAACATCACAATGGCAAACGTAACCGTTTATAATATGGAAGGCAATGAAGTCGGAACCATGGAACTCAATGATGCGGTGTTCGGTGTTGAAATCAACGAGCATCTGGTTCATATGGCAGTCGTTCGTCAGCTTGCTAACAACCGTCAGGGTACTCAGAAGGCAAAGACCCGTTCTGAAGTAAGCGGAGGCGGAAGAAAACCGTGGAGACAGAAAGGAACCGGTCATGCAAGACAGGGTTCTACACGCGCACCTCAGTGGACAGGCGGCGGCGTGGTATTTGCTCCAGTACCAAGAGATTATGAAATCAAGATGAACAAGAAGGAGAGAAGAGCAGCTCTGAAGTCTGTTCTGACATCCAAGGTTCAGGACAACCAGTTCATCGTAGTAGATGACTTATCCTTAAATGAAATCAAGACAAAGGAAATGCAGAGGGTTCTGGGAAACCTCAAGGCACAGAAGGCTCTGGTTGTGACAGCTGACAACAATGAGAACGTGGTTCTCTCCGCAAGAAATCTTGCAGATGTACAGACTGCTACCCCAAGCACAATTAATGTTTACGATATTCTGAAGCATGGCACTGTAGTAGTGACCAAGGCTGCTGTGGAGACCATCGAGGAGGTGTACGCATAATGGCAGACATTAAGTACTATGACGTGATTCTGAAGCCGGTAATCACTGAGAAATCCATGAATGCTATGGGTGAGAAGAAATACACTTTCCTGGTACACCCGGAAGCAAACAAGTCTCAGATTAAAGAGGCTGTTGAGAAAATGTTCGAGGGAACAAAGGTAAAGAGCGTCAACACCATGAACATGGATGGCAAGAAGAGACGCCGCGGAATGGTTGTTGGTCTGACAGCCAAGACCAAGAAAGCAATCGTAGCTCTGACAGAGGACAGCAAGGATATCGAGATTTTCCCTGGCCTGTAAGCTGACAGAGGAACCTATATGCGGGAACGCATGATAAATAATATTCGAAAGGAGACACAACAATGGGAATCAAATCCTATCGTCCATATACACCGTCCAGAAGACATATGAGCGGTTCTGATTTTTCCGAAATCACTAAGAGTACCCCGGAGAAATCCCTTACCGTATCTCTGAAAAAGAATGCTGGACGCAACAATCAGGGTAAAATTACTGTAAGACACCGCGGAGGCGGAAACAGAAGAAAATACAGACTGGTTGATTTCAAGAGAAATAAAGATAATATCCCGGCAACCGTACTTTCTGTTGAGTACGACCCGAACAGAACCGCAAACATCGCCCTTATCTGCTATGCAGACGGCGAGAAGGCTTATATCCTTGCTCCAGAAGGACTCAAGGTAGGCCAGAAGGTTATGAACGGACGCGAGGCAGAGGTTCGTACAGGAAACTGTCTGGTACTGGAGGACATTCCTGTAGGTACTATGGTACACAACATTGAGCTTCATCCTGGAAAGGGCGGACAGCTGGTTCGTTCTGCAGGAAACGGCGCTCAGCTTATGGCCAAGGAAGGCAAATATGCCACTCTCAGACTTCCTTCAGGCGAGATGAGAATGGTTCCGATTGTTTGCCGTGCATCTGTAGGTATTGTAGGAAACGGTGATCACAACCTTATTAATGTTGGTAAGGCTGGACGTACACGTCATATGGGCATCAGACCAACGGTTCGCGGTTCTGTTATGAACCCGAATGACCATCCACACGGAGGCGGCGAGGGCAAGACCGGTATCGGACGCCCAGGTCCATCTACTCCATGGGGCAAGCCAGCTCTGGGTCTGAAGACCAGAAAGAAGAACAAGCAGTCCAACAAGTACATCGTAAGAAGACGCGATGGAAAAGCATTAACCAAATAATAAGGAGGATTAGAACATGTCTCGTTCACTGAAAAAAGGACCTTTTGCAGATGCGAGCTTACTGAAAAAAGTAGATGCTCTGAACGCTGCAAACGATAAAAGCGTTATCAAAACCTGGTCACGTCGTTCTACCATCTTCCCGTCCTTTGTAGGACACACCATTGCGGTTCATGATGGAAGAAAGCACGTGCCGGTATATATTACCGAAGATATGGTTGGACACAAGCTCGGCGAGTTTGTTGCAACCAGAACCTACAGAGGACATGGAAAAGACGAGAAGAAGTCCGGTAGAAAATAATAAATAAAGAAAACTGCCTGTTCTCCCGCAAGGGAGAAACAGGACATGTTTTTTGTCATAGGACGCAGAAAATGCGAAAGCGTTTCTCTGCACAAATCATTGAGTATGGAGAAAGGAGGCACTTTAAAATGGCAAAGGGACACAGAAGCCAGATAAAAAGAGCCAGAAATGAGAATAATAGAGAGACCAGACCGTCTGCAAAATTATCTTATGCAAGAATTTCTGTTCAGAAAGCCTGCTACGTATTAGACGTAATTCGTGGCAAAGATGTGCAGACAGCACTTGGTATCCTCACATATAATCCAAGATATGCTTCCAGCGTACTGAAGAAATTACTGGAGTCTGCAGTTGCAAACGCAGAGAACAACCACGGAATGAACGCAGACAACCTCTACATTGCAGAGTGCTATGCAAATAAGGGACCTACAATGAAGAGAATTCAGCCAAGAGCACAGGGCAGAGCTTACAGAATTGAGAAGAGAACAAGCCATATCACCATTGTGCTGGATGAAAGATAAGGAGGAAAAGCATGGGACAGAAAGTTAACCCACATGGCCTTAGAGTCGGTGTTATCAAAGATTGGGATTCCAGATGGTATGCAGAAGCAGATTTCGCTGACTATCTGGTAGAAGATTACAACATCAGAACATTTCTGAAAAAGAAATTATACAGCGCAGGTGTTTCCAAGATTGAGATCGAAAGAGCATCTGACAGAGTAAAGATCATCATCTTCACTGCAAAGCCAGGCATTGTTATTGGTAAGGGCGGCGCTGAAATTGAGAAGGTGAAGGCAGAGCTGCGTCAGTTTACTGACAAGAAGATTATTGTTGACATCAAGGAAGTGAAGAGACCGGACAAGGATGCACAGCTGGTAGCTGAGAACATTGCTCTTCAGCTTGAGAATCGTATTTCCTTCCGTCGTGCTATGAAGTCTACCATGCAGAGAACCATGAAGGCTGGCGCAAAGGGAATCAAGACTTCTGTTTCCGGACGTCTTGGCGGTGCCGATATGGCTCGTACCGAATTCTACAGCGAAGGAACGATTCCGTTGCAGACACTTCGTGCTGATATTGATTATGGATTCGCTGAAGCAGATACCACCTATGGCAAGGTTGGCGTAAAGGCCTGGGTATACAACGGCGAAGTACTTCCAGTAAAAGGAACTAAGGAAGGGAGCGATAAATAATGTTAATGCCAAAAAGAGTAAAACGTCGTAAACAATTCCGTGGCTCCATGAGAGGAAAAGCCCTGAGAGGCAACAAAATCAACTACGGTGATTACGGCCTTGTAGCTACTGAGCCATGTTGGATTAAGTCCAACCAGATTGAGGCAGCCCGTGTTGCTATGACCCGTTATATTAAGCGTGGCGGTCAGGTTTGGATTAAGATTTTCCCAGATAAACCAGTAACAGCGAAACCGGCAGAAACACGTATGGGTTCCGGAAAGGGTTCCCTGGAGTACTGGGTAGCAGTTGTTAAGCCAGGACGTGTAATGTATGAGATCGGCGGCGTTTCCGAGGAAGTTGCCCGCGAAGCATTACGTCTTGCAATGCACAAGTTACCATGCAAATGTAAAATCGTTTCTCGTGCAGACTTAGAAGGCGGTGATAACAGTGAAAATTAATAAATTTGTGGAAGATTTAAAGAACAAATCAGCTGCAGAATTGAATGATGAATTAGTAGCTGCTAAGAAAGAACTTTTTAATCTGAGATTTCAGAATGCAACCAATCAATTAGACAATACCAGCAGAATCAAAGAGGTTCGTCGTAATATTGCCAGAATCCAGACAGTCATCACTGAGCAGGCTAATGCTGCGAAATAGTGAATAGGAGGAAGATACCGTGGAAAGAAATCTGAGAAAAACCCGTGTGGGTAAGGTTGTAAGCAATAAAATGGATAAGACCATCGTAGTTGCTATTGAAGACCATGTAAAACATCCTCTTTACAAAAAAATCGTGAAGAGAACTTATAAATTAAAGGCTCATGACGAAATGAATGAGTGCAGCATCGGTGATACCGTGAAAGTAATGGAGACCAGACCACTGTCCAAGGACAAGAGATGGAGACTCGTTGAGATTGTAGAGAAAGTGAAATAAGGAGGAAACCAGTATGGTTCAGCAGGAAACTAGATTAAAGGTTGCCGATAACACTGGTGCAAAAGAAATCCTTTGTATTCGTGTTATGGGCGGCTCTACAAGAAGATATGCCAATATTGGCGATACAATCATCGCTTCTGTTAAAGATGCAACACCAGGCGGCGTTGTTAAAAAAGGTGACGTTGTTAAGGCCGTTGTTGTACGCAGTGTAAAGGGTGCCCGTCGTAAGGACGGTTCTTATATCAAGTTTGATGAGAATGCAGCAGTAATTATCAAAGATGACTTAACTCCGAGAGGAACCCGTATCTTTGGACCAGTGGCCAGAGAGCTTCGTGACAAGAAATTCATGAAGATCGTTTCCTTAGCTCCGGAAGTATTATAGGAGGCCTAGTATGTCAGCAAAGAAGATTAAGAAGGGCGATACTGTTACAGTGATCGCTGGAAAAGATAAAGGCAAAGAGGGCAAGGTTCTTGCTGTAAACGCAAAGGACAATACCGTAATCGTAGAAAATGTGAACATGGTAACAAAGCACACCAAACCTTCCGCAGCAAATCAGAACGGCGGAATTGTGAATAAAGAGGCTCCTCTCCACATCTCCAATGTTATGCTGGTTGTAAACGGCAAGGCTACCAGAGTTGGCTTTAAGATGGTTGGAGACAAGAAGGTTCGTGTTGCAAAGGCTACCGGTGAAGCTATCGATTAAGCAAGAGAGGAGGCATTGAAAAGTGAGTAGATTAAAAGATCTTTACAAGAACGAAATCATGGATGCCATGACTAAGAAATTTGGCTACAAAAATGTGATGGAAGTGCCAAAACTCGAGAAAATCGTTGTAAATATGGGCGTTGGCGAGGCTAAGGAAAACGCAAAGCTTCTGGACGCTGCCATCGCAGACATGGAACTGATTACCGGACAGAAGGCAATTGCTACAAAGGCAAAGAAATCTGTTGCAAACTTCAAAATCAGAGAAGGCATGGCAATCGGCTGCAAGACCACTCTTCGTGGTGAGAAGATGTATGAATTTGCTGACCGTCTGATTAACCTGGCTCTGCCGCGTGTTCGTGACTTCCGCGGTGTGAATCCGAACGCTTTTGACGGAAGAGGAAACTATGCACTTGGTATCAAGGAGCAGCTGATTTTCCCCGAGGTAGAGTATGACAAGGTAGACAAGGTAAGAGGTATGGACATCATCTTTGTTACCACTGCCAAGACAGACGAAGAAGCTCGTGAATTACTGAGATTATTCAATATGCCATTTGCAAAATAAGATTAAGCATAGGCTCTATGGTGACCTCCGGCGTTTGCCGGGGTCAGCAATCATGATAGGAGGAATGATTCATGGCTAAAACAGCAATGAAAATCAAACAGCAGCGCAAGCAGAAGTTCTCCACAAGAGAATACAACCGCTGCAGAATTTGTGGCCGTCCACACGCTTATTTAAGAAAATACGGAATCTGCAGAATCTGCTTCCGTGAATTAGCATACAAGGGACAGATCCCGGGAGTGAAGAAAGCGAGCTGGTAGGCAAAATGCCTGTCAGCGACCTGACCTAACCATCTAATGAAGGTATAACGATTAGAACAGGAGGAAACAATCTCATGAGTATGAGCGATCCAATCGCAGATATGCTTACAAGAATCCGTAATGCAAACACTGCAAAACATGATACAGTGGATGTTCCGGCATCCAAAATGAAAATCGCAATCGCCAACATCCTGGTAGACGAGGGATATATTGCAAAGTATGACCTGGTAGAGGACGGCGTTGCAAAGAATATTCATATCACCCTGAAATACGGTGATAATAAGAATCAGAAAATTATCAGCGGTCTGAAGAGAATTTCCAAACCAGGCTTACGTGTGTATGCTGGCAAGGATGAACTGCCAAGAGTACTCGGAGGACTTGGAATCGCAATCCTTTCCACCAACAAGGGTGTCATCACAGACAAGGAAGCAAGAAAGCTTCAGGTTGGCGGCGAGGTACTGGCATTTGTTTGGTAAACCAAAGCAGAGCTTTCGGTTTTCCATATATAGAATAAGCTGAAAACAGAGGGAACAAAAGGCTTCCCTCCGACAATTTAAGTAAGGAGGACAAAGATATGTCTCGTATCGGTAGATTGCCGGTAGTAATCCCAGAGGGTGTATCTGTGGATGTGAAGAACGGTAACGTAGTAACCGTTAAAGGACCAAAAGGAACTCTGGAAAGAGCTCTCCCAGCGGAAATGGAAATCAAGGTTGAGAACGGTCATGTAGTAGTTTCCAGACCAAACGACCTGAAGAAAATGAAATCATTACACGGCTTAACCAGAAGCTTAATTCACAACATGGTGGTTGGCGTAAGCACAGGCTTTACCAAGACACTTGAGGTTAACGGTGTAGGTTATAGAGCGCAGAAGCAGGGCAAGAAGTTAGTTCTGGCTCTGGGATACTCTCATCCTGTTGAAATGGAAGATCCAGAAGGCCTGGAATCCAAAGTAGACGGAAACAAGATTATTATTTCCGGTATTGACAAAGAAAAAGTTGGCCAGTTTGCAGCTGAAATCAGAGACAAGAGAAGACCTGAGCCATATAAGGGCAAGGGTATCAAGTATGCTGATGAGGTAATCAGACGCAAGGTTGGTAAGACTGGTAAGAAATAAATAAGGAGAGTGTGAAAATGATAAGAAAAGCATCTAAGGCGGAAATTCGTCAGAAAAAGCATAGAAGATTACGTCATCATTTAAACGGCACTGCTTCCACCCCGCGTTTAGCAGTTTTCCGTTCCAACAAGCATATGTATGCTCAGATTATTGATGACACCGTTGGTAAGACTTTAGTATCAGCTTCTACTCTTCAGAAGGATGTAAAAGCAGAATTAGAGAATACCGATGATGTTGCAGCAGCAGCTAAGTTAGGTACTGTAATTGGCAAGAAGGCTCTGGAGGCAGGTATCGAGAGTGTTGTCTTCGACAGAGGAGGATACATTTATCACGGTAAGGTGAAAGCTTTGGCCGATGCAGCTAGAGAAGCTGGACTGAAATTCTAAAGGGAGGAAAAGCGCACATGAAACGTAATCTTATTGATGCCAGTCAGTTTGAGTTAGAAGATAAAGTAGTATCAATCAAACGTGTATCCAAAACTGTTAAGGGCGGCCGTACCATGAGATTTACAGCTTTAGTGGTTGTAGGCGATGGAAACGGACATGTTGGTGCAGGCCTTGGAAAGGCAACCGAAATTCCTGAAGCAATCCGCAAGGGAAAAGAGGATGCAATGAAGAAACTGGTAACTGTAGCAAGAGATGAGAATGGATCTATTACCCATGACTTTGTCGGCAAGTTCGGAAGTGCTTCCATGCTTCTGAAGCGTGCTCCGGAAGGTACTGGTGTTATTGCCGGCGGTCCAGCTCGTGCAGTCATCGAGCTGGCAGGTATTAAGAATATCCGTACCAAGTGTATGGGTTCCAGAAATAAACAGAACGTTGTTCTTGCAACAATCGAAGGCCTGAGTCAGTTAAAAACTCCGGAAGAGGTTGCAAAACTCCGCGGAAAATCTGTTGATGAGATTCTGGCATAAGGAGGAGAAAGAACATGGCAGACACATTAAAAGTTACATTAGTAAAATCTCCGATTGGTGCTGTTCCAAAGCATAAGAAAACTGTTGAGGCTATGGGTCTTACAAAGCTTCATAAGACTGTTGTAATGCCGAATAATGCAGCAACCAAGGGAATGATTCAGCAGGTAAGCCACCTGGTAAAGGTAGAAGAAGCATAATAGCTGCTTCTTCTGCTCCAAATAGGATTTGCAGCAAAGATTTATAAGTTTAATTAGAAGGAGGTGCCAAAATGGATTTATCAAACTTAAGACCAGCAGAAGGTTCTAAGCACAGCGATAATTTCAGAAGAGGCCGTGGACATGGTTCAGGAAACGGAAAGACAGCCGGTAAAGGACACAAAGGACAGTTAGCACGTTCCGGTCACAAGAAACCGGGATTTGAAGGTGGTCAGATGCCTTTATACAGACGTCTTCCAAAGAGAGGATTCACTAATAGAAATTCCAAAGAGATCATCGCCATTAACGTGGATGTACTGAATCGTTTTGAGGACGGTGCAGAAGTAACTGCTGAAAGCTTACTTGCCAGCCGCGCAATTTCCAAATGTGGAGACGGTGTTAAGATCCTTGGAAATGGTGAACTTACCAAGAAGTTAACCGTTAAGGTAAATGCTGTCAGTGAAACCGCAAAAGCGAAGATTGAAGCCGCAGGTGGAACTGTCGAGGTGATTTAATGTTTGAAACTCTTAAAAATGTTTTCAGAGTGAAGGAGATGCGGCACAAGCTTCTATATGTCATTTGGATGATACTGGTTATTCGTGTCGGCTCTCAGCTCCCGGTTCCAGGTGTGGACACCAGCTTTTTTAAAGAGTGGTTTGAAAATAACGCCGGTGATGCATTTAATTTCTTTAATGCATTCACCGGAGGTTCTTTTGAGCAGATGTCCATATTTGCTCTGAACATTACCCCTTACATTACCTCATCCATTATTATTCAGCTTCTGACAATCGCAATTCCCAAGCTGGAGGAGATGCAGCGCGACGGTGAGGAAGGCAGAAAGAAGATGACAGCCATTACCCGTTATGTGACGGTTGGCCTTGCTTTATTCCAGTCCGTAGCTATGACAATCGGATTCGGAAGACAGGGACTGATTCCTGCCCTTCATTCCAGCTCCACCTCTTTGCCGTCAAAGATTGGAACTGGTTTTGTTGTTGTTGCGTGCCTGACAGCTGGTTCTGCAATGCTGATGTGGATTGGTGAACGTATTACAGAAAAGGGAATCGGCAATGGTATTTCCATTGTGTTGACTGTTAACATTGTTTCCAGAATCCCAAGCGACTTTGGACGTTTGTATGAGAACTTTATCAAAGGAAAAACTCTTGCAAAGGGACTTTTGGCCGCCTGCATTATTGCAGCGATTATTCTTGTAGTGGTTGTATTTGTATTGATTCTCAATGGAGCAGAGAGAAGGATTCCTGTACAGTATTCCAGAAAAATGGTGGGAAGAAAGCTGATGGGCGGACAGTCCAGCAACATTCCGCTCAAGGTAAATACTGCCGGTGTTATTCCGATTATCTTTGCATCTTCCATTATGTCTTTTCCCGTAGTGATTGCCACATTTGCAGGAAAAGCAAACTCTACAGGAATTCTGGGAGAAATCCTGAGAGGACTCCAGTCTAGCTATTGGTGTAATCCAAAGCAGATACATTACACATGGGGACTTCTGGTATACATTGTATTGTGTATCTTCTTTGCATACTTCTATACTTCTATTACCTTTAATCCAATGGAAGTAGCAGATAATATCAAAAAACAGGGTGGATTTATACCCGGAATCCGTCCCGGAAAGCCTACACAGGAATATTTGACGAATATCTTAAATTATATTATATTTATAGGTGCAGTAGGTCTGCTGATTGTGGCAGTTATCCCATTCTTCTTTAATGGTATTTTTGGTGCAAATGTCTCCTTTGGAGGAACCTCCATCATCATTATTGTTGGTGTAGTGCTTGAAACCATTAAACAGATAGAATCTCAGATGCTGGTACGCAATTACAGAGGCTTCCTGAACAAATAAAAAGGTTATTGTCAATTTATGCAGGCAGTAACAGGTGCACATGTAAAAAAGGTTGTGGTGTAGGACATCACAACCTTGATTTGCTGAATAGAAAAGTTGACGTTATTGTGAACGCAGTGAACAGTAACAAGTTGACCTGCTAATGAGGATAATGTAGGGGAACAACAGCTATTTGGCGGAAAAAACGGAGGGTATGTTTATGAAAATCATTATGTTGGGTGCTCCTGGAGCAGGAAAAGGAACGCAGGCTAAGAAAATCGCCGCAAAGTATGGAATTCCTCACATTTCCACAGGCGATATTTTCCGTGCAAACATCAAAAACGGGACAGAACTTGGCAAAAAGGCAAAAACATTCATGGATCAGGGACTTTTAGTTCCAGATGAGCTGACCTGTGACTTGGTTGTGGACAGAATTCAGCAGCCAGATGCAGCAAACGGTTATGTGCTGGACGGCTTTCCAAGAACTATTCCGCAGGCAGAGTGTCTGACGGCAGCTCTTGCAAAGCTTGGAAGCAAAATGGACTATGCTATTAATGTGGATGTTCCGGATGAGAACATTGTGACACGTATGGGCGGAAGACGCGCCTGCCTGAAGTGCGGCGCAACCTATCACATTGTCTATGCAGCACCAAAGGCAGAAGGAATCTGCGATACCTGCGGAGAAGCTCTTGTACTCAGAGAGGATGACAAGCCTGAGACCGTTCAGAAGCGTCTGAACGTTTATCATGACCAGACCCAGCCTCTGATTGATTACTACACAAAGGAAGGCATCCTGAAATCTGTAGACGGTACCAAGGCTCTGGAAGAGGTATTCCAGGACATCGTTGCTATTTTAGGAGAATAATGCATGTCAGTTTGTATTAAGACGGAGCGGGAAATTGAGCTGATGAGAGAGGCGGGGCATTTGCTTGAAAAGGTTCATGATGACCTTGCCGCTTATGTTAAGCCTGGAATGAGCACTTGGGAGATCGATAAAATCGGTGAACAGATGATTCGCTCCCTGGGCTGCAAGCCCAATTTTCTCCACTATAATGGATTTCCAGGGTCCTTCTGTATCAGTCTGAACGACGAGGTGGTACACGGGATCCCGTCTAAAGAGAAAATTATCCGTGAAGGGGATCTGGTAAAAATTGATGCAGGTCTGATTTACAAGGGATATCATTCGGACGCCGCCCGCACCTACATGGTGGGCGAGGTGGCACCTGAGGCAGCAAAGCTGGCCAAAGTAACCAGACAGTGCTTTTTTGAAGGATTGAAATATGCAAAGGCCGGGAATCATCTCAATGATATTTCCAAGGCAATCGGCGCACATGCCGCCAAGTATGGATATGGCGTTGTCCGTGATCTGGTGGGACATGGAATCGGAACCCATCTCCATGAAGACCCACAGATTCCGAATTTTCCTCAGAAAAGGAGAGGAATCCGCCTGATGGCCGGAATGACACTTGCCGTAGAACCAATGATTAATATGGGAAAAGCGGATGTTGTATGGCTGGGTGATAAGTGGACAGTTGTTACCAGGGACGGAAGCCTGTCTGCCCATTATGAAAACACAATTCTGATTACAAATGGTGAACCGGAAATTTTAACTTATACGGGAACCCTTTGAACACGTTTATCTTGATTAGTAGGATAGCAGGGTCAAAATATCTTTTGACTCTAACATCGTTAATATTAGGAGGTCCAACATGTCTAAGACGGATGTCATTGAAGTAGAAGGTACAGTACTGGAGAAGCTTCCAAATGCCATGTTTAAGGTAGAGCTTGAGAACAAGCATGTAGTACTTGCCCATATCAGCGGTAAGCTCCGCATGAACTTTATCCGGATTCTGCCCGGCGACAAAGTTACCATTGAGCTTTCACCATATGATTTATCCAAGGGAAGAATCATTTGGAGAGATAAATAAGAACAGCACAGGGGCTGCAGCCTAGAAAAGGGCTGCAGCCCTTTTCTAGGCAAAATTTTGAAAAAAATTCTTGCATTTTTCTGTGAAAGGTGCTACACTATAATTCGAGCGTTCGACAAGGGTTTTTTTCGTATGCTCAGAACTACAGACTCAGCGATACAATGGAAGGAGGATTTCCAGTGAAAGTAAGATCATCTGTAAAGCCGATCTGCGAGAAATGCAAGATCATCAAGAGAAAAGGAAGTATCAGAGTAATCTGTGAGAATCCTAAGCATAAGCAGCGCCAGGGTTGATTTCTCTTGTTATACCGTTTTTATAAGATGATACGGTATCACTTGAGAAAAGAAATCCGGCAGTTGTTTATGATGAAACGTGCGGCTGCAGTTTGGAACACCCGGAGGGGTTGTTCGGACTGTTTTCATGTTTTTTGAAGTATGCGGATAACCGCATAGATTCAGCGATGTATTGCCTAATACCGAGAGGCAATCGGCCATAAGCGCCGCTATTAATTCGGAAAGGTCATATTGCGCCGGATATGACTGGGTGTATACCGAGGCACCCCAATTAGGAAGGAAACAAATCAAAATCGAAGGCCTCCGAGAGGTACCCCATTTCACCGGAAGAGCTTCCGTGGTACAGTAGGAGAATGGCTTTCAGAAAGAAAATGGAGGAAACAGTACATGGCTCGTATAGCTGGTGTAGACTTACCAAGAGAAAAGCGTATCGAAATCGGTCTTACCTATATTTATGGTATCGGCCGTCCAAGTGCAGACAAGATTCTTGCACAGGCAGAAGTAAATCCGGATACCCGTGTTCGTGATTTGACAGACGATGAAGTAAAGAGAATCAGCGCTGTCATTGATGAGACAATGATGGTAGAGGGTGATCTTCGCCGTGAAGTTGCACTGAATATCAAGAGATTACAGGAAATTGGATGCTATCGCGGTATCCGTCATCGTAAGGGACTTCCGGTTCGCGGTCAGAAGACAAAGACCAATGCAAGAACACGTAAGGGCCCGAAGAAGACTGTAGCAAATAAGAAGAAATAATAATTTGACTGAGAGCAAGCAACTATTTAATAATTAATATAGAAGAGATAAAGGAAAGCGTAGGTTAGTTTTAAAATGGCAAAAGTGACAAAGAGAACGACCACAAAGCGTCGTGTCAAGAAAAACGTTGAACACGGACAGGCACATATTCAGTCTTCCTTCAATAACACCATTGTTACTCTGACTGACAATGAAGGAAATGCTCTTTCATGGGCAAGTGCCGGCGGTCTGGGATTTAAAGGTTCAAGGAAATCTACCCCTTATGCAGCACAGATGGCAGCAGAGACTGCAACAAAGGCTGCTCTGATTCATGGATTAAAAACAGTAGACGTAATGGTAAAGGGACCAGGCTCTGGCCGTGAGGCAGCTATCCGCGCTCTGCAGGCCTGCGGACTGGAAGTAACCAGCATCCGTGACGTGACTCCGGTTCCGCACAACGGTTGTCGTCCACCAAAACGTAGAAGAGTCTAATTAGGAGGTAGCTTGAGATGGCAGTAAATCGTACTCCCGTTCTGAAGAGATGCAGATCCCTGGGTCTGGATCCAGTGTATTTAGGAATTAATAAGAAGTCTACAAGACAGTTAAAGCGTGCAAACCGTAAGGTATCTGAATATGGCCTTCAGCTGAGAGAAAAGCAGAAAGCAAAATTCATCTATGGCGTTCTGGAGAAGCCTTTCCGCAACTATTATGAGAGAGCAGACAGAATGAAGGGTCAGACAGGTGAGAACTTGATGAGACTGCTTGAGAGCCGTCTGGACAATGTAGTGTTCCGCATGGGACTTGCAAGAACCAGAAAGGAAGCAAGACAGATTGTTGACCACAAGCATGTACTGGTAAATGGAAAGTGTGTAAACATTCCTTCCTACCTGTGCAAAGCAGGCGACACCATTGAAATCAAGGAAAAAGCAAAGGAATCCAAGAGATACGGCGCTATCCTTGAAATCACCGGAGGACGTGTGGTTCCGGCATGGCTGGATGTAGACCAGGAAGCTTTGAGAGGAACCATCAAAGAGCTTCCAAGCCGCGACATGATTGATGTTCCGGTAAATGAGATGCTTATCGTCGAGTTGTATTCCAAGTAATCTGTAATAGGCTGAGGGGTTTACCCCCAAGAAGGAGGGACCTTTATCGTGTTTGATTTTAATAAACCGAAAATCGAAATCACAGAAATATCTGAAGATAAGAAATTTGGAAGATTTGTAGTAGAACCTCTGGAAAGAGGCTATGGTACAACCCTGGGAAACTCCCTGAGAAGAATCATGCTTTCTTCCCTTCCGGGAGCTGCTGTAAGCCAGGTAAAAATTGATGGTGTCCTCCATGAGTTCAGCTCTATTCCAGGAGTGAAGGAAGACGTTACCGAGATTATTATGAATCTGAAATGTCTGGCTATCAAGAACAACAGCAGTGACAATGAGCCAAAGACCGCTTACATTGAATGTGAGGGTACAGGTGTTGTGACAGCTGCTGATATTCAGGCAGATCAGGATATTGAAATTATGAATCCGGATCAGGTAATCGCTACTTTAAATGGCGGTAAGGATTGCAGACTTGCAATGGAGCTTACCATCACAAAGGGACGCGGCTATGTGAGTGCGGATAAGGGAAAATCCGAGGATATGCCTATTGGTGTGATTGCAGTAGATGCAATCTACACACCGGTAGAGCGTGTCAATATGATAGTGGAAAATACCCGTGTAGGTCAGGTAACTGACTATGACAAGCTGACGCTGGATGTGTATACAAACGGAACTCTGGATCCGGATGAAGCTGTCAGCCTGGCAGCAAAGGTATTGAGTGCGCACCTGAGCCTCTTCATTGACCTTTCTGAAAATGCGAAGACCGCAGAGGTTATGATTGAGAAGGAAGACAATGAGAAGGAAAAGGTTCTGGAAATGAGCATTGACGAGCTTGAGCTGTCTGTTCGTTCCTACAACTGCCTGAAGCGCGCCGGTATCAATACAGTAGAAGAGCTGTGCAACAAGACCTCTGACGATATGATGAAGGTTCGTAACCTGGGACGTAAGTCCCTGGAAGAGGTACTGGCAAAGCTCAAGGAATTAGGCTTACAGCTGCAGCCTACTGAAGAATAAGGCGAAAGCCCCCTCATACTCCGGCTTGTCCGGGGTATGATACTGAAAATAGTGTGGGATTGCTATGCAGAATAACAGTAAGACCGAACAAGCATGTTATTCTGTCCACAGATGGAGGAAAATAAAATGGCAAAGTATAGAAAATTAAGCAGAACTTCTGACCAGAGAAAGGCTTTACTTAGAAGCCAGGTGACAAGTCTTCTGTATCATGGAAAAATCGTTACTACAGAGTCCAAGGCAAAGGAAATCCGCAAAATTGCAGAAGGTCTGATTGCTATGGCAGTACGAGAGAGAGATAATTTTGAGACTGTTACTGTAACTGCAAAGGTTGCCAGAAAAGATGCAGACGGCAAGAGAGTAAAGGAAGTTGTAGACGGCAAGAAGAAGACCGTATACGATGAGGTTCAGAAGGAAATCAAGAAGGATGCTCCTTCCAGACTGCATGCTCGTCGTCAGATGATGAAGGTATTCTATCCTGTAACAGAGGTTCCGACCAAGAACGCAGGAAAGAAGAAGAACACCAAGCAGGTTGATATGGTTAAGAAGATGTTCGATGAGGTTGCTCCGAAGTATGCAAACCGCAATGGCGGTTATACCCGTATCGTGAAGATTGGACCGCGTAAGGGTGATGCAGCTATGGAGGTATTGATTGAGCTGGTTTAATATAGCCGCTTGTAAACGATAAAAAATCCGCATTTCACAGAAATGCGGATTTTTTATAATATATCTCCGTAGAATATACACTCTTTATTCAGGTTGATAAAAACATCCATTAACAAGGAATCAGTCAGCTCATTTCAGATTCCACTTTTTTTAATCGCCTGGATGACCTCCTTGATTTTCTCCACTGGCAAAACCAGTGCAAATCTTACATATCCTTGTCCATGAGGCCCAAAGCTGATGCCCGGTGTGACAATTACTCCTGCCTTTTCCATCAATTCCATGCAAAACGCCATACTGTCTGTCCGTCCTCCGGGAATCTTTGCCCATACAAACATGGTTCCTCTTCCATTGGGCAAATCCCAGCCAATGCTCCGAAGCCCTTCACATAAAACGTCTCTGCGCTCCTGGTAATCCTGACACTGCTCCTTTACGCTCTCCACAGGTCCTTTAAGTGCGGCAATCGCTGCCTTCTGAATCGGAAGAAACATTCCAAAATCAATCTGGCTTCTCAGCTTTCTAAGCGCAGCAATCACATCCGGTCTTCCAACCAGAAAGCTCATTCTGGCTCCGGTCACATTAAATGACTTTGATAAACTAAAAAACTCTACGCCAATTTCCATGGCGCCTGGAGCTGCCAGAAAGCTTCCTCCAAAGGCTCCGTCAAAAATAATATCACTGTATGCATTATCATGGATAATGAGAATATCATATTTTTTTCCAAAGGCTGCAATTTCCTCATACAATCCGGGAGAAGCGATACTTCCTACAGGATTTGACGGCAGAGATATGACCATATATTTGGCTTTTCTGGCGATTTCCTCTGGAATATCGGCCACATATGGAAGAAAATCATGCTCAGCAGTCAGCGGATAATAATATGGCCTGGCTCCTCCGAGCAGACTTCCTGCTGCAAAAACAGGGTAACACGGATCCGGGAGGAGAACAACATCTCCTTCATCACACAGAGCCATCCCCAGGTGTCCCATTCCTTCCTGACTTCCATACACGCTCATTACCATATCCGGCGTAATTGTCACGCCAAAGCGCTTGTTATAGTATTCGCACACAGCCTCCAGAAGCTCCGGCAAATCTCTGAGACTGTATTTCCAGTTCTCATCATCGGCTGCAGCCTCTATGAGAGCCTGCTTGATATGGTCTGGAGTGTGAAAGTCTGGAGTCCCTACACTCATATTGTAAATTTTCTTTCCCCGCGCCTCCAGCTCCATGCGCCGGGTATTTAAGGCAGAGAAAATCTCGCTTCCAAATAAATCCAATCGTTTGGAAAATTGCATTGCTTCTTCCTTCTTTCTTGTATAATTTAACTTTCAGGCTATTGTAACATTACACAAAGAGAAAGGCAACAGAAAAACCAGTGGTGCGCGAAATGGAGCAGAATATCCTGTTTCTGTGCATTGCAAACTGCGCTGTTGTGAAAGAAGCAAACAGCAGATGATATAAAGCGCGCCACAATTAGTGAAAAACCGGAATTTATGCAGGAATAGTTTTGACAACATTTTACCAGAATGCTATACTAAAATAGAAATTTTATATAAAAAAGGCAGAAAAATTGGTACATTTTGTAAAAATAAGAGGAAGAAGTATCGCAAAAGCATAAAGTGCGGAGCAATCCGGTATCAGAGAGGCCAAAATACCTTTTGACCTCAACATGATAAAATAAGACAGAGAGAATGCACACAACCGAAAAGGGAGGATGCTTATGAGATTTAGAAGAGACATAGATGAAGAAGAAGCAGAGGAAAAGCAGGAGACAAAAATTGACTATCCAAAGGATGAATATCATCAAATTCATTGCCCTGTATGCGGTAAAGTAATTTCGGCAAGTGAGCTGGCGATAGACTTTGGAGTACCCGTACATAAGGCGCTTAAAATTCAAAGGGAGATTGATGAAATCTGGGAGGATAATATTGATGATGAGGAGGAAGAGAACGCTTCTTTGAGCTTTTTGGAAAGCGTGAATATGAGACTTTATCTTTCCATCGGAGATTTGCAGAAAATTTATCACCTGGAACCGGAAAAGGAAGGAAACTTTGAACTGACTGTAGGGCTTCTCAAGGATCATTTCTGCCGCCTGCTTTATCCTGAGCAGGATAGGGATTTTGAAACTATTTTTCGAGATTTTGACAGTTACCTTAAAAAGCTGGGACGGATAGAGGCCAATAAGCTGAAACAAAGAATCGCACAGATGTTTTGTGTGACCCGTGAAAAGGATTTTAATCTGAAAGCTGCCTATGATAAGAATCTGCAAATTTTGCGAAAGCTTTATGAATTAGACGAACAGCCTATTGCTCAGTTCAGAGTGAAAATCCGCAGGATGCGGGATACAAAATCTCAGGAGATTTTGGAGGGAGTGGAAATCACCTACCAGCAGAACAAGAATGGTCAGGAGGAAAAGGAGACAATCACAGCAAAAATCTGTACAGGCTTTATGTGCGGACATACCTTTTACAGAAATGTCGGAAAATATAAGGAAATTGTGATTGGAATGATGGGCAGCGCCCGTGTGGGAAAAACAGCTTATCTTGCGGCTCTTATCAATCAGATTACCTCTGCAGACAGCCTGATTCAGGTCTCTGACCGGTCAGATGAGGGATACAAGGACTTTGAGGAAAATATTGTAAGACCTTATCGAAGTATGAAAAAAATAAGAAAGACAGAGGAATCGGCAGAGATTATTCCGCTGTTTTCCATTGTTTTGAAAATCAATGAACAGCCCTTTGCCTTTATTTTTGTAGATATGCCCGGCGAGGTGTGGGACAGAGATAAAAAGGATAATTTTATCATCAACCAGAGGCGTATTCTTCAATATGTGGATCTGATGTGGCTGTGTATAGCCCCTGAACAGACAGAGCGAGTCAGATGGATCAGCGATGATGGCGGAGAGGATGCCATAGAGACAGACATGGTTAAGGTAATGGAAAATATGGAAGGCGTATACAATGACGTGCCGCACGAGCATACAAGGCAGGCCGCTGTGCTGATTACTATGAGCGATAAAATCTACAGGGAAGAGGAACCTATATTTGAGCCAGATGTCAGAGTGATGGAGGAATATGTGGAGGATAATAAGCTAAAGCTGGACAGCATGAGGGAGCATAATCGAAAAATAAAGAGATTTCTGGATGAAAAGGCGAATCAAAACATAGTGGACAATGGAGCAAGAGTCATCAGACAGAAGACAGGGGAGCTTTTTGAGCGTGTGAATTATTTTGCGGTTGCTGCCTATGGAGCAAAGCCGGATGAAGCTACAGCAAAAGAAAGCAGGGCGCGCAGTCCTCAGCCTTCTATGATAGAGCTTCCGTTTTTGTGGAGTCTGTGCGTGGTTGGCTGTCTGGATGCGGTGACAAGAAAATGGATAGAGCCTGAAGAGGAAGACAGAGGTTTTTTTGGAAAGCTTGGACGTATTCTTTTCCACAGACAAGACGAGGAACTGGAGGAGGTATGGGATGACATTGAAGATCAAGGGGAGCTTTTTCAGCTTTAAAAAAATAGAGGGAAGTGAGGAAAAAAATGCTTCAGATTATTTATGGAAATGATAGAAAAAATTATCGAACCTTCTTTAAATCTCCTGAAATTTCAGATCAGGCAGAGCAGGCTATTTATCAGAGCTATAAGGATTATAGGATGATTACCAATCATGAGGCATATTCCAGCCAGGAATATTATCCGGAGAGCCTGTGCTGTGCTGTCTCCAATCTGAACCATACTCTGAAGGAGGAGAGTATTATTCTGTGCCTGAATGCACAGATGCAGAATCTTCAGACGCCCTGCTCCTATTTTCACGGGATGATTTTTAAGTATGAGGATTCCTTTTTTAAGGAGGATTTTTGCAGAATTTTTGGTTATTCCTTTGTGAGAGCAGAAGAGCTTTCGCAGTGCGATGGCAAGGAGCCTCTGGAAAAGGAAGGGGCATATGCAGACTTTCAAATGAAGGGAAATGTTACAGAAGAGCAGCTGGAGGCAGCACTTACAGACTTTCTGCAAAACGAAGTAAATCAGAAAAAAACGAAATGGATTCTGGACACAGAGGGAGACGGCTACAATCATAGGGCAAGAGAGGTTCTTCTGAAATTTTATACCTGTCTTCCATGGCAGAATCGAAGATCCTGTGGTTTTATCTCCTATTGCGGGCAGAATCAGTCCTCAAGCGATAAAATCCGTGTGCAGATTTATGACAGAACACAGCTGGAGGAGCTTCACGGATATTTTGACTGGAAAAGCCCGAAGATGCAGGCAGTTTCTTCTGACATAAAAAAATATGTTCAATTTTTGATAAGGGCTGCTTCAGAGCAGAAGGAAGCCTTTGAGAGAGAGCTTGAGGAGGTATTTGGGGGAAGAGAGGTAAATGCCTGTGAGAGTCTGGAATATTTTCAGATATCAAGGATATGGAGCCAGGAGGAGAACCAGACGGCGTTTCCAAAATGGAAGCGATATCTTCTGGGGCATCAGTGGTCCAAAAACGAGCTGTCAGAGCTTTTGATCGGTCAGATAAGGGACAGACTGTCATCAGATGCTTTTTCTGAAATTTTAAGACAGGAGCTGGAGACCTGCAGCGCACCCTACAGTGAACTTCCAAGAAAAATCAGAAACACCCTTGCAATGGCAGAGCTGCTGCCATGGGTGGAGCTGGATAGAGAGGCCATCATTGGCTGGGAGAGAAAGCAGCTCAGAGAAAAAGGCAAAGACAAGGAAGAGCAGCTTGTGGATATATGGATAGATGAAAAAAAGAAGCTGGAAAAATTGTCAAAGATAGGAAGAAAACAGGCGGATTTGAAAAAAGAAATGCTTCAGGAGCTTGAGAGGGAAATCCTGTATATGGCAGAGGAGGAAGAGAAGTCAGTTCTGGAAGAGGAAAGCACAGAAGAGGAGCTTGAGAAAGAGAAGCCGGAAGAAAAGAAAGCAGAAGAGGAGCTTGAGAAAGAGAACCACAGAAAAGCTTCCATTATTCAGGAGCGAAGAGAGCTTGCTGGACAGATGAGGCTTCTCTATAAGGAGCAGAAAATATCGCAGATACTATCCGGCAGCAGGGAAATCTGGGAAAAGCTTCAGTATCAGGAGGAAAACAGGGAGATCTATAAAAAGGAATGGCTGGCGCTCTTTCTTGCACAGTGTTCCAATGCCCTGCCTTATATAAGAAACACAAAGGATTGTGAAGCATGGCTTCAATATCTGGAGGATGGTCAGAGCTATCTTACCCAGGATGGTTACCTGGGTATCAGAAAAAAGATCGAACAGATGAAGGAAGAGCTGGAGCAGAAGGAGGAGACTCTGAAGGCCTATCAGCAGGCAGGAGAAATTTATATCTCCTGTTACAAAGATCTGGAGAATTATTATAAAGCAGTTGAGAAGAGAGCAGCTCTTGAATACCTTATCGGAAAACCAAAGAATATAGATTTCGTAGTCACCTTTTCTGACAAGAATCAGTACCGGTTTTCAGAAATACAGATGAAGGAGTGGATGCATTTTCTACTCTATGGAGAGGAAAATGTGTCCATGCTGGAAGAAATGTATCAGGATTATGACGGCATTTTCGAAAGCCTTATGGATGCTCAAATCCTGAAGCAGGAGCATCTCCTTGCTCTTATGAAATGTAAAATCGGCAGTCTGACAAAGGAAAGCATTTTTGATTATTATATGAATACGCAGGAGTGTATGGTATCTCTTGTCGTTATGCAGAGGGCTCTGGAGATTCTCAGGGAGGAGGAACCAGGTTCCTATGAGTATCTGTGCGACAGATATCAGAAAAATCCTCTGATAGAGATATGTCTTGCAGAAGATAGACAGAGAGAGGACAAGGGAATTCTGGGCTTTTTGAAGAAACCGGCAGGGAAAAAGAGGTGAAGGAAATGAAAAGGAAAAAATGGCTTTGTATGCTCAGTATCTGCCTGATGCTTGTTTTTTTTGGAAGCAATGTCATGGCTTCGGAATCGGATCTGGATCTGGTAATTATCATGGACAAGAGCGGCTCTATGGCTACTGCAGATAAGGACAGAATTGTGATTGAAGCAGTGAAGGTGCTGCTCAATATGATGCCTGCCATGCAGAGCAGGGTCGGCTTGATTGCCTTTAACAATGAGCCAGAGCTTTTGACAATCAATGCAGATAACGAGGGAGAGCTTGTCAGTCTGGAAAAGTTTCAGGATGCTCTTGCAGTGAAGGCTCTTGCAGACGGTATAGAGTATTACGGAGACACAGGAATCGGAAATGCGCTCAGGCAGGGAACTGATTTGCTGGAGGCAAAGGGAAGAGAGGGCGCGAAAAAAGCGATTCTTCTTTTTACAGATGGAGTGGATGATTTTGACGATTACACCCGTCAGCCTGAACTGGAGGCAGAAAAAAATAACCAAAACTATAACGAGGCTCTTGTCTGGGCAAGAGAAAATCAATGCCGGATTTACAGCGTAGGCTTTAATTATCCCACAGAAGACGGCACAATGTCCATGGGAGAGAACGGCGAGGGTCTGATAAGGCTTCAGAAGCTTGCAGACAATACCCAGGGAAGCGTAAAGGAGCAGGGAAGCATCACAGAAATCGAGGCAAGCTTTGCAGACATGCTGGCACAAATCTGTGATATCCGGTACATTGATGATATTGACCCTATTCCAGGAGACGGGGGCATGCACGAGAGAACCATCAACATCAATCCGTCTGTGCTGGAAGCAGATATCCGCATTCACTGCGATACCTTAAACGCAGTTGCTCAGGGAAAAATTCATCTTTTCCGTCCAGGAGAGGAGGTGGAATGTGACCTTACCAATTCAGATGACAAGCTGCGGTATGATGTGGACGCCACGGCAGCCAGCATTAAGATTCTTCTTCCGGAAAAAGGAGAATGGAGGCTGCAGGTAGAGGGAATTACAGGGGATGACATTCAGGTAGGACTTCTGGAACACAATGGACTTGTCTGGGAGACGGCGCTTGAGGTTCCAGAGGGAAATGCACAGAATACCGCCTTTCAGGGAGACAATGTGAAGGTAAAGGTATTTCTGAAAAATGCAGACAAAACAGTTGCCATTCCAGAGCTTTGCAGGACAGTCTCAGGAAGTATTGCGGCAGTACCCAGAACAAATCCTGAGAAAAAGGAGGAGGCAGCTCTGACCTATGTGGAGGAGGAAGGCTGCTTTGAGGCAGAGTTTCCTGTGGAGGAGGAGAGCGTGTATGATATCTCTGTCTCAGCTGGCTCTGACCGTTTTTTTTATGAGGATACCCTTATTTTGGAGAGCGGCAATCGTCCTCTTGAGCTTGTGAAGGAGATGCCTGCGCAGGAGGTCAAGGTGCATAACACTCTGGAAATCCAGGACATTTTTTCCTATGTGTCTGATTTGGAGGGAGACGCCATTACAGCAGAGGCAGTCTCAGATGATGAGAAGCTGGTCAAGGCCTTTGTGAATAATGATACAGGCGTTCTCAGCCTGGAGGGTGTGAAATGGGGTTCCTCTAATGTGACTGTCTCCTTTACTGATGCGCAGAACAATACGGTGTTTTTATATTTTTGCGTAAAGGTGAAGGATTTCTGGAAGGTGGCGATCCTGTCAGCTATTCCTTTTCTGATAGTTTTGATTGGACTGCTTGTGATTATCACAGGGATTCGTAAGTTCAGAATTATCAAAGGCTTCTTTACTGTGAAAACCGTGATTGTGCGTGAGAGAAAGGACAGTGAGCCTATACAGGTTTACCGGGAATATAAAGGAAAGATCAGAGCAATGACACAGAGGAGAAAAAAGAACATGGAGGGAGTGCTGCTTGCCTACAGCAGCTTTGCTGACAGGGAGCTTCCTCCAAGACAGAAGGAAATTCTTCAGCCTCTTATCAAAAAGCTTTGTCCCACAGCACGGGAGATTAAAATCATAGGCTCTGTGGGAGGAAGAAATGGAGTGATGCTGCGGACAAAACGAAATCTTCCAGTTGCCATTAACAATCATAAGGAGGGACAGGCTATTAAATGGAGATTAAAGGATAAGAACGAATGCAGGGTGAAGTTTTTCTTTGAGAACGGAACGGTGGTGGAGTTTGTGCTGAAATATACAAAAGGATAAAAGGCAAGCAAATATAACAGCTCTGTATAAACAATGTAAGGCAGCCGGCTTTGTGAGCATTCTGCCAATCTTGTTTATACGGAGCTGTATCCAAATTTCAGACAGTGCTTCCTGGGAAAATAAACCATTGGTTTATTGGAAAAGATACGATAACAGGGTATGCTAATATAGAGACCACTGCTTCCGGACAGGAGCCTGAGAGGTACTCTTCAGTCATAGATATGGGAAAATGCAGAAAAAAGCCTTTTTACGATTGAAAAGAGGGGATGTGTAGGGTATGATAAAAAGAAGGAAAAAGATAGGCTTCAAACCAAAAAAAGGGGGAAATGCATATGAATGTGTCAGATAAATGGAAGAGGCAGATGCGCAAGGTCAGCATGAGGGAGGGAGGAATCTTTCGGAATCCTGGCGCAGGAATTACAAAGATACCTACTGTGGTGATTTCTCTTGGAGGGCTGGGAGGAAAGACCCTGAATATGCTCAAGAGAAAGATGCAGGATGCTTATGGAGAGTCGGATCGCATCTGGTATCTGGCAGTTGACACCATGGAGGAGGAGACAGAAGAGTTGTATAATCCCGATAAGGGAGGGAATTTAAAACAAAACGAGACGATCGTTCTTTTTGATAAAAGCACAAAATTTATTCTGACAGCACCGGGTGGGTGTCCTTCTTATATTGAAGCATGGAAAAAAAAGGGCGCTCTGAAACAGGAGCTGGATAATAAAGGCGCAAAGCATACACGTCAAATCGGAAGGATTATGCTGACCGCGGGCAATTCCTACGCAAGGCTTCGGGGAAGGCTGAGAAATATTCTGAATGAAGCAAAAAACAAAGCAGGTGATTTGCTCGGCCCTGCCTCTGAAATCAATATTATAATTATGGCAGGTATTTCAGGAGGAACTGGCAGTGGAACGATTATTGACGTCAGCTATTTGATTCGTGATATTATGGATACGGATCTTCATTTTTTATCCTATGAGCTGTCTGCTTATGTGTATATGCCGGATGTGCAGTATCATGAAAAAGGAATTGAAGGAGATCCAAGCATTATATTCAACCTGAATAAAAATGGCTATGCGGCTCTGAAGGAAATTGATTATTTCATGAATCTGTCTCATAATAAGGGAGAATATAAGCTTGGCTTATCAGACAGCAGCTCCATATCTTCCAAAGCAAACATCTTTGACTCGTGTACTTTGGTCTCCAGCATTAATACAACCAGAGGAACTGCTACCATGCTTCAGACAATAGATGCGCTGACCGATGATTTGAGAGAAATTCTTGGAGACATTAGTTACCAGAACAATGGAATTCAGGTTCAGCTGGCAAAGGCCTTCAGCAGCAATGCCCATGCAACCCTTATTTCCTGGTACAACATGCAGGGAGGCGACAGACAGCGTTTTCCGAAATCCGCAAACTACAATTATCAGGTGCTTGGCTACAGCTCTGTGTATATTCCAAAGGACGAAATCATCAATTATTGCATTGACAAGATGTACCTTGCCATGATTGAGGAATTTCAACGGATTTCTGAAGTGCAGAAGGAGCATATGGACAGTATTCTCGGCCCGGCAGATCTGGGGTCAATAGAAGACTTATTCTCGTTTGTAAAGGGAAAAATAGAAGCAGACCTGGAAATCAGGGTGGATATTCCGACAAAAAGGGAAGTGAAAAGGGACGAGGATGATACATTAGACACGGCAAGAGAGATTGCAGAGGAACGCGTCAAGGCTATACCAAAGGCTTTTCCAAAGATGCTTGAAAAGCTGATTGAGGAAAAGATAGATTCAGGTCTGGATGACTATTTCAAGAATAATGGACCATTCTTTGTACTGCGGCTTCTGGAATATGAGCTTACTGACAAAAAGAACTTCAGCGGACTTCTGGAATATCTGAAATTATTAAAGGACGCGGTTCATGAAAGATATGGAGAGGCGGTCAGCGAGGACATAAAAAAGCGTCTCAGGGATGAAATAGATGAGGCAAGGGAGGAGGCGCTGCGGTTTTATGCGCCGATTGTAGGCAAAAACGATGAGGAGGCGGCACTGGAAAACTACAGCAATCTGTGCTGTGATTATGCAAAGAAAACGATTATAGATAAAAAAATCTATGAGATAATGGAAACGGTTTTAGATGGGCTTCATGACTACTATCAGGATAAGAATAACAGTATTTATTCTGTATACACGACCATTCTGACAGAAATCAGCGACATGATGAAGAATGACGCAGATTATGTCACAAGGGCGGACGAGACAGTTGGGGCAGAGGGAGCTACATTTACCTATGATGTTCTTAATTTTAAATCAGGCACAGCAGAGGCAGAGAGACTCAAAACATACCTGGACGGCTTTATAAGTCCTGCATCTGTAAAGGCATTGTGCGACAAATTTATTGAAAACATCAGAGAAAACAGAGATATCTGGCTGAATATGGAGGACAGTGAAGCCCTTAAGCTGCAAATCCGTACCATTTTTGAAAACTATGTGAGAAACACCTTGCTGGCTGATGCGATTGAGAAATTCCTGGTGGTGGCTTATTCACCAAATCCTCTGACAATTCAGCAAGTGGACAATATCTGGGCAAACCAGCAGAATGTGAAAACGAATATTCTTCAGGGAGTTGCTAGTACGATTGCCCAGCATTTGAGGACACAGTCGGTTGCCATGGCAAAGCTTGCGACCAATTACTCCATGGGTTCGTTTTCTGAGAAAAAGTATGTGGGCGTATTAAGCTCCACGCCTGTGCTGAGTAACCTGATTCGTCAGCAATTTGCAGCTGACCCTACCTACCAGGTGGCAGACAGCAATGTGGAAAATCGCATCTCCTGCACCAATCTTGCCTTTGGTATCCCGCTGTATTTGATAGAGGGCCTGAAACAGATGAATGCAGATTATGAGGAGGCCTTCCGAAATAATGGGGAATCTGCTGTAGGCTTACATATGGATGAGGTGAGTGAGAAATGGCAGGAATTTCCGCAGCCCTATAATCTCGATTTTGCTATTAGGGTCGAAGAAAACAGGGTTACAAAGGATACGCAGCGGGAATACGACATTCTCAGGAGAGTCAGGCGTCTTGCAGATCAGGCAATAAAAAATGGCTGTATTTACAAGGATGAACAGGCAGGGTATTATGTGCTTCTGGATATTAAGAGGGAGCCGGAAAATGCAGAGGCCTTTGGCAGAATTCTTGAAGAGAAGTATGAGAGAGGTATGAGGCTTTCGGATTTTATGAAGCTATATGGTTATGGCATGGATGAGGTTATTCTTACCCGTACAGACAGTGCCCTGAATTGTCTGGATTTGGACGGAGAGGGCACTGTCTCACCAGCCGGGGAGGCTCCAATCGGAGATTTCTATAAGCTGATCCGCATGAGCCGTTATCTGACGCAGACATTGGAGCGCAATGCAGAAAAGTTTGAGACGCTTTACCAGGCCGCTGTGAAGACTGTTCAGAACAAAGCGAAAAAGAAGAGACAGGAAGAGGAAGAACAGGCTGCTGTGGATAAGGCTCTGGACAGGCTGGGAATTTTTGCAAATGCCCTGCATACAGGGATTATTTCCAGACAAAAGGATGTCTGGACCTATGTGATTGATGAGAAGGAGGATGTGCTTGTTGACCTGAGCAGGGACTCCAGCATGGACAAAACCTATGGCATCTACCATGCATTTGCTGCATTCTGCGAAATGGATGAGGAGACAATCGGGTATATGGATGAGATGTCTCAAAGCAGTGAATTTTTGCCAGAGGAGGAATTCGATACCTGGTTAAAGGAAATAAAGAAATGTTATGGAAGAGAAGGGCTTGGAAAGCTCCGCGCAAAGGAAACAATCATAAGACAGGCAAATATGAATCGCAGGCGTTCCTATAAGGTTGCCATGGATACAGAGCAGGCAGGAAATCCTTATAATGCAATCTATAGTGTGTACCAGAGCCTGGTGGACTTCTTCGGACTGTAGGGAATGCGAATGTCCGCTTTACCCGCTAGAAATGGAAGGGGGCTTCTCCTGCTGGGGGAGCTTTGCAGCGAGGAAATGTGTGTGGTGATTAGGAAGACTGCACCTCATCTGGCACGGCAGAGCCGTGCCACCTTCCTTTTCAAGGAAGGCTTAGATGTAAGAGCTTTGACAAGAGCCTTTACATGTGAGTGCGATGGTGACAGGAGGAAGCAAGTGGCAGGAAACAGACAGGAGGGAAGAAAAATGCAAAAGACAACAGAGGAGATTCAGGACTTTTGCAAGGAGATATTTGAGGAAGAGCAGGTTTTGTATCATATGAGAAAGGGAGTCCTGTTCCTGGTTCTGGGGAGCAAGGAGCTTGGGGACGCCCTGACAGGAGAGGCAAAGAATCTGCTCAGAAAGGTGTGCTGGCAGCAGACCGCGGTCACAGATTTATCGGATGCGGAAGCCTTTATAGAAGATACAGAGGACGTCCTGGAACAGATGGAAAGAAGGCGGCCGGGAATTCAGATTCAGCCGGTTGTGCTGGCGGATATGTGTGCATCCTTCTGGAAGACGGAAAGTACAATAGAAGTGCTTCTCTCCTGTCTGGAAGAGATGCGGCAGGATGATTTTGAGCTTCTGAACCCGGAATTTTATGGAATTCTTGAGAGAAAAGTCCCCTGTACAAAAGAGGCTTTTTTACAGATTCAAAAGGGCTGGGAGAGATATTCTATGGGGTGGTCAAGGCTCTATCACCTGCAGAGAGGAAGAAGGGAGAGAGAGTACACGAGGCTATGCAGAACCATTCTTCTGCAGACCCTGAGAAATCTTTCGCAATCTCCCCATGAATGGAGGACAGACAGAACAAAGGAATATGCCTGGGAGGCTGTGGGGTATTATGAGCAGCGCTTTCCTGAGCTTCTGATAAAAGGAATTCTTCTTGAGACTTATAAAAGGCAGCTCCCGGATTCCAGAGAAGGGATTTCTCTGAAAAGCAGAATAAAGGAGCGGTGCAGAGTCCAGATTCGGGAAAAGCTGGAAGAGATTTTTGAGAATTATTACAGGGGAAAGCTTAACGAAGGCAGCCTGGTGTACCTTCCCCGGAGACTTTGGGAGGATGAGAGTACACCATATTTTTATCAGAATCAGGTGCAGGATTTTATCAGAGATGTTCTGGAAGAGAATTACAGGAAAAACACACATGCAGGCAGCAGAGACGAGGTTGAGTGGGCTCTGGAAGCCAGCATTTACAGCCTTCCCTGTGTGTTCAGATGGACGGATATGCAGGATATTTTTGCAGAGCTTCTGGAAGAGCTTTGCACAGATCCCCCGGAAGCAAAGCAGGGAATTCAAGATTTTGACCAGGCGCTTTTGGAAGAGGCAAGGCAGCAAAAGCACAGGATTTTACATAAATGGCTCTATCGGATAAGGGAGGAGTATAATAATCCTCTTCAAAAAATCGTTCAGAAAATCCAGGATGAAAAGAAGGGCATTTGCGAGGAAATCATTCTTTCAGGAGGAGAGGCAGGAAGCCGATATTTTGACCTGAAAACGCTCTGGCAAAATGGAATATTCAAGGAAGAAGTACTCATAGGGGATTCTCCTTCTCAGGTGCTTGGCAAGCTGGATACAGGAAAACTGAGACAGGTTCTGGGCAGTTCGAGGCTCCTCTCAGACAGTCTGGAGGGAGCTGTGGAAGAGGTAAGACGCAGAGCTGACCGGGAGCTGCATTTTGCGAGAGCGAATGAGCAGCTTATTACATACGAGTGGCTTACAGGAATGGAAAATGCCGCTCCCTCGGACAGGAGAATAGCTGTTATTCAGAACCCTGTGTTTGGAATCCATAATCTGCAGATACTCTACAGAAGACAGTGGAATTCTTATAAGGATTTAAATGCTTATATTGAGCTGGAGGATGCATGATGAGAAGGGAAAAGAAAAAGGAAAAAGTAAAATATCGGTTTTATCTGCCGATGCTGATTGTCACGGCGATTGCGGGGGGAGCGCTGGGTGTGCTTCTCACCCTCTTTTATAACAGAACCTGGAATAAGCTGTGGAGTCCTCTGCAGATGGGCTGTATCTTTGTGATGTTTTATCTGGCGCTGGTCATAGTGGTTTTGATTGTCAGCAAGGTGAATGGAAATGCAGACCAATATTTCCGAAGAAGCTCTGATTATGTTGGAATTGCTTTTATGGCTGCTGTCGGCGCCATTGTTATCTTTTGCCTTGGAATTCTTTTTGAGTTCCTGTATGAGCTTGGAATACAGAAGCAGTATCATGAGCCGGACGCTTATATTTTTCTGATTGACGATTCTGGTTCCATGGGAGGAAATGACGGGGATTTTAAGCGATACGATGCCATAGAGGAGGTTCTCAGGGAAAAAAACGAAGAATTCCCCTACATGATTTACCAGTTTACAGGCTCGGTAAAGACAGCGCGGGCGTTTGGACCCATCTCTGAGGGTATGGGAGACATTCCCAGGGAGAACAATGGAAATACAGACCTGAGAGGCGCTTTGGAGACATTGCTTGAGGACTATGACAAGGGGGTATGGGGTACCTCCAAATATCCCAGAATCATTGTTCTGACAGATGGACAGACCAGCGGCTTTGGTATGAATGGGATCATCGGCGACTGTGTGGAGCATGAGATTACTGTGGGAACCATAGGACTTGGACAGGGAGCGAGCAGCAGACTTTTGAAGAGAATTGCTTTGAGAACAGGAGGAACCTTTGTGGCAATCGATGATGTCTCCGGATTGAACGAGGCCATGCAGGAGGCAAGTCAGAAGAATGCAAAGAGAGACCTCTTCAGTGAGAGAAATTATGTGAAAAATGATGCCCTGTATGCGGCTCTCAGAATTCTGTTTCTCGCTGCTTTGGGCGCCCTCATAGGAGGATGGATGTACTGTTTCAGCTTAAATGGCAGGGATGTCGGAATTATTATGCTGTGTGCGGGCGTGACTGCTGTGCTTGCGGCCATTCTTATGGAGTTTGGAATGGAGCATCTGCCTATAGCATCGGGACTGATTTATCTGCTTTTCTTTGTGCTTGTGGGAATGACGCCTGCCATGGCTCCTTATACAGAGAAAAAAAAGAAGACAAAGGCAAGGACAAAATCTCCTGAGAGGCTGCCAAAGGAGAACCCTGACAAGGACAAAAAAAGAGAAAAAACCTCCACAGTCAAGGAAGAAAAGAAAGCAAAAGATAAGGGAATCAAGAGAATAAAATAAGGCTCAATATCATCCGGCCGCTGCGCAAGGTTCACATTTACAAGAGGGGAAAGCACATGGAAGAGTATATAAGAAGAGAGGAATATGAGACACAGCTTTTGGCAAGGCACAGTCTGTTTCGGTTTAAGTGGTTTGGGGAGGACACAGACATACAGTTTCAGTTTTTTAAAAATGGAAATCTTGCATATCGAACCAGCCTGTCTGTGCGCAAAAATACCTACCACGAGACAGAAGGCATGGAGATTCTGAAAGGACTCTATGATGTGAAGATTTTTTTATCCAGAAATGGAAGGCTTGAGGAGGAGCCGTCCCAGATTCTTCTGAATGTGAGGATTGGAAATCCCTATAAAATTTATGTGGAAAAGAAGCAGGAGCAGCACTATGGCTCAAGGGGTGTGGCTGTGAGGGTTCATATGGATGAGAGAGACCGACAGGAGCTGTCAAGACTTCATTTCTTTTATCAGGTGAACGGAATCAAATATCGTGTTCCTGTGGAGTATTGGGATGGATTTTTTGTGGCAGATCTGCTCTCTCATGCCTTTTGTCTGGAATGCGAGGAAAATCCGATGTGTGTGGACAGACCTTTGATTTGCGATATTCAATGAGGGAAAGCGCACAGCAAAGCGGAATGTGAATGTCCGCTTTAATGAGAAGTGAGAAGATAGGGGAAGAAAGAGATGTATGTAAAATATTGTCCGCATTGCAATGGCTATACCATTAAATTAAAGACAAAGAAATGTCCTGTGTGCCAGAGAACCCTGGAGCAGCGCCAAGGAGAGAGTACGGCTTTGTTTGGAAAAAGGCTGGAAGAGATGAAGGAGGCCAGCTGCGGGGAAGGCTCCGGACAGGCTGCGCCAGAGAAAATGCCTGAGAGGGAGAGGGGGCAAAGGTCTCCTGAGCAGAGAGAAAACAGGCACACAGAGGCAAAGAAGGAGCAGACAGGAACTGGCAGGACGGGAAGGCAGCATAGTGCAGGAAAGCAAAGAACAAGCGCTTCCCGGGGAAGACGGCGCATAGTGTCAGGCAGAATCTGCGACTATTCCAACGTGAGCGCAGAGGCAGGCTCTTACCGCCGCTTCTGGTTTCAAAAGATCCATCAGGCGATAGTATATCACCAGAGAACAGAGGATGTCCTTCACAGATTCCGGGTTCATACAGCAGATGACAAGGATATTTTTGTGAACATGCATGGAACCATTTCCTCAGGCGCAGCATTGGAAAACAACCTGAACGTGACGGTGAGCGGAAAGTGCAGAAACGGGTTCCTGATGGCAGACAGAGCCAGCATAGAGTATGCAGGCTCCAGGGTTCCGGTCAGAATGCAGCACTGCTTTCAGATGCTTTTGCCCATAACGATTCTTTTGGTGATTCTGTGCATGGCAGGCGGAATTCTGACGAGCGGCTTTTCAGCAGGAGGAATCCAGGGAAGCATCCGCAGTCTGACAGCCTTTTGCCATGACTTTATTCAGACATTCATCATTGCTTATATTGCTCTTTTGGTAATCTACTTTTTAATTATCTGGCCGAGAAGACGGCGAAGGTATTTTTACAGACAAGGGAATCCGTTTTTTACCTGTTTTATTCTTGCAATTATAGTTACTCTTCTTCTCATGAACGTGGCAGGGCTTGGAGATATGGCAGCACAGGCAGCCAGTGGAGCCGCGATTTCCCTGGAGGATTTTCTGATACAGATTTTGCCTTCGATTGGAGTGCTGCTGCTGACAATATGGGGAATTATTATGATGATTCGTGCAGTCTTGTGAGGAAAACAGTATGGACAGAAGAGAATTAGAAGAACGGAATCAGACAATCACACAGAGATATATGGACATGATGGAGGCTATGTCCAGGGAGGACTGTTCTGACATCTGGTCAGAGGTTTGTGAAAAGGATTTTGTGATGTACCATGTGGAAGGAAATGGAAGAGAGGTTTTGGAGAAACATGCCCAGGGCATAAATCCAGGAAGCCTTCCAGAAAAGCAGGAGATGCTTACCTGTCTCATGGGAATGCATGGCATTGGTGCAGGGATTGCCTGGTTCCTCTGTTCTGACGGAAGAAAGATAAATATTTATATTGGCACAGAAAATGAATATGAAGGTACGCTCCGCCCACTTGTGTACGGGGCGTATTCCTCTATTCAGATAGAACATATGAGAGAAAAGCAGGAGAAAATGTATCTCCTGTACGAGCTTTTGGAGCAGTCAAATGAAGAACTTCGATATGGAGGACTCCTTAAGGGAAATCCCGGCACACAGGAGGCAGGAGCCTTTGGAGCGATTGACTCTGTAATCAGGGGCATGAGCGGACGAAAGTGGGCGATGCTGGTATGCGCAGAGCCTGTACGCAAAAGCACGAGCGTGCGCTTTCTGAGAAAGCTGCTCTCTGAAGCTACCTCATGCAGCATTTTAAATCAGGTATCCTTTTCTCAGTCAGATAATAATGAGGATATGAGCTATCAGGTGGTCTGCCATGAGGGCAGAGAATACCAGAAAAAAATAGAAGAGCTTGCAGGACAGACAGAGGAGGAGCTGCGCCTTGGAGGCTGGAAGGTCTCTGTGAGCTATGCTGCTGCAACGCCTGAGAATGCATTGACCCTGGGAGGACTTCTGACAGCTTCCTTTTATGGAGAAAGCTCTTTTCCTGAGCCTCTTCATGCCCTGCACCACAGGGGAGGCGCCTTCTCCCTTGAGGAAGGAATCCCGGACGGAGGGGAGATAAGCTTAAGCTATGGAGGAAATGCCTATCCTGCGTATGCGACCTACCTGAGCAGTCGGCAGCTTGCTCTCTGGTGCGCATTCCCAAAGAGAGATGTGAATGGTTTTTCTAACTATGAGACGGTAAATTTTGACGTATCAAGAAGAGAATCCGGGGAAATTGTGCTGGGAGATATTCTTCAGGGAGAACAGTATGCAGGCAATTCTTATACTTTCAGCGTGAATACATTGAATCGTCATACGCTGATAGCAGGCCTCACCGGAAGCGGCAAGACAAACACCGTGAAATCTTTGATCTGCGCGATAAACAAAAGCGTTTCAGGAAAAATTCCGTTTTTGATTATTGAGCCTGCAAAAAAGGAATATTATGAGCTGTTCAGGCTGGGTTTTTCTGACCTGCAGATATACAGTGTGGGCAGCAGGGAGAAATGGACAAGACCCTATTGCATGAATCCCTTTGAAAGAGTGGGAAGTACTCCGCTTCAGACCCATATTGATTATGTGTTTTCTGCATTTAAGGCAAGCTTTATCATGTATACTCCAATGCCCTATGTGCTGGAGCGTGCCATATATGAAATCTATGAGAAATATGGCTGGGATATAAAGACAGACAAAAATACCAGGGGAATTGACGAGTATCCTACAATCGAAGATTTGTATTATAAGATACCAGAGGTTGTTATTCAGGCAGGCTATGACCAGAAGATGCAGAACGACCTGATTGGCTCTCTCCAGGCTCGTATCAATTCCCTGCGCCTGGGCGCAAAGGGAGAAACCCTGAATGTGCGCAAATCATTCCCAATAGAGGAAATCCTGAGCAGCCGGGTGATTATTGAACTGGAGGATATTGGAGACGACGATGTGAAGGCGTTTTTAATCAGTATGTTTTTGATTCAGCTCAGCGAGTATCGGAGAAATCAGATGGATTACCAGCTTGAGACAAGGCATTTGCTGTTTATTGAGGAGGCTCACAGACTGCTCAGAAATGTGAGCGCAGGAACAGGAGAAAACGCAGATCCAAGAGGAAATGCAGTTGAGTTTTTCTGCAACATGCTCGCAGAGCTCAGAAGCAAGGGACAGGGCTTTGTGGTTGCTGACCAGATTCCGTCCAAGCTGGCGCCTGATTTGATAAAAAACACGAACCTTAAGATTGTACACAGAACCGTGGCAGAGGAAGACAGGAAGCTTGTCGGAGGCGCCATGCATATGACAGAGGAGCAGAAAGAATATCTGGCCTCTCTGAAACAGGGAGCGGCGGCTGTGTATGCAGAAGGGGATTTCCGCCCAAAGCTTGTGAGGATGAGATATGCCGGAGATTTCAGAAACCAGACCTATGACAGATGGACAAGACAGGACATTCTGCGCCGTACAGGAGAAAACTGCTTTCAGGCCGGCGGAAAAACAGAATATCAGTCGCTTGGCGGCTCCTGCCCTGTGTGCGTGGCCTGTAAGGGATATTCCTGTCCGAGAAGGCCGGAGGATATTGTAAAGAAGGTTACAGGCATTGAGGCGCTTGTAAGAGATACGGATCCTGCAAACGGCAAACAGAATATTCCCTCTATTGTGGGAAAAATCTATGCGTTTCTGGAAAAAAATTACAGATCTGGAGGAGAACTGGCCCTAGAAAAATCAGAGCTTTGCTTTTGCATGTTCTGGTGCCTTCTGAGCAGATGGAGAGTGAGCAGCAGGATGAAGAAGGATTTGCTGCGTGCATTTACTGCCTACATGGGAGATAAGGAGGAGAGAAGATGAAGAGACATGGAAGACAGCTGATAACTCTGCTTGCCGTGCTGGCGTCCATAGGCGTGTGTATCTGGATAACCACAGTGACAGATAATGTGAGCAAAAGCACAAAGAGGATTAATATAGGAGTCCTGGTGCTTATGATTGGTATTATCGTACTTGCCGGAGTTTGGGGAATTCGAAGAGCAGAGTCGATTATCCGGGGACTGGAGCGCGCGAGCGCACAGCTTTCAGCAAAGGGTGCGTCAGCTCGACGGATGGCTTTTAAGAAGCTTAATTTTTCTCAGAAATATCTGGATGAGAAGTATCAGGAATATCAGCACTTTCAATCCGAGCATGGAGAAGCTCAAATTACTGATTTTATCAATGAGGAGGATATTGAAAATTATACAGGAAGAGGAGTCCTGGAAATGGTGTCTGATCTTTTGACAAGTATTGGAATCCTTGGTACATTCCTTGGGCTGGTCATTGGGCTTCAGGGCTTTAATCCGGGAAACTACGAGCAGGTATCTGCGTCCATGTCTCCCCTGATTGATGGAATCAAGGTCGCTTTTCTTACCTCTATTTATGGAATTGCGCTCTCTCTTTCCTATTCCTACGGGCTTTTGAGTACATATCGGGATTTGGAGATGGAGGTAGGAAATTTCCTGGAAAAATATGACTTTGCCAGAGAGCATACAGAGGAACCCTATGGACAAATACTGGAAGAGGAAAAGCAGCAGACAGAAATTCTGCGCGAACTCACAGAGAGCTTTACAACGCAGCTTGCACAGCGCTTTGAGGAGGTCATTACTCCTACGATTCAGATGCTTGGCGAGCAGTTTTCCAGACTGTCAGAAAATCAGAAGGATATGTTTAAGGAGGCTGCCGCAGAATTTGCCGCGCAGTTTCGGGAATCCTTTTTGGAGGGCTTTACGGCTTTTGAGGAAAACCTCGGCAGAGTCAATGAGCTTCAGGTTCAATATATGAAGTTTCTTAACATTTCCATGGATAAGCTGGAGGAATCCCTTCGGCAGGAAGGGAATGCTGTGGGGCAGATGCTTCAGGATATCCGGGAAGCAAGCAGCGGAAGCATACAGGAAATGAACACTATGCTTCGAGATACAGCCAAGATAACACGTCAGCAGATAAGGCTGGAAGAAAAGCATATGGGAATTGTGGATGCTGTCGGGAAAAATCTGGAGCAGAGTGAGCAGAAGCTTATTGCTTCTGTTCAGGGTATTGAGGAGATTATTCAGAAAATGGACACAGCTGTAAATGCTCTGGGACAGATGGTATGGAATGTCCGGAATTTTGTGGAGGAGGACAGGAAGGCACGAGAAGAAAAGCAGGATTCTTATATGGAGCTTTTAAAGGATTGGGAGAATACCTCTGTGGAGGGAATGAAGTATATGGCAGAAATTCTTCAGAAAACCTGTCAGGAGCAGCACGATGGTGCCCAGGAGACTCAGAAATACTATCAGAGAAACCAGAAAATCTACGAGGAAATCGGGGAGCAGCTGCAGTTTATGGAAAAAACAAACCGGGAAGCTCACGAGACAAGCACTGCTGCTCTTCAGAAAAATATGCAGACGATTCAGGGCTGCATCCAGGAGATTACAAATGGAATTCAGCAGATGAACGCCATATTTGCGCAGCTGCAGAATGGATTTGAGGAGGCGGCTGCAGCAGGAAGTACAAATACCCGCCCAGGCGCAAAGGCAGATGACAACGATGAATCTGTGATGACACAGCTGCTGTTTGAGATGAGACGCCTGGTGGAGCTTGAGCAGAAGAAAAATGAGAGAGGCTTTGTGAATTTCCTGAGACGAAGATTTGGACGATAATAATGTACAGACAGGAGAAAGGGCAGGTTTGACGCAGGATGAGAGGAAACAGAGGAAAAGGAAAAAACAGACGTGTCCATAATGTATGGCGTTCGTACTCGGATATGATGGCAGGGCTTCTTTTGCTGTTTATTCTGGTTATGTCGATTGCTCTTTTTGAATCCCAGAGGAGCTATGAGGCAGAGCTTGAGTCAAAGAAGGAGCAGGAAAAGCTTCTTGAAGAGGTAAAGGAGCAGGCGGAGGAGGTAGAGCAGCAGAAGAAACAGCTGAAGGAGCAGACAAACCAGCTTGAGGAGCAAAAGAAAATCATGGAGGAGCAGCAGAAAAAAATCGACAAGATTATCGGCATCAAGGCAGAGCTGATTGCGCAGCTTCGGGAGGAATTTGCAGCGCATAACCTGAGCGTGGGAATTGATGAGGAGACAGGAGCCATCACCTTTGACTCGAATGTTCTGTTTGCATATGATGAGAGTATTCTGACAGAGGAAGGAAAGAGCATTTTAAGTCAAATGCTTCCCATTTACTGCAAAAGTCTTATGGAAGATACCTATCAGAGCTATTTGTCCCAGATTATTGTGGATGGATTCACAGACACAAAGGGGGACTATGAATATAATCTGAAGCTCTCCCAGGACAGAGCCTTTGCTGTGGCTGAATACCTTCTGTCCATCAAGGATACCTTTCTGACACCAGAACAGGCTTCTGTTCTTGAGAGCAAGCTGACAGCAAACGGGCGTTCCAAGAGCAACCCGATTCTGGATGAGAACGGCGAGGTGAACATGGACGCCTCCAGAAGAGTGGAGGTAAAATTCCGATTAAAGGACGAGGAAATGATCAAAGAGCTTCATCAAATCATGTCAAGCTCCTCACAGGGCGATTGAAAAGGCACCCTGACCTTATGAGAGACGAGCTTTTTAAACGGACTGTGAGTTTACTTGGCGATAAAATAACCGGGGATTTGTGCTTTGCTTTTTCAAGTGCATTTGTACCTGGAAAGGAATGGTGACAAAAGTGATTTGCTTGTCAGAAAAAGGCATATTTTTAAGAGATTCCTATTACATAGAGGCAAAGGCGCAGGAACCGCTCACACAATCTGAGAAAGACCTTCTCCTTCTTCTCTCTGATTATCAGAAAAATGGGAGGTTTTCTCCTGAAAAGATTTGCGAGATTTTTTTACTTGCCAAAAATTGCGGGGCGCAGAGAAAAGGAAGCCTTGCAAAAAAGGAATGCTGTTATGTAAGAGAAATAGAAAGCTATTTCGAGCAGACTGATTCTGGAATTTTCCAAAGATACAGATGGAAGGGTATTCCCAGGGAGGTACAAAGCAGAGTGAGCCTTTTGGCAGGAAACAGGGCAACCGTATATATGCCTGATAAGAAGGTCTATATTTTCCTGGAACCAGAGCTTGCTGCTTTGTGGAGCCAATGCAGAGATTCTAAAATAGAAATCACAAATCTGGAGTCATACCTTATTAGCCTTCTTCAGACAAGAAGCTTTGACAGAGAACTTCTGCTAAAAAGTCTCTGGGAGAAAGACCTTCCCCTTTTTCACCTGCGTCCTGGGATTCGGGAGAGGTGTGGAAAAAAGGAACCTGTGTTTTATGGAATTCCCTTGAGCGGCGGACAGGCTCCCCTGCTATTTCCTTACAACAAATATCAATCCCTTTATATGGAAAATTCCAGTTCTGTGCAGGCTCTTGAGAGTGGAGGCGGCTGCTTTACGAACCGAACGGAAAATCTGCGCTTTGTGGAGGAAGTTTACAGATGCTTTGGAAAGCCGGAGCAATGGGAGGACAGGCGCTTCCCGGCTTTAGATGAGAGCAGCTGGGAGAGACTTGAGGACATGTGTGGACTGTGCCTGGAGGGAGGATGGCAATGCAGGGTGTATATAGAGCAGAATCTGAAGCAGAGAATGGCTTTTGTGAAAGAGGAGGTACGGAAAGAGGATTTTGTTATTCTTCTTACAGACGAGGAGAGAGTGGAGAGATGGAAACAAAGCTTCCCGGATTTTTCTGTTTACACGCAGCGAACTCTGGAGGAAGATTTTTCTTATAAGAGCCAGGAAGCAGGAGATCCTGTGGCAGAGAGGCGCACAGGAGCCTTTGATGATAAAAGAAAACAGGCTTGCATTTTCAGAAAACAGGACAGCTTTGGCTTGTTTATCTGGGATGCACGGATCTTGTCCGAGCAAAACCAGTATTTCCTGACATTCTTACTTCGGTTTCTGCCTCTTAGACAGGAACTTTTGTTTTTATATCCTGACGACACAGAAAACATACAGATTTTAAAAAAAATGGAAGAGGTGTTTTTTCAGGCAGAGCTTGATAAGAAGGTGGAACAGGAAATCCGCGCCATGGAGAAGCAGGCAGAGGAGAGAAAAGCTGTGCTGGAGCTGACTTTTGAAAGTTCACAAAAGCAGGAGGCGCAGCTTCTTGAACTCTTGAAAAAACAGGAGGTGCCTGTTGGCATATGGACAGAAACAGAGCAGAGAAAGCATAGTCAGAGAAGGTTTCTGGATAAGCACTTTCCCAATCAGTATACAGAGGCAGGGAAGGAAGACGGAAAGTGGATTTATCTTGTGGATTCCTCGTGTGTATATCAGGAGGCTTTGAATCATTATCTGGTTTTTGATGAGGAATTTTGTGCTGCCTATAAAAGAAAAATCATTTGCCAGGGGCAGAGCCGGGGATGGAGGGCAGTCATATGCATGTATCACTTGAGCTAAAACGCAGATGTACAAATCTGGAGCCTGCTTTGTGGGTGGCGTACCATGCAGATGACTACAGCTTTCCGACAAAATGGGAGAAGCGTCTTCAGGACTGGATTCGCAAATGTCGTGCAGTGGACGTATACTATCTGGAAATTTGGCGTTATTACGAGGAACTTCTCCAGGACTTTCAGAACAATCCCTTTGTATACATGTATGGGGGAAGAGAAAAAGAAAGAATTGAAGCTTCAGCAGTGGATTTTTATTTTGTGGAAGTAGAGTCTTATGTGATGCCGATTGGCTTTTTGAAGCTTTTGGACAGGACATGGCGTGTCAGCCAGAGAAAATGCCTTATGGATTTTGTGGATAATGCCGGGACACAGATAAAGGAAATATGGACAAGGAAACAAAGAAGCAGTGAAGAAAGCTCTCCGGAAGAGACCCTCAAGCTTGCACATGCTGCCATCTGTCTGGAAAAAGATTATTTTGAGATACAGAAAAAAATCTTTCAGAATAGACGAGAACCCTTGGAGCGCACAGCAGGGTTTTGGGAACTTTTGTGAGAGATATGTCCCTTTAGAAAGGAGGCTTTGAAATGGGAGATGGAGGAGACGGCTACGATGGAAGCTCTGGCTCTGACAGCTATGACAGCAGTTCATCAGGGAGCTATGACAGCAGCTCAGATTCAGGGAGTTATGATGGATCTTACGGGGGAGATTCTTTTGAAGGCAATGACAGTAGTTTTGATGCAGACTATGGCTCAGAAGGAGGCTATGAGGGCGATGGCTATGTCTCCTATGAAGGAGGTCAGGAGGCGTCCTATGAGGGAGACGGTTATGAATTCTATGGAGGCTCAGGGATATCAGAGGGAGATGGCCAATCCTCGGAGAATACAGAAAACCCATCTGAGGATTCAGGAGACGGGGATGTGCAGAGCGAGGTTACTGGAAATGAGGATTTCGAAAGCGAAGTAAATGGAAATCAAGATGCTCCGGAGGAATTCCCCTACGACGGGCCAGAGAGTGAATTTCAGGAGAAAGACGCAGAAGAGATGCCAAAAGAAGGCTCAGAAGAGGAAAAGGAGTCAGAAGAAAACTCAGAAAAAGAAGATGACGCAGAGGATGAGGAGCAATCAGACAAGGAAAACGAGGAGGAGAAGGCAGATCTTCCGCCTTCCATAAGGGGGGAAGTCTCTGAAAACACAGAGAATACACACAAAGAAAAAAGCACAGAGACAGAAGAAAATAAGAACGCTTCTAAGGAAATTCCTGAAAAGGAAAGGAAAGAGAACAAAGAAAAGGATACAGAGAAGACAAAAACAGAGAGCAAATCTGAGACGCAGCTGACCGAAAAGCAGATTGCTGATGCCCGTAAAGCCGGAAAAGAGAACTTAGAAGAAAAAGCAAATGCCAAAAAGAATTATTCAAGACCCGGTCATTGGCGTTCCGGCATGAGAGATGAGGTATGGGAAAACGCAAAGGATAAGCATGGACGCGTGCGAGACCCAAATACTGGAAGATATATGTCTAAGGATCAACCGTGGGATATGGGACATAAACCTGGTTATGAATTCCGCAAGCATCAAAAAAGTGCAGAAGAGCGAGGCATAGATCGGAAACAATTTTTAGATGAATACTTTAAGACAGAGCATTATCGTCCTGAACTGCCTGAATCCAATCGCAGTCATAAGGGCGAGAACATGACAGAGGAATATTTTGGAGATTAAGAGGACAGATATGGATAAGAAAAGAATAGCAAAATATGCTCATGCATTTATTGGCGGGAAACCAAAGGTTGAGAGATTTTATAACGCAGATGAGTCCAAGAAAATTGATATTATGACTTGTGAAGAGGGATACTGTGCTGGAATCCATACTTTGGCTACCATTGGTCTTAGCAGCATGGATATTGGGATGACTGTACAGAATTATGATTTAAAGGTTGAATTGATGCTTGCCGGTATTCCTAACAATACTATGCTGGGGAATATTCTCTCAACGATTGCTTTTCAGATTATGGATATTGGAACTTGCAGATATGGAATGCTGATACCCGATGTAATTGCGGAATATATGCCGAATCATGCGATGAAGCATGTGGTTCTGATGTCACCGGTTTTCTGGAATAAATACAAAGTATTCACATCTGAAACAGAGAAGGTTGCATGGCTGCTTGCAGTTCCTGTCTCTGACAGAGAAAGAAAATATATTCTGACAAATGGAATAGAAGTATTTGATAGATTGCTGGGAAAAAAGAAGGCAGATATATTTAACCTTGTGCGTACCTCTATTTTGTAGCTTCTCAAAGAAGTTCTCAGATGGGTAAGTAAAACAATCTCGGGCGTATACTATCCTATCAAGTAGGGCTGTTTCACGAAGAAATATAAAAATAGAATAAAGCTTTTAAAAAAAACAGCTTAAGGTTTGTATTCATACAACCTCAAAAGCTGGCTTTTTTCTTTTGCGTAGAGTATAATATATTCAGAAGCAGGAGTATAGTATATTCATATAGAAAGGAGCGGTCTTATGTCAGAAAAAGTATATCCGGATTGGGTACAGAAACAGAAAACAACAGGAA
>JAUNOP010000016.1:43758-49376 GCA_030537135.1 Eubacteriales bacterium | reverse complement strand
ATTTACTTTTCTGATAGTTCAGATATTTGTTCCATAATTTTGGAGACGGTGTGCCATGGCAAACTAAATCAATAGTAATCAATCGCTCATAATCCATATGAAGAAAAGCTTTTAATCCATTAACCTGACACGTCGTTCCTACAAAACAAACCATCCGATTCTGTTCCAAATAGTTCTTGATTTTTACAAAGCAGTCATCTAAATTGCTCTGTACATATTTGGAACCTCTGATTTTGGATAGGTTGTACCCCCCCCCACTAATATTTTCAATAATAGTATGTTTTACTTTAAAATCTTCATCATAAGATGCTGCGCAGACAACACCATCATGCTCCAATACATATGTTGCTAACGGTGTAACAAATCCACCTGATGTGCTATTCATTAGCACATCGCAATTCTTTGTGCGAAGAACATATGTCTCTAATTCAGCCTTATGATTCTTTGGCTTGTTTTCAATAGGACATACTTTATTGCAGATACCACAATCAACACATAAATCTTTATCTGCCACAGGATAAAGGAAGCCTTCTTCGTCTGGCAGCATCGATATAGCTCTTTTAGGGCACGCATTTGCACATGAGGTGCAACCACAGCAATTTTCTTTTTCTATTATCTGTATCATATTGGAATATCACCTCACTCCATCAAGCGCAACAGCCAAGAACATATCCGTTTTTTTCTTAATTCTTTCAAAATTCGCATTTACGAAAGAATAATCGATTTCCATGTCTAATTGAGCAGGCAAGTTTTCAACTCCAGTAAATCTTCTACTCTGCAATCCTAAATTCTCACACAAACTATCTATGCGTGAGTTTTTTGAATGATTTGATCCCTCTACATAACGATTAAATGCTACAAACTTTTTCTTATGGATTATAGAGAAACACGAACCATGAAAAGAATCTGTGCAAACATACGACGCTCCACGCAACAGATTCAAAAATCTGTCAGGTGCAACATCATACGGTGCATAGTCCCCGAATTTTTCATCGTCGGCCACATATTGATCTAAGTGTCTTAAAGCTACAATTCTGCAATGTAATTCTTTTGCTGCCCTCTTTACAGCTTCTCTATGTTCCGGATTACTTCCCAAAAAGTATGCAAAAATATAGGGTTCTTCTATCTCTCGTTTCACAGGAATTAGTTTTTCCCATCCCTCTTTATTAAACATAAACACAGGGTCCAATATCGTAGGAACAGTCTTTCCCGTCAATTCTTTTACAATTTCGCTACCACGGTTTTCTCTCATACTAATATAGTCCAAACGCTTTAGAAAAGCTGTTGTTCTTTTTTTCTGGTACCATGGAATCTGACTGACACCGAAGCTTGAAGCATATGAAATTTTTCTGATTTCAACCGGAACGAACATCAGATTATAAAAATTAGTAGGTAATCCTGCCGGTGACCAAAGCTGATCACTTCCAGTTACAACTGCACTATACTGCTTTGCTCCTTCACACAAAGCTTTATATCCACAAAACTCGGGTGACATTTTTGTAAAAGCTTTATTCTTAAACTGTTCGAAAGCTTTCATCCGAATTGCATCATTCCTTGCAAATTCCGGATGTCTTTTCATTCCTTTCCTTTTTAAAAATGCCTCATATTTGTCATTTAAAAGAATTCCATTTAACAACCGTGGAATAGATTTCATTTTTTCTGCAATGGTAAGTTGTTTCTTATATCTTATTAATTCATAATCAATCCCACGAGATTCAAGCATTTTCACTGTTGCAAAAGCCTGCAACATTCCTCCATAATTCTCATGAAAATATTTAATACACACGCCTATCATTTACTTTTCTCCTATCCCTTCAGCAGTTTTTCATAAATATCTGTCATCTGCTGGTGAGAAATCTCCAACCTAAATTCTTCTGCTTTCTCCACACAAGCCTTCTGCATTGAGGATCTTACTTCTCTATCACTTAGTAACTTGATTTTTTCTGCAAAGGCACTCGCATCTGTAGGGGCACACAAATATCCAGTCTCTCCATCTACGACATAGTCCTTAATTCCCTGAACATCACTACCTACCACAGGCACTCCAGATGCCAAGGCCTCGATTCCCGCTAATCCAAGTCCTTCTCTCAGTGACGGGAGAGCCGCAATATCTGCACAACGATTTATTTCTGGAATGTCTTTTCTAAAACCCAAAAAGATTGTTCTGACATTATTTTCTTCAGCATATTTTTTTAGGAAATCATAAGTTCCAGAATTACTCATGGCCTTGCCGCAAATCAAAAAAACGTATCTCTGATCATCAAGTTTTTTCAATGCGTCAATAATGACTTTATGATTTTTTCGAGTAGACAATTCTCCTACTTCCAAAATTGCAATATCCTCGTCTGAAAGTCCTAATGATTTTCGATAGCCTTCTCTGTCAATTTTACACTCATGATATTTTGATGTGTCTACGCCGACACCATTAATATGATAGACGTTTTTACATCCCATCCTTTTCATTTGGATGTAATCTTCTTGATTAATCGTTATAATTCCATCCGTCATCCATGAACAAAACCATTCTACTCCTCCATAGACGATTTTTGCTTTAAAAGAAGACCCTTTCGGAAAAGTCAATCCATGTGTAGTGTAAACAACTACGCATCCTCTTTTTCTATTGCGCCTCGTGGCTATTCTGACAATTGCTCCAGGAATAGGGGTGTGAACATGAACAAAGTCAAATTGATATTTATTCAGCAATTCTTTATACTGTTTATATGCTATTAAGCTTTCTCTGCTTATTGGTGACGTTGATGAAAAATCAATCTGGTGAAACAGAACACCAATAGATGCAAATCTCTCATTTGGTACAAATGTAGAAACAGAATTTCCATTTGCTGCGCAATGCACTTCAAATCCCATTTCTTGCAGCAACTTCATATCAGGAATTAAAAAACCATTCAAAAATCCACCTGTTGCTGCTATTATTAGTACTCGTTTCATTATATTTTCCCCTCTTACTCCTTTTCTTTGATTCTGCTTATGCTTCTGCTATGCAGAACTTTATTGGGATACAAGAAAAACTCCAACCATCTTGATTTTTTCATGATTTGTGCAGCAAGTATCGGGCCCCAAAAGCTTATAATGAGACCCCACACTATATGTGCAGCACCATTCGTAATACCAATGCGCAACAAAATTATTCTCAATGTAGCAGCCATAATTGTGTGCATTAGAAAAATTGGCATCGTATATCTTGACAAAAAATTCGTTATCTTTCCCAAAATACCTTCTTTTCCTGCAAAGTCTACTGACAAAAGAATCACTGATAAACACGCCATTAATCCCAATACGAATGTACATACTCCTATCTTTACATCATTCACATATGCAATAATGCTTAAAACAAGAAATAACAATCCATTCAATAATCCTATTTTTTTCTTTCCTCGTATCGGTGCATTAAATATACAGATACTCATTCCAAGCACAAACCAGATTTCGTTTGTAAGTACGGTTGATACAGCATATATCTCTGTACCCCCCCCCAATTAAAACAAAGAACTTGGCAACCACTGCTACAACTAAACCTACGACAGCCATTTTGGTAGTAGAAAAAGTCGGTGTAATAAGAAAAATGAGAAATAATGCATACAAATACCAATACGGAGCAGTAGGATGAAAAAACATAGTGTCACAAAATCCACCGATCTGATTATTTACATCTCTTGAAAACATCGTCTTTAGTATCCATGTCGCACTTGAAAATGTTATATATGGAATACCAAGAGCAATCGCCTTTTTTGATATATTTTTCAGATAGCTCTTTGCATCATTAACAAGGCTGTACTTTTGGTAAAGATATCCGCTGCAGATAAAAAACAACGGCACATGAAAGTAATAAATCGTTTTATGAAACCATTCATATAGGACTCCACCAGATGCATACCTTTGCACACTTGCAAAAAAATGACCCAGCACAACCAATATGCAAGCAATGGTTTTTATGTCATCAACCCATTTTTCTCTCGTTCTTACCGCTGCCTCACTCATTATTTTTCTCCATCTGTGCCGCAATATCCGCATCCACAATCTCTTCACCAGTGCGACCTTTCAACTGCTCCTTACTTGCCTCACTCAGTCCATCATTAATCACAGCCTTCAGATCACAAGTACTGCATTTATCCAACTGCTCTTTCGTAACCTTACCATCCCGGTAATCTCTGCAAATCTTATTTTCGTACATGGAGTACGGATGCTTGCTGAACAGCGCTTTAAACTTGTGCTTTACAACCCAAAGAGCTGGTACCCACACGTACTTGTGCATAGCGGGACTAACAGAGCCAATCATCCAGCAGTTTCGGTCACAGCAACGAACTTTCTTGCGTACCTTCTCAGCCTCCAGGCTGTTCCACAGCTCGTCCCAGGTCTGAGTATTCAGATTGCCCATGACCTCTTTATCCTTGGTTCCGTTACACGGCATCACATCCCCGTAAGGATCAATAAAGAAGGTATCAAAACTCATATCACAGGGAAGCAGACGTTTCTGTCCGTAAATGTAGTTGATCAGACCATGGTTAAAATACGCCCGGAACCACTTTTTCGGGCTGTTGGATCTAAGCAGTTTATTAACCAGATTTTCAAAATTCTTCGCCACCATTGGTCGGTCATGAATGATATTCTTGGCCTCCACAAAATAGAAGCTGTTATGGAGACTTGCGGTTGCGAACTCCATACCCATCTTGTTGCTGATTTCATACAGCGGAACCAAGTCAGGAGCATTTTTATCCTGGACGGTCATTCCAAATCCAACGTCCTTCATACGCATTTTCCGGAGCGTTTTCAGTGTCTTATATCCACGCTGATAGCCATCCTGCAGGCCACGGATCTCATTGTTGGTCTGCTCCAGTCCTTCAATGGAAATACGGATACCGATCTGCGGGAACTCTTTGCAGAGATCCACGATACGGTCTGTAAAGAATCCGTTTGTGGAAATCACGATACGGTCGGACTTCTTATACAGCTCTCGAACGATATCCTTCAGATCAGTACGGATGAACGGCTCACCACCAGTAATGTTGGTAAAATACATCTTCGGCAGTTTCCGAATTGTCTCAATAGAAATTTCCTCCTCCGGCTTGGACGGAGCCTTGTATCGATTGCACATCGAGCACCGGGCATTACACCGATAAGTCACAATAACCGTTCCGTTCAGTTTCTTTTCTTCAGACATAATTTAATCTCCTTTAATTTAGTTTCGTTCTTACAGATGTTCACTATATAAAAACTAAACTCCATATTTTTCAAAAAATGTGTCTGTTCTTATCCGTTCTTCCTTGATTATTTTATATACCCTTTCATAATCAATTTTCTTTTTCATTTTTTCAGATAATTGACTTGCATCTTCCTCTTTGACCATTCGATCTTTCAAATGCAACATGGACATCAGGGAATAAAAACGATCATTTTCAGCTGCGCCTACTCCATTCTGCACAAAAAATAAAAATTGCTTTCTGAATATAATGCAAAATAACATTCCGTGATATGTATTTGTAAATATGCACTTGGCTTTTTTATAAAGTCCTAGCCACCTTTCGACTGTAGGAAAAATAGAGTTTTCATCCAAAAATAAGCTATAATTGGACGGGGATGTTATCAACAACTTCATGTGCTCA
>JAUNOP010000016.1:0-43748 GCA_030537135.1 Eubacteriales bacterium | reverse complement strand
TCTTCTTATTCCTCAAATTCAAGAAATAGCAATAGCAGTAATTATTTTCTTCAACGTCCTCATATGGATATTCATCCATATTCAATAAAAGTGTTGGGTCAATAACTTGGATTGCCCCCCGTCTCCTATAATTGAGTTCACAGTTTCTAAAGCCGTATTTTCTCCCACACTGATGCCATCTTAAAGGCGAATGAAACTCTATTCATTGCTGTTTAGATTCGCTCCTACTTATTCCCATAAATCTCTTGGAAATGCAGTTATCAATCCATCTTGCATTCCCTTGAAATTAGGAATTTCCGGTACGCAAATCTCATCCAACTTCGACAAGTTGTCCAGCATTGGAAAATTATATCGTCCAGTACTATAGTAATAGTCGAAATATTTCAGTAAATCACATCTTGGCTTTAATAAAACTGCCGGAACTCCATAAGACTCTGCAAAAATAATTCCATGCAGACTTGATGAAATTATCATTTCACAGCTCTTAATTTCCTTCACAAAATTCTTATAATCATCCGTGACTATATTGATTCGGTGAAATTCATCTTTAGAGTCATCCTCAACCGGTTCATTAAAGTGTGTAATCAACCCAACCTTATACTTTTTTTCAACAGAAATATCGTAAATTAACGGCATTAGAATAGCAGGATCGCCATAGATTTCCGGGACTTCATATCCTTGATCCATCAATATAATTCTTGTAAGCGGTCCTCTTACAGCTCGAATATCCAGCTTCCGTGATGCCAGTCTATTTAAAATTATTGTATTTAGCAAACCACTTCCCCAAACCGTACAATCTTGTGGACCCGCTGTAATAATCGATCCAACCGCAAACAAATGCTTTGTTTCATTTATATCTTTATTCAGCTGAACATTCTTTTGTTTTGCCACATATTCTACGATGACAGGAGAAATGTTATCTCCCAAATTTTTAAAATTAAAACAATAGTCTAAATTAACCCGATTCTTTTTTGCACGCATTGTTGTAAAAAGAATCACATCATTATTCACATGGATTTTGATCATTGCTTTTACGATAAAAGCGTGTACCCCCCCCCAGAGCTTATTTTGTTTATCATTCTTTTAACTTGTATAAGCATTTTTCACCCATTCCATTCTTAATCAAAAGTGTCTTTACCGCATCTTTACTGATAAATTTTCATGATTTTCTCGTAATACTCGTCAATGGTATCGAAACTAATGTCCTTACAATTTCTGCTATATTTCTCACACAGTTTCTTGTCATCCCAGAGCTTCTGAATCTTTGCCTTCATGTCTCCCGCATTACCGCTCTCAAACAATTCCCCTGTCTTCCCAACCTGAATCAACTCCGGTATGCCACCTATATCAGCTCCTAAAACCGGTGTACCGTACATTTGGCTTTCCATCACGGAAAACGGACAATTCTCATACCACTCAGACGGATAGATACTAAATCTGGCTTCCCGAATCAGCGTTTCCAATGCCTCTCCGCTTTGAAAGCCTACATTTTTAATGTTCGGAATACCGTTAATCTCATTCGCCAAAGGCCCTGTTCCTGCAAAAGCAAACTGGACATCAGGAAGTTCCCTGCAAACCTTCAGCAGCGTGTCAATTCCCTTTTCTTTTGAGAAACGGCCAAAGTAGAGAACATAACCTTTCTTCTCAACCTCTTTCCATTCCACCCGATCTACGAAGTTGCGCATAGCCACCGTCTTCTTTGCAAATAGCGGATTGGTATCCATCTTTGTTTTCAGGAACTCGGAGCAGCAGATCATACTATCGATGTACTTGTAAGCGCCGTTCAGTTTCCAGAAAACAGCTTCCCCCGTGCCGACTACACTTTTCGCAGTGCTACCGTGGATACATTTTCCCTTTATACAATTAACAAAATGCCCACCCAAACACTTCTCACAGTTCTCGCCTGTGTTCGGGTTATTACACATATGGTTAGGGCACACCAACTGATAATCGTGTGCTGTAAATACAATCCGGCATTTATTACCCTCTTTGCGCCATTTCTGGATTTCCAGGATAATACTTGGCGTTAACTGGTAATTGAAGTTGTTGATGTGGCATACATGGGGTTTAAAATCATCAAGAACAAGGCGCAGTTTCTTCTGTGCCTCGGATGAGTAGATGGTCTTTAGAGGATATGTTAGTTTAGCAATCTTGGAGCCACCATGAAAGTCCATATCAGATGTGTATGCTTCCACAGCATTGCCCACACAGCGACCCTCGTGTTCCATCCCAAAATACTGGACTTCATGCCCTTGTGCTTTCAAATAATCTCCCAATTTAAATATGTAAGTCTCTGATCCACCGTTAGGATAGAGAAATTTGTTGATCATTAATATCCGCATATCATTCTTCCTCTTGTTTTACTGTTTTCCAGTTCCTCTTTTCATAAATGCAGCCATCCATTTCCAAGCATCTTGTTCATCCCGATTTTTTCAATTTCCTCACTTACTTCTGATACAATTTCAGCGTCTGCTTGACCACATCATCCCAGCTATACTTCCGGCAGATAAAATCAGCCGCTACAGTTTTCAGCTTCTTTACTTTTTCAGGATGATTACAGACAAACTGCAGCTTTTCTTTCAAATCCTTTACATCTGATTTTTTGAAAACCAGAGCCTTATCCTCCACAACTTCTGCACATTCAGCAATGTCAGAAACCAAACAACAATTCCCATAACTCATTGCCTCCAACAAACTCAAAGGCATCCCTTCCAGATCAGACGGCAAACAATATACATATGCGTTGCTGTATAATTCGTCCAGCATCTGCCCCTGTATAAATCCTGTAAAAATAATGCGGTCATCACCTTTTGCCAGTTCTTTCAACTCCTGCATAAAAGCATTCGTATCAGAGCTGCCGCCGGCAACCACAAGCTTCTTGTCAGTATTCACATACTTATATGCTTTAATCAGATACCGAACTCCTTTTTCCGGTACAAGCCGACCAAGGAATAATATGTAAGAATCCTTCGTTAGTCCAAACTTTTTCGTAATCAAATCGGCTTCTCGGATTTCCGGTTGGTTCACACCATTGGAAATAAATCGTGTTTTACGTCCGTAGGTTTGTTTGAAATAATCCTGCATACTTTTACTCAGAACAATGATTTCATCGGCATGTTTGACAGCACTCTTTTCGCCAAGCAGAATGCATCTACTCGCAAACCTTCCCCATTTGGATCTGGCGTGGTCCAAACCATGGACTGTAACTATTATTTTCTTCCCAAACAACTTCGGAAGCCAGCAAAACAATGCCGGGCCTTCCGCATGGACATGTATCACATCGTATTTTCCAAACGCACAGCACAGTGCCGCAAAAAAGGAAGAAAAAACTGCCGCCAATCCTTTCCTCTCAATGGTTGGAACTGTTTTCAGGCGGATGCCCTCATATTCACTTTTTATCTCAGCGTCATATTCTGCCCCGCTGACGTGATGGCCTGACCTGTTGTAACAGGTGACTTGGTTGCCTTCTCTCACCATCCGCTTCGCCAGTTCCTCCACAACGATCTCTATTCCTCCCTCTCTGGAAGGCACCCGTTTATGGCCGAACATTCCTATCCTCAGCTTCTTCTCCAATTCCATTTTGCTCTCCAACCAGCACTTTTCTCAGTTCTCTCTTGTTTTTTCTATCCGATAAACTGAGCTTGGATTTCTCCTAGTCTCAATTCCCTTCTCTGTCATCCGAATCTGCCTATCGCAAATTTGAAGCACTGCCAGACGATGCGTAACAATCAGCACGGTCTTATCTGTCATTTTTCTTAGATTTTTCAGAAGCTTCTGTTCTGTTGCTTCATCCAACGCACTCGTAGACTCGTCCAGCACAAGAATGGGATGATTCGAGAAAATTGCACGGGCAATGGCGATTCTCTGCATTTGCCCCTCAGAAAGTCCGCTTCCCTTCTCGCCAAGCACTGTATCCAGTCCCTTGTCCAGTGTGTTTACAAATTCATCTGCACAGGCGATTTGAAGAACTCTGTTCAGTTCTTCCTCCTGCTGCATTTTCTCTCTATCTCCTAAAGCAATTACCTCTCGGATAGTTCCGCTCATCAGGTGATTTCCCTGCGGCACATAAGCAAACATACCACGCCATGCGGCAGTAAGAGGATATACCGCGGTATCCCCACTTTCTTCCTTTATCGCTGTCAAATATTTTTCTCCTTTGTCAAGTGGATATAGACACATGAGCAGTTTTAAAAGCGTACTTTTTCCACAGCCAGAGTGGCCGGTAAGGGCTATATATTCTCCCTTATGGATTTCCAGGTTCATCTGATTCAAAACCACCAGATTTTTATTGTCAGAGCTGTTTTTTTCAGAAGAAGAATAAGAAAAAATTGCGTCTTTTAAACCCATACTTTTAAAATTTTCCCGGTAAAATCTTGAAATTTCCTGTTGTCCTCTTACTTCTTCTTCACAGTCCTCTGCATATGCTTCTGCTTCCATCAACCGTTCTGCGCTGGCAAGCATTGCGTAATATCTGGGTAAATATCCGGTAATATTGGCAAAAGGAGACTGAACCTGCCCAATCAGCTGGAGAATTGCCATGAATGTTCCATAGGACATGCTTCCCTTTAATATTCCATAACCACAATAAGCAGCAATCAGCAGATACACGCCGTTTGCCGCCACTCCAAAACCAATATTGCAGAGATTTGAAAAATGATTTCTCCTGATACGCGCATTTTTGTGGCGTTCCATCCTATGTACTGCTTCCTCTTCTGTTTGCGCTTCCATTGCAAAAGTACGGATAATCATAAGACTTTCCAGTCTTTCCTGTAAAAATACCCTTACCTCCCCGTCTGTTTCCTGAATCCGCTTATGAAGCCGCTTTAAAACCCTTCGGAATCCATAGGTTATAATAAGAAGCAAAATACCTCCAGGAATCAAAATAGCTATAAAGATTGGCTCTAATAAAAATATGGCAAACAGCGCTCCAAACAGCTTTGTGAGCGTACCGGCAATTCCAGGCAAAATATCAACAATACCGTTTGCCACCACCACAGTGTCTGATGTCAGTCTGTTCATCCATTCTCCCGAGTGAATAGAAACAACGGAAGCATAGTCCTTATGAAGAAGACAGGCAAAGAGCCTTTCCTTAAATCGATTCTCCAATGAAGAACGACTCCATTCATATAAGAAACGCCCCAATACACCTAATGCCATTTGTCCTCCCAGCAAAACTGTTATAAGCAGAACGGCTCTGAAAAACAAGCTTTTCTCTCCTACTGCCGCATGATCGATCAATCCTCTGAAAGCCATAGTAGAACATACGCTTAGAACTGCCATCAAAACCTGCAGGATCAGTAAATAAGCAATATAGTATTTTTTTTTCCCAATTACCTTTCCAAGCCACGCAAGTGTTTTGTCATGATTTTCCTCGTTTTTTATTGGATTCTTATGCCAACGGTTCATTGTCCTCATCTTCTATATTAATTTCCTCTGTCTTTTCTTTATCCCCTTATTTAGATTCTTATCCTACGTCCTTTGCCCTTTGCTTTATCCCCGCTGCGCGGAAAATATCTTTCATTTTTTCATATTGTTCTTTTTTTCGGGCTTTTCTCATCAAAGCAATTTTATTTCTTTCCCATATAAATATCCGTCCAGCTCTTATTATCCAATAAAACGGCAACAGCCAGGGATGGTCTTTTAGACGATAATAGCGGCCTTGCAATACATCTGCAGAAGGGAATACATTCTTTACGCCTGTCAAAAGCTTATTTTTCATAAAAGAGTTCTCTTCCTTACCCATAATCTTTATAGTCTCTGAGTTCTCCCTGCTTCCATACATTCCTCCTTCTGTGAGAAATTCCGCCACAAGTATACTGTCCTTATCCATCCTGCCTGTCTCAAAGCAAGCTTTGCTGATCCTTTCCATGCTCTGTGCAAACTCCCATAAATGAAGTGCTTCTAACTCTTGCATTACATAATTTTGATCCAAATACGCTTTCTCTTTTCTCAGAAAAACATAAATGTCTGCCAGAGAACGGATTCCTGTCCCTTTTGCAATAAAATGCTTATGCATATGGTGCAGATGATGAATGTAGAAATCCTCCCTCTTCAGATAATAGATATGCTTTTTTCCCTTTGTCTGCACACTCCTTGACCAAAGTGTTTCTATCCACTCCTGGGCATATGCTTTTGTCTGTTCCTGTAAAACTCGCTTATCCACCAAAGAACGATGCAGCTCTACAACCATATAGGGACGCTTCACATAAACGTCATGAAGCCCATCGTCCTCAAAATGGTCAAGAACATATCCCTGCTTTTCCATCCATACCTGCATTTTTCTGCTGTCAAATTCCTTCAAAAGCACGTCAAAATCACACATGCTGCGCGTGATCGGATCTGGATAGTAATTCCGCATGATCCATCCCTTCATAGGAAGACAGTCTATTCCATCCTGCTCCATGGCGTCCAAAAGATGCTGTATTTCATATTCCTGAATAAAAGCCTTATGTATCTCCTGATGGTAGCTCTCTTCCAGGCGACTCCTGATTCGCTTCCATACAGCCTGCTCCTGCGCTTCCACAACTGGATAAACAAGGGGCAGGAGGCTTTGGCGCGTAATCATGTCCAATAGCTTTTCCTCACTGCATCCCTCTACCCAGGGAAGCCTTTCTATCTGGCTCATAGCTGCCCTCATCAGCTTGAGCAAAACTACTGTTTCCTTACATTGCTCAGTCATTTTTCTCCTGTCTCCGCAGAGCTTTCTATAGTTGTGATGCAGCACAGCCATACTGCATCTCTTTACAAGCTCTCTTTGCTTCCGTTATATTCTGCAATTGCTCTGTCTGTTACTTCTCGGATTTTCTCCACATAGCCTCTTTTCCAGAGAAAGCACATACTTCTGTCCGCCCCCATCAGGTCATGCTCTCCCTCCAGCAAGGCGTTTGCCCGACAGCCGCCTCCACATCTAAGCCGATAAGGGCAGGCAGCACATTCTTCATTGACATTAAAAAGTTCCTTGACGCGCCGATCCACAAACTGCATATAAAAGCTGTCACTCAATCCCTTCTTCAGGCCAATCTCCTGTACTAATGGAAATTGCACCTGCTCTGAACACGCAGTCATGGGCATGCAGGGAAGGAGCCGTCCTTCTGGCGTAATATAGCAGGACCAGCGAGCCGAACCACAGAGCTGGCATTCCAGACAATCTTCTGTTTCGTTATAACGCTCTGCAACTATGGAATAGGTTTTGTCCGGATGCAGATAAATAACGCCAGAAAGTAAAATATTCATTGGAATCCCATCTGCAAAATATTGAGGGATATAACGGAGCATCGCTTCTACATATTCCTTCTGCGTCAGCTCATTGCCCTCGCTGTTTGCACGCCACAGCTCCGTCAAAGACACATTGCCCGTCTTCAAAGAGGTAATTCCTGCTTCAAAGAGCGCCCTCACTGTCTGAGGAAGAGAATCCTGATTTCCCCGGTGAATACACATTTCTGCATTTGCAGGAAAGCCTCGTTTTCTGCACAGACGAAGGGCTCTTAGCGCTGCTTCTTCTGCCCCTGTAACTCTCCGCATCCAGTCATGCCAGCCGACTCCGTCAAAGCTGATAGAAAACTCTGGCTTCAGATTTCGGCGCTCAAACTCATCCAGCATAGAATCATTCAAAAGCCAGCCATTGGTATAGACCTGTCCTATTGTCATCTTATGAAAAAGGATACGATCCACCAGCTGCCAGAAATCCTTACGAACAAAGGGTTCTCCTCCTGTCAGATCTACTCGCAGCACCCCGCAGTCTGCCATCTGGTCGATCAGATTTAGGGCAGCCTCTGTTGAAAGCTCTCCCATCGCAGCTCCCGGCGCATCCATATAGCAATGACGGCAGCGATAATTACAGCGCCCGGTTATAGACCAGAATACAGAGCGAACATACCGATTGGGATAATACCTATAATACTGGTCATCCTGCAGGGGCTGCGCATGGGAGCTGGATTCAATAATTCCCCGCGTCTCAAAATCCTTCAGCACTTCCTGCATTTGCTCATCCAGAAGGTCCGCTGTCAGTTCTGTCTCTCCATCGCAGAGTACAAGCGCTTCAAATTCTGTCTGCGACAGGCAGCGAATCCGATTATATGGTCTTTTTACCAGAACCCAGGCCATTTTTTCCCAGCCTCGCAGAGCATATGGAGGTTTCAGCTTAAAAAACATCTTTTATTTCCTTTCCTTAATGGTATTCATTTATTAATAACATCTGCCAAGTCAAGCGGAAATTCGCAATCCGCTTCGCTACTTGCTCATAACCGTATAGCTATAATGGCTGATAGAAAAATTTTTGGAAAGCACTCCACTGTATAGGATATACAGCGGAGTGTATTTTGAAGATTACTTATGGTGTTACATCTCACCTGGGTCTTCTTCACCTCTATCCCATTGGACATTTCTAATGGAATATCTGTGAAGAAGGGTCCACTATATATCCATACAGTGGACCTCATCCTAGAGATTACCTGCGCATGATTTTACACACGCACAACAATGCTGTTACATACTCGCACTCGGTCCGTCTTCTCCTTCATCCCAAATAGAAACCATAGGACAATCTCCTGTAGTATTTCTGTAGATAAAACCTATGCACTCGAGTGTTGTAGCGCCACTCGTTGTAATAACATCGCTGTTATCAAAACGAACCAGCTCTGCTGTTGCCTTTACGTATTTCATGATTGTTCACCTCCTTTTCAAAGAAAATATTTATAACAAGTCCAATGCCTTTATGGTATCCGACCTATTACCGGTTAAATAACCCCAATACATTCCGGCACAGCTTCTGCACTCTGCGCATTACCTGTATTGGCAGCTTTTTTCCTGACTGAAGCCACCGCCTTAGCTTCAGGGTTTTAAGATAATTCCGATATTTCTTGCTGTTACAAGAAACATATATATTTTCTTCCCCCTCATAATATCCAGCCATTACTCCAATAATCCATTCCTTTGGTACTGTTTCTCTTCCGAGCCGATTGTCCCCCTGAATCAGATAGGTTTCTTTTCTAACCTTTACAACGCGGTGCAGCACATATTCTCCAGTTGGCCGACGGTACAGAGCTACGTCATATTTTTTCAGAGGCTCCTCTGCTTTTTTAAGAACAACAGTACTCTTTCTGTTATGCAGAAGCGGTTCCATACTGTCTCCTACTGTCTGAAAAAAGCTGTGTTCTTGAAGGGCAAGCTCCTGCTCAATCGTGCTGTTCATCATTTTCCAGGGCAATTGCAATCGTTTCCAGAAATTCTCTCAAATCACGGCGTGCAACACTCTCATCCAGGTTTTCAAAGCGCTCTGCTGTTTTGGCAGCCAGCTCCTCCTCTGTGATTCCCTTCTCAAGCTCCCTCCAATAGAAGGCTCCTGTCTCATTCATACGAATCATACCATTAAACGTTTTGCTCGCTTCGCCAATTGCCACTACCATGTACTCATTTCCTAACTTTCTCAGTAAAAATCCTTTTTTTGTTTTCAGCATCTTACTTCCTCCTCATTGTTTGATATGCCAGCTGTGCGGCCTCCTGATTTTGGTTGCACTGCAGGAGCCAGCAGTTTGTTTCTGTAATCATTTTTTCCACCAATGCCATAAAATGATCCAGTTTCTCTTCTTCCTCTGGAATTAAAAGCTGATGGAAAATTCTATCTGCTACCTCGCTCATACTCAGACGGCGAATATGATTTTCCGAATTCCGCTCCAGAAAGCAGAGTCCCTGCACTGGCAGCATAATGTTGCATCCCATTCCTTCCTTACCCTGCCACGGTGTTCCGCAGGCATAAAGTATTCCATCTCGAAAGCGAAAAATCGGCTTGTCTCCATTGACCACCTGCGTCCGGCTTCCCAGCTCCTTTTGCCACAGCCTGATATGGGTAGTTTTCCCCACTCCGCTGCGAGCAGCAAATACATAGGCAAGACCATCTGCTGCAATCACTGCAGAATGCATCAGAAAAGCATCATATTCTATCATCTTCAGACAGAGCTTTCTGTACACACACAGACTCTCACAATAGCCTGCTGGAAAATTTTTCTCTCCCTTCTGCTCCGTTTGAATTTCCTCATCTGTCGCAGAGACGCAAAACGCGCAGTTTTCTTCCTCTGTTTCATAATCCCTGCACAGTCGGCGAACATATTGATATTTATGATTGATTCCAACTACAATATCTGCAATTTTGATTTTGAACATTTTTATCCTTTCTCTTTTCTGCGGCATAAAGTATTTTATGAAAGCAAAAAAAGTAATTATTTTTATCCGCTCCTTGCATCGTCCATTCCCACTACAATGTATGCTTCGCAATTCTCAGGAACAGAAAATCCTTCCGCTGTCTCAATTCCCTCCTGAATCTCTCCCTCACTGATAATGGCCTGCGGAAATTGTTGTAAAAGTACCTGTGCCTTTTCTGGATTTTTACAATAAATAACTGTTTTCATTTCTACTAAGTGATGGTAAGTAGCAGGTATCACATTCGTATATCCTGCCTGCTCCAGCTGCTCCTTCCAGTAAGCCGCTACTCCTCCTTCTCCGGTTCCATTCAGGATAAGAATCGGCTGATTCGTAAAAAGCTCTTCTTCTGCATCAGCGGATACTTCCTCCTCTGCTTCGGCAGAAGACATTGGCGTTGCCATATTTATAGGCAGATCCTCGTTCTCTGTTTCTTCTCTGTTCGAAGAGGAAGACGCCTTGTTCTCTTGTTTTTCTTCAATAAACTCTCCCTCTGTTTCCTTGCCAGCCTCTTCCAAAGTCCTTTTGCTTTCCTTCTCAATCACCTCTCTGATTTTTTCTGCTCGCTCCTGTTTTCTTAAATCAGAACGGTTCATCAAACAGATCAAAGCAATCAGAAGAAGAAGAACAATAAGGATATACAGAAAATTTTTCACCAGCTTTTTCAGTCTTTTTTTTGTTCTGCTTGACATCATAAATGTCCTTTCTTTCCATATACCTTTTGCGCAGATGCAAAGAAGAATCTCAGGAAACCATTTCCAGCTCTATGTATCTACGTCTTTCTTATATTTTCTTGTATGTCTCACAAAAAAGCTCTACGTTTCTTGCTTCTTTGAATTTTTTCTTCATTCTGTTCATATTTGTATTCATAACCACTCTTTTTACTTTCAACTTTATTCAAAACAACCCCCAAAAGCTTTACTCCCGCATATTCCAGCTGGCGTTTTGCGCGAAGAGCCTGCGCTCGCTCGGTTGTTCCGCTCTCTATAACCAGAACCGCTCCATCACACTGTTTCGCTACTATCGCCCCATCGATTACCAGATTAATTGGCGGCGTATCTACAACTACATAATCATAATTCTGCTTCAAATTCTCCAGAAGTGCAGAAAACAGCGTTCCCGAAAGAAGCTCACTGGGATTGGGAGCAGCAGCTCCTGTAAAAAGAATATCCAAGCAGTTATCCTCTGTATGAAAAACAACTTCTTTAAGAGAAGCCTTTCCACAGAGATATTCGCTTAGTCCAAGCGGCTTTCCCTGAACCTGATAGCGAAGCTTAAACACAGACCTTCTAATATCGCAGTCTACATAAATGCATTTTTTACTCAATCCTGCCAAGCTTTTTGCCAATTGAAAAGCAATGGAGGATTTCCCCTCATGGGCAATGGAGCTAGTGACAGCCACGCTTTTCAGATTATAGCCGCTTAACTGAATATTTCCTCTCAAAGTATTAACTGCTTCTCTAACTGAAAAAGGAATCTCTCCTATTTTAAGATGAATCATATTGCTCCGTTGTTTCTCATACTCTGCGCGTAGCCTTCGTTCCGCTTCCATGTACCTTGTCTCCTTTTTTTATAAATCGTTGCTGCTGGATCATTAGTTTCGTAAAAAGGGACCTCCGACAATACCGGCAGATGAAGATATTTCTCAATGTCTTCCTCGGTCTTTAATGCTGTGTTCATTAGGATCCGAAGAATCACCACACTACTGACCAGCATAGCTCCCCCCAAAGCACCCATAGCCAAATATTTGAACAGACTTGGCATCAATTCCTCTACAGTATCTGCTTCTGCATAATCAATGATTGTCAGATCACTGCTTGAAATTGTCTGACGGATATAATTCACACTGATATCAAGCAGACAATTTACAATATCCCGACTTAATTCCAGGTCATTACTTGTCATAGAAATATGTATAAAATGTGTGTATTCCGGATTTTCTACTGTGATAAGCTCTTCAAGCTGTTTCAAAGTTACGTTCAGTTTCATTTCCTGAATGACCTGTTTCAAGACTGTACGGCTCTTAATAATCTTCACATAATCCTCTGTCAGCGCAGAACTCACCTGAAGGTCTGCTACAGAAATAGCGGCGTCTGTATTTGCAATATAGATTTGTGCGTCTGCCTGATAAGAGGGATGAACAAATAAAGTATGATAAGCTCCAAGCAAAGTAGCTCCGACCAGCATAGCCAGAAAAATAGCCTTCCAATTTACAAGCAAGCCAACGAAAAGCTCCTTTAGATCTATTACATCCTCCTGCAGATTATTATTTTTAATCTGCCTCTGTGTTTCTTTGTTTTCCATAACTTCCTCCAGTTTTTTTACCACGGAATATCATATCTTTATTGATTGCATCCCTGGCTTTCCCAATACTGCTGTACAAAGCCATCAAAAAGCTCTTCCTCTGCACATCCTCTGGCCTTTGCAGCGTCCTCCTTTTTTTCATAGCTGCCTAAATATAAGGTCTGTCCCTTAAAGGTTATCTGAGCCACCCATTTTCCATTTTTTCTGTTCCTATATACGCCGCGGATTCCACTGGTATTGTTAGAAAAAATAGTTTTTGAAGCGATCACCTCAATACAGGTGCCGTCCACAAAGTGGCAGCTATCAAGCGGTGATTTGTGGCCGCAGGTCTGCGTATGTCCGCTTAATAAATTGCTTTGGCGGATTTCTACTTCCTTTCCACAGTCGCAGCGGCATTTCCAAAGCTTTGCTCCATCTTTTTTTCCTGCATAGGAAAGAACTACCAGCTCGCCAAATCTCTGGCCTTCCAAATTTTTCTCTTCCATGCGCCTGACCTGACCACAACCTTTGGTTCTTCCAGACATTAGATTGGACTGCCGTACATCCAATTCTCTTCCACAAATGCACCTGCAATGCCAGTAATGAGAACCATTTATTTTTCCTGCGTAAGATGTCACTGTCAAATCTCCGAATCTTTTCCCAATCCAATCCTTGAGAGGAGGCTTTGCAAGGCATCCACAGCTCTTATTATTATTGGAAAGAAGCTGATTTCCGGGCAGCTCTATTATGTTTCCACAGTCACATTGACATCTCCAGATTGCAACACTTCTGTCGTTCATACGGCCTGTATCCTCCAGAACCGTCAGCTTTCCAAACCGCCTTCCTGTCAAATCCTGGCGCCGCCTGATTTTTGGCATACATCCACAGCTGTGAATAGTGCCTCGTTTTAAATGCCGGGATTCAACCAATATCTCGTTTCCACAATCACAGCGGCACTTCCACATAACATATCCGTTTTTTCGCATTTTTGTCGGCTCAACAGCTACCAGTTTTCCAAAACGCTTGCCTTCTAAGCTCTCTTTCATAGCACATCCTCCTTTCCAAAACGGAAAGTTTAACCAGAAAAACCTTCTGTTCTAATTTTCCTTCACTCTTTATTCTCCGGCCATACCACATAATACGGATTATGTGGTATGGCTTGACAATCAAGTATTGCTAAAAGACTAAAATAGGGACAAAACAAATTAAAAAAAGGCATGAAAACAAAGCCAATGAGTCCATAAAAAGGGATTGGCTTTATCCTCATGCCTTTTTTCTACAAATGCTTGCTGTAAAAAATATCATTTGATCCAAAAAAAATTCATTTTTCCTCTTGTTAATTTAAATATTTTCTGATATAATTAACCCGGCTTAGGAGAATTATGTATTTATTTTCCCAGTTTTACCACATAATCCGTATTACGTGGTATCTATGTCTGTCACATCACGAGTCCCAGCAGTTCAATTTGTTTGACCTGTTCTTCTCCGTTTACCATAATATAGATTCGAGTTGTATTAATATTGGAATGCCCCAAAAGGTCTGCCAGACGAGCCAGATCCTTTTCCATATGATAATACGTAACTGCAAACAGACGACGGAGATTATGTGGAAACACCTTTTTTCGGTTGACCCCTGCCGCCTCACAGAGTGCCTTCATCTCATGAAAAATATTGCTTCTGTCCAGAGGCTTCCCACTGCGTGTGACAAAAATGCTGCCATTTTGAATCTTTTTCTGCTTTATATAGAATTTCAGTTTTCGGCACAGCTCCTTTGGCAAGAGTACGGTTCTTAGCTTTCCCTTCAGAGACACCTTTGCCCTTCCCACGTCCAGAGCTTCTGCTGTGATAAACGGGAGCTCGCTGACTCGGATTCCTGTAGAGGCCAAAGTCTGCAAAACCAGCGAAAGCCTGTCCTTTCCTTCTTTTTTTGCAGCTTCCACCAGACGGCAGTATTCCTTCTTTGTCAATTCTCGTTCACTAGAGCGAAAGAGCGGCCTCTGCACCTTCAGATTTTTTACTACACACTCGTACCATCCCTTTTCCTTGAAGAAATGGTTCAATCCCGCCAGCATAGAATTCACACTGGAGGCGGCATGAGTTTCCTTTAGCTTGTTTTTGTAAGCAATTACCTTCTCCTTTGTCAGCAGAGTGTCTTTTCCAAGAAATACAAAGAATCTCCGCAGGTCACGCAGATATTTTTCTATTGTTGCATGGCTTTTTTCCTCATTCTTAAGTATCTGTTCAAAATCCTCCAGCATTTCCATGTTTACATAATGATCCATTTTTTTTGTTCCTTTCCTTTTTAAGTCCCCTTGCATTCTATGTGGGACGCTGCCCAATCGATTACTTTCAGTTTTCCTATATTTATAATTATTATACCTATAAAAAGCAAGGGAAGAACCTTCATCCTCTGAAAGCTCTTCCCTTATTCTACTTTCTTTACTGTCCTTTTTCTATATTCTCCAGCATTTCCACCAGCTGCTCCATGCTCTTCTTCCCGAACAGAGGCTTTTTATCGTTAATAAGCAGGCAGGGGACGCTCATTACCTGGTATTTTTCCTTTAGCTCTGGAAAATGGCCAAGGTCGTATACCTCTGCGCAAATTCCAGGATTTTCTGCTGCGATTTTCTGAGCTGCGATCACAAGCTCCGGACACAGGGTGCAGGAAAGAGAAACCAGAATGCGAAGATCAAAAGGTCCCGAAAGCCTGTGTATGCGCTTCTTTATTTCCTCCTCCAGGGGCTGCCCTGGTCCTGCCGCATTGTATAGTCCCAGTACAAAGGACGTAAACTCATGTCCTCCGGGAACTCCATGAAAGTCTTCCTCCTTTTTGGTCTTCAGCCGACCACTTGGCTCTGGTGGGCTGACGCAAGGTTTCCAGAGGCCACGCACTTGCAAGAGCAATGGCTCATCTTGTTTTTTAGTGTGCGCGGTTTTCCAAAAGAATATTCTGTTTTTTTATGATTCCAGGGTACTTATTTTTGAGCAAGAAGGGTGTACATCTCTGGGCGTCTGTCGCGGAAAAGCCCCCATTCCAGCCGCTCTTTTTGGCATTTTTCAAGGTCAAAGGAGGCCGTAATCACTCCCTCCTCATCTCTGCCAAGGCTCTCAAGCAGGGCGCCCTGGGCGTCTGTAATAAAAGAGGAGCCATAGAACTTCAGCGATGAGCTTTGCCCTCCGTTTTCCCTGTCAGGTTTTACCAGCTCTGTTCCAATGCGGTTGGCAGCTGCCACTGGAACAAGATTGGCAGCTGCATGTCCCTGCATACACCGTCTCCAATGCTCCATGCTGTCGCAGTCCAGAATCGGCTCGCTTCCTATGGCAGTGGGATAGAGAAGAATTTCTGCTCCCTGCACAGCCATACACCTGGCTGCCTCTGGGAACCACTGATCCCAGCAGATGCCGACCCCAATCCTGGCATATCTGGTATCAAACACGCGAAAGCCCGTGTCTCCTGGGGTGAAGTAGAATTTCTCCTGATAATAATGATCATCTGGGATATGTGTTTTTCTATAAATGCCAAGATTGCGTCCATCCGCGTCCAAAACTGCCGCCGAATTAAAGGTTCGGTTGTTCTCACGCTCATAAAAGCTGACAGGAAGTACCACGGAAAGCTCCCTGGCTATGCGCTGAAAATGCCGTACTGCCGCATTCTCCTCTGCCGGCAGGGCAAAGTCATAATATTCATAGCGCCGCTCCTGACAGAAATATCTGCGTTCAAACAGCTCTGGAAGGAGGATAATCTGCGCGCCCCGAGAGGCGGCTCGTCTCACCAGCTGCTCTGCATGAGCGATATTTTCCTGCACATCCCAGCTGCACTGCATCTGGACTGCGGCGATTGTCACTTGTCTCATAGAAAAGGCTCCTTTCTGATTGCCGTTTACATGCGGCTGCTTTGCGAGGTGTTTTCTTGCTGCTTTGATTGCAGACAGACAGTACCCCTTTTTTGTTTTTTATCGGCACATACCTGACTTTGCAGCAGGAATCTGCTGTGTAATGCAGTGAAGGTTTCCCCCTCCCACGATAATCGCACGGGCTTGTATGGGATAAAGCCTTCTGTCAGGGAAGCAGCGTCCAAGAACCTTAAGAGCTGCCTCATCATTTTTGTCCCCAAACTGCGGAACAAGTATGCCCTTGTTTGAAATATAAAAGTTCACATAGCTGGCCGCCAGACGTTCTCCTGCCTCGCGTCTGTCCTCTCCTGGCTCAAATACAAAGCCAGAAAGCTCTTCCTCTGTAATGCACACAGGATTTTCTGGTATCAGAAGCTTATGGATTTTGAAGCGCCTGCCTCTGGCGTCTGTTTCTCTCTCCAGGAGCCTGAGATTTTCCATTGACTTGACATACTGCGGGTCAGAGGGATTGTCTGTCCAGGCAAGAAGCACCTCCCCCGGACGCACAAAGGCGCATACATTGTCCACATGCTCATTGGTTTCGTCCTGATAAATGCCATGAGGAAGCCAGATGACTTTTTCAGCGCCCAGACAGCGGTTGAGGGTCTGTTCAATCTCCCCTCTGGACATGTGGGGATTTCTGCCGGCGCTTAAAAGGCAGGGTTCTGTCACAAGGAGGGTTCCCTCGCCGTCGCTGTGTATGGAGCCTCCTTCCAGAACAAAGGGATGCTCGTCTATGCGCGGATAGCCAAGAAGACTGCATATCCGGGCGGCAAGACGGTCGTCCCTTTCCCAGGAGGCATACAGGCCGTCCACTGTGCCTCCCCAGGCATTAAACTGCCAGTCAACGCCCCAAACCGAACCGTTGGGGGCATGTACAAAGGTAGGAGCTGTGTCTCTGGCCCAGGCGTCGTCTGTATCAGCCTCCAGGATGCGGATTCTGTCAGAGAGCATGGCTCTGGCTGAAGAGACGGAACCTTTAGAGGCTATCATATACACGGTCTCGCTGTCTGCGATGGCCTCGGCTGCAAGAGCAAAGGCCCTTCTTGCCTCCAGGGCTTTATGGGGCCATGAGCCGGGGCGCTCTGGCCAGATCATAATGCAGCCCTCATGAGGTTCAAATTCCGCTGGCATATGAAATACGGAATCTGGCAAAGGGTGAGTAAACATAATGGCGTCTCCTTAGTATAAGAATAAAATTTTTCTCTGGCAAAGCCCTCGCCGCGGTGACACGATGAGGGGGACTTTGCTTTAAGACAGGCGGTTTTTGAAATCCTGGTAGGTGAAGGAGCGAATAACCCGGCAGTCGCCGTCCTCCCCCATCACAGCAATATCCGGAAGAGGAATCCCGTTAAAGGTATTGTTCTTTACCATGGAATAAATCGCCATATCCTCAAAATAAAGCCTCTCTCCCGCCTCTATCTTTCTGTCAAAGGAATAATCCCCGATAATATCCCCAGCAAGGCAGGTATAGGAGGATAAACGATATGTATAGGGCTTCTCCCCAGGCTGGGCGCTGCTCCAAAGAGGCGGGCGGTAGGGCATTTCCAGGACGTCCGGCATATGACAGGCTGCGGAAGCGTCCAGAATCAGGGTGGTAATATCATTTTCCACCTTGTCCAGAACCTCGCATACCAGATAGCCCGCGTTCAGGGCAACCGCCTCTCCTGGCTCCAGGTAGATCTGAAGGTCATAGGTCTCCTTCATATGCAGGATACACCTTTCCAGCATCTCTATGTCATAGTCTTCCCTTGTGATGTGATGGCCGCCTCCCATGTTGAGCCATTTCATCTTATATAAATATTTTCCAAATTTTTCCTCCACTGCCTGAAGCGTCCTTGCCAGATCATCTGCATTCTGCTCACACAGAGTATGAAAATGCAGTCCATCCAGATACTTGAGGTATTTCTCCTCAAAATTTCGGGCAGTCACGCCAAGTCTTGAGCCAAAAGCACAGGGATCATAAATGGCTTTGTCTCCCTGCGTAGAGCATTGAGGATTTATCCGAAGGCCAAGACTCACTCCCTTGCAGAGGTCTGCATATTTGTCCAGCTGAGACAGAGAGTTAAACACAATATGGTCGCAGATTTTTATCAGCTCCCGTATATCCTCCTCCTTATAGGCAGGGGAAAACACATGGTTTTCAAGCCCCATCTCCTCTTTTCCCAGCCTCGCCTCATAGAGACCGCTGGCAGTGGTTCCGCTGAGATACTGCCCAATCAAGGGATATTCATAAAAGCAGGAAAAGGCCTTTTGCGCCAGCAAAATCCTGCAGCCTGTCCTCTCCTGCACCCTTCTGAGAATTTCAAGGTTTTTTTTCAGCCTTCCCTCATCTATCACATAGCAGGGCGTGCGAAGCTCTTGTATTTTCATCTCTTATGCCTTCCATACTCTGACCTTTTGGGGATTCTCCTCCACAACCCAGGGAAGTCCGAACGTATTGAGAGCCTCCATAAAGGGATCCGGGTCAAATTCCTCTACATTGAACACACCCGGCTTTTTCCACTGTCCAGTCACAACCATCATCGCTCCAATCATGGCCGGAACTCCTGTTGTGTAGGAGATAGCCTGAGAGCCAAGCTCTCGGTAGCATTCCTGATGGTCGCATACATTATAAATATAGATGCTCTTTTCCTCTCCGTCCTTTACCCCTGTGAAAATACAGCCGATATTTGTCTTTCCCACTGTGCGAGGCCCAAGAGAAGCCGGGTCAGGCAGCAGAGCCTTTAAAAACTGAATCGGAACAATCTCCTGTCCCTGGAAGGAAATCGGAGCCGTGGACAGCATTCCTACATTTTCCAGGCATTTCATATGAGTCAGGTAGCTCTGCCCAAAGGTCATGAAAAAACGGATTCTGCGGATTCCCGGAATGTTCTTTGCCAGGGACTCAATCTCCTCATGATGAAGGAGATACATGTCCTTCTCCCCTACCTGCGGAAAATAGTAGGTAGACTTGTATTCCATTGGCTTTGTCTCTACCCATGCGCCTCTCTCCCAGTAGGAGCCGTTTGCCGAAACCTCGCGCAGGTTAATTTCAGGATTAAAATTCGTGGCAAAGGGATAGCCATGGTCTCCGCCATTGCAGTCCAGAATATCAATCTCATGAATTTCATCAAAATAGTGCTTCAGGGCATATGCAGAGAACACACTGGTAACTCCAGGGTCAAAGCCGCTTCCAAGAAGAGCGGTAAGCCCTGCCTTCTGAAATTTTTCCTGATAAGCCCACTGCCAGGAATAGTCAAAATATGCGGTAAAGCCCTGCTCCCTGCACCGCTTCTCATACACAGCTCTCCACGCCGGATCCTCGGTGTCCTCTGCCTCATAATTGGCAGTGTCAATATAGTCTGCTCCTGCTGCCAGACAGGCGTCCATAATGGTCAGATCCTGATAAGGAAGAGCCACATTCAGGACAGCCTTTGGCGCATAGGCCCGGATAAGCGCGGTAAGCTCCTCCACATTGTCAGCATCCACTCTCGCTGTCTCGATTTTCACTGAGGTCTTTCCCTCAAGCTTTGCCTTCAGGGCGTCGCACTTTTCCTTTGTCCTGCTCGCAATCATAAGCTCTGTAAACACGCTGCTGTTCTGACAGCATTTCTGAATAGCCACAGAGGCAACGCCTCCGCATCCAATCACCAATAATCTGCTCATTTGTTATTCCTCCTCTTCTAGTAAATCCTCTACATACTTAGGAAGCATAAATGCTCCCCTGTGCAGATTTGCGGTATAATACCAGGTTTCTATCTGACGTTCCTCCCACCTGTCAGGCTTAAAGTCCTTCAGAGGGTGATATTTTTTTGAGGCAAATCCAAACAGCCAGTACCCGGACGGGCAGGTAGGGATATGCGCCTGATACACCCTGCTGATAGGGAAGGAACGGTAAACCTTTCTGTGCATACTGCGGCAGGCCATCTCATCCTCATCATAGAAAGGGCTCCCATGCTGATAGACCATAATCCCGTCGCTTCGGAGCGCTTTATAGCAGCTTCCGTAAAATTCCTTTGTAAAGAGTCCTTCTGTATGTCCAAAGGGATCTGTGGAGTCATTGATAATCAAATCATAGGCTTCCTTTTTGTTTCTGAGAAAACGAAGACCATCGTCATAGTGAACCTTCACTCTCTCATCCTCCAGGGCAGAGGATACCTCAGGAAAAAACTCCCTGCACACCTCCACAAACATTCTGTCTGTCTCCACCACATCCATGTGAAGGATAGAATCATATTGCAGAAGCTCTCTGGCAACGCCTCCGTCTCCCCCTCCTATAATCAGAACATCCTTTACGCAGGGATGGACCGACATGGGTACATGCGCAACCATCTCGTCATAAATAAATTCATCCTTCTCAGAAAATACAATCTCCCCGTCAAGGGCGACGATTTTTCCCATTTCCTGGGATTCAAATACATCGATTCTCTGATATTCGCTTTCTCCGGAAAAAAGCTGTCTGTCAAACCGGAGGGACAGCTTCACGTCATTGGTGTGAAGCTCTGAAAACCATAATTCCATCTCTGCCTCCTCATTCCTCAAGTACCATCAGACGCTCCACCTTCGAGTCTTCGGTTCCCTGCATGGAGCAGCCCTTTTCTCTTGCATAGATAATATATTCCACGATTTCCTCTGTAATCTCCTCTCCTGGAGCCAGAATCGGAATTCCAGGCGGATAGCACATCACAAACTCGCCGCTGATTCGCCCTGCCGCCTCTCTCACAGGAAGGGAGATTTTCTGTGAGTAGAACGCCCTCTGCGGAGATACCAGAACCCTTGGCGCAATATATTCTCCTGAGAGCATGCCTGCTTTGTCCTTTTTATAGAGTCTCTCAATGTCAGCAAGAGCTCCTACCAGACGTTCAATATCCTGAATCCTGTCTCCTATGGAAATATAAGCAAGAATATTGCAGATATCTCCGAATTCAATCTGGATATCATACTCATCCCTCAGAAGATCATAAACCTCTATTCCTGCAAGACCGATTCCCAGCGTATAGACAGAAAGTTTTGTGACGTCATAGTCAAAAATGCTGTCCCTGTTCACAAGCTCTCTTCCATAGGCATAATAGCCTCCTATGGAATTGATCTCTCCGCGCGCATACTCTGCCATATCCACAACCTTTGCAAAGGATTCCTCCCCTCTTAAGGCCAGGTTTCTCCTGGAAATATCAAGGCTTGAGAGCAGCAGGTAGGAAGCGCTCGTGGTCTGAGTCAGGTTGATGATCTGACGCACATAATCTGGATTCATACCAGTATTCAGGAGGAGGAGGGAACTCTGCGTGAGGCTTCCCCCTGATTTATGCATGGAAACAGCCGCCATATCTGCGCCCGCCCTCATGGCATTTATCGGGAGGTTTTTTCCAAAATACAGATGCGTTCCGTGCGCCTCGTCTGCAAGCACCTTCATTCCATGCGCATGAGCAAGGCGGACAATCGAGCAGATGTCTGAGCAGATGCCATAGTAAGTAGGATTATTGACCAAAACAGCCACTGCGTCCGGATTCTCCAGAATTGCCTTCTCCACACGGGAGGTTTCCATTCCCAGAGAAATACCGAGCATCTCGTTTACCTCAGGATTGACATATACAGGGACAGCTCCGCAGATAACCAAAGCGTTGATAACGCTCTTATGCACATTTCTGGGAAGTATGATTTTATCTCCTGCCTTACACACAGACAAAATCATGCTCTGCACTGCAGAGGTAGTGCCTCCCACCATAAGATAGGCATGGGCGGCTCCAAAGGCCTCTGCTGCCAACTCTTCTGCCTCTCTGATAACCGAAACCGGATGGCAGAGATTATCCAGGGGTTTCATGGAATTTACATCCAGGCCCACGCATTTCTCTCCGAGAAGTCTGGCAAGCTCAGGATTTCCTCTTCCCCTCTTATGGCCGGGTACGTCAAAGGGAACGACCCGCCTTTTTTGAAATTTCTCCAGCGCTTCATAAATCGGCGCTCGCTTTTGTTTATTTCTATCCATCTGCTGTTCACCCCATTGCATTTTTACTCAAATTGGATAAGGGAGGTCAATTCCCTCCGGGCTTATCGCACAAAAAAAGCAGGTGATGTACATCACCTGCCAAAAAATCATATAAAAACAGAAAAGCAATTATCCTTTGCAGCTTCCAGAAAGAGGAAAACCATTCTGATACCGGGTTCTCTTGCCTATAAAGCCGACGCATCAGGCTCTGCGAAATCGCAAAGTCCAGAGAATCGGAATACCCCGACTGCCTCCTCTATGACATTTCAGTCTCCATTACAAATATATTGTCCCTGCTTTATTGATCTTTTCACAAGATGATGTGCTTACGCACTGATTATAAAGTAATCAACTTATAAAAATTGGGCTTCTAACCCAATCAATAATGTGGTTTCCCACGCCGGCAGCTGACCCGCCTGTCCGTCTGGGCTTAACTTCCTGAGAAGTGGTCATACATTTGCATGAAAACGATAATGTCTCTTCATACTGGCTCTAACAGTAGCAGAAAAATCACAAATTGTCAATAAAAATGTTAAAAATTTCAAATGATAATACACACCATGCCTCCCTTGCTGTCGTTTACGATTTTCTGCATGGTGTCCTGCAGCTTTGCCTGACTTGCTTCGCTGATAACAGCGATTTTAGAGCGGATGCCGTCCTGTACCAGCTGCTCTATGGATTTCCCAAAAATATTCGTCTCCCAGATGCCGTCCTCTTTCTCGCTGTTCTCCTGAATATACTGGATAAGATCCCTTGCCTGCTGCTCAGTTCCCACGATAGGTGCTATCTCTGTCTCAATGTTTGCCTTAATCATATGGATGGAAGGGCTCTTGGACTTTATTTTCACTCCATACTTGCTGCCCTGGCGAATAACAGCTGGTTCCTCAAGCTGAATCTCTGAAAGCTCCGGGATAACCACGCCGTAGCCTGTAGAGCGGACAGATTCCACAGCTGCCTGCACCTTCACATATTCCTCCTTGAGCTTTGCGAATTCCTTGATAGTGTGAATCAGAGCATATTCGCTCTCCATGGGAATTCCTGTCATTTCACTGAGCATCTGATAATAATACGTATCCTTCACAGACACGCGAACACGGACAGTCCCGTCGGCAAGACTCACGCTCTCCAGAAGCACCTCATTCACATAAGGGCCTTCCATGCCAAGCATGTCGCGGTTAATTGTGCGGATGCGATCCATGTGCATCATTTTTTCACGCACCTGCTCCAGAATCTGGTTCTTTAAGGGGTGGCTTACAGGAAGCATTTCTATCCATTTGGGAATAAAGAATTGTACCTGCGTGACAGGGAATTCATACAGAACCTTTTCCAGAATCCGGGTAATATCCTCTCTTCGGAGCTGCTCGCAGTTCACAGCCAGAGCTGTTATCTGATATTTTTCCTCTGCCTCTTTTACAAGCCTCTGGGTTTCCTCCTGATAGGGCTTTTTAGAATTCACCAGCATGAGGAAGGGCTTTCCCTGCTTTTTCAGCTCTGTCACCGTTTTTTCCTCTGCTTCCAGAAAGTTTTCCCTGGGAATCTCTCCAAAGGAGCCGTCCGAGGTAATGACCAGACCTATGGTGGAGTGTTCTTCAATCACCTTTCTGGTTCCTATCTGTGCGGCCTGATGAAAGGGGATTTCCTGGCTGTACCAGGGAGTCTTTACCATGCGCTCCCGCCCCTCCTCAATATGTCCGGCAGCGTCCTTTACAAGGAAGCCCACGCAGTCGATAAGACGCACCCGGACCTTTCTGTCGTCTCCCAGGGAGACCGTGATTGCCTCCTTTGGGATGAATTTAGGCTCTACTGTTGTAATCATCCTGCCTGAACCACTCAGCGGAAGCTGATCCCGGATTTCCTTTGCGCTTTTTTCATCCATATCAGGCAGTGCCAGAAGCTCCATAAACCTTCGGATAAAGGTGGATTTTCCCGTGCGGACCGGACCTACCACGCCTATGTAAATATCGCCGCCTGTGCGTGCCTTTATGTCCTGGTAAATCTGAAAACTTTCCATAAGAAAAAAGCCCTCCTGTTTCTGTTTATTATGACGCCAGGGTCAGGCGGATATTCGCAATCCGCTTCGCTACTTGCTTGATACGTTAAAATCTGACGCCGCCTGCCTATGGGCGGGTTTGTAAGCCTGAGCCTGAGCATCCTATTGTTAAAATATATGCGGCGTCTTCTGTGGGTATACATAAAAAACAGAGAAGTATTTCTATGCTTTGCAAAACGCACCAGTCAGCAGCGCATTTTCTTCTTGTAATAGAAGCAAAAATAAGGTAAGATGGATAAACAGAGTGTTTCTTTTGGAGGTGTCACGCATGGATTTTTTTTCTCTTTGGAAGGGAATTTTCGCTATCTTTGCTTACCTGGGCTTTTTCTGGTTTGCCGGGGCGGCTTTGCCTGAAAAATTTCATAAGAATTCCTTTTCAAACCTGTGCCTGCTTGGTTTTTTTGTTTATTATACTGCATTTGAGCTTGCTGCTCTGCCTATGAAGGTGCTTGGGCTCCCTCTTGCCTGTCTTACAGGACTTTGGGGATGTCTTCTTCTTGTCTTGTTTTTTTATGTGCTTGCCTTCAGAAGAAGGAGCCTCTGGCAGAGTCTTAAGGGAATGTTTTCCGGAAAACAAAAGTTCCTCTGGGGATGCTTCTTTCTCCTTTTTTCCTGTAGTCTGGCTCTGCTTCTGGCGTTTAATATCAATCATATTTCCGAATATGACGCGGGGTATTATATCGGTCTTCCGGTATCCTCTGTGTATTCCAATACCATTGAATGCATGGATCCTTATTCTGGAAGCATGCTCTCCGAGCCGTCAAAATTTTATATTCTGAATACCAATACCATTCACAGCGCTGTGATTTTTCAGGCCATCAACCTGCATCCTCTTGTGGAGATGAAATTTACTCTGACCGCTGTCATGGCATTTTTATTCGAGCTTTTGCTGTACAAAATGGGAATTCTCCTTTTCAGGAACAGCTGCAAGAAAGCATGGCTGTTTACCTTTTTTGCCACGCTCTCTCTCCTGTTTTCCTACAGTACTGCTGGAGTATCCCATTATTTTGCCTACCGCACCTATGAAGGAAAATCCATCTGCGCTTACTTTTATATGACAGCTATTTTAGTATTTTTCTGTTCTATCTGGAAAAATAAGTATGAAAACAAGCTTTCATATCTACCTTTATGGCAGGCGCAGGACCTGCCATGCAGAGGAAAAGATGAATGGGGCTGGGCCGGATTATTTTTTGCCTCCTGCAGCGGCATTGTGTTCTGTAACACGGCGCTTTTTACGATTCCAGCCCTTACAGGAAGTCTTTTGCTTCCATATGTGCTGAAGACCCGCTCTCTGCGCATTCTGGGAAAGAGCCTTATTGTGCTTGCTCCCTGTATTTTCTGGATTGTGATCCATTTTATTTTGTAGGAGGAAGAGCTATGCTGATGGAAAATCTTTCCGTACTTTTGAATGCCGTCTCTGCTTACACAGAGAAAAATCCTCTTTGGATTCTGTATGTTGTCTGCATTATTATTCTTTTGATTATCCGCAAAAGGGACGCCCGCCAGCTCTTTATCTTTCCTCTTGCTGTGCAGCTTCTCACAGTTTTCAATCCTCTTCTCTTGGGATTTCTTGTTTCGGTAATGGGGTTTGAGAATCGATATCTGCGTCTTCTCTGGATAGTGCCTTTTTTTATTACCATCGCCTACACAGCAGTGGTAATCATTTTCAGCGTGCGAAAAAAGGCTCTGCGCTTTGGCCTGTCTCTGGCAATCGCAGCCCTTATCTGCCTCTTTGGAATACCAGTCTTTTGGGGAAAGGAGGTTCCCCCCTATGTGAAGGCTGAAAACACCGCCTTTACCCAGGACGAGGTTCTGGAATTAAGCCGCATTTATCACCAGGAGGGAGAAGCATGTCCTCTGGTACTCCATGATTTCTGGCTTACCCTGAATTACAGAATGTATGACCCTGCCATAAAATCCTATCTTGGCAGAAATTCGTTCATGTACCTGAACCAGACCTCAACAGATGCTTTCAAAAAAAAGGAAAATGTCTCCAAGGCACGCCGGCGCCTCCTTCTGGTATATTATTATGAGGATTTGTCTGTGTCCAAGGAGAATTTTGTCCGCGCGGCGCAAAAGCTGGGCATTCAGTACATCACCGCATCAGCCTCCTCTCCTCTCAACGATTATTTCCGGGAAGCGGGTATGATTTATAAGGGCAGCACCTCAAGCTATTGTGTGTGGGGTCTTGAATGCAGATAAGCATACAGCAGGGCAGAATGCGAATGTCCGCTTTACTCCTGGCTCTGCACTGACCAGGAGTTTTTTGTGAACATTGTGTTCAGGCCTTCAGAGCAAACGGGCATATGCCCTTCTGTCGTTTACGTTCTCAAAATACTGCTCGTCTGCAGAGCTTTTATAGACGCCGTACCCTGTTTTTCTCAAAAAGGACATAATGGATCCGTTTCCCGTAAGCAGCGCCTGCTCCATGGCGTCTGCAAGCTCTGTCCGGTACACGCCGATAAGGGGTTCCAGCCTCTCTCCGTGCTGGAGAAGGATCGCAGCATGCGTATCATCCTCTGAGGCCTTTAGCAGTCTATGAAGCTCCTGCACAGAAACCAGCGGAATATCAACGCCCAGCACCAGGCATTTCTTATTTTGCGCTTCCCGAAGCGAAGCCTCCAGGCCGCCCAGCGGGCCGCACTGCCTATGCCGGTCAGGAATAATCCTGCTGCTGCAGGATTCTCCTCTGTATCCAGAGACCAGAATATCCCGGATACCAAGCCTTCTTCCCTTTTCAATCTGATTCTCAAGAAAGGTTTTTCCATGATACATAAGATCACATTTGTCGCTCCCCATCCGGCTGCTGAGTCCCCCTGCAAGAATCAGCATGGATAGCTCTTCTGGTACTGCTTTCATCTTTGTCATCCTTCCTTTGAGCAGAAGGGCGGCGCCTTTTTTTCGGCGCCGCCTTTCCATCCTTCTTATGCCTTCTCAACCTTTATTGCACAAACCTTATATTCCGGTATTCTTGCATATTTGTCAAGAGCTGCATTTGTGAGCCAGTTGCAGTTTCCATCCGGGAAATGGAACGGCATCCAGGTCTCTCCCTTGTTTACCTTTGTCCCGACTCTTGCCGTTGACTCAATCCTTCCTCTACGTGAGGATACCTTTACACGATCTCCATTTGCAATGCCAAGCGCCTTCGCATCCTCTATGTTCATCTCTATGAAAGATTTTCCTTCAATTTCCATAAGCTCAGGCGTACGTCCTGTCATGGCGCGGGTAGTGTAATGGTACAGAATACGTCCTGTCATCATAATCAGCGGATACTCCTCATCCGGAAGCTCTGCGGAAGGAACATATCTTGCTGGATAGAGCCAGCCCTTTCCACGGACAAATTTGCCGACATGCATAATCGGAGTTCCAGGATGCTCCTTATTTGGACACGGCCACTGAAGGCTCTCTCCTGCATCCAGACGAGCATGGCTGATTCCTCCATAGCTCGGAGTCACAGAAGCAATTTCATCCATAATCTGAGCAGAAGTGAGATATGGCTGTGGGTAGCCCATGCGGTTCATCAGGTCAATAATCACGTCTGTGTCAAGCCTTGCCTCGCCTGGAATCGTAACTGCCTTGCGAACTCTCTGTACACGTCTCTCTGTATTGGTAAAGGTGCCTTCCTTTTCTGCATAGCTGACTCCTGGGAGAATAACATCTGCATACCTGGCGGTCTCTGTCATAAACAGCTCGCTCATTACCAGGAAATCCAGGCTTGTCAGCGCCTTGATAATATGGCTTGTGTCAGGGTCTGTGACAATTGGATCTTCTCCGTAAATATACAGACCGCGTACCTTCTTCTCAATTGCTGCCGGGAACACCTCTGTGGCATGGAGACCTGGATTAGGGTTGAGCTTCACGCCCCAGGCCTTTTCAAATTTCTCAACAACAGCAGGATCCTTTACCTTCTGATAGCCGGGGAAGTCATTCGGGGAGGCTCCCATGTCACAGGCTCCCTGCACATTGTTCTGTCCGCGCAGCGGGTTCACTCCACAGCCCTCTCTGCCAAGCTTGCCGACCAGCATAGCCATGTTTGACATGGACATAACACCCTCTGTTCCAGTGGAATGCTCTGTAACGCCAAGGCAATAGATAATCGGAGCCTTGTCTGCCTTTGCATACATGATGGCAGCCTTTCTGAGGTCTTCTGGATTAATGTTGCAGATTTCTCCTACGCGCTCAGGCGTATATTCCTTTACAATTTCCCGAAGCTCCTCATAGCCTTCTGTGCGCTCCTCAATAAATTTCTGATCCTGAAGGCCTTCCTCTATGATCACATGCATAATGCCGTTTGCAAACGCAACATTGGTTCCTGGCTTGAGCTTCAGATGAACGTCCGCCTTCTTTGCAAGGCCGATTTCACGCGGATCCACAACAATCAGCTTGCATCCACGCTTGATTGCCTGACGAATCTGCATGCCCACAACCGGGTGCGCTTCCTCTGGGTTGGAGCCAACCAGCATAATCAGATCTGGCTTCTGGGTGATATCTGCAATCGGGTTGGTCATAGCGCCGCTTCCAAGAGTCATAGCAAGACCTGCCACTGACGCAGAGTGACATACTCTCGCACAGTTATCTGTGTTGTTGGTTCCAAAGCAGGTACGAACCATCTTCTGAACCATATAAATATCCTCGTTTGGAGAACGGGAGCAGGCAAAACCAGCAAGAGAATCCGGTCCGTATTTCTTCTTGATTTCCATAAATTTGGATGCAACCAAATCCAGAGCCTCGTCCCAGGTCGCGCGCTCAAACTCGCCGGTCTCGCGGTTCTTGATGAGAGGATAGCGCAGACGGTCTCCAGAATGTACAAAATCAAAGCTTCCGCTTCTTCCCTTTACACAGAGAAGCCCTTTATTGGACGGTCCCACAGCTGCCTGTGTGTCCACAATTTTTCCGTCCTTGACAAGCAGATAATACTGGCAGCCTGTTGCACAGTGAGGACAGGTGGTGAGAACCTTTTTCTCAATCTGGTAGGAGCGGTATTTCTTTCTTCGCTTCATGGACAGAGCGCCTGTCGGACAGGCCTGCACGCAGTTGCCGCAGGATTCACAGTTGCTCTCTGCCCAGGTCTCATTAAAGGGCGTTCCGATCACAGAGGTAAAGCCGCGGTTCATGGTATCTATCGCGCCTCTGCAGACAATCTCATTGCAGGTATTGACGCAGCGGTGACACAGAATGCAAAGGCTTGGGTCATAGGTAAAAAATTTATTTGTATCATCAATCGGCTTTGGAGCCAGCTCGCTGTGATAGCTCGTCTTCTCAACGCCATATTCAAAGCAGAGCTCCTGGAGCTTACAATCTCCGTTTGCCTCGCAGGAAAAGCAATGAACGCGGTGTTCTGACAAAAGCAGATCCAGTGTATTGCGTCTGGACTCAATGACAGAGTCTGTCATTGTGCGAACCTCGTCTCCCTCGCCGCACTGCGCTGTACAGGCAGTGTCTATCTTTGTTCTTCCGCGGCTTGTAATCTCTACCACACAGATACGGCAGGAGCCATCTGGAAGAAGTCCCTTTAAATAGCAGAGAGTTGGAATCTTCACACCGATTTGCTCTGCTGCCTGCAATATGGTCGTCCCCTTCTCCACCTCAACAGGGATTCCATCTATGGTCAAATGAATCATATTTTCCCTCCTCTACTGTATGTCGATTGCGCCAAACGGGCAGTTGTCTTTGCAGGTTCCGCACTTAATGCACTTGGAAGCATCTATGGTATGCGCTTCCTTCTTGTTTCCACTGATGGCGTTTACCGGACAATTTCTTGCACACTTGGTACAGCCCTTACATTTTTCAGGGTCAATTACATAAGCCTGCATTGCCTTGCATACATGTGCGCGGCATTTATGCTCAGAAATGTGTTCAATGTATTCCTCACGGAAATTTTTGAGGGTACTGAGAACCGGAAGCGGAGCGCTCTTGCCAAGACCGCACAGAGAACGTTCCTTTACGAATTTTGCAGTTTTCTCAAGGGTCTCCAAATCCTCAAGCTCGCCCTTTCCTTCTGTTATCTTATCAAGAATCTCCAGCATACGCTTTGTTCCGATACGGCAGGGACCACACTTTCCGCAGGATTCTCTCTGAGTAAAGCTCATAAAGAAGCGCGCCACCTCTACCATACAGGTGTTTTCGTCCATAACCACCAGACCGCCGGAGCCTACAATCGCGCCATATTTCTTAACGGAATCAAAATCAAGCGGTATATCCAGATGCTTCTCTGTCAGACAGCCGCCGGAGGGGCCTCCAATCTGAGCTGCTTTAAAGGCTGCGCCCTTTTTGAGGCCTCCTCCAATATCAAAAATAATCTCTCTGAGCGTGGTTCCCATCGGCACCTCTATAAGGCCTGTATTCTCAATGCTTCCTGTCAGAGAAAAGGTCTTTGTTCCGGGCGAGCCTTCTGTTCCAATGCTCCGATACCAGTCGGCGCCGCGAAGAATAATCTCCGGAATATTTGCATAGGTTTCCACATTGTTCAAAACCGTCGGTTTCTCCCACAGACCCTTGTCAACCGTGCGGGGAGGTTTTACACGGGGCATTCCGCGTTTTCCTTCAATAGAGGCTGTCAAAGCGCTGCCCTCTCCGCAGACAAAAGCGCCTGCGCCGCGGTTAATGTGCAGGTGGAAACAAAAATCCGTTCCCAGGATATGATCGCCCAGAAGCCCTGCCTCCTCAAGCACTGTAATCGCATGTTTCAGGCGGGCCACAGACATCGGATACTCTGCGCGCACATAAATATAGCCGTCTCTTGCACAAACCGCATAAGCGGCCAGCATCATTCCCTCTATCAGACGATAGGGATCGCCCTCCATTACAGAGCCATCCATAAAAGCGCCCGGATCGCCCTCATCTCCATTGCAGACAACATAGCGAGTCTTCTCTGCCTGCGCTGCCACCTGCTTCCATTTCTTTCCTGTTGGGAAGCCGCCGCCTCCTCTGCCCCTGATACCAGATTTGTCAACCTCATTCACAACAGCCTCTGGGGACATCTCAAACATTGCCTTGGAGAGAGCCTGGAAGCCGCCGCTGGCAATATACTCATCCAGGGATTCTGCGTCAAATTTGCCGCAGTTTTTGAGTACCACTCTGGTCTGCTTTGCAATAAATGGAATGTCCTCTGGGCGCTTGTAGGTTTTCTCGCCCTTCTTATAGAGAAGGCGCTCGATCACCTCATCGCTGCACACGCTCTTCTCAAAAATCTCCTGGCAATCCTCTTGTTTTACCTTTGTATACTGAATTACATTGTCGCCCTTCTGAATTCTCACAAGGGGTCCCAGCTCGCAGACGCCCTGACAGCCTGTTTTCTTTACTCCCACATGCGCATCTGCGTCATGCGGACCAAATTCCACTGTCACACCCGGCGTTTCCTGCGCAATTTCTGCAAATCTTTCATATATCTTCTGTGAACCAGTTGCAATACATCCTGTTCCAGAACAGACAAGAATACGGCAGTCATAAGAGGAAAGCCTATTTTCGGCCTCCTTGCGCACACTCATAAGTTTCTCTTTATTCTCTATCATTGTGTGCCCTCCTTTTTTCTCAATTCCTGAATCAGGGAAATCGCTTTCTCCGGTGTCATCGCCGGATGCACCTCCTCGTTGACCATCATGGTCGGAGCAAGCCCACATGCACCCAGACAGGAAACAGTCTCAACAGTAAACAGCATGTCGTCTGTCGTGTGCTTTGCAGCGCTAAGTCCCAGCTCCCGAAACAGAGCTTCCTTTACAGGAACCGACTTTCTTACATGACAGGCTGTTCCGTCACATACCTTAATCACATATTTTCCTTTTGGTTCAAAGGAAAAATTTTCATAAAATGTTGCCACACTGTATGCTTTTGCCTTAGTAATTCCTATTTTCTCCGCAACATAGGTCAACAGCTCTCCTGGCAGATAGCGATACTCTTCCTGAATATCCTGCATAATAGGAATCAGTGATTTTGCCTGCTTTCCGTAGCGCTCGATAATCTCATCTGCTTTCAGGTAATAACTTTGCTCCAGCATTCCGCACTACCTCCTTTTTCTATTCTCCGGCCAATATATACGCTTTGCACATATTTGCTGTTCTTATTATATATTTTTTTTTATTTTTCTACAATATATTTCCGAAAGTTTATTATTTAACATACTTTTTCTACAATTTCAGGACAAAAAATGGGGATTTTATGCAAATTTTGATATGTACAAATTGACTTTTCCCCTGTTAAAAGCCTATACTATAGGCAAAGTCAAATATCCCACGGCAAGCAAAGAGGCATTTAACGTATCAGGCAAGTCCCCCGCTTCCATTGCAAATATCCGCTGAACCTCTCGCAGCATCTTCCAAATGCTTGTGCAAGTGCGGCACTTGACCCATTGCTCGTGGGAATAAAGAAGCAGATTCCGGGTTATCCGGGTTAGGAGGAAGCTTTATGCATACAAATGAACAAAACCGCCATACTGCGCTGACAGAGTGCCTGTCCTATACTTATATTGGGCGCGACGGCACAATTTGCCAAAAAGAAGATCCTGTACTTACAGAGCATTCCCTGGATGTGTATATCAACGAGAATTTGACCCTGAATCTCACCTGCATTCCTGAGTATCTGTATGAACTTGTTTTGGGTCGGCTTTTCACAGAAGGAAAAATTCAAAATGCAGAAGACGTCAAAAGTCTGTGTATCTGCGAATCCGGCAGAAGGGCAAACGCTGTCCTTGCCAGAGAGCTGTCCCTTTCAGGCTGCCAGAGCCTTCGCCCTGTCACTCCCATTCCGTGGAAGGCAGACTGGATTTTTTGTTTGGCCGACTGCTTTGCAGACGGCATGCCTCTGCATGGGCAGACCTTTGCCACGCACAGCTGCTTCCTGGCACAAGAAAGTACGCTTCTCTTCCAGTGCGAGGACATTGGGCGGCATAATGCTCTTGATAAGGTAATTGGCTATGCACTGCGCAATCGCATTGACCTTGCGCAATGCATAGTCTATTCCAGCGGACGGATTCCAACAGATATGGCACACAAGGCCATCTGTGCTGGAATTCCCATTCTTGCAAGTAAGGCCTCTCCCACGCAGGCTGCTGTCGAGCTTGCACAGCAGTTTTCTCTTACCCTTGTATGCGCGGCCAGACGCGACCGCATGAAGCTCTTTGCCGGAGCCATGCCAGAATAGACTGCCTCTTTCATTTCCAAAAAATAAAGACAGCAGAGCTGTGCTACTGTAAAAGCATCACATCTCTGCTGTCTGCTGCGAGCCATATCCATTCTCCCACTGCATGGGGATTTTCTTCACAATACTGCGCCCACGCCTCCTTGGACAGCTCCACACGCAGCTGGGAAAAATCCTGTCCGCTCTCATCTCTTCTGCTCTCTGGCGCCTTCTCTGGCTTTACCATAATCACTATGGAGAAAACGTCCTCCACAATACGCAGAATCCGACAGTGCATCAGGTTTTCCCTGCCCTCTCTCTCCTTCTCTGACACCGGATACAGAAAATGGCTGCGCACTCCCACATAGGAAACACCTTCCCGCGCAGGGAGCGCCTCCCTATCCGGCAGGGCATAGCCAAGCGTTGTTCCCCAGTCTCTGGCAAACACTCTCCCATCAGCCCCAAGAGAAGCCCGTGAATAGTTCTTGCAGCCTGAAAGCAGGGCTGATGCAAGGCTCCTTGGCTGCTCAAACATCTCCTTTACTGGAATCACCGGGCTGGACTGTCCCTTATCCATCACGCATACCCGGTCGCATATGCGGTAGATTTCATCGCGGCTGTGCGATACAAAAAGGGTGCTTCCCTCAAACTGCGCAAGCGTGTCAGAAAGCTCCATCTCCAGGCTCCACCTCAGGTATCCGTCCAGAGCAGAAAATGGCTCGTCAAGAAGAAGGAGCCTGGGCTCTGTCAGAAGAATCCGCGCAAGAGCTGTTCGCTGCTGCTGTCCGCCAGAGAGCTGCCAGGGCTTATGCTCCTCAAGTCCTGTCAGGTAAAATTTCTGTATCATGCGCTCTGCCTTGTCTTTTGCCGCTTTTTTATTTTTTTCCTTTGCAAGAAGCGCGGTCATCAGGTTCTGGCGCACGGTCATGTTCGGAAAAAGCGCATAATTCTGAAACAGCAGTCCCACCCGGCGCTTCTGGGGAGGAACACAAATCCCCTTCTCCTGGTCAAACAATACCCTTCCATCCAACACAATCTGCCCTCTGTCCGGCCTTTCAATTCCTGCGATGCAGCGGAGGGTCATACTCTTTCCGCATCCAGAGGCTCCCAGAATTCCCAGAACGCCGCCTTCTGTCTCAAATTTCACAGAAAGCAAAAAGCTTCCCAGTCTTTTTTCTATATCCACATATAAAGACATCTGTTTTTCCTCATGTTCTGCGCTGCCCCTCCCTTCGCTCCAGCAGGTTGACAATCAAAAGCACAACTGCTGAAATCGCCATATTGACCATCACCCACCGGAAGGCCAGTGTATCATTATTGGTTCGCCAGAGCTGATACACGGTTGTGGAAATAGTGGCTGTCTTTCCTGGTGTATAGCCGGCGAGCATACTGGTCGCCCCGTACTCTCCCAGGGCTCTGGCAAAAGAGAGAACCACTCCTGCCAGAATTCCCTGTCTGCACGCTGGCATACGGATGTGCCAGAAGATATAGGCATTGCTAAGCCCCAGAGTCTGCCCGGAAAAAGCAAGCGTCTCATCAAAGCTCTCAAAGCTTCCCCTTGCTGTGCGGTACATGAGCGGAAAAGCCACTGCAACAGCTGCAAAAATTCCAGAATACCATGTCATGACAAGCTTCGTGTGGAACACCTCATAAAACCAGCTTCCAAAGGGCCGCCTGCTTCCAAGCACAAGCAGGAGAAAATAGCCGACGACTGTGGGAGGGAGTACCATGGGAAGGGTAAGAAATACATCCAGAATTCCTTTTAACACAGGATGCAGCCTTGCAATATAATACGCTGCAAAAATTCCCGCAAAAAACACAATCACACTGGAAATCAACGCGATTCTCAGGGAATTATACAATGGATACCAGTCCATGCTATTCTCCTGCTTTTACCATGGTAAAGCCCACATTTTCAAAAACAGCGGCCGCCTCATCTGTTGTCAGAAACTCAAGAAAAGCCTTTGCCTCATCTGGATGCTCAGAGGATTTCATCACAGCAGCAGGATAAACCACCTGTCCGCACAGATCAGCGCCTGCCTCATCTACCACTGTCAATCCTGCGGAAAAAGCATCTGTGGCATAGATGATTCCGCAGTCAACAGAGGCTTCGGAAATCTGTGTGGTCACTTCCTTGACATTGGAACCATAGGTAATTTTGGAGCTTTCGGCAAGCTCATCCAGGATTCCCAGATTTGTTAAAATTTCTTCTGAGTATGCGCCCACAGGAACATCCTCATTTCCCAGACAGATAAGGGAAAGCTTGTCTGTTCCAAGGTCTTCAAAGGACTCGATTTCAGCTGGATTGCCCTCTGGAACAGCCAGAACTACTTTATTTTCCACCAAATCGAATCGACTGTCCTCTAATACAAAGTCAAGTCCCTCTGTATTAACCTCTGCGTCTGCCGTGATATCAAGCTGATTCATCTGCTTCTGTGCTGCTGAGATGAAGAGGTCGCAGTCTGCTCCCTCCTGAATCTGGGTCTTGAGCGTACCAGAGGAGTCAAAGGTATAGATAAGCGTAACATCAGGCGCTGCTTCCTTATACAAATCGGCAATTTCTGTGAGCGTCTCTGTCATGGATGCTGCTGCAAATACGACAAGCTCTGTCTCTTCTCCTGCTGCGCAGCTCTGGATAGCGGCCAAGGCTGCTGCCGAAGATATGGCGCCGATTGTCAGGTACCTTTTCATTTGGTTCTTTTTCATTTTCATCTTCCCTTCCAATATGTCTCTGCACTCTTTTTTCTTTCTCCCACCCGTTATTTTTTATAAAGAATAACGATGATTTTATTATACTTTTTCAGGACATCCCTGTCAATACCTGTTTTCAAAGCCTTCCCTTTTTTCGCGCCGCTTATCTTGAGAGCTTCGCCAAGCAACGCAAAAGCTGCCGCCTGCGATCGGATAGGGAAAGCCAGGAGCAGCTTAACTCCTGGCTTTTCGCATGTATCCTATTTTCTATTGAAAGTCTCTGAAATACACATCAAAAAAATTTCTGGTCATTTTTCCCAGGTCTGTCACAAGAGCATGATACCTCTCCAGGAAAATCCTGCCCTCCTGCGTCAGAGTGGAGCTGCCGCCGCTTTTTCCTCCTGCCAGACGGTTGAGAAACGGAAAGCCCATCTCCTCCTCCACCCGGTTCACCATTTTCCAGCCCTTAGAATATGACATTCCCATCTCTCTTGCCGCCGACTGAATAGACCCGGTTTCTCCAATTTTTATCAAAAGCTCATATACGCCTGGTCCGAAGAAATCCTCTTCCTTGGCAAGTATCACCTTTTGTTTGATTCGAAGCTCATTGGCATCGCGCACGTCCCTGGCATACTGGCGCACACGCTCCTCGTCCTCTGCGTTCTCAATGCTGTATAATATCCCCGGATCCTCCACACAAAGACCTGTCAGTTCCTCTTCTCCTTTGGCCTTTCCCAGATAATACAGCCTTGGAAAGCCCTTTTTTCCCTGATACTGGGGCGCGCAATCCTCTCTGCTCTCCAGCAGCGTCCGCACAGTCGCTGCTGAGAAGACAGGATATTCTACTGGAAGCACTAGCACTCGCTCGCATAAATCCTTCGCAAAGGAAAGACCAAGGTCTGTGCTTTGTCTCTGCGTATGCTCCTTGAATTTCTCATCCTCGCAAAAGATAACCCCATTATGAATCAGATGGTTTTTCAGCACTTCCTTCTGATAGCCGCACAGAACAATAATGGGACTGATTCCTGCTCTGCGCAAAACGGCAATCTCTCGTTTTATCACAGTTGTTCCGTCCAGAGGAAGCATCGGAAGAAAGGTCGGACTCTCTTCATTGGAACCATACTCTCTCTCATGCGGCAGTGAGGCGACAATCAATGCTCCTGTCCTCATCTTGCTTTCTCCTCTCTCATATGGGTAAGAATGACGTCTGCCAGCGCCTGAATATTATCAGGAGAGAATACAGGAATCCCAATGCACCCCTCTGGGACAAAATCTGCCGCCACTGCTGCCAGATGTTCCCTCTCGCACACACAGCGCTGTGAGTTTCCCTGCCTTACCACCTCTATCTTTGGATAAGAGCTGTGCTTAAAGCCCTCCAGAAGTATCAAATCAGCCTCAGGAAAAAAGCGCCAAAGCTCCTGCTCTGTTATCTGCTGCTGCTTTACCAGCATGAACCTTGTGTCTGAAAAAACAGCCGTTCCATAGGCCCCTGCCTGCTGATGCGCAAAGGTATCTGTTCCCGGAACATCTGCTTCAAACTCATGACCATCGTGCTTAATCACTGCTGTCTTAATTCCGCGTGCGCCAAGGACGGGAAGAAGCCTTGTTATCAGTGTTGTTTTTCCTGAATTTTTCACGCCGCTCACTGCAAACATATATGGTTTTTTGCTCATATATCGCTCCCTCCTGTCAAGCATTCCCTATAATACAACAACCTGAACCTCGTCTCCCGGCCAAAGCCCTTTATTTCCAGACGGAATATCCACCATGCAGTTGCAGCCGCTTAAGGAGGAGAGTACGCCGGACGAATGCAGCCCCTCTGGCATATATACTCTGCCGTCCTTACATATGGCTCGAATAAAGCGTCGTCCAGGACTTGCCTTTGCAAACGTATCTGCCATCCTTGCTGTTCTTTTCACAGGAAGAAGCGTCTCATCATGCGTCATTTTTGCAAGCATGGGGCGAATCAAAAGCTCAAAATTCGCGGCAGCGCCAAAGGGATTGCCAGAAAGACTGATAATCGGAATTCCCTTATACACAGAGAAAATAGTAGGGGTTCCAGGCTTTAAAAGCACGCGCCAGAAAATCCGCTCTGCTCCCAGAAGGGGCAGCGCTTCATGCATGATATCCTTTTTTCCCACAGACACGCCGCCTGTGGTGACAATCACATCTGCCTTCTCTGCTGCACTCTTAAGCGCAGCAGCCATAAGAGCCGGCTCATCTGGCACTGCCTGCACCATAAAGGGAGGAATTCCCAATTCTCTCATGCGCACGGCAAGCATTGTCTGGTTGCTGTTATAGATTTTTCCGGGAGCAAGCTCCTCTCCGGGATTTACCACCTCGTCTCCTGTTGTCAGAAGGGCAATTTTAGGCTTTTGATATACCAGCACACGCTCTTTTCCCATACTCGCCAAAATTCCTGCTTCTGCATAGGAAAGCCTTGTGCCTTTTCTCACCATAAGGCTTCCTTTCTTAAAATCCTCTCCGCGATAGCAGTAATTTCCCCAGGGTCTCACTGCCTCATAGATGCAGACCGTATTCTCCCCATAGTCTGTGCTTTCCTGTCTGACACAGCAGTCGCACCCCTCTGGCACAGGCGCTCCTGTCATAATCCGAACCGCCTGTCCAGAACAGACCCCAGTCTCCATATATCCCCCTGCATCTACCTCTCCAATCACAGATAAAAGCACTGGCGTCTGCTTTGAGGCTTCCCGGATGTCCTTTGAGCGGCATGCATAGCCGTCAATCGGAGAACGGTCAAAGGGAGGATTGTCTATCTGCGAGATCATATCCTGTGCAAGAACCCTTCCCGGCGTGTCAAAGAGCATGACCTCCTCTGTCCTGACAATCGGCGCCGCGTACTGGCGCATCACCTCCGCTGCTTTTTCAACTGTTACTCCTTCCATAGCCTTCCTCCCATTTCCTTTTTTCCGTTTAAACGCAGATACAAGGTCCTGCCTATATTCCTTTTCCAAAGCTGCAGGATGGAAAGTGGCATTCCCTGCAACCAAGACAAAGTCCGCCGTTTCCCATGTGCGCCAGATCCTTTTTTGTAACCTCTATCCCCGCTGCAATTCTGGGAAGTACCAGATCAAAAACCGTTGCCCTTGCATACATGACACAACCCGGAAGTCCCATAACAGGCGTCTTGTCAGCAAAATAGCCAAGCAAAAACATAGCTCCAGGAAGCACTGGGGCTCCATAGGAAACAATTCTGGCTCCAGTACTCTTGATGGCTCCTGGAGTCATATCATCCGGGTCCACACTCATGCCTCCGGTGCAGAGAATCATCTGGGCTCCATTTTCCTTAAGCTCAAGGATGGTTCCAGCGATTTTTTCTCTGTCATCATTGCATACCCTGTGAGCACACACTTCAATGCCATAGGCTTTCAGCTTGTCTTCTATAACAGGAGTAAAGGTATCCTTGATTCTCCCATAGAAAACTTCATTTCCGGTTGTCACAATCGCTGCCTTCTGCTTTTTATAGGGAGTAAGCCTTGCAAGAGGCTCGGTTCCTGCCGCTTTCCTTACAAGCTCCATCTTTTCCTTTGCAATGACAAGGGGAATGACACGGGTTCCCAGAAGCTTGTCTCCTTTTTTTACCGGAAAGTTTGTATGACGGGAGGCAATCATAATCTCATCGATTTCATTGACAGCATCCAGTCTTGGCACGTCTATCTGAAACACACCGTCGCAGTCTGCAACCAGCTCGATTTTTCCTTCCTTTACTTCTGTTGGATGCATGTTCTCATTGATACAGATTTTGCAGAGAATCTCGGCAGCTTCGTTCTCGTGAAGCATGTTCTCATCCTTTTCCCATACATACAATCTGTCCTTGCCCAGAGAGAGAAGGACAGGGATATCCTCCTCAGTCACAATATGTCCCTTGCGGAAGGCAGTATCCTTCACAACATCCTTGATAATTCTTGTGATGTCATGGCAGAGGACATGACCCGCCGCATCTGTTGTATTGATACACTTCATAATTCTCTCCTTTGTTCCCTTGCTGCTTATTTATGCTTTTATTATAGCTCTGAAAAAAAATAAAGTAAAGAGACTTTGTTTCCTGGCGCATGGCTGAACTGTTCGGGATTTTCGTACCAGAGGCACGAAAACACCTCGCGGGATAGTAGCCGTGTGAACAGTAACGTCATGTACAAAATTTGAAACTTACCGTTTTCCATTGATTTTTTTCAATATTTCTTATATGATATGAGTGAGTGCGAAAAATACTATAAAGGAGAATTCTCATGAACAACCAGTATACCCCAGTGAATGAAATACGAAGAAAAATTTTCACAGAGATTGCAAAAATTGGTTTCTTCTCCACGGATGACTCTCTGATTCATGACGTTGAGGCTATTCCCTACAGCATTGTACAGGAAAAGCCAAGATACAGAGACAATATTTACAGAGAGCGCGCCGTAGCCAGTGAGCGTGTCAGACTGGCCATGGGTATGTCCCTGCGTCCGGAAAACAAGGCTGTACATCTGACAGAAGGCATTGAGGCCAGCAACATTGATGAAAAATACTATGAACCGCCTCTTATGCAGGTCATTCCTTCTGCCTGCGCTGCCTGCGCTCCCAACAAATATGAGGTGAGCAATATGTGCCGCGGCTGTGTGGCTCATCCCTGTATGCAGGCCTGTCCAAAGGGTGCCATCTCCATGGTGGACGGGTATTCCCACATTGACCAGAGTAAGTGTATTAAGTGCGGCAAGTGCAAGGCTGCCTGCCCTTATGATGCTATTGCCCACAAGGAACGCCCCTGCGAGCGCGCCTGCGGTGTGAAAGCCATTACCAGCGACGAGCTGGGACGCGCCAAAATCATGGATGACAAATGTGTTTCCTGCGGACAGTGTATGGTAAGCTGCCCATTCGGCGCTATTTCCGACAAATCCCAGATTTTCCAGCTGGCTCATGCCATGAGAGAAGGAGATCAGGTTATTGCGATTGTGGCTCCTGCTTATATTGGCCAGTTCGGAGACAAGGTAACTCCGAGAAAGTTCAAGGCCGCCCTTTTGGCCACAGGCTTTTCCAATGTTTACGAGGTTGCTCTTGGAGCCGACATCGGCGCTATCTCAGAGGCTCATCATTATGCGCATGAGGTTGCCACAGGAAATCTTCCCTTCCTCCTGACCTCCTGCTGCCCGTCCTGGTCCATGATGGCAAGAAAATACTTCCCTACCATGATTGGAAATATTTCCCAGGAGCTGACTCCTATGGTAGCTACCGCCCGAAAGGTAAAGAAGGAATTCCCAGGAGCTAAGATTGTCTTTATTGGACCGTGTGCGTCCAAGAAGCTGGAAGCTATGCGGACAACGGTGCGCAGCGACGTGGACTTTGTTCTCACCTTTGAAGAATTGTGGGGACTCTTTGACGCCAAGGAAATTGACCCTGCTTCTATTGAGGGCGACTCCTCCCTGCACGACGCAACCGGAGCTGGCCGCGGATATGCAGTATCCGGTGGTGTTGCCGGCGCAATCGAAGCGTGTCTGAAGGAATATTATCCAGATGTTCCGGTACATATCGAGCACGCAGAAACTCTGGCTGACTGTAAGAAGATTCTTGCCCTGGCAAAGGCGGGCAAGATTAAGGGCTGTATGATTGAAGGCATGGCCTGCCCTGGCGGATGTATGGGCGGCGCAGGAACCAATGTTCCTCTTGCTAAGAGTTCCAAGGCCCTGAAGGCTCTGATTGCAGGCTCCTCCCAGAAGATTCCGTCCAAGGATTTGGAGGAAATCCAGCTCGATTAAGCAGACCTTCCTGGATTTTCATTTAAGAGATTTTCAGTGCTTGTTATGCATTCAGTAAACTAAAATCCCCGCTGCAGGTACATGGTGTACCTGCAGCGGGGATTTCTCTGTTTCAAAGATCCCTGATTGCCGCCGGACAAGCCAAAGCAAAAATACTGCCATCCTGCGCAGAATTTTATTGTTAAGCCTCTAATCAGCCGTTAAAATAATGATAAACAGAAGAGGAAATATCCCTCACAGCCAGAATGCCTCCAGGCACATCTTCCGTATAAATACTGATAATATAATGCGTTTTAGGGCCGTATACAATGGCAATATCATTAAATATTGTATCTGTCCAGCCAGGTTTATCAGCTACTCTCACACCTGATGGAAGCAGATACGGAATAAATTCCTTGTGAGATTGATTCAGCAATTTATCCAGCATAATTTCCGAATATTTCTGCGAGACGCAGGTTCCTCTGTATATGCGTTCCATGAGAAGGGCTCCGTCTTTTGCGCTGGCTGTATTATACTGACCACTACCGTCTGACTGGGAAATAGTATTGGCCGGATGCAGCGTATGATGAGAGGCTGTGGATGTATATCCGTTCTTCTTGAGGTACCCATTAAAGGCAGCGCTTCCATCTGCAAAGGTTCCTGACGAGCCGTACATTTCCACCAGTGTATTATAACTGGTGTTATCGCTGTAATAAATCATCGGTACAATCTGCTGCTCTGCATAGGAAGCGTCTGAAATAGCTCCCTGCTTGATCTTTTCATAGGTGGCAGCCATCATAAACGCCTTGATGGTGCTGGCAGGATACATGGGTACGTTTTCATTAATCCCTATAATATCTCCTGTACTGAGGTTCTTAATATAGATTCCCCATTGTCCTCCATAGCTCTGTATTTTTGCCTGAAGCTGTTTTTTATAAGCGCTCAGGACATACTCATCTCTCTGGCACCTTCTTCCGTCGCAGTCCACATAGCTGCCCGGTACCGCCATGCTTCTTGCGATTTTTCCATCGCCAAGCAGATAATACCCATCCTTCCAGCAGTTCACAGACATTTTTCCTGATTTATTAAAATGATATTTCTCATTTTTTACTGTGTACCATCCTGTCTTTGCAACGAGTCTTCCGTTTTTATCTCCAAAATAATAATTTCCCTTGAACGTTTTACCTCCGTCATAGGATTTCAGGTTCATATTGTAAATAATTTTAGGAGTGGTAAGCAGAACTCCTTTTTGAAAATAGAAATATCCATTTTGAAAGGTCTTGCCGCCTGCAGAGGCTTTATAGATATAGTGAACAGAATTTCCTGTGGAAATTTTTCCAAACTCTCCGATATAATAAATTCCATTAAACTCTTTATTATTCACTGTTACATTCAGCTTTCGGATTCCAATATCTCCATAGAGAAGTCTTCCTGTGCCGGATATGTAGTAATATCCATTAAAGGTTCTGTTGTGAATCCTTCTGTTTTTCACGTAAATCACTCTGGATTTACGCGTCAGACAGCCCTTGCCGTCAAAATAATAATACCCTGTGGAAATTTTTTCCGAAGACATGGAAGAGGCAAGCTTTATATACTGAAGACCCGAAATTTTCTTTCCAGCCGAATTTCTCAGGTACCAGGCGCCTCCTGCTTTTTCCAGATACCGCCCAGTGCCGTCAACAAGCTTTACCACCGTACTTTTTTCCTTTGCAGCAGAAACGGGAACATTTATCAATACGCCAAGGCATAAAAAAGCAAGTATCAAAAGCAAGGTTCTTTCTGAACTTTGGGTATAGCGTATAAAACATTAGCTGGTATCAATTCGA
>JAUNOP010000099.1 GCA_030537135.1 Eubacteriales bacterium | reverse complement strand
GTCATATGAGGATACAGAGCGTAGTTCTGGAATACCATTGCGATATCACGGTCCTTTGGCTCTACATCGTTCATAACCTTATCACCGATTTTCAGGGTACCGCTGGAGATCTCTTCCAGACCAGCAACCATACGAAGAGTTGTGGACTTTCCACATCCAGATGGTCCTACGAAGATAACGAATTCTTTATCTTTGATTTCCAGGTTGAAGTCTTTTACTGCCTGGAAGCCGTTTGGATAACTTTTATTAATGTGCTGTAAAGATAAACTTGCCATTTCTACTTCCTCCAAGAATTTTTTTATGTATTGTCTTTGCTATTCCCAATGCTCTGAGATACGGTTTCTCTGTCAATATCCCTCTCTCAACATCTGTTAATAGTATAGCGGACAAGGCTCTTTTTAGCTAGGTCAGAATCGCACAAAATTTCCTCTGGTTTCTTGACAAAATGACGAAAAAGAAGATTTCTGTGTGACGATTCCGTTAGCTTGCCGAAAACAGAAACTTATATCATGCTGTACTGCATAAGCTCGTAGTGAAGCGTACACCCCTCATAAACCTCGATAGGGAGAAGCGCTCTGGCAACGAGCTTCTCCTCGTCTGGCATATCTGTCCTCTGAAGATGCGCATAATCTCCGTCAATTGACACAACTATATAGTCGCATACCAGCATCCGAAAATCCTCCTTCCGCAACGTCTTACTGAATATCTTCCTGTTTTCTATAATAATCGAAGTCCCCTTGTTCGTCAACAATAAAAAATCAATAATCTGATTGATGTGAACGCGAGGATTGGCAGCTAATAGGTGATTACTGTAAACAAAGGGAACAATAACCCAAAACTGCCCGGGGTTTGAGGCATTTTTTCCAGAATATCTTGACAAGTCCAGGAGAAATATGGTAAAGTTGCTTTAAACTGATGACAAAGAGTAAGTACCTTTTATTACTGGCATACAGAGAGCTGCAGACGGTGGAATTGCAGCAGTACAGGGTAATCGGGAATGGGCTTTGGAGGGCGAGCTGAAGACAGTAGGCAAGCCGGAGAGGAGACTCCGTTATCAAATACGCATATGTCTGTATGCATGAGTGGGTGTGATTTACACCAAGCCGGGTGGCACCGCAGGAGTGAACATGAATTATTGATTTGATGAATGCAGCGCTCTTGTCCCTGCAATAATGTCTTATTGTGTGGGATGAGGGTTTTTTTATTGTTTTTACACAGGATTTCTCTTCCTGTTCATCCCCAAAAAGAATTTCCATACAAAGAAAGGAGAACCAACAAGCCTATGAGCGAACAGAAAATTCCTTACAAAATCTATCTGGAAGAAAGTGAAATGCCATCGCAGTGGTATAATGTACGCGCAGACATGATAACAAAGCCTGCCCCTCTTTTGAATCCGGCTACTCATGAGCCGATGACCGCCAATGAGCTGGAAATGGTATTCTGCAAAGAGCTGGTAAAGCAGGAGCTGGATAATGAAAGCCGCTATATTGATATTCCGGAAAAAATCCGCAATTTCTACAAGATGTACCGTCCCTCTCCTCTGGTTCGCGCCTACTGCCTGGAGGAGAAGCTTCAGACTCCGGCTAAAATCTATTACAAGTTTGAGGGAAATAATACCAGTGGAAGCCACAAGCTGAATTCTGCTATTGCACAGGCTTTCTATGCAAAGGAGCAGGGACTTCGCGGCGTCACCACTGAGACAGGAGCCGGTCAGTGGGGAACTGCTCTTTCCATGGCATGCGCTTATCTGAATTTGGACTGCAAGGTATACATGGTAAAATGCTCCTATGAACAGAAGCCTTTCCGAAGAGAGGTTATGCGCACCTATGGCGCCAGCGTTACTCCTTCTCCTTCTGATACAACAGCAGTCGGACGCAGGATTCTCGCAGAGCATCCCGGAACCACCGGAAGCCTCGGCTGCGCTATCTCCGAGGCTGTTGAGGTTGCCACACAGACAGAAGGATACCGCTATGTGCTTGGAAGCGTGCTGAATCAGGTACTTCTGCACCAGTCTGTCATTGGCGTGGAGGCAAAGACTGCCATGGATAAATATGGAGTCAAGCCAGATATCATCATCGGCTGCGCCGGCGGCGGCTCCAATCTGGGAGGCCTTATTTCTCCGTTCATGGGAGAAAAGCTCCGCGGCGAAGCAGATTACCGCTTTATCGCAGTAGAGCCTGCATCCTGTCCCAGCCTCACAAGAGGCGTGTATGCCTATGATTTCTGCGACACTGGAATGGTTTGTCCTCTGGCAAAAATGTACACTCTTGGCAGCGGCTTTATTCCATCCCCCAATCATGCAGGAGGACTCCGTTATCATGGAATGAGCTCCATCCTGTCACAGCTCTATCATGACGGCTACATGGAGGCACGCTCTGTGGAGCAGACCTCTGTGTTTGAGGCTGCCGAGCAGTTCGCAAGAGTGGAGGGCATCCTTCCTGCTCCTGAGAGCAGCCATGCCATCCGAGCCGCTATTGACGAGGCGTTAAAGTGCAAAGAAACCGGCGAGGAGAAAACCATCCTGTTCGGCCTCACAGGGACTGGATATTTTGATATGATTGCCTATGAGAAATTCCACAACGGAGAAATGCAGGATTATATTCCAACAGACGCTGACCTTCAGGTGGGCTTTGACGGACTGCCAAAATTCTGATATCATGTTTTTAAAAAGAGGAAGGGAGCTGTAAGCTCTCTTCCTCTCATATGTGCGCCCGGCGGGCGCACGTTCTAAAGGGTGAAAGTCCCTGACCCGCCCG
>JAUNOP010000015.1:38608-51261 GCA_030537135.1 Eubacteriales bacterium | reverse complement strand
GAATGCACTTGCTGTGCATTCTTTTTTTTTAGAAAATTCCCTATAGTATAAAAATCTCTGCCGGACAGGGACGCACACCTTGTACAGAGGGAGATGACTGTCTGCTGTCTTATCCTGTCTGCTTGGAAATTATAATGAAAAACTTCACAGATTGTGTTTTGCTATATATGGTAAATGCTGCTATAATAAAGCTGTAGCCTAGTCAAGCGGATATTTGCATACCCATAGGGTACGATGTCCGCTTTGCTGCTTGTTCATAATCAAATAACTGGTTCGCAGTTTAGCAGGAGGAGCTTGTACCTCTCCTGATACAAGCAAGTTCTCACCCACTGCTTATTGCTTTTCAAAGCGGAAGCAGGGGACTTACTTGATTTGGTTAAACAGCATATTTATTTAGAAAATGGAGGATATAAAAGTATGTATGGGCATGGACGCCGGGAACGTCTGACACGGGAGAAATTTTTTGAAAAGAATGCAAAAAACTGCACGCCCCAGGAGTTTGCAGAACGCACCTATATTCTGGTGCATACGGTCTATCTACAGGAGCGTGAGCGTATTAAGGCAAGGATGGGTATGCTCTGGATAAAACAGTTCGGAGACTATATGGAAGATGCTGCTTTTGAATATCTTCATACGAATGAGATGGTTCTCACGACTCCTTCTGTTATCCGCGATGTTATTGCGGGCAAGGAAATATCTCAGATGAAATATATTGCCAAGACACTGACTGCTCTTGAGTTTGATTTGTGGCTTATTAAGCGCAGTGCAAAGAAATTGCCGCTTGCCTGGGAGGAGTTCCAGAAATACGCTGGTGAAAAGTATGGAACCTTTCTGGATAAGCAGATGCATTCCTTTCAGGAGTATGACCTGTGTTATGTAGAGAATTTTGAGCGGATTGCTCTGGAGCTTGCGCCCTATCAAAAGGAAATTGAGAAATTTCTTCAGGTGTTTATGCAGGCCAATCGAATGAAAATCAGTGTTGAAAATGTGCAGGCAGACCCGTGCAGGGAACAGAGAAAAAGCTTTTCCAGAGCTTCTGTAGCTGCTCTGCCAAAAGAGGAGGCAGTACAGAAGAAGCATTCAGAGAAAGAGGAAAAAGAAGAGAGAATTTTGGACGAGACACAGAAGAAAGCAGCTGGAGAGCCGGAGATGGATGAACGGACAGAAGCTTTAGAAAAGGAGACGCAGCAGGAGGAAAAAGCCGTTTTGACAGCGCAGTGCTCGGATGCTGCTCTTCTGCGTGAATATGAGATTGTTCTCCAGGAAAAGGACAGACGTATCCTGCGCCTGGAAAACGATATCCGTGAGTTTAAGCGCCAGAGAGACGAACTGAGGGAATATTCCATGGGTCAGTATGACAAAGGAGTCAGAGACCTTTTCCTTCTTATGAACGACGTCCGCTATGGAAAGATTGTAGATTATCTTTACAGGGCTTTGAACACAGGAGAGCTTGAAGACAACATGGCAAGCTATGTGGACAATTTCTTTATGCTCCTGGAGGATATGGAGATTGAGCCGGTTGTGGCAGACGAGGGAGAGCTTGTGGTAAACAGGGAAAATCTGACCCGGATGTTTAATCTTGACTTTGATAAGAATGCATTTCATCCTGCAAGGGTTGCGCTCAAGTATGCAGGGTGGAAATATAAAGACATGGTGATAGAAAAACCAACACTTACTTTAAAGGAGGACTAAGATATGTACATGGGAATTGATTTGGGGACAACAAACACAGTGGTTTCCCGTTCCTTTGTGGATGCGGACGGAAGACTGATCACAGAGGTTGTTCAGCTCGGTCAGATGTACCAGGACAACTGGGAGAAGTTTTCTACCCTGCCGTCTATGATTTATTTTGACGGAGACCAGTATTATGTAGGAAGAGAGGCTAAACGGCAAAGAGAGTGGGACAGGGAGCATGTGATCACCAACTCCAAACGCTTTATGGGAACCAGCCATACCTGGAACATTGACGGGCAGGTGCTGGAGGCAAAGGATGTGGCTGCAATGGTTTTGCAGCACTGCAAAAAGACCATTGAGAGAGAGGGAAACATGAACTATGAAACAGTGGTCATAACTGTTCCGGCATCCTTTAACCCAGAGCAGATTGAAGATACCATGAAGGCTGCCAAGCAGGCAGGCTTTCAGGACGATCAGATTAAGATTCGCCACGAGCCTACAGCCGCGCTTCTCTCCTTTATAGACGGAGAGGTAAAGAAGAGCCGGCAGGATCGGTACCTGGATTTATCCAGGAGAAAAAGAATCATGGTGTTTGACTTGGGAGGCGGTACCTGTGATATCTCAATTATTGATGTTCAGGCAGGAGACAAGGAGATGTGCTTCCAGGAGGTAGCCATTGGACGCTACCAGGAGCTGGGAGGCATTGATTTTGACAATCGTCTGGCACTCGGCCTTTTGAATCGGTATTTTAAGGAAAATCAGATTCTTGAGGGAACTGTTTCTGACAGAGAGAAAAACGAAATGTTTGTAAAGCTTCTTCTTGCAGCAGAGACTATTAAGGAGAAGCTTACCAGCGTTATCAATGCAAAGCTTTCCATGGCAGAAGGAGGCCAGATTGATAAGGACTCTATATCTGTTAAGCATAATATTCCTCAGTTTTATAATGGAAGACCTTTCCGAATTCAGATTACAAAGGCAGAGTATGATGAATATACAAAGGATTTGTATATAGATACAAATGTACATTATAAAAAGTTTGAGGATATGGAGAAGCACAAAAATATCATCACCATTATTCGCAAGACACTGGAAGACTATAATATCAATAAAGCCAGCATTGACTATGTGTTCATGACAGGAGGCATGTCTCAGTTTCCGACAGTACAGGAGAAGATTTCCGAGTATGTGGGAAAGCCTGTGATCGTACCGGAAAATCCCATGGATGCAGTGGCAAGAGGCGCTTCTATTTATCAATATTATAAGGTTCGGGAGGAGAGCCTTGCGCAGGAGAAGGAGGCTTCTGAAAAGTTTGTGGACAGCATGATGCTCGCAGAGGCTGTCATGCTTGATATGAAGGAGGGACTTCCCAGAGTGATTATTCCAAAGAAGACGGTTGTTCCGTACTCTGGTGAAATACGTGGAGAGTTTACTATCTCTTCTCCGTCAGGTATTAAGCTTGATATTTATATTGGTGAAAACGAATGGGACTCTTCCATGCGTATCCAAAAAAGCCTGGAAAAGCCTTTTAATTTCCCTGTTCAGACAGGAACTCCCTTTGATATTGAATATACGATCAATGAGAACAAAGCCATTGAAATGAAAATCATTGTCCAGGGAGCTAGACGCGAGGAGGTAGAGGTGTCTATCCGCAGCGACATTCGGATAAAGGAACAGGACTATAATATAGTGATTGATGAATAAAAGCGGGAGGTATTGTAATGAGAAGAACCTATACATCGTTTGAGGATGTTTTAAAAAACGAAAGCAGCAATCTGATTCAGGATGTGGAGACTGTCTCTCACAGGGATGAAAATATTGCCAATAACCGTATGTTTGTGTGGAATTTTGAGGAAGAGGATTTGAAAGAGCTTGTCAATATCTTTGAGCGCTATAAGAGAGAAAACCCTTCCTCTGACAGCAGGTACCGCCTTAATTCAAGTCTTATGAACAAAATGACTAGGATGATGCGAGAGGGCTATAATCCGGTGGAAAGTATGCTCTATGCATCCAAAACGATTAATATGAGACTGTTGAATGACAGGGATTTAAGAAGCGTTCTTGCAGAGCGGGTAAGAGATACTTATCTCAAGCAGGAGGCAGATACTATCCGCGTCCTTGAGAATATTATGGACATGTGGACTTGGACTGCACAGCTTGAGGTGATGATTACGGCCGTAGGACTTATCGGAGACAATGAAGAGCTGCTTGACGGGATTACAGCCCGCTATGCGGATAATGAGGAACTTAGGCTGGAAACTTTCTATGCCCTTATGTTGAACAAAACCTCTGCTAATTTTCGGAGAATTATGAAAATCATTACAGGACTTCGGGATACGCAGACAGATACAGTCATAGGAGCTGTGTTTCAGAAGGAGATGAGCTGTTTTGGCCCTGAGAGTATAGAGCTTTTGCAGCAATATCATCAAAATCCGGGAGTAAGCTCTGCCGGAAAAAAGGTTATCCGAAAAACTCTTATTAAAACAACAGGAATAACTCCTACAGATAATGAGGAATTTTATCGCCGCAAGCTTGCGCATGACTCTCAGAATGATGAAGCTGCGTATTATCGCTTCCTTGAGGACTGCCGGGAGAAGAGGGATGACCAGGCTGTCTATCAGGCCAGGTTTTCCAGAGGAGATATCGGCGTCTTCCTGAAGGAAATGCTGGAGGTTGAGGAATATCGCAGCCTTCTCTCTCAAAACAGCGTGGACACTGCCATTATTTCCATGGGAATTGTGGGAAGCAAGGGCTATCCTGCGGCAGCAGCAGTGATTGCTTCCTTTGAGCAGCAGCCAGAGCATAAAAATGCGGTTCTGACAGCAAGAACCATTATCGGCGACAAGGAGGCAGCAGAGGAGCTGGTAGGGATAATGACACAAAAGGACGCCATTGCTCTTTCAGGACTTTACCGTGCGCTGGGAAATGCCAATATTTCCAAGCTCGAAGCACCGAAAATGCTTCTTCAGACAACGTTCAACGAGAAATTCCGCCAGCTGCGCGCACAGGAAAGCTATGAGGAAATGGGGCATCTGGCCTCTAATCTTCAGATTTTCTGGGATAAGAAGATTTATGCTCTGATTTCCAGGGAGCTGATTGCCAATATTCAGGAGTTTCTTAAGGAATATGCCGTGAACCGCGTGTGTGCGGGAGATGCCCTCGTTGGAAATCTCATAAAGACCATCAATTACAGCTGGAAAAACGGAAGCTCTTCTGATGTAGAGAGCATCATGTTCCTGCTCTATAATCGCGCCAAAAGCGCTGCCATTCAGAATTTAAGCTACCGCATACTAAAGGATAGAAGAATTGAGGCGCCAAAATAAGAGGTATGCAGGAGACAATACACGATTTAGAAAAAAGGTATTACAGGCAGAGGGATATGCAGGTGCTTCCGAGACTGCTCTGTGCTTATTTTGAGGAAGGAGAGTATGAGCTGGTTTATTATCTGGCCAAGCTCTCTGAGGAATTGTTTCTTCAATCTCGATTTTATAAGCTTCTGGCTCTGGCAGAGCTTGGACAGCTGGAAAATGCGCAGCGGCTCTGGCAGACAGGGAGGGAGGAATGGTTTCCTCTGTGTACCCAGAGCCGCATCTACTGGAAGCATGCAGCGCTCTATGCTCTGTATTTTCGAGATTTTCACCTGACAGAATATTACAGGGAAGCCTTTGACGCTTATTATGACAATCCCCTGATTTCTCTGCTGGAGCTTTGCCTGGAAGAGCCAGAGGCACAGCTTTGGCAGACGCCTGTGTTTGAAGCCTGCAAAAGGAAGTATCCGACCTTAGGAAAAATGTGGGCAGGGGCAGAGACTTCCCATCATAAAAAGGTAGCTTCCTTTGAAAGTATGCAGTGGAGAATCTGGGGCAGGTACAATGAGACATTAAGAGAGAAGATGCCGGATACAGGAATAAAAAATGTGGAGCTCGTTTTTGACAGGGACGGCCTGCAGATCTTCAGCTATAAGCATAGAAGCTCCGCTGCTTCCATGCATCTGGTCACAGATGGAAAGACGACCATTATGCTTGACTGCGGCTGTGAGAGGAGAGAAGAGAAGGATTGTGCAATTCCTGTGCAGAAGATTCTCAGAGAGCTGGGCATTCCTCAGGTGACGGCAGTATTCTTGACACATGCGCATTTTGACCATTATGGAAGTCTGGGGAAGGTGAATGGGGCCGCCGTCTATATGACGACTGAGACCTGGGGGCTGCTGCGTTTTTTTACGCCTGGATTTCAGATGGGAAGGGTACAGACAGTCTCTTCTGGTTCAGAGGTGGCAGTAGAGGATGTTATAGTTCGCATGATTCCAAACGGACATTTATATGGCTCAGTACTTCTAGATATCCTGTGGAAGGGAAGAACACATATTGTGTACACAGGAGACTTCTGTACAGAGAATCAGAGAAGCATTCCGGGACTGGACACGAAGGCGCTTTTAAGGGGATTTTCCAGAAGAGTAGATGTGATGCTCACAGAAACAACCTTTGGCAGAACTTGGGATATGCCAGAGCCTGGAACCTACAGGGCAATATTCCAAAAGCTGTGCAGAAAGCTTGTTTTTTATAAATATAAGCTGATAATTCTGTCTTCTTTACTGGGAGGAATTCAGGAAAATGCCTTGCTCTTGCAGGATATTGCAGCAGAGGAGGGAATGAGAATTCTGATAGATGGCATAGGAGCGCAGAGGGCAACCGAATATTTTCAGAACTGTATCGGAAAAAGAATTATTGGAAGATATATTTCTGCTTCTTCTCAGGGGCAGAGCAGCGTTCAGAAGCTGGAAAATAATGATATTTTGCTGATGGGGGCAGGAACCTTGGAGGAAGGACGGGCATTTGAAGAGTATTTGCAGGAGCTTTACCAATATGACAGGCATGTATGCGTGATAAAGACCGGATTTATTCCGCAGGCAAACCATATTCTGGCAAATCTGCGCAGTCAGGCCTTTGAGAAGCTTTTGTATTTGGATATTCCGCTGCCTTCACATGCAGGTTATCAATCCCTGAAAAGATTTTTAGAAGAGGTTTCACCGGATTGTGCGGTATATGTGCATGGAAACGGGATAGAAGAGTGATGCCAAGCCATAGAAAGCCTGCTCTGTCTTTCTATGGCTTGGCATTCTATGGATTTGTAGATTAATGCAATATATTTTAGAGTAGGAGATAGTAAATTTTAGGGGAGAAGACAAGAATTTTGAAGAAAAAACCTAGAAAAAAGATAAAATAAATAAAAATACAATATATAATATTAAAATATATTATATAAAGATATTTTAATATTATATATTGTATTTTGATATAGAGGTAAAACAAAGAAAAATGCAATAGTATTTATAAGAAAAATTTCAAAAAAGAAAACCCTCAAAACCCAAATCAGAATATTAGTTCGATTCCCCTAGATTTCCATGACAAAAGCATAAAAGTACCCCTCAAAATAATCTTCTGCAAATAGTAAAAAAAGACCTTTGCAGGAAATTATAAAAATATCGACTGGACAAATACAAAGAAATTTTGTAAAATGCTAATGATTGAAACAAAGTCTTATGACTTGTGATACTTTCGGATGGAACAGAGCAAAATAGCTCCTCATCCGCCGCTTGTCAGGCTTATCACACAGAAAATAACAACTCCGAGGCTTAATCTGGAGTTGTTATTTTCTGTGCATCTGTTAAACAAAAAAAGACTCGATTACTTTTGTATATAAAAAAGATGAAAGGAATTTTGCTATGCCGTCTCATTATCAGGAAATTAAATTTACATTGTCAGATAATCCGCCTGAAGGAGAGCCTGAACGCCAGTATTATTTTATAGCCAAATGCAGAGAATGGGTAAAACATAAGGAAGAAGAGCTTGGAAGGCCGCTTTTGGGCTCTGTCATTAATTTTGGCTGTCAGATGAACGCAAAGGACTCGGAAAAGCTTCGGGGAATTTTGAGAGAAGCTGGCTATCAGCTCCTTGACGACCAAAGCCCTGACCCGGAAGATGCAGATCTAGTTCTTTATAATACCTGTACAGTACGGGAAAATGCCAATGTACGAGTATACGGCCGTCTGGGTTCTCTTGTCAGCAAAAAGAAAAAAAATCCGCACATGCTTATCGGCTTGTGCGGCTGCATGATGCAGGAGCCTCATGTAGTAGAAAAAATCAAAAAGAGCTATTCTCATACCAGCCTTATTTTTGGAACATACAACCTGTACAAATTTCCAGAGCTTTTGTACACGGCAATGAATTCTGACCGTATGATCATTGATATCTGGAAGAATACGGATCAGATTGTGGAGGACTTACCTGCCGAAAGAAAATATTCCTTTAAATCAGGGGTAAATATTATGTTCGGCTGCAACAATTTCTGCAGCTATTGTATTGTTCCTTATGTAAGAGGGCGCGAGAGAAGCAGACAGCCAGAGGCGATCATAAAGGAAGTAAAGGAGCTGGTTCAAAGCGGAGTAAAGGAAATTATGCTTCTGGGGCAAAATGTGAATTCTTATGGAAAAAATCTGGAGCAGCCGATTACCTTTGCCAGACTTCTTGAAATGCTGGAGGAGATAGAAGGACTTGAGCGCATCCGCTTTATGACCTCCCACCCAAAAGATTTGTCAGATGAGCTGATTGCTGTAATGGCAAAGAGCAAGAAAATCTGCCGTCATCTTCATCTTCCGCTTCAATCAGGAAGCAGCCGCATTTTAAAGGAGATGAACCGCCGTTATAATAAGGAAAAATATCTGGAACTCACAGAAAAAATTCGCAGAGCAATGCCTGATATTTCCCTTACAACAGATATTATCGTAGGCTTTCCAGGAGAAACAGAAGAGGATTTTCTTGAAACCTTGGATGTTGTAAATAAGGTCGGCTATGACACGGCATTTACCTTTATTTATTCCAGACGTACAGGAACCCCTGCTGCTGCGCAGGAAAATCAGGTGCCAGAGGATATAGTAAAGGAACGCTTTAATCGTCTTTTAAAGCTTGTGCAGGAAAAAGGAAGACAAGCCTCCTCACGGTTTACAGGAACCATTCAGGAGGTTTTAGTAGAAGAAGTAAACCATTCTCAGGAGGGCTATGTCACAGGAAGGATGGGAAACAATCTTCTGGTACATTTTCCGGGCTGCCCCACGCTTGTCGGAACCCTTGTAAAGGTACGCCTACAGGAGTGCAGAGGCTTTTATTATATAGGAGAAATGATATAAAATGGCTTTATCACCAATGATGCAGGAATATGTAAAAACAAAGGAGCAGTACAAGGATTGCATCCTCTTTTACCGCCTGGGAGATTTCTATGAAATGTTCTTTGAGGATGCGCTCACCGTGTCCAGAGAGCTTGAGCTTACTTTAACAGGCAAGGATTGCGGTCTTGAAGAGAGAGCTCCCATGTGCGGAGTCCCCTATCATGCGGCAGACACGTATATTGGCCGTCTGATTGAGAAGGGCTACAAGGTGGCAATCGGAGAGCAGGTAGAGGATCCGAAGCTTGCAAAAGGGCTGGTCAAAAGGGAGGTTATCCGCGTGGTAACTCCCGGAACCACTCTGGATGCAGGTACTCTGGATGAAGGCAGAAACAATTATATCATGTGCATTGTATCTACGGAGAATCACTTTGGCTGCGCTATGGCAGATATTTCTACAGGAGACTGTTTTCTTACGGAAATCGACAATTCAGCAAAGCTTCTGGATGAAATTTATAAGTTTTCTCCTGCTGAAATTGTGTGCAATGACTCTTTTCTTGTAAGCGGCGTGGACCTTGAGGACCTGCGCCATCGCCTGAAAATATGTGTAAATACGCTGGATTCCTGGTATTTTGAGGAAGAAGCCTGTAAAAATACGCTAAAGACGCATTTCCATGTAAAGAACCTGGAAGGACTTGGAATTCAGGATTATGACAGCGGAATGATTGCATCAGGCGCGTTGTTTCGCTATCTTCAGGAAACGCAGAAAAGCGATTTATCTCACATGACAACCATTCGTCCCTATACTGCTGAAAAATATATGCTGATTGACAGCTCAAGCAGAAGAAATCTGGAGCTTGTGGAGACTCTCCGGGAAAAAAATAAAAGGGGTTCCCTTCTCTGGGTGCTGGATAAGACACGCACTGCAATGGGAGCGCGGATGCTGCGCAGATGCGTAGAGCAGCCGCTTATTAACCAGGGAGAGATTCAGGAGCGGCTGGATGCACTGGAAGAGCTGAACGACCGCCCAATGGACAGAGAAGAAATCAGGGAATATCTTCGTCCTATCTATGACATGGAGCGGCTTATCAGCCGTATCAGCTATCAGTCTGCAAATCCAAGAGATTTGATTGCTTTTGCCTCCTCTCTGGAAATGCTGCCCCATATCAAGAACCTTCTCAAGGATTTCAGAACTTCTCTCCTGAGGAGGATTTATGAACAGTTGGACACTCTTGAGGATGTCAGAGACTTGATTCGCAGCGCCATTATTGACGAGCCGCCTCTTGCCATGAAGGAGGGCGGCATTATAAAGGAAGGTTTTAACGAGCATGTTGATACCTACCGCCGCTCTCGTACAGACGGCAAGAAATGGCTGACGGAGCTGGAGACCAGAGAGAGGGAAAAAACCGGAATCAAGAGTCTGAAAATCAAGTTCAACCGGGTATTTGGATATTCTCTGGAGGTAACAAATACCTTCAAATCCCTTGTTCCGTCCAACTATATCCGCAAGCAGACACTCAGTAATGCAGAGAGATATATTACAGAGGAATTAAAGAACCTGGAGGAAATGATTCTGGGGGCAGAAGATAAGCTTTCTGTGCTGGAATATCAGCTTTTCTGTGAAGTACGCGATAAGGCTGGAGCCGAGGTACTTCGCATTCAGCAGAGCGCCAGAGCGATTGCTCTTTTGGATGTCATAGCTTCTCTGGCTCTGGTTGCTCAGAGAAATAATTATGTAAAACCACGTATCACGGCAGGCGGCGCTATTGACATTCGAAACGGCAGGCATCCGGTTGTGGAGCAGATGATTGAAAACGACATGTTCATTGCAAATGATACCTATCTTGACAATGGAAAGCGGAGAATCTCTGTAATCACAGGTCCGAATATGGCTGGAAAATCCACTTACATGCGGCAGAGTGCGCTCATTGTCCTTATGGCGCAGATTGGAAGCTTTGTGCCTGCAGATAAAGCTTCCATAGGCATTGTAGACCGGATTTTTACCAGAGTGGGAGCTTCGGATGACCTGGCAAGCGGGCAAAGTACCTTTATGGTGGAAATGACAGAGGTGGCCAATATTCTGCGGAACGCCACTTCAAGAAGTCTTTTGATTCTGGATGAAATCGGACGCGGAACCAGCACCTTTGACGGCCTCTCTATTGCCTGGGCAGTGATCGAGCATATCAGCAGTCCGCGGCTTTGCGGAGCAAAAACACTGTTTGCAACCCATTATCATGAATTAACTGAGTTGGAAGGAAAGATTTCGGGTGTAAACAATTACTGCATTGCTGTCAAGGAAAAAGGGGATGATATTGTATTCCTGCGCAAAATCGTCAAAGGCGGAGCTGACAAAAGCTATGGCATTCAGGTTGCAAAGCTTGCAGGGGTGCCGGAGACTGTGATTGCAAGAGCAAAGGAGCTGGTAGAGCAGCTGAGCGCTGCCGATATCACTGCGGCTGTCAAGGATATTTCTGCTCCGTCAAGGCGCAGGCAGAAAATCACCTATGACCAGGTGGATATGGAGCAAATCTCTCTCCTGGACACGGTGCAGGATAATGACATTATCGAAGAAATTCGCGAACTGGATGTGAGCAATCTCACACCAATAGAAGCTTTGAATATGCTCTACAGATTACAAAACAAGATAAAAAACCGATGGTCAGTCAATAATAAAGCGTAAACATGCTTCTTGCGACTGCTGCCGGGATTTTCAACGTATCAAGCAAGTCTCCCGCTTTAATTTCGCAGAGAAATAAGGGGTGAGAGCCCATTCTGAGAAGTTGCGATAGGAGCTATACGGTTATGAGCAAGTAGCGAAGCGGACATCGTGCCCTATGGGTATCGCAAATATCCGCTTGATCAAAAAGGCTGGTGGAAATATTGAAAAAAATCGCAGTATTGGATCAGAGTACAATTGATAAAATTGCTGCCGGAGAGGTGGTCGAGCGACCTGCTTCGGTGGTAAAGGAGCTGGTGGAAAACGCTATTGATGCAGGAGCAACTGCAGTCACTGTAGAAATCAAGGAAGGAGGCCGTTCTCTTATCCGAATTACGGACAATGGAAGCGGTATGGACAGCGACCAGGTGCCTCTGGCCTTTTTGCGCCATGCAACCAGCAAAATTGAAAAGGTAGAGGACTTGGAAACGATTGCCTCTCTTGGCTTTCGGGGGGAGGCCCTTTCCTCGATTGCGGCCGTGTCTCAGGTAGAGCTGATTACAAAGACGCACACTGCCATGAGCGGCACCCGTTATATCATAGAAGGCGGCATGGAGAAGTCCTTAGAAGAAATTGGCGCTCCTGACGGAACTACCTTTCTTGTCAGAAATTTGTTCTACAATGTTCCTGCCAGAGAAAAATTTCTTAAAACAGCAGCGACTGAGGGAGGCTATGTAAGCAGTCTGATGGAACAGATAGCCTTATCCCACCCTGAGATTTCCTTTAAATTTATTCAAAATGGGCAGGTAAAGCTTCACACCTCAGGAAACTATCAGATGAAGGATGTCATTTACCATATCTATGGAAGAGAAATTACAAAAGAACTTCTGGAGGTTCGATTTGAGAACCAGTTTTTAAAAATCCGCGGCTATATAGGTAAGCCAGAAATTTCGCGGGGAAACAGAGCTTTTGAAAATTATTATGTTAATGGAAGATATGTCAAGGACAGGATTTTAAATAAAGCGATTGAGGATGCTTACAAGGGCTTTCTCATGCAGCATAAATTTCCGTTTGTGTCTCTGATGCTTGAGATGGAGGGAAGACTCCTTGACGTAAATGTGCATCCAGCTAAAAGAGAGGTACGATTTTCAAGGGAAGCAGATGTAT
>JAUNOP010000015.1:0-38598 GCA_030537135.1 Eubacteriales bacterium | reverse complement strand
CAGGCTGTGTGGAACGCGCTTGCTCACAGAGAGCTGATACCAGAGGCCTCCATAGGAAGAGATATCGTAAGAGAAGAAAAAAAAGAGTGTCTGAAGCGCTCTGCAGTGCCGGAGCCCTTTGAAACACAAAGACTCAGAGAAGAGAGGCGCTATGTCTCTTCCAGAGAGGCTGCGCCTCTCACAAAGGAAGAAGAGGCCTGCTTTCTTGGAACCCTAGAAGAGGCAAGGGAGAAGGAGGCAGTTTCAGACAGTATTCAAAGGAAGGCTGACAAGAAAGAAAATGCGGGCATAAGGGAAGCTTTGCAAAAAGCGGTGCCTGAAAGGGAAAAGCCTCAAAATACCGGACAGATGGAGCTTTTTGACGACTGTCTTCTCTCAAAAGCCGCGCGCTCTTCCCACAGGCTCATTGGCCAGCTCTTTGACACCTATTGGCTGGTGCAGTATGAGGAAAAATTATATATTATCGACCAGCATGCCGCTCATGAGAAAATATATTATGAGCGCTTTGTAAAGGCCTTTCAGGAAAGACAGATTGTATCTCAATATCTTAGCCCTCCTGTTATTGTTACATTGAGCCTTCAGGAGCAGGAACTTTTAAAGAACAATGCGCAGTATTTTCAGAAATTTGGCTTTGAGATTGAACCCTTTGGAGGAAGAGAATATGCCATATCAGCGGTTCCCACAGAGCTTCTGGGACATACCTCTGAGGAACTGTTTCTGGAAATGCTTGATAATCTCTCTGCAAAGGGAGAGAACGACGGACTGGACATTTTCACAGGAAGGCTGGCCACCATGGCCTGCAAGGCGGCTGTAAAGGGCAATAATCGTCTCTCCCTTCAAGAGGCCAACGCCCTGATTGACGAGCTTTTGACCCTTGAAAACCCTTATAACTGCCCTCATGGACGCCCGACCATTATCTCCATGACAAAGGCAGAGCTTGAAAAAAAATTTAAAAGAATCATATGAGGATATTTATGAAGAACCCCTTAATCGTACTTACCGGCCCCACTGCAGTAGGAAAAACAGCCCTCTCTCTCTCCCTTGCAAAGGCTGTGAACGGTGAAATTATCTCTGCTGACTCTATGCAGATATATAAATATATGGATATAGGCTCTGCTAAAATACGTCCGTCTGAAATGCAGGGCATCCGCCATTATCTTGTGGACGAGCTTCTTCCTGACGAAGAGTTTCACATCGTACGCTTTCAGGAAATGGCAAAGACCGCCATGCAGGAGATTTACAGCAGGGGCAGGATTCCCATTCTGACAGGCGGCACAGGCTTCTATATTCAGGCAATTACCAGAGACATTGATTTTACAGAGGGAGAGCAAAACACAGCCTTCAGAAGAAAAATGGAAGCTCTGGCAAAGGAAAAAGGAACAGAATATCTTCACTCCCTTCTAGCAGAGGTGGATCCAAAAAGCGCCGAGGATATTCATTCCAATAATGTGAAGAGAATCATTCGCGCCCTGGAATTCTACGAAGAGAATCATTTCCCAATCTCAGCTCACAATGAAGCAGAGAAGCAGAAGGAATCCCCTTATAATCTTGCCTACTTTGTCTTGAACTGTCCGAGAAGTATTCTGTATGAACGTATTGACAGACGTGTGGATGAGATGATGAAGGAAGGGCTTCTGGATGAGGTTCGAACTCTCAGGAGCATGGGCTTTCACAGGAAAATGGTGTCCATGCAGGGACTTGGATACAAAGAAATCCTGGCCTATCTGGATGGGGAATATTCGCTTGAGGAGGCTGTAAGGGTTTTAAAGAGAGACACCAGGCATTTTGCAAAACGCCAGCTTACCTGGTTTCGCAGGGAAAAGGATGCTCTGTGGATAGAAAAGGAAGCCTATGGCTATGATGACGCCAAAATTCTGCGCGCTATGGAGAAAATATGCAGAGAACGCAAAATTTTGCAGGAATGATATAGAAAAGAGGATAAAAATGTTGCAGATAAAGGAAATGTATCAGCAGCTTGGAATCTCGTCAGAGGTTTATTGCCTTGGAGAAGAGGTTTTGAAGAGCTTAAAAACACGCTTTGAAAAAATGGATGAGATTGCAGAGTATAATCAGATGAAGGTGCTCTCTGCCATGCAGAAAAATAAGGTCAGTGCTGAATGCATGGGGTCCTCCACTGGCTATGGATATAATGACTTTGGCCGTGAAACCCTGGAAAAGGTATATGCGGACACCTTTCACACAGAAGCAGCCCTGGTGCGCCCACAGATTACCTGTGGCACACACGCCCTGGCGATTGCCCTGTTCGGAAATCTGCGCCCTGGAGACGAGCTGTTTTCTCCTGTTGGAAAGCCTTATGATACTCTGGAAGAGGTGATCGGCATTCGTCCCTCCAACGGCTCCCTGGCCGAGTACGAAGTAACGTATTCTCAGGTAGAGCTTCTGCCAGATGGAAGTTTTGATTATAAAGCCATTCGGAAAGCCATAAATGAGCGCACAAAGCTTGTCACTATTCAGCGTTCAAAGGGCTATCTTACCCGCCCGTCCTTTTCTGTACAGCAGATAGGAGAATTGATTGCCTTTGTAAAATCCATAAAGTCTGACGTTATCTGTATGGTGGATAACTGCTACGGAGAATTTGTGGACACAGTAGAACCCTCCGATGTAGGAGCAGACCTTGTGGTTGGCTCTCTGATTAAGAATCCGGGAGGCGGACTTGCTCCTATTGGCGGATATATCGCAGGCAAGAGGAAGTATGTAGAGAGCGCTTCCTATCGCATGACTTCTCCTGGCCTTGGTATGGAGGTAGGGGCTACTCTTGGAGTGAACCGCTCCTTTTTCCAGGGCTTTTTCCTGGCTCCAATGGTAACTAAGGGCGCGCTAAAGGGCGCTGTCTTTGCCGCGAATATCTATGAGCGCCTTGGCTTTCCTGTGATTCCCAATGGAAAGGAGCCAAGACAGGATATTATTCAGGCTGTTACTCTTGGAACGCCTGAGAGAGTGATCGCCTTTTGCAAGGGAATCCAGGCTGCTGCTCCTGTGGACAGCTATGTAGATCCCGAGCCGTGGGATATGCCCGGATATGACAGTCAGGTCATCATGGCTGCCGGAGCTTTTGTGCAGGGCTCCTCTATAGAGCTTTCCGCAGACGGCCCTATGCATGAACCCTATGCTGTGTATTTTCAGGGAGGACTTACCTGGGAGCATGCAAAGCTCGGTATTTTGATGTCTGTTCAAAAGCTTCTGGACGCGGGTCTTATAGAGCTTTTGTGACAGGAAAACAGAAAGGCTTAATTATGAAGGAGAAAAGCGTACTTGTCATAGGTGCAGGAGCATCGGGAATCACAGCAGCTATCTTTGCAGCAAGAGAGGGCGCCCATGTTACTGTGCTTGAACACAATGAAAAACCCGGAAAAAAGCTGTGCGCAACAGGAAATGGGCGATGCAATCTTTCTAATGAAAAGCAGAGCAGGGAAGCTTATAGAGGAGAAGCGCCAGACTTTGTAAATGCGGTTTTCGCACAGTTTTTCCTGGAGGATACTCGCCTGTTTTTTGAAAACCTGGGGCTTGCCCTTCAAAGCAGAAATGGTTATCTGTATCCGAGAAGCAATCAGGCTGCCAGTGTACTTTCTGTTCTTCTCATGGAGGCAAAGCGTCTTTCCGTGAAAATCAAGACAAGGGAGCATGTAAGAGAAATAAAAAGACTTGCAGGCGGCTTTTCTGTACTCACAGATACCTGGCACTATGAGGCAGACGCTGTGATTTTGGCTTCTGGCTCCCTGGCAGGAAATATTTCGGGTGCAGACGGATCCGGTTATGCGCTGGCCAGAAGCCTGGGGCATAGCCTGATAAAGCCTCTGCCGGCCCTGGTTCCTCTAAGATGCAAAGGAAGCAAAATGAAATGGGCAGGCGTACGCGCAGAGGGAGAGGCCGTGCTTTCTATTGACGGACAGGCAACTTTCAGAGACAGGGGAGAGCTTCAGCTCACAGAATACGGCGTTTCGGGGATTCCTATTTTCCAGATAAGCCGATATGCAGTGCGCGCCCTGGAGAGAGGGCAGAAGGTACGGCTTTTCCTTAACTTTCTTCCAGAATATAAAAAAGAAGAGGCAATGCGTTTCCTGAAGGAGAGAAGGGAAAAATTTCCACAGCGCAGCAAAAAGGAGCTGCTTACAGGACTTTTTCCAGAAAAACTGACTTCCTTTTTCTGTGAACAGCCAGAGCTTTTCAAGGCTGTGTGCGAGTTGGAGCTGGAGGTTGTCTCGGCCTACTCTATGGAGAGCGCTCAGGTCTGCTCAGGGGGAATTCCAGGCGCAGAAGTTCACGCAGAAACTCTGGAATCTGCCCTAGTTCCTGGGCTCTTCTTTGCAGGAGAAATTCTGAACGTAGACGGCGCCTGCGGGGGATATAACCTTCAGTGGGCATGGAGCAGCGGGGCAGTTGCCGGGATGTGGGCGGCAGGGCATCAGGAGAGGCTTTGAAAAGGAGGAATTATGATTCGTATCAGTGAGCTTAAGCTTCCGATTTCACATGATGAGGCTCTTATGAGGCAGAAGATAAGAAAAACGCTTCGCCTCAAAGACCAGGAATTTACCTATAAAATCATACGTCAGTCCCTGGATTGCAGGCACAAGGAGGATAAAAAGTTTGTCTATACAGTGGATGTGTACGGTCCTGATGAAGAAAGGCTTGTCAGGAGAGTGCATGATAAGCATGTGACAGTCGCAAGGGAAAAGCCTTATGTATTTCCCTCAGAGGGGAGAGAGGCTCTTTCCCATCCTCCTGTCATTATCGGAAGCGGTCCGGCCGGACTTTTTTGTGCCTGGTATCTTGCCAGGGCAGGCTTTTGCCCTGTTGTGCTGGAGAGGGGAGCCATGGCTTCCAAGAGAAAGGAGCAGGTAGAGCTTTTCTGGAAAACAGGAAGCCTGAATCCCTCCTCAAATGTGCAGTTCGGGGAGGGAGGCGCCGGAACCTTTTCAGACGGAAAGCTCAATACTCTGGTAAAGGATTCCTTTGGGAGAAATCATGAGGTGCTGCAGCGCTTTGTGGATGCAGGAGCTCCAGAGGAAATATTATATGTCAGTAAGCCCCACCTTGGAACAGACGCTCTGATTGGAATTGTAGAAAATCTCCGCCATCAGATTGAACAGATGGGTGGGAGCTTTCGGTTTGAGGCGCAGGTGACGGATTTCTTTTTTGAGGGAAATGTCCTTCAGGCAGTGGAGATCAACGGAGAGGAACGCCTTCCGGCAGAGATTGCGGTGCTGGCTATCGGACACAGTGCAAGAGATACCTTTGACCTGCTGCACAGGAGGGGATTTTCTATGGAGGCAAAGTCCTTTGCAGTCGGGCTTCGGGTGGAGCATCCTCAGAAAATGATTAATCTCTCCCTTTATGGTGAAGAAGAAAATCCTTACCTTGGCTCTGCCAGCTATAAGCTCACGCACCAGTGTTCCAATGGAAGGGGAGTATATAGCTTTTGCATGTGTCCCGGAGGCTATGTGGTGAACGCTTCTTCAGAGGAAGGGCGTCTGGCTGTCAATGGCATGAGCTATCAGAGCCGTGCAGGAGAAAATGCAAACAGCGCTCTGATTGTCACTGTGAACCCAGAAGACTACCCAGGAGAGGGACCGCTTGCAGGAATCGCCTTTCAGAGAGAGCTGGAGGAAAAAGCCTTTGCCCTTGCCAGAGGGCGTCTCCCGGTTCAGACATTTGAGGATTTTTGCAGAAATCGCGCCAGCACAGGTCTTGGAAAGGTGCGCCCCTGCCTCAAGGGTGCATGGGAATTATCCAATGTACGTTCTATATTGCCCGCTTATGTGGGGGAGGCCATAGAAGAGGGAATGTATGCATTTGGAAAGAAGCTCCCTGGCTTTGACAGGCCGGACGCCCTTTTCTGCGGCGTGGAGAGCAGAACCTCCTCTCCTGTGAGAATCCCGAGAAATCAGGAGCTTACCTGTAATAATTATCCGGGAATTTATCCCTGCGGAGAGGGAGCCGGATATGCAGGAGGCATCACCTCAGCGGCCATGGATGGAATAAAGGCAGCCGAAGCCATAGGCAAAAAATATAGAAAATTTTGAGGAGAGGTGTACATCTCTCCTTTTTTATGCTATGATAACTTATCATGCGAATTTCCTGAAGAGAGGGAAAGGAGTAAGAGCATGATGATTCATATGAAAGATGTGCCTAAGGAGGAGCGCCCTTATGAGAAATGCCTGATAAAAGGGGCAGACGCGCTCAGCGACAGCGAGCTTCTGGCGGTTATTCTGCGTACAGGAGTAAGGGGAAGCAGCTGCATGTCCCTGGCAGCGCAGGTTCTGAATCTGGCTGGAGAGCGCTATCAGGGGCTTTTAGGACTGCATCATCTGACAATCAAGGAGCTGATGGAGATTCCAGGAGTGGGAGAGGTCAAGGCTGTGCAGCTGAAATGCATCGGGGAGCTTGCCAAGCGCATGGCCAGACTGGATGCCCTTGAGGGCTTGTCCTTTCAGAATCCATCTTCTATTGCACAGTACTATATGGAACAGCTTCGGCATGAAGAGCAGGAGGTTCTTCTGTGCATGATGCTGGATTCCAAGAATCACCTGCTTGGAGAAAAGCTGATGAGCAAGGGTACCGTGAACAGTACTTTGCTGTCTCCAAGGGAGCTTTTTCTTGAGGCTCTGCGTTTTCACGCAGTAAATCTGATTCTGATCCATAATCATCCAAGCGGAGATCCCTCTCCAAGCAGCGCGGATATCGGCATTACGCGCAGAATTTTCCGGGCAGGAGAGCTTTTGGATATTCATCTTCTGGATCACATTGTAATCGGAAACCGCAGGTATATCAGTATGAGGGAAGAACGTCTGGTAGAAGAGTTTACCGGATAGAGACATTGTATCGAAACATAAGCAAAAGGGGCTAAGTACCATGCTTTTTAAGAATGTTTATGGAATTGACCTGGGAAGCAGCACAGTAAAGGTATACTCCCTGTCAAAAAATAAAACCTATATGGAAAAAAATATGGTGGCCTACAAAGGACACACCATTCTGGCCGTAGGCAATGAAGCCTATGAGATGTTCGAGAAGTCTCCTGAGAACATCTGTGTGGAATCGCCTATGGCATTTGGTATGATTGCCAATAAAGAACTCACAGAAATCCATCTGTACAGTATGCTTAGGCGTATGAACAGGGTTTTGCGCAGAAGAGGAGCTTCCATGTATTTTTCTGTTCCCCTGGATATGACAGCAGTGGAAAAGAGAGCTTATTATTCTATTGCAAACGGCCATTTTCTGAGAAACAACCGAGTATTTATGGTGGAAGGACCGATTGCGGACGCTTTGGCCATGGGGGTTCCGATTGAAGAAAATCCAGGAAACATGGTAGTAAATATGGGGGCGCAGACCACGCAGCTATCTGTTATTGCAGGTGGAAAAATCATTATCAGCAAAACCATTCCAATGGGTGGAAGACAGATTAATGAGGCGATATGCGCAGAAATCCGTAAGCGCTATAATCTGCACATAGGAACCCGTACAGCCCGAAGACTGAAGATAGTTATGGGAAGGCTGAACACAGATAAAAAGGAAGCCAGGAAGGTAGTTGGTATTGACAGTCTTTCCGGGCTTCCGAGAGAGGAAGTCATTTCCTCTTATGTTGTCACAGACGGAATCAGAAGCTGTGTGGATCGCATTGCCATGGAAATGAAAATTTTTCTTGAGAGAATTCCTCCCCAGATACGGGGACACATTGCCGGAGAAGGAATTTATCTTACCGGAGGAAGCACGCGGCTGCCGTTTTTAAATCACCACCTTGCCATGGTCACAGGCTTTAGCTACAAGCTGTCTCCGCTGTATGAAATGGCTACTGTCAACGGACTGGAAAAGCTGATTCATGACAAGGAGCTGCATAAATGGGCTGTGCCTGTCAAGCAAAGAACACTGTAAAGAAAAGAGTGTAGGATATAGAATGAAAAAATTTTTTAAAAAGCTCAAATATCATATACAACCAAAAAACAAACACATTTTAATTATTATGACCATGTTTTGTCTCAGCCTGATTCTTGCCACCTTTGCATCAGGCCTGTCTGTAGAGCCTCTTCGCACAGCGGCAGGAGTATTTATTGTTCCCTTTGAGAAGAGTATCAATCAGGCGGGCCTGTGGCTTGTCTCTATTCGGAATTTAGTAATAGATAAGGAAGAGCTTCTTCAGGAAAAAGAGGAGCTGGAACAGAAGGTAGACACACTCACAGCTGAGAATAATTACCTTCTTCAGAATCAGACAGAGCTCACACGGCTCAAGGAATTATATAAGCTGGATGAGGAATACAGTGATTATCCCAAAATTTCCGCAAAAATCATTGCAAAGGATCCTGGAAACTGGTATTCCAATTTTATTATTGACAAGGGAAGCAATGACGGCGTTCAGGAAGGACACAATGTCATTGCAGGCAAGGGACTGGTCGGCCTGGTAACAGAGGTGGGCCCTGACTGGGCTTCCGTGGAAAGCATTATCAATGATACCAGTAATGTAAGCGCTCAGACAGTCAGTACCTCTGCCGGTTGCATTGTCCAGGGAGATTTGGAGTTGATTGACAGCGGAATGCTTCGGTTTGTTCAAATGAATGATGAGGAGGATAAGGTAACTGTAGGAGAAAGAATTGTTACCTCTCATATCAGTGAAAAGTATGTAGAAGGGCTTTTTATCGGTTATGTTGCGCAGGTAGAGCAGGATTCCAATAACCTGACAAAGACAGGAACCATTGTTACGCCTGTGGATTTCAGCAATTTAAAGCATGTGTTTGTCATTACTATGTCAAAGGCAGCGCAGCTTGCCGGAGAGGAGAGTACAGGTGAGGAATAAACTGATTTTATTTGTTACGGTTCTTGTCAGCTTTCTTCTGCAATGTACAGTTGTCCAGTATTTTGCGATAGGCTCCATTGTCCCGAACCTGCTTATCATCCTCTGTGTGTCTATGGGAATCATGAGAGGAAAGCGTTCTGGTATGTTTCTGGGCTTTTTTGTGGGACTCCTCGCAGACCTTTTCTTTGGCTCAGTGTTCGGCTTTTACGCTTTGATTTACATGTATGTGGGATATTTCAGCGGCTGCGCCTACCAGGTGTGTTATGATGACGACATGAAGGTTCATTTGCTTCTTGTAGCAGCATTTGATCTCCTGCATAATTTTGCTGTTTATGCCCTGCAGTTTCTTCTGAGAGGAAGACTGGGCCTTTTTACTTATCTGAAACGCATAATAATTCCGGAAATGCTTTATACTGTACTGATTGCTATTTTTATGTATAAAGTATATTATTATATTAATCATCGTATGATGAAGCCCATCCGAAAGGAAAGTGAGTCAATTTGGGTGCTAAAATAAAAAGAATATTAAGAAAAATCTCATTAAAACGTACAACTGTTCTGGCAATTGTTTTCATTTTTATGTCCTGTGTCCTGATTCACCGCCTCTTTCAGCTTCAGATTATCCAGGGAGAGGATTATGTGAACAGTTTTCAGCTTCAAACTACGAAAACCAGAACCCTAAGCAGCACAAGAGGAAATATTTTCGACAGGGATGGCAAGGCTCTGGCCTACAATCAGCTTGCCTATTCCATTACTCTGGAGGATAATGGTACCTACACAGACACAAAATCCAAAAACCTTTTTCTGAATGGAATGCTCTATCGGCTTGTGAAGATTCTTGAGAAAAACGGAGATTCTGTGGATACCTCAAATTTTCATATTGTGCTGGATGAAAATGGAGAGTTTGTCTTTGATGTGGACGAGGGCTTTACTCTGAATCGTTTTCGAGCAGACATCTATGGACAAATTTATATTGACGACCTGACAGAGAAACAATCCTCTGCCACAGCAGAGAGTATCATGAAAGAGCTGTGCAGTGAAGACCGGTTCCTGATAGCCACGGGCGGTAAGGATAATGTTTATTCAAAGGAGGAGCAGGAGGAATATCAGCTTCCCGAATTTTTCTCACTCGAAGATGCTCTGAAAATTGCCTTAATTCGGTATCAGCTCTCTAATAACCAGTTTGTGAAATATCTGGCAGTTACCATAGCAACCGATGTGAGCGAGGAAACAGTGGCCTCTGTGATGGAAAATAAAAGCTCCTTTCAGGGAGTAGAAGTGGTAGAGGATTCTATTCGCGTGTATGAAGATCATGTGAGTCTGGGACCGATTCTGGGATATACAGGAAAAGCGTCCTATGAGGAGCTGGAGGAGCTTCAGAAGGAGGATTCCACGTACACAATCAATGCCGTTATAGGAAAAGCAGGCATTGAGCAGTATATGGAAACAACCCTGAAGGGAACAGACGGACAGGAAACTGTATCTGTGGATAACATGGGAAAGGTTCTGCGCATTGATGAAGATACAAAAGTGGAGCCTGTAGCAGGGAAGGATGTGTACCTTACAATTAAAACAGAATGGCAGAAGGATATCTATGAGATCCTCAAGCAGCGTGTGGCAGGAATTCTTCTTTCCAAAATTGAGAATACCAAAACCTTTGACAGAACTGCAATTACAGATTCCATACAAATCCGCATTCCTATTTATGACTGCTATTTTCAGCTCATTAACAATAATATCATTGATATTGAGAAATTTGAAGAAGCGGATGCTTCTGAAACAGAAAAAACGCTCTTCGCCAAATTTCAGCAAAAACAGCAGGAGGTTTTTGATAAAATATCAAATGAGTTTAATGGAGACAATACAGCTGCCTATAAGGATCAGTCAGAAGAAATGCAGGAATATATTCATTACCTGGAAAACACCTTTCTTATGCAGCAGGAGGGAATTCTCTCTTCGAATATGATCGATACCTCAGACCCTATTTACAGGCAATGGGAGGATGAAGGAACGCTCAGCTTAAAAGCATACCTTACCTATGCGGCGGGTCAGAACTGGATTGACATCTCCAAGATTTCCTCTGAACAGGATTATCTCGATTCCTCTGAGGTTTATCAGACGCTTGCTGCTTATACAGAGGAAAAGCTTCGTACAGACCTGGGCTTTTGTAAGCTGCTCTATAAGTATATGCTTCAGGAGGACAGAATATCCGGAGAAGAGGTTTGTCTGGTTCTCTATGAGCAGGGAGTCCTGGATAAGAACGACAATCATTATGAAAGTCTTGCCTCTGGCACTATGAGCGCCTATGACTTCATGACTACAAAGATTTATACGCTGGAGATTGAGCCAGCCATGCTGGCGCTTGAACCCTGTTCTGCCTCAGCTGTTGTGGTAGATCCTTATACAGGCGACACTCTGGCCTGCGTAACCTATCCGGGCTATGACAATAATCGTCTGAGCAACAACATCGATCTGGAATATTATGTAAAGCTGGCTACAGATTTATCGACTCCGTTTTATAACAAAGCTACTCAGCAAAGGACAGCTCCTGGTTCTACCTTTAAGCTGGCTTCTGCAATCACAGGAATTTTAAACGGCGTTGTTCAGCAGGGAACTACAATAGAGTGTACCGGAAGCTTTGAGCTTGTTCAGCCTCCCATTAATTGCTGGAATACCTATGGATGCGGTCTCCTTGATCTGAACACAGCGATTGAGGTGTCCTGCAACACCTATTTTAATACAGTGGGCTTTGAGCTTGGAAAGAATGCTGAAGGAGAATTTTCCGAGGCAATCACTCTTTCAAAGCTTCAGGAAACCGCTTCCCTGCTTGGACTTGACAAGAAGTCTGGCATTGAGCTTACAGAAACCAGTCCTCATGTTTCAGATTCCCTTGGCGTTCCCTCCTATATCGGACAGGGAACCAATGACTATACGACCACGCAGCTCGCCAGATATGCGGCAGTTCTGGCAAACTCAGGAACCGCTTATAAGCTGACGCTCCTTGATAAGGTGACAGACTCCAGCGGCAATATTCTGGAGGAATATCAGCCAGAGGTGGTAAGCCAGGTGACTCTGGATGATGTTTACTGGGATGAGATTCACGACGGAATGCGTCGGGTGATTTCTTCCAACACTATTTTTTCGGGTCTTGAGGTGGAGGCAGCCGGAAAAACCGGTACTGCTCAGGAGCGTACCGATATTCCGGACCATGCTCTTATTATCGGCTATGCACCGTATGATACACCCCAATATGCGATTGCCGTGCGTGTTGCCAATGGATATGCCTCCGGCAATACCTGTTACATTGCGGATGATATTTTTAAATATTTATTCAGCGCCAAAGATAAAAAGTCCCTGATTACTGGTTATGCTTCATCCGAAACCAGTGATGTTTCAAACGACTAAACAAAATATACAAAAGAAAGCTTAAATTTTGTTTAGGAGGAAAAAGTATGAGCGAAGCAATTGTAATCACATCAGGCAAGGGCGGCGTGGGAAAAACCACCACGGCCGCCAATCTTGGCACAGGGCTGGCTGCTCTTGGCAGAAAAACAGTCGTTGTGGACACAGATATAGGCCTTCGGAACCTGGACGTAGTTCTCGGCCTTGAAAATCGGATTGTATACAATCTGGTGGATGTAGTGAATGGCAACTGCAGACTAAAGCAGGCGTTGATTCAGGACAGAAGAGTACCCTGTCTTTACCTGCTGCCTTCTGCACAGACAAAGGACAAGTCTGCTGTGACGCCGGAGCAGATGATTAAGCTCTGCGAGGATTTGAAGGAGGAGTTCGAATACATTCTTCTGGACTGTCCGGCAGGGATCGAACAAGGCTTTAAAAATGCGGTTGCGGGAGCTGACAAGGCCATTGTCGTAACCACGCCTGAGGTATCTGCTATACGCGATGCAGATCGAATCATCGGTCTTCTGGAGGCAGCTGAGATTTCCGATATCCGCCTCATTATCAACCGGCTAAGGCCGGATATGATTGCAAGAGGAGACATGATGTCTGTGGAGGACGTCACGGAAATTTTGGCAGTGGAGCTTCTTGGAACCATTTTAGATGATGAACAGATTGTGATATCCACCAATCAGGGAGAGCCTCTGTCAGGTAAATCTTCTCCTGCTGAAGAGGAATACCGAAATATTTGCCGGAGGCTAGTCGGAGAGCAGGTTCCTTTTATATCTTTTCATGTAAAGCAGGGGATTTTTGAAAAGCTGGCTGCTTTTTTCAAAAAATAACTGGCTTTGGAGGCATTGTGTATGATAGGATTCCTGCATAAAACGGATCATTCTGGATATTATGCAAAGGACAGAATGAAACGCCTTTTATCCTCTGAGAGAATTGCCTGCTCGCCGCAGACAATGGATATGATAAGAAATGATTTGATTCATGCAGCCGGAAAATATGTGAAGCTCAATGAACGGGCAGTTGTCTTGAGAATTGAGGGAAATCCCCCGGTTCTTTATGCAGAAATGCCCATACTGAAGAAAAAAGACAGGCAGGTGTGAAAATGCTCAAACAATATAAACTGCGTTTTTATAACTTCAGACTGATTCTATTTGTGCTTACCATTACTATGATAGGCGTAAGCCTGGTAGGAGACGCTGACCCAAGCTTAAGGACAAAGCAGCTCGCAGGCGCTTTGTTCGGATTTGTGGTAATGCTGGTAGTTTCTTTGATAGACTTCTCCTGGATATGTAATTTCTCCTGGATTATGTATGGCTTTAACCTTCTGCTCCTTTTGGCGGTACTGCTGTTTGGAGACGAAGCAGGAGGCGCAGGGCGTTGGCTGAACCTTGGGTTTATCCGTTTTCAGCCTACAGAGTTGTCAAAGATTATCATTATTCTCTTTTTTGCCAAATATTTTTTGGATCATGAGGAGGATTTGAATACCATTAAAACCATCGTAAAATCAGTGCTTTTGCTGGCGGTTCCACTGTTCTTAATCAGTGATCAGCCGGATTTAAAGAATACCATTACCGTTGCCGTGGTTTTCTGCGCGCTGATTTATGTTGCCGGATTGAATTACAAGCTTATAGGAGGAGCCATTCTGATTGCTGTGCCGCTTTTGGTTATTTTCCTGTCTATTGTCGTGCAGCCGGATCAAAAATTAATCCGTGATTACCAGAGAGATCGTATCATGTCCTTTCTCTATCCAGAAAACGAAGAATATTCGGATGATATTGAACAGCAGAAAAATTCGGTTATGGCAATTGGCTCAGGAGAGCTTACTGGAAAAATCATCAGCGGAGAAGAGCGAACCTATGTAAATGAAGGGAATTTTGTTTCCCAGAACCAGACAGACTTTATTTTTGCAGTGGCAGGAGAAGAGTATGGCTTTTTGGGCTGCACCTTTATTGTGCTTCTGCTTCTTGGAATTACAATGGAATGTATCCGCATGGCTCTGCGCGCAAAGGATCTTTCCGGGAAAATTATCTGCTGCGGTGTGGGGACAATTATTGCCCTGCAGTCCTTTATCAATATCTGCGTGGCTACCAGAATGATGCCAAACACAGGAACACCTCTTCCGTTTGTCAGCTATGGTCTGACCTCCCTTGTCAGTCTGTATCTGGGAATTGGACTGGTTTTAAACGTAGGACTTCAGAGCAGCACCTATCACAAAGAGCTAAAAAATACCAAGTCAAACTGGAAAGAGGAGCTTATATGAAGGATAATACAAAAAAGGAGCCGCAGGTATCTGCCTTCCGTTCTTTGAGCGAGCAGGACAGAACGCGAATTCGCCAGATGGCTCTCAATAAGAGGAAAAAGAGAAAAAAAATACGCAATACAGTGCTTCTTTGTCTTCTGATACTCATTATAATTGGAGCGGGAGGAGGAGCTGTGTGGCTGATTCAGGAAAAACGCGCTTCCTCCAGTGCAAGGGAGTTTCAAATCTCAAGAGAATTTTCAGATATTGCTTCCAAAACTGCTGCCCGCAGCGCTGGATTTGCTGCAGATTTGTGTGTGGCAGAGGGGGGCGATATTGCTTTGGGAGAGGTAACTCTTGAGGAGGGGCAGACAGGCGCTCTCATGGACCTGACAGCAAAGAAGGTACTCTATGCAAAGGGGATCTATGAGAGGATTTATCCCGCAAGTATTACCAAAATCATGACAGCCCTGGTAGCTATCCAATATGGAAATCTTACAGACACAGTGACTATCACACAGGAGGATGTGACCCTTGAAGAAGGGTCACAGGTGTGCGGTTTTCTGGCAGGCGATCAGCTCACTATGGATCAGCTCCTGCATTGTCTTCTGGTGTTTTCCGGGAATGATGCAGCTGCTGCGATTGCGTCTCATGTAGGCGGCACACAGGAACACTTTGTAGAGCTGATGAACGAGTATGCCAGAAAACTCGGTATGACAGGCACACATTTTGGAAATCCTCACGGACTGCATCAGGACAATCATTATACAACGGTTTATGATATCTATCTGATGCTTCAGGAGGCATATAAGCACACAGAATTCATTGATATTACCAGTCTTTCCTCTTATACAGTTGTATTTCCAAGGGCAGACGGAACAGAGGCTTCTATTTACCTGGAGGCTACTGATTATTATTTGAATGGCTTGGCAACGCCTCCGAGAAATGTTACAATACTTGCTGGAAAAACAGGTACCACAGACCAGGCCGGAAGCTGTCTGGCGCTTATCACGCAGAATGCTTATGGAAATCCTTTTATTTCTATTGTTCTTGGCGCCTATGATAAAACGCTGCTTTATGAAGAAATGGGGTCTCTTCTGGAGAAGATTAATGAGCTGTAACTAGGAGTAATAATTTTTTTAAATTTTTCACAAAATAGGCATTGAATTTTTTGACGAAATGCACTATAATTGAACATACTAAATAAGATTTTTGTTCAAAATTAATATTAATTTAATATGTGTCTAAGGAGGAAAACATCATGGTTCAACTGATTGTAGGAAAGAAAGGCAAGGGCAAAACAAAAGTACTGCTGGACAAAGTAAATGGAGCGATTAAGGAAGCAAACGGAAGTATTGTTTACCTGGACAAAAGTACAAAGCATATGTACGAACTCAACAACAAGGTGCGCCTGATTGATGTATCCCATTATCCAATTCATAACAGCGATGAATTCGTAGGCTTCATCTGCGGTATTCTTTCTCAGGATCATGACCTTGAAGAGGTATATCTTGACAGCTTTTTGAAGGTTTCCAAGCTGGAGGGAATGGATATTACTCCTGCACTGGCAAAGATTCAGGAAATCGGAGAAGCCTTTAAGATTACCTTTATTATCAGCATTTCTCTTGACAAAGAAGAAATTCCGGCTGATTTCCAGAACTGCATAGCTGTTGCATTATAAGCAGAAGAATCCTTCCATATAAGGGTCATTCTGTATATGACAGAGAAGAAAATACATAAGAGCTGACGGGGCGGAAGAATCTGTCCCGTCCTTTTTTGTCGTTTATGCGAATAATAACGGAAATAGCAACTTTTCATTTCTTTGCTTGTCAAGCTCACCAGATAATGGTACAATGTGGGGTGAACGAAAAAAATGGATAGATAAAGGAGTTTTTCATTGGCGCAGGAAACAAAAAAAGAACAAAAAAGAGCAGGGACATCCTTTCTCCGCTCAATTAGGAAAATAGTAACATGGAATATCGGTACGTTTATGTTTGTATTTCTGTTTGTTTATATGGTATTCAGCGCCGTGCTGTATAAGACCACTGATCATATTACCAGCTACCAGGTAATATCAGGCCCTTTGTCAAGAAATGAAATCTATACGGGTCTGGTGCTGCATGAGGAGAGGACAGTTGCAGCTGAATTGGGAGGCTATATCTCCTATTATGCCAGGGAGGGAAGCAAGATTAATGCCAATGGAACCGTGTATGGGTTAAGCAGCACGCAAAGTGCTGACACAGACATTACTCTCAGCAAAGAGGATTTAAATCGTATCAGAAATCAGATGAGCAGCTTTTCAGGAAGCTTTAGCTCCAGCAATTTTAATGCAACCTATGGCTTTAAATACGAGCTGGAGGGCAATATCCTCCAATATGCAGGAACAGACTCCAATGACGGCTCTACGACGACAATAGGAGGGCAGACGTTGTGCAAAGCTTCATCAGACGGAATTATTCTGTATTCCAAGGATGGTTACGAGGGAAAGACAATAGAAACTCTTACATCAGCTGATTTTAACAAAACCTCCTATCATGAAACAGATTTGAAAACAAGCGGACAGGTCTATCCTGGAAATGATATTTACACGATTATCACAGATGAGCAGTGGGATTTAATCATTCCTTTGACAGACAAGCAGGCGGTTAAGCTTGCGGACAGAACCAGCATCCGCGTCAAATTTCTCAAGGATGGAATGACTCAGAGCGGAGATTTTCAGCTGATTACAATAGAAGACCAGAAGTATGGACGGCTTACCTTTGATAAAGGACTGATACGCTATGCATCGGATCGGTTCCTTGAGATAGAGCTGGTAACAAATTCGCAGACAGGTCTCAAGATTCCCTTGTCTTCCATAGTTGCAAAGGATTTTTACCTTATTCCTTCTGAGTATCTTGCTGAAGATCAGGACAGCGGTCAGTTTGGATTTTTAAAATACTCTACAGATGACGGCAAGGAAATCAACACCTTTGTACCGGTGACAATTTACGGGCAGCTCCAAAAGGCAGAAGAGCTTGCACCAGGACAGCAGCCCACATATTACTATTATATAGGCAAGGAGATCTTCGATACAGGCGACATTCTCTCTAAGCCTGATTCAGGAGAACATTATACAATCGGGGAAACGCGCAGGCTGGACGGAGTATACTGCATTAACAAGGGATATGCAGTATTCCGCTGTATCAGCATATTGGAGCAGAATGAGGAATTTGCAATTGTGGACGAAGATACTGCATATGGACTGGTTCGGTATGACCATATTGTTCAGGATAGTTCAAAGGTAAATGAAGAGGATATTCTTTATTAATTGTCTAAGGAGGCATGGATATGGTATTAAAAGAAAATCTTCAGGATACTCAAAGGCGTATTCTTGAAGCCTGCAAAAGAAGCGGGCGCAGGAGAGAAGAGGTGACGCTGGTCGCTGTAAGCAAGACAAAGCCTGTAGAAATGCTCCGGGAAGCCTATGACCTCGGCATCCGGGTATTCGGAGAAAATAAGGTTCAGGAAATCACGGCAAAATATGAACAGCTTCCCACAGATATCAAGTGGCAGATGATCGGGCATCTTCAAAGAAACAAAGTGAAGTATATTGTGGATAAGGTTTCCATGATTCACTCTGTAGATTCTCTCCGACTTGCAGAAACCATAAGCCAGGAAGCAGGAAAAAAACAGGTGGTTGTGCCTGTCTTACTTGAAGTCAATGTGGCAGAGGAGGAAAGTAAATTTGGGATTTCTGTCAGAGAGACCCCCTCTCTTGCAGAGCAGATTTCTGTACTTCCCAATATTCAGATTCAGGGGCTTATGACAATTGCTCCATATGTGGAAAATCCTGAAGAGAACCGACAGATATTCCGCACTCTCAAGAAATTAAGTATTGACATTGCTGGTAAAAACATTAATAATGTTACTATGAATGTTCTCAGCATGGGGATGACAGGAGATTATGAGGTTGCCATCGAAGAAGGGGCGACTATGGTTCGTGTAGGAACCGGTATTTTTGGTGCCCGTGATTACACAAGATAAGATTTAAAAAAAAGAATGGAGATAGGTAAATGAGTGTATTTGCATTAGACAAGCTCTTGAAGGCCATTAGATTAAATGACGATAATTATGATGACGATGATTATTATGGCGATGAAGAGTTTGACGATGATTATGACGATGACGATGATGATGGTTATGATGACGGCGAACTGGAAGAAAAGCCAAAGAAAAAATTTTTCAATAAGTTCAGCAGTAAGAAGAATGAGTCAGAAGAAGAACGGGACGATGATTATGACGATGACTTGCTTTCTGAGCCAGACGAGGAATTGACTAGGAAATCATCTTCTAAGGTTTCTTCCTCTAGGGCTTCGGCTTCTAAGTCTGCATCCTCAGATAAGCTTTCCATACCAAGACATCAGCGCCAGACTTCCAAGATTACTCCAATGAGAAGTCCGAAAAAATCCACTTCCGGTACTGCCAGTATGGAGGTATGTGTAATTAAGCCTGTTTCCATGGAAGATACCAGAGATATTGCACGTACTCTTATGGATAACTGTACAGTCATTCTGAACCTGGAAGGAATCGATATAGAGCTTGCACAGAGGATTATTGACTTTACATCAGGAGCTGGTTTCGCTTTGGGAGGAACTCTCACAAAGGTTTCTGACTACATTTTTGTTCTTGGACCTGCTAATGTAGGCGTCACAGGAGATTTGCAGAATATTCTTAATAATTCTGTTCCTTCTGTAAGAGCCGGATATTATTAGAATATAGAATTTAAAGTGCAGATTGTGAAAGATAGATTATGGAAGATGCATTATTTTTCAGAAAGAGAATCCAGGAGCTGGCATCTGTCGCTTATCAGAGAGATATCGTGACCTTTACGGATTTTCTGAATCTGAATGAATTACATATGATAAAAACTCTGAATTCCAAAGAGCTTGGAGTAATTGCCGAGGCCTTTGGCGGATATGAGCATGCAGAGCGTCAGTTGGTGGCCTTTCATCCTGATGCTCTTTCTTATCAGTGGGAATTTCCCATTGTTTGTATTAAGGTTGAGCCAAAATCTGTCCGGTTTTCAGAAGCTTTGAACCATCGAGATTTTCTGGGAGCGCTTCTGAATCTTGGGGTAGAACGCTCTACCATTGGCGATATTTTGGTAGAGGATGGAAAAGCCTGGTTTTTCTGTCTGGAGAGAATGGCGGATTTCTTCCTGGAAAATCTAACAAGAGTGAAGCATACCTTTGTCACTCTGGAGCTGGTAGCTGACAAAGAGGATTTTCCAAAACCAAGGCTTGAAGAGATGACAGGCACCTGTTCCTCTGTCCGTCTGGACGCTATGATTGCTCTGGCCTTCAGACAATCCAGGAGCAGCATGACAGGTCTTATTGAAAGCGGAAATGTATATGTAAATGGAAGGCAGATTGTCTCTAATGGCCATTCCCTAAAGGAAGGAGACATTGTTTCCGTGCGAGGAAAGGGACGCTTCTGTTACGGAGGCATTGTAAATCAGACTAAGAAAGGAAAGTACAGTGTGAAGCTGTATCGTTATGTGTAAGATGACAGAAAGAAAATTACTGGTAGAAAGAAAAGAAGAAAATGGATTCTCATATCAGATTCACTTAAGACAGGGCTTTGACGGCATTTCTAAAGCCATGCAGGAGGCAGGACTCGCAGGAAAAAAAGTATGTATTGTCACAGACAGCCGGGTTGCCCCTCTCTATGAAAAGGAATTGAGAAGAGTTCTTTCAGAGCTTTGCCCTGAGGTGAGTACTTTTGTCTTTCCGGCAGGAGAGAGCAATAAAAATCTGGCTGTCATTCAGAATTTGTATGAGCATTTAATTATTCAGGGCTTTGACAGAAAAAGCGTTTTGGTGGCTCTTGGCGGAGGCGTTGTCGGGGATATGACAGGATATGCATCGGCTACCTATCTAAGAGGGATCGATTTCATTCAAGTACCCACAACCCTGCTTGCCCAGGTGGACAGCAGTATTGGAGGAAAAACAGGTGTGGATTTCCTGAAATATAAGAATATGGTCGGAGCCTTCCACCAGCCTCGTCTGGTATATATGAACCTGGACACACTGAATACTCTTCCAGCAGAAGAATTTTCCTGTGGAATGGGAGAGGTCCTGAAGTCCGCTCTTATTTGCGATAGGGAATTGTATAAATGGCTGGAGGAAAATCAGAATTTCATTCAGAGTCGCGACATTCATACACTTTCAGAGATGATTTTCCGGTGCTGCTGCATTAAGAGAGCTATTGTAGAGCGAGACCCTAAGGAGCAGGGCGAGAGGGCTCTTCTGAATCTCGGACACACAGTTGGACATGCCGTGGAAAAGCTCAAGGATTTTTCCCTTCTGCATGGGCAGTGTGTGGCAGCAGGTACTGTGGCAGCTGCCAGAATTTCGCAAAACAGAGGTCTTCTCAAAGAAGAGGAATTCCAGAAAATCTGCTCGCTGAATAAGAGCTTTGGGCTCCCCTGCAAGGTGGATGGTCTTTCGGCAGCCCAGGTGCTTGCAGCTACTAAAAAGGATAAGAAAATGGAAAACGGTCATATCAAATTTATTCTTATGGATGGAATCGGAAAAACGTTTATTGATAAAACAGTTTCTGATGAAGAGCTTCTCTTGGGAATTAAGGAGCTTCTATGAGAAAAAATAAGAAAATACCTGCACCATGCTTTTATCTCCTTATTTCAGGGCTGATATTGCTTCTGACATTGCTTGACCAGGCATCTAAGCTCTGGGCAGCTAAGAGGCTTCGGGGAAGAGAGGATATTTCTGTGATTCAGGGAGTTTTTCGTCTGAGCTATCTGGAAAATAGAGGCGCTGCTTTTGGAATTCTTCAGAATCAGTTATGGATTTTTCTTCTTTTCTCAGTGCTTCTTCTTGGAACGGTTGTGTATCTGTTTATTCGTATGCCTCACACAGGCAATTATCTGCCCCTTCATCTGGCAGCGGCAGTACTTGCCGCCGGGGGTATCGGCAACACATTGGACAGACTTTTCAGGGGATATGTGGTGGATTTTCTGTATTTTTCTCTGATTGATTTTCCTGTGTTCAATGTGGCGGATATCTATGTAGTACTTAGTATCTTAAGCATTTGTTTGCTGGTTTTCTTTTATTATCCAGATGAAAATTTTGAATTTTTGTTTTTAAAGAAAAAGAGGCGAAGCTGATTTATGGAGAACCTGATATTTCAGGTGGAGCCTGAAGATAAGGGAATCCGGATAGATAAGTACCTTGCCCTGAAAAATGCAGAGCTTTCCCGGTCTTATCTTCAAAAGCTCCTGAAGGAAGGAAAAGTAAAAGCGCAGGGGGAGAGTGTCAAGCCTAATTATAAGGTACAGTCAGGCGACGTCCTCAGTCTGGAAATTCCAGACGCGCAGGAAGTAGATATCCTGCCTGAGAATATTCCCCTTGATATTTTGTATGAGGATGAGGACCTTCTGGTGGTAAATAAACCAAAGGATATGGTTGTTCATCCTGCTTCTGGTCATTATAGCGGCACACTGGTAAATGCAGTGTTATATCACTGCAGAGGAAATTTATCCAGCATCAATGGCGTTCTGAGACCGGGAATTGTTCATCGGATTGACAAGGATACCACCGGCGCTCTTGTTGTCTGCAAATCCGACGTGATTCACAGAGCTATGGCAGAGCAGCTCAAGGAACACTCTATCACCAGAAGATACCGGGCTCTTGTCCAGGGAAATCTTAAAGAAGACCAAGGCACGGTAAAGGCTCCCATTGGACGTCATCCCACAGACCGCAAGAGAATGGCAGTCAATGATAAAAATGGAAAGGAAGCAATTACGCATTATCGTGTTCTGGAGCGCTTTGGCTGCTGCACCTATATTGAGTGCCAGCTGGAGACCGGCCGAACCCATCAGATCCGCGTCCACATGGCAAGTATCGGACATCCTCTTCTTGGCGATACTGTCTATGGCTCGCAGAAAAATCCTTATCAGCTCCAGGGACAGGCGCTCCATGCGATGACCTTGGGCTTTATACATCCGCGCACTGGCAAATATATGGAATTTACAGCTCCCATTCCACAATACTTTGTTAATTTTTTGGAAAAGTTACGAAAATAACATGGCCAAAATTCTATTTTTACGGTATAATGTAAGAAAGCATATCCGTCTGCTTTATGAGACAGGCGATGAACACAGGCAATTACCATTCATACAGCGAAAGGTAGATCTGATTATAAAATGGGAGAGTGATGTATATGAGTAAGACAAACGCAGTAATTACCATTGGAAGACAATATGGAAGCGCCGGAAGGCAGATCGGTCAGGACGTTGCAAAGTATTTCGGCATAAAGTGCTATGACAAGGAATTGCTCGAGCATGCTGCCAATGACAGCGGAATTTGCAAGGAGCTGTTTGAAAATCACGATGAAAAGCCGGTAAACAGCTTCCTTTATTCACTGGTAATGGATACCTATTCTTTTGGTTATTCTACAAGCTCTTTTAACAATATGCCAATGAATCACAAGGTATTTCTGGCGCAGTTTGATGCAATCAAGAAGCTGGCAGGACAGGGACCATGCGTAATGGTTGGACGGTGCGCAGACTATGCTCTTTCCGATTATCCAAATTGCTTCAGCGTGTTTATTCATGCAGATCTTGACTGGAGAATCAAGCGCATTTCCCAAAAATATCACAAGAAGTCCTCTGAGGCCAAGGATATGATTCTGAAGACAGATAAGAGCCGTTCAGGATATTATAATTATTATACCAATAAAAAATGGGGAGAGGCCGCCGGATATTCTCTGAGCATAGACAGTAGCAAATTTGGAATCGAGGGCAGCGTCAGAGCCATTGTGAATGCAATTGAAATTTTTGAAAGTATGGCAAAATAAGGGTTGCTATTTTGCAGCAGCAGGGAAAAGACACAGGCGGGGATATTAAGGCTGCCTGTGTCTTTTCTGACATGAAGTTCAGTTATGCACCTTGATTCCGCTGAGATTCATCCGCTTTATACGCTTTCACACTAAGCTCATCAGAGGTTGCTAAGTGTTCAATGGGTTTCGTGAGGATATATGTCCTTATAAGCTGACGCATGATTGAAGCAGAATTGCAGCTGCCAAATCATTAAAAATCCATAAATTATATGACATGCAGAGAAAAACATGTTATAATTTGACATGTTGTAATAAGAAACGGATTTATGGAGGGAAGGATATGAAATTCCAGTGGGAAAACCGATATTTTCGATGGGGAGTGACCGCTTTTCTGGTGATAGCTGCCAGTATGCTTTTTTACTATGGAATCTTTCAGATGAAGACGCTGATTGGCGGACTGAGAGTGGTGGTGAAGATTCTGGCTCCTGTACTGTACGGGGCTATTCTGGCATATTTGCTGAGTCCTATTGTAAATTTCTTAGAACAGAAGGTAATTTATCCACTTCTGGCAAAGAAGAACATTTCGCTTAAAAAGAAAACAATGCGCTTTATTCGCTATACCTGCGTATTTTTGGCTCTTGCTTTTTTTCTTATTTTGATTTATACGCTGATTATGATGATTCTTCCGCAGCTTCTTAAGAGTGTGATGAACATTATTAACAGCTTTCCTCAATATGTGGACGTGATTCAGGAGAAGCTTATTTATCTGGCAGAGCATACGGATCGTCTGGAGCCGTCCATAGCAAACACCCTGGAGGACTATGCTTCTGAAGCGCAGACCTACCTGACTACGCATGTTCTTCCGCAGATGCAGACGCTTTTAAGGAATATTTCAGAAGGCGTATTTGATGTACTTGCTTTTCTGAAGGACTTTATTATCGGGGCTATCATATCTATTTATGTTATGGCTGATAAGGAAATCTTTGTTGCAAAAAGTAAGATGATTGTGTGTGCTTTGCTTCCTACTAATAAGGCAAATGCTGTTATTCGAGCCATGCGTCTTACCAACCATACCTTTGGAGGATTTATCAGCGGCAAGATTCTTGATTCTGTGATTATAGGTATTCTGTGTTATATCGGAACCTCTATGCTTGGCACACCTTACGCTATTTTGGTGAGCGTGATTGTGGGAGTAACAAATGTAATTCCGTTTTTCGGGCCATACCTGGGAGCCATTCCCTGTACGCTTTTGATTTTACTTATTGAACCCATTCAGGCATTATATTTTGTTATCTTTATTCTGGTGCTTCAGCAGTTTGACGGCAATATTCTGGGGCCAAAAATTCTGGGAGGCTCTACAGGGCTTTCCAGCTTCATGGTAATCGTGGCTATTTTGGTCGGAGGCGGTCTTTTCGGAGTCGGAGGCATGGTAGTAGGGGTTCCTATTTTTGCAGTCCTGTATGCCCTGGTTTGGGGCTTTATCAGCCGTTCTCTGCACAGAAAAAAGCTGCCTGTGAATCTGAGCGACTATTATGAGATGGAGCGCGTAGATAATCAGACCCTGGAACCAGTAAAGCTGACGCGAAATGCAAGTGCTTCCAAGCACAGCAGACACTCAGATGACGCTGCCTCCAAGCAGCACAATATTTTGGAAGTAGAGCAGATTTTGTCGGAAATGCAGACTCCTGATTATGTGATTCAGGAACCGCCGACGATTTCCCTGGAAGACGAAGATACAGAGGCGGATGACCAGAAGAATATGATCCTGGAGTTTTTGAAAGCTTTTTTGCAGTTTGCATGGAAATACGGTAAAATTGCATGGAAGTATCTGCGTATTTATGCAGGAATAGCCTGGACGTGGGCAGAGGAGCATTTTCAAAGGATGTGCAGTAATGGAAAAACCATGTGGGAAAAATTTTCTCACACAGCTCGAAAAAAAATGGATCAATGGAAGAACAGGAGTCATAGAGAATGAAATTAGTAGTACAGAGAGTAAGCCGCGCCGAGGTGCGTGTAAATGAACAGATTGTCGGAAAAATAGGCAGAGGATTTCTGGTATTTGTTGGAGTAGGCCAGAACGATACCAGGGAAATTGCAGATAAATACCTGAAAAAGCTTTTGGGACTTCGGATTTTTGAAGATCACAATGGAAAGACAAATTTGTCCCTGGCTGATGTGGACGGCGAGCTTTTGATGGTTTCTCAGTTTACGCTGTATGCAAACTGCCACAAAGGAAACCGGCCTAGCTTTACAGAGGCCGGTGATCCTCAAAAGGCTGAGGAATTATACGAATACATGGTTTCCGAAGCTTCCAGACAAATTTTTGTCCAAAAAGGAATCTTTGGCGCAGATATGAAGGTTGCACTTGAAAATGACGGACCCTTTACCATTATACTGGATGAACATATTCTGGCTGCGAGATAGAGCGTAGCCGGTTCTTCCAACTATCGGACAAATAACGCTTTTTCCGATAGTTGGAACCTTTTAAGACAAAAGTATCTATTTTTCAGGCTGTTTAAGCTTAAGGAGGAATTTTTTTGAATCTCAATTATCATGAACAAAACAAACGAGCGCTTACCATACGGCTTCGTGAGCTTTTGGCAGAGCTTCCCGGCTATGTGACAGATTTCTTCAGAGCCAGGGAAACCACGACATCTGTAAAGACCAGAATTTCTTATGCCTATGATATTAAAATTTTTTTGAATTATCTGGTGCGATCCAATCCATTGCTAAAGGACGCGTCTGTTAAGGAGGTTTCTCTTGACGTCCTGGATTCTCTGCAGTCTGTGGATATCGAGGAATATCTGGAATATCTCAAGGTCTATGAGGATCCGCTGGGCTTCCAGCTGTCCAATGACCTTCGGGGAATCGCCAGAAAGCTTTCCTCTCTGAGAAGTTTCTATGCCTATCTTTTTAAACGAGGGCTGATTGCCAATAATCCTTCTGTGCTGGTAGACATGCCAAAGCTTCATGATAAGGACATTATCCAGCTTGACCCGGACGAAATCGCCATTTTGCTTGATTATATGGAAGAATGCGGCTCTCTCCTCTCTCCTCATAAACGAGCCTATTATAAAAAAACAATTGTTCGGGATCTGGCAATCATTACTCTCCTGCTCGGCACAGGAATTCGGGTGTCTGAGTGCATAGGACTTGATATTTCGGATGTGGACTTTAAAAATGACGGAATACGTATTGTCCGTAAGGGCGGAAACGAGATGGTTGTTTATTTTGGACCAGAGGTGGAAATCGCGCTGCTCAATTACCTGGAGGAACGAGAAACAATAGAACCCCGTCCAGGTCATGAAAACGCGCTCTTCCTTTCCATGCAGAAGAAACGAATCAGTGACGATGCTGTGGAGGAGCTGGTAAAAAAATACTCCAAGGCCGCTATTCCTCAGAAGCATATCACGCCTCACAAGCTTCGCAGTACCTATGGTACAAATTTGTATCGCGAAACTGGAGACATCTACCTGGTTGCAGATGTTTTGGGACATTCCGATGTCAATACCACCAAAAGGCATTATGCCAAGACCGGGGATACCAGACGCCGTCAGGCCGCTGCTGCTGTCCGTCTCAGGGAATCCACAGAATAGCCCGTAAAGCAGGAACTTATTTTTTTTTCGAATACCTGTTTACTTTTTTGTGTGGTTTATGTTATGATTAAAAAAATATAAAAACTTGCTTGTCTCAGAAGGCTTCTAAGGAAGCTGCGGCAGCAGCTATACCCATGGGGCATCCCGTAATACACGCTCCTTGGAGCGGTCGCTGCGTGGTAAGGTATACGGTTATGAGCCAGTAGTGAAGCGGACATCGTGTCCTATGGGTATTGCGAATTTCTGCTCGACCTGCAAGGAGCAATAAGTAGAGGACTGAGACTTGACTAAAATAATAGAAAAAGCAAGGGGGAAGCTCTTATGCCATATGGAAAAATAACACCAAAACAACAGCAGATTCTTGACTTTATGAAAAACGAAATTTTAAACAGAGGATTTCCTCCGTCTGTGCGTGAAATCTGTGAGGCTGTGAATCTTAAATCAACCTCCTCTGTACACGCTCATTTGGAGACCCTGGAGAGAAACGGCTATATCCGCAGGGACGCTACAAAGCCCAGAGCGATTGAGATTATAGATGATAATTTTAATCTGACCAGACGCGAGGTTGTCAACGTGCCTCTGATAGGTACGGTTGCTGCCGGACAGCCCCTGCTCGCTGTTGAAAATATCGAGAGTTATTTTCCTGTTCCAGCAGAATTCATGCCAAACGCGCAGTCCTTTCTTCTGACTGTGAAGGGAGAAAGCATGATTAATGCCGGTATTCTGGATGGAGATAAGGTTCTGGTGCAGCAGCAGTCCACAGCCGAGAATGGAGATATGGTGGTGGCGCTTGTGGGAGATTCTGCCACAGTCAAAACCTTCTATAAGGAAGACGGCTATTACCGTCTTCAGCCGGAGAATGATACTATGGAGCCGATTATTGTGGACGGAGAGCTGCAGATTTTGGGCAAGGTATTTGGAATCTTCCGCTTTTTCAATAATTAATACAGACAAGGCAAATAATTGTGCGTCCTCTCAGACATTGCCGTCAAAAGGGACGCACTTTTTCTTTTATCTAAGAGGTTCATCATAAAACCCTGTTTTAACAGCACGAATGAAAAAAAAGATGTAAATTCGTGTGAGATTTTCCATTTCGTAACGTATTTATTATAGATAAAAACAAAAGCAGGAGGAATAATATGAATTGGATAGAAGAACTCATTATCAGAGAAAAAACGCAGGATATACTTTTCCCGTTTCTTCAAAAGTATGGATTCGGCGGCCTTGAAAAGGCTCTCAAGGAATATGACCTGGCGCAGCAGTTGTATATCTGCAAAACAAAATTGTCCACTCACAGGTTGAGAATAGACGATATCTATTATCTTGATATCAGAGGACATAATATCCGCATTCATACAGCAGACCAGGTATATGTCAAATATGGCACCCTCAGCGACGAATTAAAGACCTTATCCAGTTATGGATTCCTCAGGTGCAGCCGCAACTGTGCTGTTGCCGTAAATAAAATCAAGACTATCCAGCAGTCTCAAATTGTTTTGTCTAATAATCAGCAATTATATATGAGTCAGAAATATTCCTGGCAGATTTTATCCTGGATGATGCTCGCAAGCAAAAAATGAGCAGAAGGAGAATTGAACGTATCAAGCAAGTCTCCCGCTTCCATTTCGCAGAAAAATAAGCGGTGAGTGGGGGACTTGCTTGTCTCAGAAGGGGTGCAAGGAAGTCCCCACTGCTTATTGCTTTTCGCAACGGAAGCAGTGAGGACTTCCTTGATTTGGTTAAAAGGTATTATCTGATAATCCCTCTTCTACTCCTGTCCCACAAATTCCTTCATTTCCAAAATCTGTCCGTCTCTCCAGATTCTCTCAAGGTCATAAAACAGGCGGTTTTCTTCATCAAAAACATGTACAATCACATCACCATAATCCATGAGAATCCAGGAAGAATTTCTGGTTCCTTCGATTTGCTTTGGTTCAAAGCCTGCACGGCCAAGCTGCTCCTGCACATTGTCAACCATGGCATCCACCTGGTTGGAGTTGCTTCCGCTTGCAATGATAAAATAATCTGCTATTACAGAAACCTTGTGAATATCAATTACCTTGATATCCTTTCCTTTTTTCTCGTCCAAAGCCTTGCAGGCCAGAACTGCCATTTCTCTTTCCTGAGTCATTTAATTCTCCTTTCCGAATCTCTGTCTGTGAAGCCGTTCATAGAATTCATAGGCATCCTTTGTAGCTGCATCCATCTCCTCGGGTTCCCCTTCAAGATATCCCAGAGTGTCCTTGAGAATTTCATAGACGCATTCGTCAAGGTCCCAAAAGGCCAGTCTGCGGATTTCAGGAAGACGGGGAGCTTTGTTTCTCATAGGTTCAATATAATCTGCCACATAGAGGATTTTGTCCAGGAGAGTCATATCTGGCTTTCCTGTTGTATGGCATGCAATTGCGTCCAGAATTTGCGTGTCCTCAATTCCGTATTTTTCCTTTGCTATATAAGCTCCCAGCTTAGCGTGAAGAAGGAATGGATTCTTCTGCTCAAATTCTGTCACTGGAATCTTATGATTCTTACACATTTTCAGCTTTTTTTTGTTTGGAATACACTTGGCGCTATCATGGAGAAGACCTGCAGCCTGTGCTGTTTCCAGATTGCAGTCATAGGTCATGGCAAGAGCGGCGCAGGTATACATAACACCCAGAGTATGATGAAAACGGTTTTCATCCAGATACTTTCCAAGCTTTTTCTGCATTTTTATAAAATCGTAGCTTTCCATCTGTTCTCATCTGTCTCTTTCTAATGAAGGGGAACTGCAGCAGCAGTTCCGGTAAACATTTTTCACTGATAAATATGATGCTGAAGAATATAATCCATCACAGGAGCCGGCGTATAATAGCGAATGCTCTTCCCCTCCTTGATCCACTCTCTCAGTGTTGCCGAGGATACATCCATATTTAATGTGTCCAGGCGCAGAAAGCTTCCATGAAATTGCTCGGAAAGCCTCTGCATTTCCCTGTCAAGCTCCTGAGCAGAGGCTGCATTTCTCGAAGCCACGACCATGGTACAGGTCTTGAGAATACGTGCAGGCTCCCGCCAGGTTTCCAGACTGAACAGGGAATCAGCGCCGATAATGAAAAAATATTCTGTATCAGGATTGTCTGCAGTTAGTTTTTCCAGTGTGCGGTAGGTATAGGAATAACCCTCCTCATGCATTTCTGCCAGGGAGAGAACAAAATGAGGGTTGCCCTCTATGGCAAGACGAACCATTTCTATACGCTCCTCATCACTGGCTCTTCCTGGTCTGTCCTTTTTGTGAGGAGGATTTCCGGCCGGCATAAACCATACCTCATCCAGACCAAGCTGCTCATAGGCCTTTTCCCCAAGAATCAGGTGACTGATATGGATGGGGTCAAAGGTTCCTCCCATAATTCCAATTTTCCTGTGTTTTCCTTCCACAATACCCTCCTGGAAATTTATGGAAGAAGAATTTTCTTCTTCTCTTCTTTTCCTTCTCTATAAAGCACAATCTTCTTTCCAATCACCTGTACCACCTGGGAACGGGTTCTCTCAGAGAGAATCTGCGCCATTTCTCTTGGATCCTCCAGACAATTCTGAAGAACACTGATTTTTATTAATTCTCTGGCTGCCAGGGCTTCGTCTACTGCCGCTGTGTTCTCAGGGGTTACGCCGCCCTTTCCAAGCTGCATGATGGGGTCTATTTTCTGAGCCAGACTTTTTAAATAAGCTCTTTGCTTGCTTGTCATATAAAAAACTCCTTTGACAGGATGACCTGCCTTATTTATAATAATCGAATTCAAAACCATACATACGCACAGTGTCTCCATCCTGAATTCCAGCCTTTTCCAGATCCTCCAGAATTCCGCTCTCCTTGAGGAATTTCTGGAAAAAGGAAAAGCCCTTTTCAGAATCCAGATTCGTGTAGCCAAGCATTTTCTCAATTCTCGGTCCCTCAATAAGAAAGACATGCGCATCCTCGTCGGATATCTCCACTGTGTAGGGCAGATTCTCGCCCATAAGCATATCCTCAGGGAAAAATTCCTGCTCAAATATAACAGGCTTTTTCTCTGTGGTGTTCAGAAGCTCCTGCACATAATGCAAAAGCTCCTTAAGTCCCTGTCCGCTTACAGCAGAAATCGGCATAACGCGGATTCCCTTTGGCTCAAATTCTGCCTTCAGGCGGTCAACAGGGGACTGCTCTCCCTCATAGATAGCGTCAATTTTATTAGCGGCAATAACCTGCGGACGCGCAGCTATCTCAGGATTATAGGCTTCCAGCTCTTTGTTGATTTTGTAAATATCCTCCACAGGGTCTCTGCCTTCTGTGGACGCAGCATCTACAATGTGGATAATCACACGGGTTCTTTCGATGTGGCGAAGAAACTCATGTCCAAGACCAACGCCCTCAGACGCACCTTCAATCAGTCCGGGAATATCGGCAATCACAAAGCCATCCCCTTCCATATCAACCACTCCCAGATTAGGACTGAGAGTAGTAAAATGATAATTGGCAATCTTTGGCTGCGCATTGGTAACACGAGACAAAAGAGTGGATTTTCCCACATTCGGAAATCCCACCAGACCCACATCAGCAATGACCTTCAGCTCCAAAAGCACCTCCAGCTCCTGTGCAGGCTGACCTGGCTGCGCATACTTGGGAACCTGCATGGTGGCTGTGGCATAGTGCATGTTTCCCTTGCCGCCTCTTCCGCCCTTTAGTATTACCTGGCGGCGGTTGTCGCCGGACATGTCGGCAATCACCTTTTTGCTCGCTGCATCCATGATTACTGTTCCTTCCGGAACCTTGAGAATCACATCCTTGCCGTCTGCTCCGTGGCAGCGCCTCTTGCCGCCCTCCTCGCCGTCAGAGGCTTTGTATTTTCTCCTGTGGCGGTATTCGCCCAGAGTGTTCTGTCCTTCGTCTACTTCAAAAACAACGTCGCCTCCGCGGCCTCCGTCTCCGCCGTCAGGACCGCCGTTCGGGACATACAGCTCTCTGCGAAAGCTCACATGTCCGTCTCCTCCCTTGCCGGAGCGGATAATAATTTTTGCTCTGTCTGCAAACATAGACTACCTCAATACTTTCTTTATATTGATAAAAAAGGCCTCAAACCTTAACGATTTGAAGCCTTACACTGCCAGATTATTCTGCATCAGCCTGTACAGGAACGATAGAAACCTGCTTCTTATCTCTTCCTTTTCTGGTGAATCTTACGACACCGTCCGTCAGTGCGAATAATGTATAATCTCTTCCGCATCCTACATTCTCACCTGCATGGATTTTGGTTCCGCGCTGTCTGTACAGAATGTTGCCAGCCTTTACAAACTGTCCGTCTGCTCTCTTGGCACCCAGTCTCTTTGACTCGGAATCACGGCCGTTCTTAGTAGAACCAACTCCCTTTTTATGTGCGAATAACTGAAGGTTCATCTCCATCATGTCTTTACACCTCCTTGACTTTAATGGCTAAAAATCGTTGTTTATAACGTGGGTTATAGCTATTTTTAATATTCGTTAAGCCAAGAACCAATGTATCCATAAGAAGGGTTCCCTTCTCACCGGTAGGCTCTGTAAACTGAACAGACACATATCCGTCCTCCTGCCTGAGTTCAAACTTCTCGGAGGTAAAGGCCTCCAATCCGTTTACAGCAGAAATAATCAGGGCAGAAACCGCTGCGCAGATGATATCCTGTCCTTCCTCTGCGTATTCGGCGTGTCCTCTGGATACAAAGCGCATGTATGCATTGTTTCTCTTTTCAACTGAGATTTTAATCATAACGACACCAGATTAAGCGTTGATTTTCTCAATCTTTACCTTTGTGTACTGCTGTCTATGACCGTTCTTCTTATGATAACCAGTTTTTCTCTTGTATTTGTAAACGATGACCTTCTTAGCCTTGCCGTTCTCAACTACAGAAGCGGTAACATTGGCATTTGCTACATCAGCGCCAACCTTCACACCATCGTCACATACAGCGATTACCTGATCAAAAGTAACTGTCTCACCAGCTTCTACACCAAGCTTCTCAACTCTGATTACGTCGCCCTCAGCAACCTTGTACTGTTTACCACCTGTTGCAATAATTGCGTACATAATGGCACCTCCTATGAACATTACTCGCCAAATATGGTGGCCTTTCGGCGCTTCAAACCTCTTTGTGCGGCATACTCACTTATCATAACGGATGAATATTCGTTTGTCAAGTATTTTTACTGTACTTTTTTTCGTGTAGTATAAAAAATCACAATGATATCCAAAATGAAATCACAGATCAGTGTCACGCATTCCACACTCCTGGCGCCGTCCACGGCAACAGAAAAATCAAATCATATCACCTAACTGCAGCAGCAATTCTTTGATTTTTACGGATACCTGCTTTCACCATGGGCTGTCTTTTATACATATACTATATCAGAATGTACTGCAAAGCACAATATTATATCGAACATAAATTCTTTTCGCATGAAATTGATTAGTTAAAACTTACAAAAAGTTAAGGGTTTCTAACTCTATAATTAGCAATTTTCCTTAAAAAGTTCTTGCAAGAGCAGTTTTAGAATGCTATAATATCGCTTAAACTTAATTTGGAGGTATTCCTATGATTTCCTTTTTATCCAGAGTTTTCATTCCAGATTACCAGGACATATCCTCTCCTTCTGTGCGGCAGGCCTATGGAATGCTGTGCGGAGCAGTGGGAATTGGTTTAAATATTCTGCTTTTTCTGGGAAAGCTTCTGGCTGGTATGCTCAGCGGCTCGATTGCTATTACCGCAGACGCTTTTAACAACCTGTCAGATGCAGGTTCCTCTGTCATAACCTTGATTGGCTTCAAAATGGCCGGACAAAAGCCTGATCCAGAGCATCCCTTTGGTCATGGAAGAATTGAATATATTTCCGGGCTTCTGGTATCCATTGCCGTGCTTTTGATGGCATACGAGCTGGCGCGAAGCTCTGTACAGAAGCTTCTTCACCCAGAAGGCGTCGCCTGCTCCCCTCTGATTGTCGGGATTTTGCTGGCGTCGATTCTTACCAAGCTTTATATGTGCTATTATAATAAAACACTTGGAAAGAAGCTTGCAAGCGCTGCCATGAGCGCTACGGCGGCTGACAGCATCAGCGACGCTCTCTCCACAACATTGGTTCTGGTTTCTACCCTGGTCGGATACTTCACTGGATATCATATTGACGGCTGGTGCGGTATTCTTGTGGCAATTTTTATCTGCTGCACAGGTATTCAGGCTATGAAAGAGACCATGAACCCTCTTCTGGGGCAGTCTCCTGACAGGGAATTCGTGGAGAGGGTAAAGGAGATTGTGTGCGCTTCTCCTGTGATTCTCGGAATCCACGATCTGATCGTCCATGATTATGGTCCGGGAAGAGTTATGCTGACCCTTCATGCAGAGGTTTCTGCAAAGGGGGACATACTGGCCATTCATGATGAGATTGATAATATTGAGAGAAAGCTGCAAGAGGAGCTGTCCTGCACGGCAACCATACACATGGATCCAATAGTCACGGACAATACACAGGTAACAAAGATGAAAGCGCAGATAAAGGCGCTTCTGCGCGAGATCAATCCTGATTTTACTTTTCATGATTTTCGCCTTGTGGAAGGGACTACGCACACAAACCTTATTTTTGACGTAGTAGTTCCATACGACTGCCCGATGACAGATGCAGAAGTAATCTCAGAGATAAAGGAACAAATTCGTAAGCTTCCGGGAAGCTATTTCGGAGTGATAAACATAGACAGGGATTTTGTGGAGGGACATTAGGTCCCTCCTTCCTGCTCTCAGGGAAAAATCCCAAGGGCTGTGAGGTCTTCAAGAAGAGAGCGCCGTACCTTTTTCCTGGTAGTCTCTACAATCTGCAGCGCAGTCAGGTCAATCACCTGCGCTTTGACAGGATCTTTGCGCAGGTGCCGGGCAAGCACATGGAGAAGCTCCTCCTGATGGTCAGAATTTTGCATGTTAATAAAATCGATGAGAATAATACCGGAAAGATTTCGGAGACGAAGCTGTCTTGCGATTTCTCCTGCTGCCTCCAGATTGATTTTGCGAAAGGTTTCCTCAGCCTTTTTTTTGTCTGTAAATTTTCCTGTATTTACATCAATACTAACAAAGGCTTCTGTCTGCTGTATCACAACAAAGCCTCCGCTTTTGAGCCATATTTTCTCCCTTAACGCCTCGTTAAATGCCCTTTCCAGAGAAAAGAGCTTATAAAGAGGAAGAAGCCTGTCCTCATATAACCGGAGCTTTGGAAGATCCTCTGGCTGGTACTGGGCAAGATACTCGCAAAGCCCTGCAAAAAGCTCCCTGTCATCTGTTACAATTTCTTCAAGCTCCTGACTGTACGCATCTCTTACAGCTGACAGATAAAATGGCTCTGCCTCCAGAAGAAGGCTAAAGCAGGTACGGCTTCGTCCATAGACAGCCACTCTCTCCAGCTGCTTTTCAAGAAAGGAAAGCTCTCGCAAAAGCTCCTCCTTGGACGCCTCCGCCGCATTGGTGCGTACAACCAATCCATAGTTCTCTCTCTTTCTTTCTGCAAGCCATTTTCTTAATCTTACATTGTCCGCTGCGTCAAGCTTGGAGGAAAGCCCCAGGCGGCAGTCTCCTGAAGTGAGAACCAGATACTTTCCTGTAAAGCTCAGGTTTGTAGTTACAGACGGAGCTTTTGTCTTCATAGCTTCTCTATTGACCTGCACAAGAATCTCATCCCCTGGCCGAAGCTCTCCCATATGCCTCTGATTTCCTGTGTAAATCGCCTGCGCAGCCTCCTTAAGAGGCAGATAGCATCTCTGCCCCTTTTGAATCTGTACAAAGGCGGCCTGGATGTTCCGGGCAATATTTTCCACCTGTGCCACGTAAATATTTCCAAGAATTCCCTGCTGCGTTCGTGTGCCGACCCGAAGCTCAATCGCCCTGTTCTCACTTGCCAGGGCGCTGACAAGACATTCTCCATTTCCCAGGGGCATCTGTGTAATGACAAGCTTATTCAACTTCTTCACCCAAGTCCTGAAGTGAAACAAACACATGAGAACCTTCGGTTCCCTTGTCCGCATACACCTCACATCTTTGCACCTGATAAGAAAATGGCACAAGCTCCTCTCCCATCCACTGAAGGAAGGTATCCATCACAAGCTCAGGCTTGGTATAATTGGCGCTGGCAGAAGCAAGCTTCAGGAAAATGTATTCGCCGTCCAAAGCTATCTCATAAATAAATGGACGGATATCAATTTCTCTCTCGCTCTTTTTGGTCTTTTTTAATACAGGGATACTTTTTCGGGCAGCAAACTCTATCACCCGTTCCTTCCAGCCTTCCGGCGCTCTCCCCTTACGGAAGGAAATTCGATAATCCGCGGCAGCAACAAGAGCCATTGCTGTGCTCGCTTTTTTGTCCTCTACTTGTCTGGCGCAAAGCACGGAAAAGCCCTCTGCCATCACAGCATCAAGCCTTGCAGCAATCTCTTCTGTGGGAAGCGTCTCAGTAAGCTCCATGTCAAAATATTCTCCTGTGCTTGTGACGCCTACGCCCAGAGGCGCGGCAAAGGACATAATCATATGCGGACTATAGCCTCCAGAATACGCAACCGGAAGAGCGGCTCTTCGCACGGCCTTCTGGAAATAGCGCATGGTGTCCAGATGCCCGATAAACTTTGTATGCCCTTCCTTGCTGAATTTAATTCTTACCTTCAAAGCACACACCTCCTCCATAAGTCTTGACGCCGCAGCCAGAGCAGCGCTGGCGACAGTTTGGCGTCACCCTTTCCTCTCTGGCATTTTTCCATTCCCTGACAAGAAACTCCTTTGTCACTCCTGCGTCAATGAAGTCCCAGGGAAGAACCTCGTCTGTGCTTCTCTCCCTGAGCGTATAAAAGTCAATGTCAACGCCTGTCTCCTCAAAGGCTTCCTTCCAGATAGAATACTGGAAGGATTCTGACCATGCGTCATAGAGCGCTCCCTTTTCATAGGCCTTTTGGATCACTGCTCCGCAGCGTCTGTCTCCTCTTGCCAAAAAGCCCTCCAAAATCGTCACATCCGGCTCATGCCAGCTGTATCGAATGCTTCTCTGATTGAGCTGCGCCCGAATTTCCTCTTTTACCACCTTTGCCTTTGCAATAAAATCCTCCTCAGAGAACATACCTGCCCACTGAAAAGGAGTAAAGGGCTTTGGAACAAAGAAGGAGGTGCTGACATTTACCTGAACCTTGCTGCTCCTTTTTTCCTTGGGTACCTCCTCATAATAGGTTTTGGCAATTTTTTCCGCCAAATGGGCAATTCCTTTCATATCCTCCTCTGTCTCAGTCGGAAGGCCAAGCATAAAATACAGCTTAACCTTATTCCAGCCGCCGTGAAAGGCTTCAGCAGCTCCCTTAAGAATGACCTCCTCGGTAAGCCCCTTATTGATGACGTCGCGAAGCCTCTGTGAACCTGCCTCTGGCGCAAAGGTAAGACTGCTCTTTTTTATATCCTGTACCTTTCCCATCACATCCAGGGCAAAGGCGTCAATGCGCAGAGAGGGAAGAGAAATATTTACCGCCTTTCCCTGAAACTCCTCTATCAGAAACTCAACCAGCTCCTTTAGCTGGGTATAATCACTGGAACTTAAGGAGCTTAGGGAAATCTCCTCATGTCCGGTATTTAGAAGCATTTCCTTTGCAGAGGCCTTTAAGGTTTCCACGTTTCTCTCCCTTGTCGGGCGGTAAATCATGCCTGCCTGACAGAAGCGGCAGCCCCTGATGCAGCCTCTCTGAATCTCAAGGGTAACACGGTCCTGAGTAGCCTTAATATGGGGAACCACAGGCTTTTCAATGGCTCGATAATTCTGTTCTATGTCTGTCACAACCTGCTTTTGTATTCTGGCAGGAGCCTGCGGACATTTTGGGGTCATGGAGGAAATGGTTCCATCCTCCTTGTAGCTCACCTCATAAAGAGAAGGAACATAGATGCCGGGAATCTGCGCTGCTTTAAGCAGGAAGTCCTTCCTGGAGCCGCCAGCTGCTTTATTTTCCTTATATGCGTCAAAAAACGCATCATAAGAGGTCTCTCCTTCTCCAATATAAAACAGGTCAAAAAAGTCTGTCAGAGGTTCTGGATTATATGCGCAGGCTCCGCCCCCGATAACAAGAGGAAATTCTTCTCCCCTGTCCCTTGCAAGAAGAGGAATCTGACTCAGATCTAAAATCTGAAGCACGTTTGTATAGCACATCTCGTATCCCAGTGTGATTCCAAGAAAATCAAAATTCCTGACAGGGTTCTGCGATTCCAGAGCAAACAGAGGAATTTTCTTCTCTCTCATGACCCTGTCCAGGTCTGTCCAGGGAGAATAAAGGCGCTCACACCAGACGTCCTCTCGTTTATTGAACATATTGTAGAGAATCATCATGCCGAGGTTTGACATGCCGATTTCATATACGTCTGGAAAGCACATGGCAAATCGTATATCCACCCTGGAGGGATCCTTCATAACGGAGTTTACTTCTCCCCCGATATATCTGGCTGCTTTGTCTACTTTTAACAAAATTTCATCGTCTAAAGCTAGTTTCCGCATAAAACTCCTTTCATTTTTGTGCAATATATATAAGTTTCTGCTCTTCATTTTTGATTTTTCCGAAAAAACAGTCTGCTTTTTTAGACTTTTTATTAGATTTGTGAACGTGAAATGTACTGTTCTTTTTCTTGATTCCTTTCAGTCTTACAAAACCAATGACAAGCGTTGCGTATCCGTCTTTTGGAAG
>JAUNOP010000067.1 GCA_030537135.1 Eubacteriales bacterium | reverse complement strand
GTGGTCAGAGACAGCGTGTTGCTATGGGTCGTGCTATCGTTCGTAATCCTAAGGTGTTCCTTATGGACGAGCCTCTGTCCAACCTGGATGCAAAGCTTCGTGGACAGATGCGTATCGAGATCTCCAAGATTCATCAGAGACTGGGCGCTACTATCATCTATGTAACACATGACCAGACTGAGGCTATGACCCTTGGTACCAGAATCGTTGTTATGAAGGACGGTGTTGTTCAGCAGGTAGATACTCCTCAGAACCTGTATCAGAGACCAGGCAACCTGTTCGTAGCTGGATTCATTGGTTCTCCTCAGATGAACTTCCTGGATGCTAAGATTTCTGAGAACGGCGGAAAAGTTTTCGCTACTATCGGCGAGTACAAGCTGGAAGTTCCTGCTGCTAAGGCTAAGGCTCTGAAGAACGGCGGCTATGTAGGAAAGACTGTTGTTCTGGGTATTCGTCCAGAGAACATCCATGACGCTAAGGTTGAGACTGTTGTTAAGACTCTGTCCGATTCCATGCATTCAACTGTTAAGGTTTACGAGCTTCTGGGTGCTGAAGTATATCTGTACTTCGATGTAAACGGAACTCAGGTTACTGCCCGTGTTGATCCGCATACAGCTGCTAAGAACGGTGAGCCTGTTGAATTCAAATTTGATATGTCCAAGACTCATTTCTTTGACAAAGAGTCTGAGATTACAATCACCAACTAATTACAAGCATTCAGGCGCTGCTTCCCAGGGAAGCGGCGCTTTTTTTATCGTATCTTATGTGACAAAAAACTTCCGGAGCATACGCTGAATATGCTTTTGGCACCTTTAGGCGTTTAGTAGAGAAAACTCAAAAAAGACAGTGGGCAGACTTATTGTCTCATCCGCACACTGTCTCTTTTGTTTTTTATTCCTTCCTCTTCCTGGTCTCAGGCATATTGATTTATCTCACATTTTCCCACAAAGGCACAGGATACTCTCCTGCCTCGCACAAATCCCTAAGCGCCTGTCTGGTTGTCTCCTTATCCTCCTGATAGGTCACTCCAAACCACTGGCTGTCTGTATGCAGAACTGTTACCTTGGCTTGATTTCTCTGAATCATTCCGTCAATAATAATCGGAAGCAGATATTCTCCTGTATAACCCTTGCTTTCCTGGTCTCTCAGAAAATCTCCAAAGCCTTCTTCCAGTCTCTGAATAAAGTCAGGAGTCAGTCCCCAGATATTCATAGAAACAGGGGCGTCCACATTCAGCAGGGTTTCTGTACCGTCCTCATGGCGAACAACCGGTCCCTGCGGCGTCTTAAAAATATTTTTTGTCTCATGAACAGCAGTCAGATGTGCATTCTTATTGACCTCGCACACGCCTCTTGTCACGCTGCCATTGTCGCTCAGCGTATTTCCCATCACAAAGCCGACCATGCAGAAATGGAATTTCCCATCGTCTGGGTGGGAAAGCTGAAGATACTCATAGGCCTTGCGGAAGGTATCTCTTCCATAGAAATCGTCTGCATTAATGACAACAAACGGCTCCTTCACAACGCCTCTGCAGCACATCACAGCCTGTCCGGTTCCCCAGGGCTTCTTCCTGCCTTTTGGCAGGGACATTCCCTCTGGCAGCATATCCAGCTCCTGAAAAACATATTCTACCTTTGTTGCCTTCTCAATTTTATATCCTACCTGCTCACGAAAGAGCTTCTCAATATCCCTGCGAATAATAAATACCACTTTGTCAAAGCCTACTGCCAGAGCGTCATAAATAGAATACTCCATAATGCATTCTCCATCCGGCCCCAGAGGAGCAAGCTGTTTAATTTCCTGTGTTCCAAATCTGCTGCCGATTCCGGCTGCCATAATTACCAAGGTTGCGCTCATTTTTCTTTTTCTCCTTTTCCTTTATCCAGATAGGCATATTTCATCCTGTAACTATGCCGCACTTTGTCTATTTCCACCTGTCTGGTGTAATCTTCTGTCCAAAAGCAGCTGTATTGCTTTTCTTTATTCTGACTTTTGAACAGCATCTCCATATATCCGGGGATTGAAAATCGCCCTCTATATAAGAATAGTATACCTGATTATAGCCAAAAAGGCAACCAATGGAAACCAGGAAGTCCCCGGATTTTTGCTTTTATTTTTGTACATTTCTTCGATTTTTGTGGTATACTATACATAAGATGTTATATTTTGGGCAGGTCCCAGGGTCAAAAATCCTCTTGCGAGCGAATTTATAAGAGGATTCCTGACCTTTTTTCCCTGGTATCTGCATATCGCCATTCGCAGCATTTGTGTGCATCGCAAAGTACGCTGGGGTGAGCGCAGTAAACAGCAGTCTTTATGCTCTAACATCCGAAAAACACCCAAGAAAGGACGTGACAAATTGGCAGTACAGCAGGTTTTGCAGGAATGTCTTAATAATTGGAGGAACATCAGTGAGCTTGACTATTGTCTGATGAATCTGGATGAAACTGTGGCAGTCAGCACCAGTCCTGACAAGCACCTTCCCTCTTCCAAGAAGATTCAGGACTTTCTGGAATCCACTGCTCTGGGGGTTGCCACCTCCAGAGAACAGCTATTTAAAATACATACCAACGGAGATATCACTCATATTCTGATTGTCTTTGGAAAATCCGATTCTGCCCAGACTATTGGGGAGCTGGCGGTATGCCAGGTGGAAAGTCTCCTGAACGCATACAGAGAAAAAAATGACAAGAATATTTTCATGCAGAATCTTCTCCTGGGTACCTACAATGATATGGATATCTACAACAAGGCAAAAAAGCTCCGCATCTCCACCACTGCTCCCAGAGCTGTGTTCATGGTCGAAACAAAGCAGAACAAGGATGAAAATGCCCTGGCTACCATCCGCAATATTTTCTCTGCACGTACCAGGGATTTTATCACTGCTCTGGATGACAACGGCATCATTATTGTACGGGAGCTTCCATCCACAGATACCCTTGACGACTTACTTGGCATTGCCTATATGCTGGTGGACATGCTCAACACAGAAGTCATGACGCCTGCATGGGTTTCCTTTGGAAATATCGCCCACAGTCTCAATGAGCTTCCAAATGCTTTCCGCGAGAGCAAAACAGCTATAGAGGTGGGCAAAATTTTCTATTCTCAGAAAAATGTATTCAGCTATAATCAGCTCGGAATCGGGCGGCTGATTTATCAGCTTCCTATTTCTATCTGTGAAATGTTCATTGACGAAATATTTAAAAATGAATCCCTGGATTCACTGGATGAAGAAACTATGACTACTATCAAGATTTTCTTTGAAAATAATCTGAATCTCTCTGAGACCTCCCGCCAGCTCTATGTACACCGGAATACTCTGGTCTACCGCTTTGAAAAGCTTCAGAAAAAATTTGGTCTGGATATCCGTACCTTTGAGGATGCGCTGACCTTTAAGCTGGCCATGATGGTCGTGGAATATATCAAATATTCCAAGCGAAAAAAATCATAGGATAGCTTCTCCTTACAGTGAAGCGAAATTTGCAATGCGCTTCACTGTGTTAAAAGAACCGGGCAGATTCTTAGAATCTGCCCGGTTCTTTTTCTATTAATAGCCAGACGGTACCCAGGTTTCCTTGTAATCTACCTCTGTTCCCTGAGAAATGCTGTTGTACTTTACCCATGCCTCATTTGTCTCATCCACATAGAATGTCATGCTGCTCATATCGCTGAGTTCCAGATCCACAGTATTATAAATCGTCTGATCTGCGCCAATCAGCTGAATATCAAAAAGTCCTGTGCTGCCTTCCGGAGCTGCTGTGTAATACAGCTCTGCGCTTTCATTTGCCGCAAGAGTCGTACCATTTAAAAGATTGTCAGTCCAATCCTCGGTTCCAGTAACTCTCATATAAATCTCAGTGATCTCATTTGGAATTTCATTCACAACCGGAATGGTGACCGTAGTATCGGTCTTGGTTCCTATTGCCTTTGGCACTGGCGTAGGAGACGCAATCGGAGTCGGCGTTGCCGGAGGCACAGTAGGCGCTGCTGTAACGGCTGGCGTCGGCGTTGGTGAAAACTCCTGTGTTTTTTTCAGGCCGCAGCCAGATGCCAATACGGTAGACGCTGCCAGAAAAATCCATCCCACATATTTTACTTTCATATCATTTCCTCCCGTTGTCTTATGACTTATCCCAGAGCATCTTTTGTATTTCTGCTATTGCCTGCAAAAAAGCAGCCATTTTCTGACCCTGTATTCTGTATAAGCAACAGCGCGATTTTCTCTAAGACCTGCTGGTGCATTTTTTTTAACAGGCGTAAGCATTTTTTGCCTGTCTGTTAATTTTTCATCCTGCATGAAATGCTTTAAAGCAGAAAGCATTTCATACATCCACAAACTCGTCCATATTTTACATGTATTATTTTAATAGAGTTTTACATATTTGTCAACTTTCTCACAAATTTTTCACAAATATGTTAAATTTACCAGTTGCTGTTCACTGCGTTCACAGCAACACGCTTCGCGATGCACAGAAATGCCGCCTTCTGCTGCATTTCGCACCGATTATCTCGGGATTTTCGTGGCAGAGGCACGAAAACACCCCGCGGAATAGTCGCCCGCGAACAGTAGAATTTACCATTACTGCTCACGCGCCCAATCAAAGGTACACTTCACAGCCTTTCTCCAGCCCTTCAGGCACTTTCTTCTTTGTTCTTCCTCAAAGGTAGGGTAAAATCTCCTCTCCTCATGCCAGTTTCTGCATACCTCTGCAGTATTTTTCCAGAAGCCTGTAGAAAGTCCTGCTAGATAGGCGGCTCCAAGAGCCGTTGTCTCAATGCAGCTTGGTCTCACCACATCCTTGCCCAGAATATCTGCCTGGAACTGCATAAGAAAGTTATTAGCGCTGGCTCCGCCGTCCACGCGCAAGGAGCGAAGCTTTACTTTGGCATCCTTTTCCATGGCCTCCAGGACGTCGCATACCTGATAGGCCAGGGATTCTACCGTTGCTCGAATCAGATGCGCCTTTCCTGCCCCTCTGGTAAGTCCCAGAATAGCGCCTCTTGCATATTGATCCCAATAAGGAGCCCCAAGCCCTGTAAATGCAGGTACCACATATACACCGTGCGTATCTGGCACAGAATTGCAGTATTTCTCAGATTCCGGCGCACTGGAGAGAACCTTCATTTCATCTCTGAGCCACTGGATGGCAGCTCCTGCCACAAAAACGCTTCCCTCAAGCGCATAGCCAGGTGTTCCATCCCCATTCACAGCTATGGTAGTCAGCAGACCATGCTCTGAGCGCACTGCCTTATTCCCCGTATGCATGAGAAGAAAGCAGCCGGTTCCATAGGTATTTTTCACATCCCCTGCCTCCATGCAGCACTGACCAAACAAAGCGGCCTGCTGGTCTCCTGCAGCTCCCCCTATGGGAATCACGCCTCCGATAACAGCCTCGCTTGTATATCCATAGATATGGCTGCTTGACTTAACCTTCGGAAGCATACAGGCAGGAATATTGAGCTTTCTGAGAATGTCTTCATCCCACTTTTTTTCATAAATATTGAACAGCATAGTTCTGGAGGCATTGGTATAGTCTGTCACATGCACAGCTCCCTTTGTCAGCTTCCAGATAAGCCAGGTATCCACAGTTCCAAAAAGAAGCTCCCCTCTCTCTGCCCGTTCTCTGGCTCCCTGCACATGTTCCAGTATCCATGCAATCTTTGTCCCTGAAAAATAGGCGTCTGCAATCAGACCTGTTTTTTCACGGATGACCGCGTCAAAGCCTTCCCTTTCAAGCTCTTCAATCTTATCTGCGGTGCGCCTGCACTGCCATACAATAGCAGGATATATCGGCTCCCCTGTGCTTTTGTCCCACACAATCGTGGTCTCTCTCTGATTGGTAATGCCTATGGCAGCAATCGCCTCTGCGTCCACACCAATCTGCCCCATAGCTTCCATCACCACACTGAGCTGTGAGGACCAGATTTCATTCGGATTATGCTCCACCCATCCGGGCTTGGGATAGTATTGGCGAAACTCCTTCTGCGCTGTACTGCACATACGCCCATCCTGGTCAAAGAGAATGCAGCGTGAGCTCGTTGTCCCCTGATCCAATGCCATTACATATGTTTTCCTCATAATCATACCCCTTCTCCTGAAGTTTTATGCACCCAGCACTGTTTTTCCCACAAAATATCCGAGAACCAGAATGCCGAGAATAATACGGTACCACCCAAATACCTTGAAATCATTCTTTTTAATATAACCCATCAAAAACTTAATGGAAATAATGGACACTACAAAAGCCACCAGCATTCCTACAATCAGAATAATAAGCTCTGTTCCGGTAAAAGCAAAGCCGAACTTCACCAGCTTGAGAAGGCTGGCGCCAAACATCACGGGAATTGCAAGAAAGAAGGTGAACTCTGCCGCAACCGTGCGGGAGGTTCCCACCAAAATTCCTCCGATAATAGTAGAACCAGAGCGAGAGGTTCCTGGAATGAGAGACAACACCTGAAACAGGCCTATCTTAAAGGCAGTCAGAAAATCCAGTTGCTCCAGACGTCTGATTTTCGGACGTCTTTTGCGGTTTCTGTTCTCAATAATAATAAATAACACGCCATAAAGGATAAGCATGAGAGCCACAACCACATAATTGTTGAGGTGTTCCTCCAGAAAATCATTCAGCGGCAGACCAATCACAATGGCCGGTATGCAGGCTACCAGAATTTTAAACCAGAGAATCCATTTCTCCCTGTTGCAGTAGCGGTAAATTCCCTTTTCCCTGGGATTATTCTGAAACGGCCAGAGCTTGCTCCAGTACAGAACCACCACAGCCATGATTGCGCCAAGCTGAATAACCACCATGAACATCTGCATAAATTCGTCTGTCACATTCAGCTTGATAAATTCATCTGTGAGAATCAGATGACCTGTGCTGCTGATGGGAAGCCACTCGGTGATTCCTTCCACAATTCCAAGGAAAATGACCTTTAACAACTCTAAAATATCCATAGTTTTCTCTTTTCTTACCTTTCTTTTTAATATAAAAGTCAAGGGGTATTTTGACTCCTATGATACGCAGACTGCTTTGTCTTTTATGCATGAATTTCTAACATTGGTATCACAGATTCAGTATAGCAAACCTTTCCAAAAATGACAATCACAAAAGTAAGGATAGCTATAGAGAATTCCAGCGGAATAGTCCGTGTGAACAGTAACGCGGAATTTTCTATAGCATAACAAAAGAACCTCCTTGGAAAAGCGGCTCTCTGAAAGAGCCGCCCCTCAAAGAGGTTCGATTACCTGTTGTCTATGGTTGCAATGTCGATTAATGTCAGATTATGCACATCTGTATTTTCAAGGCTTGTCACCAGAGCTTCTGCCGTATCCAGAGAAGTGAGTACATTTACTCCTGTTTCAATCGCGTTTCTTCTGATCAGGAAGCCGTCCTTCTGATGCTCCACTCCCTGGGGAGGCGTGTCGATTACTACGTCAATCTTATGTCCCAGAATCAAGTCCATCAGGTTCGGAGAAGGCTGCTCCAGCTTATTGGTACGAATCACCCGGATACTATTCTCCTTTAGCGCCTTTGCAGTTCCTCTTGTCGCATAAATGCGGTAGCCAAGCGCCTCAAATCTTCTTGCAATCGGAATAATATCCTCCTGGTCCTCGTCCTTGACTGTAATAATCATGTTTTTGTATTTCGGAAGCTTGATTCCTGCTCCTATAAACGCCTTATACAGTGCCTCATTAAAGCTCTCTGCAATGCCCAGGCACTCTCCTGTTGACTTCATCTCCGGTCCAAGAGAGATATCTGCTCCGCGGATTTTCTCAAAGGAGAACACGGGCATCTTAATAGCAATGTGCTTTGCCTCCGGCTGTACTCCTGGCTTATAGCCCAGGTCTCTGAGCTTATAGCCCAGAATGGCTTTTGTGGCAAGCGGAACAATCGGAATTCCTGTTACCTTGCTGATATAAGGTACCGTACGGCTGGAACGCGGATTCACCTCAATCACATAGACCTCTTCTCCACATACAATAAACTGGATATTAATCATGCCCACTACATGAAGCGCCTTGGCAAGACGTCTTGTATACTCTCCGATAGTCTCCTTTGCCTTTTGACTGATGGTCTGCGCAGGATACACGGAAATACTGTCTCCAGAGTGAATTCCCGCTCTTTCAATGTGCTCCATGATTCCGGGAATCACAATATCCTCCCCGTCGCACACAGCATCCACCTCTATCTCCTTGCCCATAAGGTATTTATCCACAAGAATCGGATGCTCCTGTGCAATCTGGTTGATAATTCCAATATATTCCTCTACATCCTCATCACTTACTGCAATCCTCATTCCCTGACCGCCAAGCACATAGGAGGGGCGAACCAGAACCGGATAGCCCAGGTCTGCTGCCGCTGCCTTTGCCTCCTCTGCTGTGAACACGGTGTGTCCCTTTGGGCGGGGAATTCTGCACTGCTCCAGAACCCGGTCAAACAGCTCTCTGTCCTCTGCTGCATCCACATCCTCTGCAGAGGTTCCCAGAATTTTTACTCCCATTTTCATCAGAGCTTCTGTGAGCTTGATTGCTGTCTGACCGCCGAACTGAACAACCGCTCCGTCCGGTTTTTCTATGTTTACGATATTTTCCACATCCTCAGGCGTCAGGGGCTCAAAATACAGCTTATCTGCAATATCAAAATCCGTACTTACTGTTTCTGGATTGTTGTTGATAATAATGGTCTCATAGCCTTCCTTTGCAAACGCCCAAGTGCAGTGTACAGAACAGAAGTCAAACTCAATTCCCTGGCCAATACGAATGGGTCCTGAGCCAAGAACCAGAACCTTCTTTCTTCCCTCTGTGGACAGGGCCTCGTTCTCTGTATCCTGGTTTCCATATACTGAATAATAATATGGCGTTGCTGCCGCAAACTCAGCCGCGCAGGTATCAACCATCTTGTAGGCGGCTGTAATGCCCCACTGCTTTCGGAGAGCTTTTACCTGGGCTTCGGTCTTTCCATTCAGGCGCCCAATCACATAATCTGGAAATTCCATTCGCTTTGCCTCAAGAAGCAGCTCTTCTGTCAGGTCTTGTGTCTTTAAGGCATGTTCCATTTCCACCAAAACAGCAAGCTTGTCGATAAACCAGAGGTCAATCTTTGTGATTCTGTGAATCTCTGCCTGAGGAATTCCCCTGCGTATAGCCTCTGCTATTTTCCAGATTCTGCGGTCATCTACAATGCGAAGCTCCTCCAGAAGCTCATCCTCCCCAAGTCCGGTAAAATCATAGGACATCAGGCTGTCTACATGCTGTTCCAGAGAGCGGATAGCCTTCATCAGAGCGCCCTCAAAGTTGTGGCAGATACTCATAACCTCGCCAGTAGCCTTCATCTGCGTTGTCAGGGTACGCTTTGCAGTAATGAATTTATCAAAGGGCAGGCGCGGAATCTTCACAACACAGTAATCCAGCATAGGCTCAAAGCTCGCATATGTCTTGCCTGTGATTGCATTGGGAATCTCATCCAACGTATAGCCCAGCGCTATCTTTGCAGCCACCTTTGCAATCGGATAACCGGTAGCCTTGCTTGCAAGGGCTGAGGAACGGCTCACACGCGGATTTACCTCAATCACACAGTATTCAAAGCTCTCTGGGTGAAGCGCATACTGAACATTACAGCCGCCTGTAATGCCAAGCTCTGTAATAATGTTGAGTGCAGAGGTTCTGAGCATCTGATACTCCTTGTCTCCTAGTGTCTGAGAGGGAGCTACCACAATACTGTCTCCTGTGTGAACGCCCACAGGGTCGATATTTTCCATATTACAAACAGTAATGCAGTTGCCGGCACTGTCTCGCATCACCTCATACTCGATTTCCTTCCACCCGGCAATGCAGCGCTCCACAAGAACCTCTCCCACTCGCGAGAGACGAAGACCATTTTCCAGGATTTCCCGAAGCTCATATTCATTGCTTGCGATACCGCCGCCGCTTCCCCCCAGAGTATAGGCGGGGCGCAAAACCACGGGATAGCCGATGGTATTTGTGAACGCCAGACCATCCTCCACAGTAGTCACCACCTTGGAGGCTGCTATCGGCTCTCCTATCTTCTCCATGGTATCCTTGAACTCCTGACGATCCTCTGCCTTTTTGATAGTCTCAGAGGTGGTTCCGATAAGGCGCACATGATTTTTTTCCAGAAATCCGCTCTCAGCCAGCTCCATGGCAAGGTTCAGCCCTGCCTGTCCTCCCAGAGTCGGGAGAACGCTGTCTGGTCTTTCCTTTAAAATCAGCTGCTCCACAACCTCCACTGTCAGAGGCTCAATGTAAACTCTGTCTGCAATATCCTTGTCTGTCATGATGGTTGCCGGATTGGAATTGAGCAGCACTACCTCGATTCCCTCTTCCTTCAGGGAACGGCAGGCCTGTGTTCCTGCATAGTCAAATTCTGCGGCCTGACCGATCACAATCGGTCCTGAGCCAATGACAAGTACCTTTTTAATATCATGATTTCTAGGCATATCAGTTCTCCCCTCCCATCATTTTCATAAATCTGTCAAACAGATAGCTGGAATCCTGCGGACCTGGGCAGGCTTCTGGATGGAACTGCACAGTAAAAATATTCTTTCCTATATAAGCCATTCCCTCGTTGGTGCCGTCATTGACATTCACAAAGGCTGGTCTTGCAATTCCTTTTGCCTCAAGCTCTCCTGCGTCCACCACATAGCCATGGTTCTGTGAAGAGATATAAACTCTTCCTGTAGTCAGGTCTTTTACCGGATGATTTCCGCCCCTGTGGCCATATTTCAGCTTGTATGTGTCCCCGCCCGCTGCCAGAGCCATGAGCTGATGCCCCAGACAGATAGCAAAAATCGGAACATCTGAATCATAAAGCTTCTTGACTTCTTTAATAATGGAAACACATTCCTTAGGGTCTCCAGGACCATTGCTCAGCATAATGCCGTCCGGCTTATCCTTAAGTATTTCTTCTGCACTGGTAAGAGCCGGATATATCGTCACCTGGCAGCCTCTCTCGTGAAGAGAACGGGCGATATTGCGCTTTGCTCCAAAATCCATAAGAGCAACCTTTGGCCCTTGACCCTTTAAAATTTCTTTCTCACGGCAGGTAACCTTCTCTACCACTTTTCCTGTAATATATCTTTTTAAACGGGGGAGGATTGCGTCTAAATCATAATTCTCATTTACCGTAATCATACCATTCATAGTACCCTTTTCACGGAGAATCTTTGTCAATGCTCTGGTATCGATTCCGGCAATACCGGGAATATCATGTTTTTCTAAGAATTGCTGAATAGTGTCCAAGCTTCGGAAATTGCTTGGGATACGGGATAATTCTCTGACAATAAAGGCGTCTACCCAGGGTCTTTGAGATTCCTGGTCTTCATAGCAAATGCCGTAATTACCAATTAACGGATAAGTCATACATACTGCCTGCCCTGCATAAGAAGGGTCTGTCATAACTTCCAAATAGCCGGTCATGGAAGTGTTAAAAACGATTTCACTCACAACATCACGAGCCGAACCGATACTTGTACCGGTAAATACATGGCCATCTTCCAGTATAAGAAATGCTTTCATACAATCTCCCTTTCTTTTTTGTAAAATAGGATGTCCAGCGCTGCTGTTTCTCTGCGAAATTGAAGCGGAAGACTTACTTGATACGTTAAAACATTCTAAATCTTCAGCATTGTACCACAACACAGTCATTTTTTCAACAGGAACAATCACCAAAATTTTTTTTCTATTGTATAATGTTTTTGATTTGTGCGAATAAAATAAAATCGACAAAAAATGTTTTTTTTCTATTGACATTTTTTTCTTTTTGAGGTATTCTGATAGGGCAGTCGTCGGTACGGCTGAATGAAATGCAGGAGTGGCGGAATTGGCAGACGCGCAGGCTTCAGGTGCCTGTGGTCGCAAGATCGTGTGGGTTCAAGTCCCATCTCCTGCATTTATTTTTTTGTTTTTTTAATTTCCCTATTGACATTTTTTTCTTTTTGAGGTATTCTAATAAGGCAGTCGGGAATACGGCTGGATGAAATGCAGGAGTGGCGGAATTGGCAGACGCGCAGGCTTCAGGTGCCTGTGGTCGCAAGATCGTGTGGGTTCAAGTCCCATCTCCTGCATTTATTTTTTTGTCCTCGAAAACAGAGATGTTGGAGGCAAAAGATATTTTATTCCTCTGATGCCAGCGCCAAATGCCCTGGTATCACAAAGCACACCATCAATAAACGGAGGATTATTTATGGCATTAGAAGATTACAGTAAGGCTTATAAAATGGGAAAAAGAGAATATCAGGCCCGAATGCTTCAAGGCGTCCAGCCAACACTGCAGGTACTCAATGATATTCTGCCGCCAAAAGGCTCCTACTCTGAGATTCCCCTGGGACTTGTACAAATTCCCATGAACCAGATCGTGGGAACTGTGACCGCAGGCAGGAGCAATTCCTTTGCAGCCAATTTCATGCCGATTCTCAAGGAGGAATCCGAATTTGCCAGAAAATGGGCTGCTCTGTCCACAATTCATGTGGAAGAGGGAATCCGGGATCCAATTAAGGCCTATGAATATATGAATAAATTCTATGTGGAGGAAGGAAACAAGCGCGTGAGCGTTCTGAAATTTTTTGACGCAGTATCTGTTCCCGGCAATGTGACCCGAATTCTTCCAAAACGTACCGATGAAAGAGAAAACCGCCTTTATTATGAATTTGTAGACTTTTATGATTTGTCTCAGATCAATTATCTGTGGTTTTCAAAGGAAGGAAGCTTTGCAAAGCTGCAAAAGGCTGTTGGCAAAGGTCCAAAGGAAGTCTGGACAGAGGATGAGAAGCTCAGCTTCAGTTCCCTTTATTCCAGATTCAGCCTCGAATTTGAAGCAAAGGGAGGCAGCAAGCTCTCTATCACAGCCGGAGACGCTTTCCTGGCCTTTATCACTATATATGAATATAAAACAATCGCTTCCATGACTACCAGTGAGATGAATACAATGATTGCAAAAAGCTGGGAAGAATTCGAACTCCTTCAGGAGGATAAGGAAGTAGATCTGAAGATGGATCCTGCCAAAGAGAAAAAGGAAAAGGTTCCTCTGCTTGGCAGACTCCTCGGAACTGCTCCTACAAAGCTCAAGATTGCATTTATCTATGAGAAAACGCCTTCCTCCTCTGCATGGACCTATGCTCACGAGCTGGGAAGACTGCATCTGGAGCAGACCTTCCCTGATGAAGTGAGTACCATGTATTTTGAGAATACCACTGCCGAGCAGGCAGAGGAACGAATTTCCGACGCCATCCGCGCAGGCTGCAACCTGATTTTCACCACAACTCCTGCCTTTGTTCAGGCCAGTGTGAAGGCAGCCATTGCAAACCGGGATGTACGCATACTGAACTGCTCCCTGAACACCTCGCACCGCTACATCCGCACCTATTATGCGCGTATGCATGAGGCAAAATTCCTCATGGGAGCCATCGCTGGAGCCATGGCTGAAAACAACCGTCTGGCATATATCGAGGATTATCCGATTTTCGGCTCCATTGCCAACATCAACGCCTTTGCCCTGGGAGCCAAGATGATTAATCCCCGCGCCCTGGTATACCTGGAATGGTCCTCCAAGAAGGACTTAAATCCTATGGATAACCTTCGCCTTACCGGCGCGACCTGCATTTCCGGCAAGGATATGATTATCCCGGAGGAGTCCTCCCGCAGCTTCGGCATTTACCGCTTTGACGATAATGGAAATATATGCAGCCTTGCCATGCCTCTGTGGCACTGGGGAAAATTCTATGAGCAGCTTATCCGGACCATCATGAACGGTACCTGGAAATATGACGACGCCTCTACCACAAAAGCCATTAACTATTGGTGGGGAATGTCAGCCGGAGTTATTGACGTTGTCTGCTCCAAAAATCTTCCTATCGGTACCAAGCGCCTTGTTGAGCTTTTAAAGAAAACCATAAGCACAGGAGAATTCAATCCCTTCTCAGGCGTTTTGTATTCACAGAACGGCGTTGTTCAGGAGGACCCGAATCGAAGCCTGAGCCCGGAGGAAATTGTCACAATGGACTGGCTCGCTGAGAACGTCATCGGAGATATTCCAAAGCCTGCGCAGCTTCAGGAGAAAGCAAAGCCTGTTGTCCGCCAGCAGGGTGTGGAAAAAGAGGAAGGTTAAGGATACAAATGAAAATACTTGCCATTGCAGATGAAGAGTCTGCCTATCTTTGGGACTATTACAGGGAAGGAAAGCTCGACGGAATCGATCTGATTATCTCCTGTGGGGATTTGGATCCCCGTTATCTCTCCTTCCTGGTCACCTTTGCCTCTGCTCCAGTACTTTATATACATGGAAACCATGACGCAAAATACGCGACAACTCCTCCAGAAGGCTGCATCTGTATAGAGGATCAGATCTATGTATATAAGGGCGTGAGAATTCTGGGACTCGGCGGTTCCATGCGCTACAAGAACGGGCCGCACCAGTATACAGAGAGAGAAATGAAAGGCCGCGTGAGAAGGCTCTGGTTTCAGCTCTTTCGCAGAAGAGGCTTTGATATTCTCGTTACCCATGCACCGGCCTACCAGCTCAATGACGGAAGAGACCTTCCCCATCAGGGCTTTAAGGTTTTCCTGGAGCTTATGAATAAATATAAGCCCAAGTATTTTCTTCATGGTCATGTACATATGTCTTATGGAAGACAGCATAAACGGTATGATAAATTTCAGGATACACATGTTATCAATGCCTTTGAACGCTGCGTCTTTGAGTTTGAGGACGACAATCCCAAGGACCATATTCTTTAGGAAAGTCAAGCGGATATTCACAATGCCCGCTTCGCTATTTGGTTAAATCGGATAGGGGAGATTTTACCCTCCCCTTCCACACCACGTAGCGTACCGTTC
>JAUNOP010000014.1 GCA_030537135.1 Eubacteriales bacterium | reverse complement strand
AGAGCATTCGGCTGTTAACCGAAGTGTCGTTGGTTCGAGTCCAACAGGGGGAGTTAAAAGACCTGTAAGTATGACTTACAGGTCTTTTTGTCAATTAAACGAAAGCTTTGCATAGGACTAACCTTATTAAGTAAAGCATCTCGCCCGTACAAGCGAGATGCTTTACTTATCCAATGTATTGTAAAAACTCTTGCTTCAGCTATGAGGAATCTTAAATATGCATTCTTCTTCTGACTTCATTTCTAAGTCTTGAACGCCTTAAAATAGTAATCAGCGCTAAATCAATGATAATACAGCAGGTAAGGACAATAGCTGCCCACGAGAGGGAAAGAGGTCTATCCAAAAACAAATTGATGAGCAGCTCTACCACTGTACATATCCCTCCAATCTCAGTAATAATCACTACAGCCAATGCAAGAACAGAGCTGTGCAGGTATTTTAAAAAAAAGAGAAACAATAAGAGGAGCAGAGTAAGCACTATAATAACAGGAAGCGCAATAGCTCCATACCATCCCCCAGCAGGATGAAGAAGAGAGATAACTCCAAAATACAGCGCAATACTGATTCCATCCAGAACCAGACTTATATAAGGAGTCAGCTTCCCAGGGAAAAAGAGAGGAAGAAAAAAAATCCATAAATTTACGCAGATTCCTATCACATACAGAGACCATCGTCCCTGCTGGAAAGCCAACAGATTCAAAAAACCGCACACCACAGCCGTAGAAGCCAGAATAACAGTCATAAGAAGAGCCATATCGCTGCGCTGTACAGGGTCAAGCTTTCCTGGAAGTTCAGGAAAGGGTTTTGGAGAGATTTCATCCACAGGCTGGCCGGGATTGATGACTCTGGTATTACACAAAGGACACACCTTGCAGGTTTTATCCAGCTCTACTCCGCAATTTACACAATAAGACATATGCAATCTTCCTTTCCATGGTTTTCGCCATCTATATTGCCATCTTAATTTTTTATTTTACAGAAATTTCATAACATGTCCAGATACTACAAATCTTCTCATATATCATTTATCGAACCTTACTGTTTCCCAGGGTATTGTGACCGCCTTTTATGCAGACTAATGTTTGATATGTATCTTCGTTTTATCGTGTCTGGCCATGTTGATTCCTTACATTTATTATAGATAAAGGACAAGAGAATAGCAAGGCTATTTCCTGTAAAACAGAGATTTCACCTGTAAAAGAGCAGACTTTCATTATGACTGGGCAATTACAAACCCATGACTTTTGGGGCGTGGGTGGTTGACAAGATGAATTTTCACGAGGAGCTGCAGAAGGGGATAGAGGCTTCCGGCGTGAAGTAATAATCTGCCCCAGCTGTTTTGGCCGCTGCTGTATTAGCTCTTGCGATTGCTCTCAATCTTGACAGGGATTCCGTCAGATACCAGCTTTCTGAAAAAAAGGCGCTCCACATCTGTCTCTATGATACTGCTTGCAAAGTTAATGGTAAGGATATTCTGGTAGCTGGCAACGGCGCAGTTTGTACGTGCAGAAAAAGGCTGTCCCATGAGGACGTCAAAACGCTCCACATGCTCTCTCATGGCCTCTGGAGTCTGGATGACTCCCAGGTTTGTGAGACCGGCTGAGGACTGTTTATCCTGGACGCGGATATAGAACTGGCGTACAACAAGGTCCTTGACAAAGAGGGGAACAATTCGTATAAAGGGATTTTTCTGCGTTGCCGCATTTGTGGCAATATCTGCGTTGAGAAACTTGTTGTTGATATAGTAGCGCATATAATGATGAACCTGCGTCAGGATTTCCTCAAAGGTATAATCTCCCATTCTTGGGTCAATAGAAGGATATACCATACTGATAAAGTTTCGGAGAGTGTCTGAGGGAAAAAATCTGCGCAGATTTACGGGCAGAGCCAGCTTTACCGGCTTCTCCCGAAACACACGCTCTTCCTTCTGCCTCTGAAGAAGGGAATAGAGCAAAACAGCATTCAGATATTCTGTGACAGAGACGCCGTAGCCTCTGGAAACCTTCAAAATACGGTCAACAGGAATCACGCCGCAGATAATATTCAGAGTATAAAAGGCCTCCTTTGTTCCTCTGACCCTGTAAGCCTTTTCCTGACTTCGGGGAGGACGTACCCGGGACGAGGCATATTTCATATAGGCGTCCTCCAGCTCCTCTGGCAATGGTTCCTCATAAATATCTAATACTCCCTGTCCGTTTGGAATCTCATAACCCTTTAAGCGAAGATAAATGGCAGTGAGCGTCCGAAGAAGGAACAGAGTGCCGTTTCCGTCAGAAAGAGAATGGAAGATTTCCAGGGATATCCTTTTATGATAATAGTAAACTCTTATCAAATATCGGTTATTTGAGTGAAAGGACATGGGCATACAGGGATTTGAGATATCAGGCTGTACAAAGGGGCCGGGTCTGTTGTTCGGCTCCAGGTATCTCCAGAATAATCCCTTTTTCAAGGCAACCTTAAAGGTGGGAAAGCGCGGAAGCGTCAAATCCAGAGCCTTCTGAAGGAGCAAGGGATTGATTTCTTCTTTTAAAGTAACCGAAATCCGGTACACACTGGAAAAATTTCTGCGCTGCAGAGTCGGATAGACATTTGCAGATAAATCCAGCTTGTACCAGATGGAATTGCTTGGGATATTTTTTTTATTATTCATGAATTATGAACCTTTCGTCACCTGAAGGTAGTGGGCTTCTAAGAGTCTGACATTCATTTCCGCCTGACCTTGTCAAAGTACAGATTTGATAGGTCTATATATCTATATGATACAATATAGTTTGCCAAAATACAATGCTTTTAGTAGTTTTTCTAAATGCAGCGCTATTTATGTGCGTTACTGTTCACTGCGTTCACAGCAACACGCCTCGCGATGCACAGAAATGCCACATTCTGCCGCATTTCGCGCCGATTATCTCGGGATTTTCGTGCCAGAAGCACGAAAACACCTCGCAGAATAGTCGCCCGTGAGCAGTAACTCATGTGCTGCTTCAGAAAAGAAGATTTCAACAAGATATTGACAAAAAGGAAAAATTATATTATGATTAACTTCAACGAGATAAACCGATGAAGCGGAAGTAAAGACGTCATATGCGCTTACAGAGAGTCCGGATGCTGAGAAAGGGCGGAAAAGCAGGACGTCATAATGGGCCGCTGAGGGCACGGTCAAAGGAGCGAAAATCCGAGGACAACGAAGGTTTCTGATGCTCTGAGTATTCTGTGACGTTCAGGCACACGTCAGCTGCCGGGGATATGTTGGTATCCTGATAAGCGCGCAGAGATTTCTGCGAAACAAGGTGGCACCGCGGGAAAATACCCGTCCTTGACAAATTCAGAATTGTCAGGGGCGGTTTTTTTGTGCAATAAAGCTGTCGCGCGGACATTTAACGTATCAAGCAAGTCTCATGTGTAAAGCGGATATTGTGCCTTGTGAGCATTGTGAATTTCCCCCTGACGTCATAAAAAAAGCCGGAGAGGCTATTACGCAGCAAAGGAGGAAGCTATGTACCCATCTTTAGAAGAAATATATCAGCTTATGAAACAGGACACATATGGAAGGATTCCAGTATGCAGAGAAATATACAGCGATTTTATTACCCCAATAGAAGCCATGAGGATTCTCAAAAAGGTAAGTCGGCATTGCTTTCTGCTGGAGAGCGTGGAGGATACCAAGCGCTGGGGACGATACACCTTTTTGGGATATCAGCCTACGCTTGAGATTACCTGCGACGAGGGGAGGCTGAAAATTCGCTCAGATAAGGAAATACAGACTCTTACCTCTCATCCAGGAGAGGCTATCCGCAGAATCTTGAAAAAATATAAAAGTCCCAAGCTTTCAGGTATGCCCTCCTTTACAGGCGGCCTTGTGGGATATTTTTCCTATGATTACATTCGTTATGCAGAAGAAAGGCTGGATTTTCACGAGCAGGCAGAGGCGTTTCGGGATGTGGATTTGATGCTCTTTGACCAGGTGATTGCTTTTGACAACCTTTGTCAGAAAATTTATCTGATTGCAGGAGTAGACACCTCCTGTGCAGAGGCCTCTTATGCAGAGGCAGAGGCAAAGCTCCTGGAAATGGAAGAGCTTTTGAAAAAAGGAGACAAGGCAGAGCTTCCTGTTTTTCGGAAAACCTCTCCGCTTACTCCCCAGTTTTCAAGAGAAGAATACTGTCATATGGTGGAAAGGGCAAAGAAATATATTTATGAGGGAGATATTTTCCAGGTGGTTCTCTCAAATCCGCTTCGTGCGAGTGCAGAGGGAAGCCTGTTTGATATTTATCGGGCGCTCAGAACAGAGAATCCTTCGCCCTATATGTTTTATTTTTCCAGTGATGATATTGAAATTGCGGGAGCTTCGCCAGAGACTCTGGTAAAGCTTGAGGACGGAATTCTTCATACCTTTCCGCTTGCCGGAACCAGAAAAAGGGGAAAAACAGACACAGAGGATATGGCTCTTGCAGAAGAACTCCTTGCAGATGAGAAGGAGCTTGCAGAGCATAATATGCTGGTTGACCTTGGAAGAAATGACATCGGAAAAATCAGCCGTCTGGGTACAGTGAAGGTAGAAAAGTACAAATCCATTGAGCGTTTTTCTCATGTAATGCACATTGGCTCCACAGTCACCGGACATATCCGCGAGGATAAGGATGCATTGGATGCAATAGACGCCATTCTTCCGGCAGGAACTCTGTCAGGAGCGCCCAAGATCCGTGCCTGCGAGATTATCCGTGAGCTGGAGGGCAAGAGAAGAGGCGTGTACGGAGGCGCCATCGGCTATCTGGATTTTTCGGGAAATCTGGATACCTGTATTGCTATTCGGCTGATTTATAAGAAAAATGGTCAGATTTGTATTCGTTCAGGCGCTGGAATTGTGGCGGACAGTGTTCCTGAAAAGGAATTTGAAGAGTGCATTAACAAGGCAAAGGCTGTTGTGACAGCTATGGAGCAGGCAGAAGGAGGTCTGGAATGATACTTTTAATTGATAACTATGACAGCTTTTCTTATAATCTGTATCAGCTTCTCGGCTCTGTGCATCCAGATATTGAGGTGAGAAGAAACGACAAAATCACCCTGGAGGAGATAGAGGAGAAGAATCCAGAGCTGATTGTCCTCTCTCCAGGACCTGGCAAGCCCTCTGAGGCAGGTGTCTGCGAGGAGGTTGTGCGGTATTTTGCAGGAAAAATCCCCATTTTTGGGGTGTGCCTGGGACATCAGGTCATCTGTGAGGCGCTGGGAGGAGAGATTATCCATGCCGAGCAGCTGATGCATGGAAAACAGGACAAAATGTTCCTCAACAATTTGAGTCATATGTTTAAGGGGATGCCGAGTCAGATTATGGCTGCGCGCTATCATTCTCTGGCAGCAGAAAACGACACTCTTCCTGCCTGCCTGAAGGTGACGGCAAAGAGCAAGGAAGGGGAAATTATGGCTGTGGAGCACACAAAATATCCGATATATGGAGTACAGTTTCACCCAGAGTCAGTGATGACCCCACAGGGCTTATATATTATCAAAAATATATGGAAGGATGCCAGGGTCAAAAGATCAGGAAGCTGATACAAGCTTGCTTGCAAGACGATTTTTGACCTTGGGCGTCAGAAAAAGAAAAATATCTTTTGACCCCAGCGTCATGAAATACAGGAAAATAAACAGGAGGAAATAAGATGATACGGGAAGCGATTTTAAAACTGGCAAAAAAGGAAGATTTAAGTTATTCAGAGGCAGAGGCAGTTATGAATGAAATTATGGGGGGAGAGGCAACGCCTGTGCAGATGTCTGCCTATCTGACAGCCCTTTCTCTGAAGGGAGAGAATATTGAGGAAATTACAGCGTCAGCAGCAGGTATGCGCGCGCACTGCATCAAGCTTCTTCATGATATGGATGTTCTGGAAATTGTAGGAACCGGCGGGGACGGCTCCAACTCCTTTAATATTTCCACTACCTCTTCCCTGGTTATTTCAGCGGCAGGCGTTCCTGTGGCAAAGCATGGAAACCGCGCCGCATCCTCCAGAAGCGGAGCAGCAGATGTTTTGGAGGCTCTTGGCGTGAATATCATGCTTTCACCGGAGAAAAGCGCCGAGCTTCTGAAGAAAATCAACATTTGCTTCCTCTTTGCGCAGAATTATCATATTGCAATGAAGTATGTGGCGCCTATCAGAAAAGAGCTTGGAATCCGCACAGTGTTCAATATTCTTGGACCACTCTCCAATCCGGCAGGGGCAAATATGGAGCTTATGGGAGTGTATGACCAGACCCTTGTAGAGCCGCTTGCAAAGGTGATGTCAAACCTCGGCGTAATCAAGGGAATGGTGGTTTATGGGCAGGATAAGCTGGATGAAATTTCTATGAGCGCGCCTACCAGTGTGTGTGAAATCAGAGATGGAAAGCTCTCCTCTTATACCATTGCGCCAGAGCAGTTCGGCTATAAGAGATGTGAGAAAGGGGAGCTTATGGGAGGAAGCGCTAAGGAAAATGCTGAAATTACCAGAGCCATTCTTTCTGGAAAGGAGAGAGGAGCAAAGCGGCAGGCCGTGTGTCTGAATGCCGGCGCTGCTCTGTACATTGCAGAAAAGACCGCTTCCATAGAACAGGGAGTTCGCCTTGCAGAGACACTTATTGACTCTGGAGCTGCCAGAGAACAGCTGGAGAGATTTATCAGGGAGAGCAATATATGAATATTCTGGAAGAAATCGCGGCAAAAACAAGAATACGTGTGGAAAAAGAAAAAATGAGGGTTTCGGCACAGGAAATAAGAAGGCAGGCCCAGGTTCTTGGAAATACGCAGGACTTTCCCTTTGAGAGGGCTTTGGCAAAGGAGGGGCTTTCCTTTATCTGTGAGGTGAAAAAGGCCTCTCCCTCCAAGGGTCTGATTGCGCAGGACTTTCCTTATCTTAGGATTGCACAGGAATACGAGGAGGCAGGGGCGGCTGCCATTTCCTGCCTCACAGAGCCGGAATATTTTCAGGGAAGCAGCCAATATCTGAGGGAGATTGCAGAAAAGGTAAAGATTCCGGTACTCAGAAAGGATTTTATAGTGGATTCCTATATGATTTATGAAGCAAAGCTGTTTGGCGCTGCTGCCGTGCTTTTGATTTGTTCGATATTAACAGATGAAAAGCTAAACGAATATCTGGATATTGCCCACAGCCTGGGACTTTCCTGCCTGGTGGAGGCTCACAGCGAGGAGGAGGTTTTGCGGGCCCTACAGGCAGGGGCAAGAATCATTGGAGTGAATAATCGGGATCTTCGCACCTTTCAGGTGGATATAACAAACAGTGTGCGTCTGCGGAAATTAGTGCCGTCTTCGATTTTGTTTGTGTCAGAGAGCGGAATACGAGGACGGAAGGATACGAAAATCCTGGAAGAAAACGGTACGGACGCTGTGCTGATCGGAGAAACCCTGATGCGTGCAAAGGACAAGAAAAGAGAGCTTTCTGTTCTGAGGGGGATTTTAGTATGAACCCTTTGGTAAAAATTTGCGGACTCAGAAGACCTGCGGATATTTTGTATGTCAATGAGGCAATGCCAGACTTTATAGGCTATGTGTTTGCAGGAAGCAGGCGGAGAGTGAGCAGAGAAGAGGCCGCTGAACTTACAGAGCTGCTTGATGAGGGAATAGTCCCTGTAGGCGTCTTTGTAAATGAAGAGATGAAGGTGATTCAGGAGCTTGCATGGGACGGCACGATTCGTATGATACAGCTCCATGGTCAGGAACCCCCGGAATATGCCCGTACCCTGCATAGGCTCACAGGACTTCCTATAATCAAGGCAATATCCGTGACAGACGCTGCCTCTATTTTAAGATATCAGGACTATCCGAGCGATTATCTGCTTTTAGACAAAGGCGCGGGCGGCACGGGAAAACGGTTTTCCTGGGAAGTCTTAGAACAGGCCAAAGCCCTGGGCTTTTCCAGAAAAATCTTTCTTGCAGGAGGGTTGTGTCCGGAAAATGTAAGGGAGGCAGCGGAGATGGCACCCTGGTGTCTGGATGTGTCGAGCGGCGTGGAGACTGACGGCTTCAAGGACAGGGAGAAGATACGGCGCTTTATGAAGGAGTGTGGCAGGTCTTAAAAAAGGAAAAATATTGGATTCGACAGGAAAGGATGAAGAAAATAATGTCAAAGGGACGTTTTGGAATACATGGCGGACAATATATGCCGGAAACGCTGATGAATGCGGTTATAGAGCTGGAGGAGGCCTATGAGTATTATAAGAAGGATCCGCAGTTTCAGGCAGAGCTTACAGAACTTTTGAATAATTATGCAGGAAGACCCTCCAGACTGTATTTTGCCCAGAGAATGACAAAGGATTTGGGAGGCGCCAAAATTTATCTCAAAAGAGAGGATTTGAATCATACTGGGGCGCATAAAATCAACAATGTACTTGGTCAGGTGCTTTTGGCAAAGAAGATGGGAAAGACCAGGGTGATTGCAGAGACAGGGGCAGGACAGCATGGCGTGGCAACAGCTACTGCAGCAGCTTTGATGGATATGGAATGTGAGATATTCATGGGAGAAGAGGATACCAGAAGGCAGGCGCTGAATGTATACAGAATGCGACTTCTGGGAGCGCAGGTTCATCCGGTATCCACAGGAACAGGAACCCTCAAGGATGCAGTGTCAGAAACGATGAGAGAGTGGACAAGCCGCGTGTCAGACACGCATTATGTCCTTGGCTCTGTGATGGGGCCGCATCCCTTTCCGACAATTGTGAGAGACTTTCAGGCTGTGATTTCCAAAGAGATTAAGGAGCAGATACTTAAGGCAGAGGGAAAGCTTCCAGACGCTGTTCTTGCCTGCGTGGGAGGCGGCTCCAATGCCATCGGCGCGTTTTATCATTTTATTGAGGACAAAGGAGTACGGCTGATTGGATGCGAGGCAGCAGGACGGGGTGTGAATACCAGGGAGACTGCCGCTACTATTGCAACCGGAAGACTTGGAATTTTCCATGGGATGAAATCTTATTTTTGTCAGGACGAGTTCGGCCAGATTGCTCCGGTGTATTCCATATCAGCAGGTCTGGATTATCCTGGAATCGGGCCAGAACACGCGCATCTGTATGATATTGGAAGAGCAGAATATGTACCTGTGACAGATGAGGAGGCTGTGCAGGCCTTTGAATATCTTTCCAGGATGGAGGGAGTGATTCCGGCTATTGAGAGCGCACATGCCGTAGCCTATGCAAGACGTCTGGCTCCTGAGATGACAAAGGAGCAGGTGATTGTAATCAATATTTCAGGAAGAGGAGACAAGGATTGTGCGGCTATTGCGCGCTACAGAGGGGAGGATATTTATGAGTAATATACAAAAGGCATTTGAAGAAGGAGGGGCATTTATTCCTTTTATCACCTGCGGAGATCCAAGTCTGGAAATTACAGAAAAACTGGTGTATGCCATGGAGGAGGCCGGGGCAGACCTTATTGAGCTGGGAATTCCCTTTTCAGACCCCACAGCAGAGGGACCTGTGATCCAAGCTGCCAGCGAACGAGCTCTATCAGGAGGAGTCACTACAGATAAAATTTTTAAAATGGTAGAAAAAATCCGAAAAAACACACAGATACCTATGGTATTTATGACCTATGCAAATGTGGTATTTTCTTATGGAACAGAGCGTTTTCTGAAGAGAGCTTCTGCTCTTGGCATGGACGGACTGATTCTTCCAGATGTTCCTTTTGAGGAAAAGAGTGATTTTGACAACCTGTGCAGGGAATATGATATGGATTTGATTTCTCTGATTGCCCCGACCTCAGAGGAGAGAATCGGCATGATTGCAAGGGAAGCAACAGGCTTTGTGTACTGCGTTTCCTCACTCGGAGTAACTGGCGTGAGGAGTCAGATTACTACAGACATCGGGAAAATGGTGCAGCTTGTGAAGGCTGAAAAAAATATTCCGTGCGCAGTGGGCTTTGGCATTTCCACTCCGGCTCAGGCAAAAGAGATGAGCCGCAAGGCAGACGGGGTGATTGTTGGCTCTGCAATTGTGAAATTGTGTGCAAAGTATCAGGAAAACTGTGTGCCTTATGTCAGGGAATATGTAAAGGCAATGAAGGATGCTGTAAAGGAAGGCTAGGAGCCTTTGAAACGCCAGAAAGGAAGAGACAGCCGCCGTGATAGGAGATTATGGGGCTGTTCACAGGAACTTCATAAAAACAGGACTGTTTTCTTAGGTTCGTCTAAGGTTTACAGGATATGATAGGAATCATAGAGAAAAAATGAAAGGCAGGTACGTTTTTATGGAAAATAAATATATGGCAATGATGCTGGGAATGATGCTCACGGTCAGCTCAATTGGAATATCCGCGTTTCCTGTGCTGGCAGAAGAAAACAGCTTGCAGATAGAAAATGCACAGGAAGAGGATACAGAAGAAACCGACGCAGAAGAGGGTTCAGAAGAAAAGACAGAGGAAAGCAGTTCTGAAGAAGGCCTGGAAGCACAGACAGAAGCAGAGGAAAACGGCGCTTCGCAACAGGAAGAGGGGATTTATGGAAAGGTAACTGCAGTGGGTGAGAACACACTGACAATTGCAGTGGGAACCAGAGAAGAAACGCAGGCAGAAGCATTATCCGGGCAGGAGACGTCTATGCTCAATCTGACCGGCGAATCCATGGATATCACTGTGACAGAAAATACAGTACTTACCAGACAGAGCATGGGAGGACTTGGCGGACAGCCTGGAGAAGGCGGAGGACAGCCGCCGGAAAAACCGGAAGGTGAGCAGCAACCATCAGGAGAGCCAGAAGGGGAAGGCGGAGAGCAGCCGTCAGAACAGCCGGAAGGAGAGGGTAGAGAGCAGCCGCCGGAAAAACCAGAGGGAGAAGGCGCGTCAGAGAGTATTTCTCTGTCTGAGATTCAGGAGGGAGATTATGTGCTGGTGCTTCTTGACAGCGAAGGAAATGCAGAGACTGTGACGCTTCTTTCCATGGATAAGCCGGATGGCATGGGAAATCCGGGCGGACAGAGTCAGGCAGTGGAAAGCTATGAGGCAGCAACAGAATTTACCGAGAACACAGAGGCAGAGGGAACCTCCTATACATCATCAGGAACAGATGAAAATGCAGTTCATATTTTGAACGGCGCGCAGGTAAGTCTGGAAAATATTACAGTAGAAAGAAGCTCTCAGGACAGTACAGGCGGAGATACCTCCAGCTTTTATGGAGTAGGTGCGGCAGTACTTGCAACAGACGGAACAGCGTATCTGAATACAGGCAGCATTACAACAGACAGCCGCGGCGGAGCAGGTCTTTTTGCCTATGGGGACGGAACTATATATGCGTCAGATATCACTATTTCCACAGAGCAGGATACCTCAGGGGGAATTCATGCAGCAGGCGGAGGAACCTTGTATGCCTGGAATCTGAATGTAGAGACAGACGGAGAATCAGCAGCAGCCATCCGAAGCGATCGGGGAGGCGGAACCATGGTTGTGGAGGGAGGAACTTATACCTCTAATGGGGTAGGGTCTCCTGCTGTATACTGTACAGCCGATATCGCTGTAAGCAGTGCCCAGCTTTCTGCCACAGGCTCTGAGGCTGTGTGCATAGAAGGACGAAATTCCCTGCATCTTTTTGACTGCGATCTCACAGGAGATATGCAGGATCTGGAACAAAATGATTGTACCTGGAATGTGATTCTCTATCAGAGTATGTCCGGAGACTCAGAGGTCGGAAACAGCATTTTCGAGATGAATGGCGGAAGCCTTACTACTGAGAATGGCGGAATGTTCTACACGACAAATACAGAATGTACGATTACGCTGTCTGATGTGGATATCACTTATGCAGACGATGGCGAATTCTTTCTTCAGTGTACAGGAAACACCAATGACAGAGGCTGGGGAAATGCAGGGGCAAATGGCTCTGACTGCCTCTTTACTGCTGTGAGCCAGAACATGGAAGGTAATGTTATCTGGGATTCTATCAGTGACCTGGATTTTTATATGACACAGGACAGCACTCTCACAGGAGCGATTATTCAGGATGAAACCTGGGCAGGAGAGGGAGGAGACGGCTATTGCAGCCTCAGCCTGGATGAGCAGGCAGTCTGGACAGTCACAGGAGACAGTACGCTTACTCATTTAAGCTGCGCAGGAACAATTGCGGATGAGAATGGAAACGCAGTGACCATTCAGGGAACAGACGGTACGATATATGTTGAGGGCAACAGCGACTATGTGATTACAGTAGAAAGCTATGATGAACAGCCAGATTTCTCTCAGGCAGCTGTTAAATCTGCATGGGGAGAATATCAGGTGGATAAACCCTCAGAATTAGCCTGATAAGGACAGCCGTGTGGGAATGTCTGCCCGCTGTATGGCTAAACGGACAGTCCGGCTTTTAAAAGCAAGGTCAACAAAGCTTTTAAGAGCCGGACTCTTTGCCGTGAACGCAGTGAACAGCAGTCTTTTTTTGTATATTTGTCTTAACATCTGTCATTACAGTTATTGTATTTTTCAGAAGAAAACGTTATAATGAGAACGCAGAAATTATACAAGCACAGGAGAAGAGCTATGGAATTTTATTTTGCTCCCATGGAAGGCGTGAGCGGATACGTATACAGAAAGGCACACCACGAATTTTTTCCGCATATGGATAAATATTTCATTCCTTTCTTTGTTCCAAAGGAAAACAGCCGCTTCAGCCAGAAGGAGAAGGCAGAACTTTCCAGGGAAAATAATGCGGACACCTGCACAGTTCCCCAGCTTCTTGCCAACAAGGCGCAGCCCTTTATCCGCATGGCAAGGGAGCTTCAGGAAATGGGATATGAGGAGATAAATCTGAATCTTGGCTGCCCATCAGGAACCGTGGTTTCAAAGAAAAAAGGAGCCGGCTTTCTGGGAGAGACAGATGAGCTGGATGCTTTTTTGGACTGTATTTTTCGGGAGCTGGATATGAAAATTTCCATAAAGACCAGAGTCGGAATGAACAGTCCACAGGAGTTTGCAAGGCTTCTTGAGATCTATAACCAATATCCTGTCAGCGAGCTGATTATCCACCCGAGGGTGAGGGAGGATTATTACAAAAAGCCTCTTCATATGGAGTGTTTTGCCCTGGCTCTGAAGGAAAGCAAAATTCCTGTGTGCTATAATGGAGATTTGTTTACAGAGGCAGACTATCATGCTTTTGCAGAGAAATTTCCCCGGGCAGGCAGGGTGATGCTGGGGCGGGGAATGATTACAAATCCAGCGCTGGCAGAAGCAATAAAGCTTGGGAAGAGAATAGACAGAGATACTTTCCGCAGATTTCATGACCGTCTGTATGAGGATCACCGCAGAGTTTTATATGGAGAGAAGAATGTACTGTTTCACATGAAGGAGCTGTGGTTCTATATGGCGTGTATGTTTTCAGACTATCCCAAATATCTGAAGAAAATCTGCAAGGCGCAGAGCCTTGCAAAGTATGAGGATGCGGTAAATGTCCTGTTTTATGAGCAGGAATTTCTTCCAACAGTAGGATATTGTCCACCGGAAAAGAGAGGATAAAGCGAGAAAGCGAGGAGAAAAGAAATGAAACAACAGGAAAAGGGTCTGCGCGCCTTTCTGAAAAGAAAGAACGTGGAGGTCAGTGTGAAAAGATATGGAATTGATGCTCTGGGTGCCATGGCACAGGGACTTTTTGCATCTCTTCTGATTGGAACTATTATTAAGACTCTGGGAGAACAGCTTGGAATGGCTTATCTTGTGGAAATGGGAGGCTATGCCACAGCAGTGAGCGGTCCTGCCATGGCGGTTGCCATTGGCTTTGCCCTTCAATGTCCGCCTCTTGTACTGTTTTCACTGATTACAGTGGGAAGTGCGGCAAATGCCCTGGGAGGCGCGGGAGGACCTCTGGCTGTTCTGGTGATTACCATTCTTGCAGCAGAAGCAGGAAAGCTGGTTTCTAAGGAAACCAAGGTCGATATTATTGTCACTCCCCTTGTGACCATTGGAGTGGGCGTTATTATGTCCTCTCTTCTGGCGCCTGCTATTGGAAGAGCTGCCAGCGCAGTGGGAAGCCTGATTATGTGGGCAACAGAGCTGCAGCCGTTCCTGATGGGAATCTTTGTATCGGTTGTTGTGGGAGTGGCGCTCACGCTTCCGATAAGCAGCGCCGCTATCTGCGCGGCTCTGGGACTTACCGGACTTGCAGGAGGGGCGGCAGTGGCAGGCTGCTGTGCGCAGATGGTAGGCTTTGCTGTGATGAGCTTTAAGGAAAACGGAGTGGGCGGCCTGGTTGCCCAGGGAATCGGAACCTCTATGGTTCAGATGCCGAATATCATCAAAAACCCGAAAATCTGGCTTCCTCCGACTCTTGCATCTGCAATTACAGGGCCGATAGCAACCTGTGTCTTTAAGCTTCAGATGAATGGTACGCCCGTATCCTCTGGCATGGGAACCTGCGGCCTGGTAGGGCAGATTGGGGTGTACAGCGGCTGGGTGAGTGATGTGGCAGCAGGTACAAAGGCAGCTATTACCAGCATGGACTGGATAGGACTTCTTCTCATCAGCTTTGTACTTCCGGCAGTGCTTACTCTGCTTATCTCCATTCCTATGAGGAAAAAAGGCTGGATTGGGGAGAATGACCTGAAGCTCGGATAGAAGACAGAGCAAGAAAATAAAGAAATGCATTTAATAAAATCGTCGTATTTGTCATAGGCAAATACGGCGATTTTTGTGTTGACATCCAAAATCTTTTATGATATATAGTAAATATTGAAGTTAGGAAAAACTAATTGGATGAAAAAGACAGGATGGAGCAGAAGAAAATGATTGATAAAGAGCTGATAAAACTCCTTGGCAGTAATAGAAAATACATTGTTTATGCAGTCCTTTTTATGCTGGGAGGGCTGCTTGCGAATCTGGGAATTACGATGTGCATTTGCACGTCCATCCAATTAACATTAGACGCTGCCGAGCTGTCGAGCTATGCCTGGGTCGCGCTCGCCGGCGCGGCGGCGATTCTCATGAGGTATCTGTGTACTCGCTGTACCGCTTCCTTTAAAGACCGCATCGGATGTGAAGCAAAAAGAGAGCTGCGCGCCAGAACCTATAATAAAATTGTACGTCTTGGCATGAAAAGCACAGATGAAATGAGTATGGCCGGACTTACGCAGGTAAGCATGGAAGGAATCGAACAGCTGGATTTGTATTTCTCATCCTATATTCCTCAGTTTTTCTATGCAATGCTGGCACCGGTTCTTCTGTTTTTGGTTTCAGTGAGACAGGACGTCAAGGTGGCGGCAGTGCTGCTTGGCTGTGTCCCTCTTATTCCGGTTTCCATTATTGCAGTGTCAAAATGGGCGAAAAAGATTTTTGCAAAATACTGGGATAAGTATACCTCTATGGGAGACTATTTTCTTGACAGTGTGCAGGGATTAAAGGAATTGAAGATTTTTAAGGCAGATGCCAGACAGCATGAGAGAATGAATCAGAGGGCAGAGGAATTCCGGGTGATTACCATGAAGGTTCTTACAATGCAGCTTGCCAGCACTACAATCATGGATCTGGTGGCTTACGGCGGCGCAGGACTTGGCATTGCATTTACTGTTCTGGATCTTTCAAAAGGAAAGCTTTCTGTTACAGCAGCGCTGTTTCTGATGCTGGTGGCAGTGGATTTCTTTCTTCCGCTTCGGGCATTTGGAAGCGCGTTTCATGTGGCAATGAACGGAGTGAGCGCAGGAAAGAAAATTATCCGTCTGCTGGACATGCCAGAACCTCAATGGGGAGAAAACAAGATGAGCGGCAGGGACGTGGTGCTTAAGGACGTGACTTTTTCTTATGACGGAAGCAGGGATGTGCTGAAAAATATCAGTATGACCTTTCCGGCCAAAGGCATGAGTGCGATTGTCGGCGAATCTGGCTGCGGAAAATCCACCATTGTGGGTATTGTAGACGGAAATTATCTTCCGCAGAAGGGAAGTGTGCGAATAGGGGGAACTTTGCTGAACCATCTTTCACGCACAGATTTTTACGCCCATATTGCAGTGGTGAGCTATAATACCTATATTTTCAATGATACGGTGAGAAACAACTTCCTTCTGGCTGATCCGAAGGCTTCCGAGGGGCAGATGAAAGAGGCGCTGGAAAGGGTGAATCTCTGGGCATTTATACAGGAAAACGGCGGACTCGATAAGACAATCTCTGAGGATGCAGTCAATATCTCCGGCGGCCAGAAGCAGAGGCTGGCATTGGCTGTTAATCTGGTTGCTGATAAAGATATCTATATTTTTGATGAAGCCACCAGCAATATTGATATTGAGAGTGAGACGATCATCATGAAAAATATTAAGGTGCTTTCAAAGACAAAGAATGTTATTGTGATTTCTCACAGACTGGAAAATGTGGTTCCGGCAGATCAGATTTATTATCTGGAAAAGGGAGAGGTAAAGGAGTGCGACAGCCACGCTTCCTTGATGGAGACAAACGGAGGCTATGCAAAGCTTTACCGCAGGCAGAAACAGCTGGAACAGGGTTATGCGGAGGTGAGAATATGAGTAAGGTAAAACAAAAACTGCGCAGAGGCGGCGTCAGTATTATGGTGCAGCTTATCAGCCTTCTGGGAAGCTTCTCCATTGTTCTGCTCCTGGCTGTTCTCAATGGAAGCATTGGCTATCTCTGTGCTATGGGCGTAACACTATCCGGCGCACTTGGAGTGGCAAAGGTACTGGGAGAGCAGATTTCTCTCTCCTATGGGGGCATCATCGCACTTGCCGTGGGCTGCGGAATACTGCGAGGACTCCTGCGATACATAGAACAGTACAGCAATCACTATATTGCGTTTCATCTGCTGGCGAGTCTGAGAGACAAAATTTTCAGAGTTCTCAGAAAACTTTGTCCGGCAAAGCTGGAGAGCAAACAAAAGGGAAGCATTATTGCAATGCTGACGTCGGATATTGAGACGCTGGAGGTTTTCTACGCGCATACATTGTCTCCGATTTGTATTGCAGTCCTTGTTTCCTTATCTGTTTTCCTGTTCATTTTCTTTGGTGTGAATCCATATCTGGCATTGACGGCGCTGCTTGGCTATCTTACGGTCGGAATCGCCGTGCCTGTGATTTCATCAGGAGCATTACAGGAGGCGGGGGTAAACTATCGGCGCGAATTTGCATCCTTTCATTCCTACTTTCTGGACAGTATCAAGGGCATTTATGATATTTTGTTTCACAATGCCGGTGAAAAAAGAGAAAAAGAGGTAAATCGGCGTTCAGAAATTCTTCTGAAGGAGACAAAGAAGATGAAGGATGCGTCTGCAAAGGCTGCTGCTGCGACAGAGCTGATTGTAACGGTCTTTATTGTTCTCTCGCTTGTAGTTGGCATTGCGCTGATGAGAACAGGACAGCTTTCAGCTGGAAAAATGATAATTGGCGTGGTTGCAGTATTCGGAAGCTTTGGACCTGTCATTGCGATTTCTGCCTTGCCTGGTAATCTGACACAGACTTTGGCCAGCGGCGACAGAGTTTTGAACCTGATGGAAGAGCAGCCGGCAGTGGAGGAAATCAGAAATGGCAGCAGCATTGTTTATGAACAGCTTGACGTGAAAAACCTGTCGTTTTCCTATAAGAAAAATGAACCTGTGCTTAAGAATATTTGTATGCATGCGGATAAAGGCGAGATTATTGGAATTGTCGGAGAAAGCGGCTGCGGAAAATCCACTCTGCTTAAGCTTTTGCTCAGATTTTGGACAAAAAACAGCGGAGAAATCAATTATAATGGAATGGATATTGAAACTATCAATTCAGACAGTCTTCTTGACAACGTAACAATGGTAAGTCAGACGACCTATTTGTTTGACGACACGATTGAAGAGAATCTGAGAATTGCAAAGCCAGACGCCATACAGGAGGAGCTGGAGAGGGCATGCCGCATGGCGTCTGTGCACGATTTTATTATGACTCTTCCAGACGGCTACAGAACAAGAGTGGGAGCTTTGGGAAATCATCTGTCAGCGGGCGAAAAACAGAGGATTGGTCTGGCAAGGGCCTTTCTGAGCGGCCGAGAGCTGATCCTGCTTGACGAGCCCACAAGCAATGTGGACAGTATCAATGAAGGGATTATTCTGAAGGCTCTTGCAGAGCAAAAAAGCAGGAAAAGCATTATTCTTGTTTCTCATCGGGAATCCACAATGGCGATTGCAGACCGGGTTTACAAGGTGGAAAACGGATTGCTATCAGAAATAAATACGAACTGACGAAAGTATAAAAGCAAGCTTTCCTATCTACCTTTATGGCAGGCCAAGAATCTGCCATGCAGAGGAAGGTGAGATTTTATGTATGGAACGAGAACAGCCCTGTATGTCCCTCTGGAGGCGCAAGCGCAGCCAGAGGGATTCTTTATTCAGATAAGATGAAAGAACGCCGAAAAAATAATACCAAAATTTAAAAATAAATACATGGCTTCAGGAAGCCTCTTCTGATAAAATAAATTCCGAATAAATATTTTTTTAGTATAATTTAACGTATCAAGCAAGTCCCCCCGCTTCCATTTCGCAGAGAAATAAGCGGTGGGTGGGGGACTTGCTTGTCTCAGAAGGGGTGAGGTCCCCTTCTGAGAAGCTGCGACAGCAGCTATACGGTTATGAGCAAGCAGCGAAGCGGATTGCGAATTTCCGCTTGACCGTATCAAGCAAGTAGCAAAGCGGACATCGTGTCCTATGGGTATTGCGAATTTTCGCTTGACGAAGGGGAACAAAAAACAGGTGGTATTTGACATTGTCTTATTTAGGAGGAAGCGGATGTGAAACTTACGATAGATACTAAGAATAAAAAGGCAGAACTTGGCAGTTTGTTTGGAATATTTTTTGAAGATTTAAATCATGCAGCTGATGGAGGACTTTATGCGGAGCTAATTCAGAATCGTTCTTTTGAATTTGCTCCCATTGACCATCCAGATTATAATGCGCTGACTGCATGGGAATGCTTTGGAAGGGAAAATCTGACCGAAATTTATGTAACAGAAGGAGATGCCGTCAGCAGCAAAAATCCGCATTATCTTGTTATAAAAGTAAAGCAGGATGGGGAACAGGCTGGTGTGGTGAACACTGGATTTAATTCTGGAATTCCTTATAAATCAAACGAAACGTATTATTTTACCTGCTTTGCAAGAAGTGCTGAAGATTCAGGAATTCCTGAGATTCTTGTATCGCTTTGTGATGCTGACGGCAGCGTCTATGCAGAACAGGCGCTTAGGGTTACAAAGCATTGGAAAAAATACGATTTGACCTTTTTGGCTCCGGCCACAGACCTGTGCGGCCGTTTGAAGCTGACTGTATGCGGCAAGGGAGAAGTACAGTTTGATTTTGTTTCTTTATTTCCGGCAGATACCTATAAAGGTCGGACAAATGGATTAAGAAGAGATCTGGCTGAAGCACTGGAGGATATGCATCCCAAATTTATGCGCTTCCCAGGAGGCTGCCTGATCCATGATGGCTCGCTGAATGCGGACGATAGAAACAGCCAGTACCGCTGGAAGAATTCCATTGGACCGCTTTGGGAACGACCGGCCAGAAGAAGCAATTGGAGCTATAATCAGACGCTTGGTCTGGGATATTATGAATACTTTCTATTCTGCGAGGATATAGGGGCAAAGCCTCTTCCAGTGCTGCCCGGAGGCTATGATCCCCACCATCGTCAGGCAGCAGAGGGAGAGCTGCTTCAGGAATTTATCCAGGATGCACTGGATCTGATCGAATTTGCTAATGGAGCTGTGGACAGCACATGGGGCAAAAAGAGAGCAGAAATGGGACACCCACAGCCTTTTGGGCTGGAATATCTGGGAATCGGAAACGAAGAGATCGGAGAAGCATTTTTTGAGCGATTTCCATTGTTTCAGAAGGCAATCAAAGAGGCTTATCCAGAAATACGCTTAATAGGCACCAGCGGTCCCTTTGCAGCTGGAAAAGAGTATGAAAGAGGATGGAAAAGCGCTGTAGAGGATGGTGCGGATCTTGTGGACGAGCATTATTATCAGTCACCGGAATGGTTTATTGCAAATACAGACCGATACGATGCATTTTCTCCGGAAAGGCCGCATGTATTTGTGGGCGAATATGCGTCAAAGGCAAATACATGGTTCAATGCGCTGGCAGAGGCAGCATTTATGACTGGACTGCAGAATAATGCGCCTGCTGTGGAGCTTGCCTGCTATGCTCCGCTTTTGTGCAATGTGGACTATGTGAATTGGCAGCCAGATATGCTCTGGTACGATAATCATCAGATTATGTACACGCCGAATTATTATATACAGAAGCTATTTATGGAGCATCAGGGCGACATACTGCTTGAGCAGGAATGGGAAAATACTGGAGAGCTGGTCAATATCGGAATGGATGAACAGGAACGGATGAGCGGGATGGTCGTACTTTCCGGAGATGAGACAGAGATGGAATTTACAGAGACTATTCTCATAAATGAGGACACCGGGGAGCATATCCAGATTCCAAGGATACACCTGAATATTGGAGAGATCAGTGAAAGCCTGGGAGCTTTCTCTGGAAACAATTATATGATTTGCCTGAAAGCAAGGGAGCTGGATGGATGGAAGGGATTTCGAGTAAGCTTTGCGCAAAAGGATAAAGAAAATCGTCTGTTTTGGCAGTTCGGCGGCTGGGAAAATGCAGATTCCATGCTCGGAGAAGACATCAATGGAAGGAATTCTGTTCTGACTCAGAGATCTAGAAGCGTAGAACAGAATCGTATCTATGATGTGCAAATCCAGGTGAGAGGTCAGAGAGTGTCTGTATGGCTCGATGGAGAGCTGGAATTGGAGACACAGGTACGGCCGATTCTGGCAAAGCCTATATATTCTGCTGCCAGCATGGATAAACATACAGGTGAAATTATTCTGAAGCTGGTGAATCTGCTTCCAGTTGCACAGGAGACAGAAATTTGCCTGAAAGATGCAGAGGCAGTAAAAGGAAAGGCTTTTGTTATCGAAGGCTATGAAAAGGAGGCATGTGCGCATATGGGAGATGTGCAGAAATTTGTGCCAGAGGTCAGAGAGGTTTTGCCTGTGCAAGGAAGCCTTTGCTGGAAAATGCAGCCATTGTCTGTTAGTGTACTTAGATTACAGTCAGTATAGATGAGACTGATTGCGCAAAGAGGAGCAGGAAAGTATGCATAGATACTGGAACACAGGATTGCTCCAGACGTAAGCCATCTGGCGAAAGGAAGACAAGGAATTCATCTTACAAAGAAAATGCCTGGGAAGGAGACTGCAATGAGCGGATATTTATTTGTACATTTTACAGGGGAACACAAGGATGGGGAACAGATTTACTTTGCACTCAGCAAGGACGGATTGTTCTGGAAGGATCTAAACAGCGGAAAGCCAGTGCTGTATTCAAAAATTGGAGAAAAAGGAGTTCGCGATCCTTTTCTGGTTCGCGATCCTAAGAAAAAGAAGTATTATTTGATTGCAACAGACCTGCGCATTGAGGCTGGCAAAGGCTGGGATGCAGCACAGCGGAAGGGAAGCCGTGATCTGATTGTATGGGAATCAGAAGATTTGGTACACTGGTCAAAGGAACGGTCATGCCGGGTAGGCCTGCAGGGAGCTGGGTGCGTGTGGGCTCCAGAGGCAGTGTATGATGAACACAAAGAGGCATTTTTTGTGTTCTACTCTTCCAGAGTAAAGCTTCCGGGAGAAGCTGATTCTAAGCAGCGAATTTATGGTACGTATACGGATGACTTTCGAGAATTTACAGAGCCTTTTATTTATATGGAGCGAGAGAATCATGTGATTGATACGACGATAGTGTATGCACAGGACTGCTATTATCGATTCTCCAAGGATGAGACCAACAGCCGTATTCTTCTGGAAAAGGGAAGAGAAATAAATGGAGCCTTTGAGAAGGTGGAAAGCAAGACGCTGGATGAATGGAAGGGCGTGGAAGGACCGGAATGCTATCTTCTCCCGGATAATCGAACCTGGTGCCTGATTATAGATCAATTTCAGGAAGGGAAAGGATATTTGCCTCTTTTAACACAAAATCTTGCGTCAGGAGAATTCCAGGTTTTATCACAAGAACAATATGAATTTGGAAAAAATAAAAAGCGCCATGGAGGAGTACTCCGCCTGAACGATGAGGAATATGACAGGCTCTGGAAAGCATTTGGCGAGGACAATCCGGTGATAGATGGGCTGTATGCGGATCCAGACCTTTCATACTTTGATGGGAACTTTTACCTTTACCCTACGACAGATGGATTTGCAGGATGGTCTGGCACAACGTTTTCTGTTTTTTCTTCAAAAGATGGAAAATATTTTAAGAACCAGGGACAAATTTTGGATCTGGCGTCAAAACAGGTACCCTGGAGCATCGGAGCAGCCTGGGCGCCTTGTATTGCACAGAAAAACGGAAAATATTATTTCTATTTCTGTGGTAAGAATAAGCAAGGCGTTTCCTGTATTGGCGCAGCGCTGGCAGATTCTCCTACAGGTCCTTTTACCGCCGAGAAAGAACCGCTGCTTACCATGGAATTCATGCATAGCAAAGGGATAGCCATGAATCAGACAATTGATCCGTCCATCTACACTGAGGGAGAGGACACATATCTTTTGTTCGGAAACGGAGAACCAGCTATTGTAAAGCTTTCGGATGATATGCTTCATATAGAAGAGGATACACTTGTAAATTTGCAGGGAGCGTTTGATTTTCGAGAGGCTATAACAGTACTCAAACGTAATGGCAGATACTATTTTTCATGGTCCTGCGATGATACCAGAAGTGAAGAGTATCATGTAAATTATGGTATATCAGACAGCCTGTACGGACCCATCCAGTATGAAGGAGTCCTTCTTGCAAAAAAGGAAGATTCTCTTGGTACAGGACATCATTCCATCTGCCATATTCCAGAATCTGACCGCTATCTGATTGCATTTCACAGATTTGCAACTCCAGTGAAAAAATATGCGGCTGGAAAGGGATTTAACCGAGAAGTCTGCATAAGAGAGCTTATCTTTGATTCAGAGGGAAAAATGAAGGTGGCAGACTGGACGTGAACCAAAGTGGATTTTGGGGAGGATTTTTTAAAAAAATTTGGAAATGGAGGAAAGAAAATGGAGGAACAGAAGCTGTATAGAAAGACGCCGTTAATGGGCTGGGCATCCTGGAATTGCTTTAGAACTCATATTAACGAGGAACTGATTAAAAAACAGATGGATGCATTGGTGGACACAGGATTAGCTGATTGCGGTTATATTTATGCCAATATAGATGATGGATTTTTTGGCGGAAGAGCCTCTGACGGCAGACTGATGATACATAAAGAACGCTTTCCAAATGGTATTAAGGTTCTTGCTGACTATGCTCATGAAATCGGATTAAAAGCAGGAATCTATTCAGATGCCGGCGATAAGACATGCGGCTTTTACTATGACAATGAGGGCGGCAATGGGCTTGATGTGGGACTTTATGGACACGAGGAACAGGATTTGAATATGTATCTGGATGAGTTTGGCTTTGATTTTATCAAAGTAGACTGGTGCGGAGGCGTACGCCTGGGTTTGGATGAAGAAGAACAGTATTCAAAAATTGGACGAATTGTTGATGAAATCCGCCATAGAACCAATCGGTGTCTTGTCTATAATATTTGCCGCTGGCAATTTCCGGGCCCCTGGGCAGCGCAGGTAGCTGATTCCTGGCGAACAGGAGCAGATATTGCACCGGATTTTGCATCAGTGCTTCATCAGATTGACAATATTAAGCCCCTTGCCAGATATTGCAGTCCCGGCCATGTAAATGATTTGGATATGATGCAGATTGGCAATGGTCTGAGCTTGGAGGAAGAAAAAACACATTTCTCCATGTGGTGCATGATGTCTACACCGCTTATGCTGGGCTGCGACCTGACGCAGATGAGACGGGAAACGCTGGAAATTGTAAAAAATAGAGAGCTGATTGCAATTAATCAGGATGAGGCATGTCTTCAGGCTTATCCAATCAAAGAATTCCGAGCAGAGGACGGAACACTGCTGGGAGAAATCTGGATAAAGGATTTGGGTCAGAAAACATCAAATAAGAAGGCAATCGCCTTTTTGAACAGAAGCAAGGAACCCCTGCAAATGAAAATAAGCTGGAAGGAAGCCGGACTTGCAGGAAAAATCAAGTCTGTCCGAAATCTGTGGAGGCATGAGGAGTGTCCCTGCGCAGAGGAAATTGTGCTTACCGTAGCTGCAAAGGATGCGGAAATATACAGAGTAACCAGTGAGCGCGCCTTAGAAGTAGCAGACCCATGGGACAGAGGGGAAATACAGAAAAAGGAACTCAAAAAAATCAGTATGGAATATGCCCTACAGCTGGCAGCAGAGGGCGGAGTTCTGGTAGACGTGCGAAGCAGGGAGGAATTTCAAAAAAAGCACCTGGAGGGGGCAATTAATCTTCCATACTGTGACGTGCATGGAATTGCAGAGAAGCATCTGAAGGATAAGAAGCAGGCAATAATTGTTTACTGTGCAACAGGAAAGCGCAGCAGCCAGTCTGTCAACAGTCTGGTATATCTGGGATATGAAAATGTGTATTATTTGGGAGGAATAGGGGAAAGGCTATAGTGGTTTCTGTAATCCTGCCGCCTAAAAAACACTCCCTTCGGAGGTATTTTTGCCTCTGGAGGGAGTGTTTTTTTTGCTGGAATCCGGTAAAGGTAAGAGGAATAAAGCAGCTGAAATATTGCAGTGAAATAAAAAAGATAAGAATTTTACAGATGCCATCTAAGAAATTTTCTAGTTCTGGATCATCATTTTTAGTAAGATTTAATTACAAAATAAAACAAGAAAAGGAGAAGGAACATGAAGAAAAAAATAGTCACCACTCTTTTAACAGCCACTATGGTTGCGGGAAGTCTGGCAGGGGGAAGTCAGATGGTTTTTGCGGAAGAAAGCGAAGAACCGGTAACAATTCGTTTTGCATGGTGGGGAAGTCAGGATCGAGCAGATAAAACGAATAAAGCGGTGGAGCTTTTTATGAAAAAGAATCCAGATATTATTGTGGAAACCAGCTTTTATCCATTTGATTCTTACTATGAGAACCTTTCTATTTCAGCTACATCAGACAATATGCCAGATGTATTTCAGGGTTTCATAGGAGCAGGAGATTGTATGCAGTACATGACAGAGGGATTGATGGAGCCATTGGATGAATATATTGAGAGCGGCCTGATCGATACGTCATCTATTTCGGAGAGTCTTCTGGATACAGGTATATATGATGGAAAGAACTATGGAATTTCTCTTGACAGCAATGTTAAATGTATGATTGTAGATCCAGATATATATGAGGAAGCTGGTCTGGAAATCCCGGAGGTTGCTAAACTGATAAGGGGATTTTATGCGCTTTTTTAGGGATAGGTATATGATGTTCGGAGGTAAATTATATATAACATCACCGCAGAATCTTTCATGAAACAGCCCTACTATTCCAGAGAAAATCTATTGACAAAGAAATCTGTTTTGCTATAATAAAGTTGCTTGCTCGGAGGGCAAATCATTCGGAAGAAATGATAGGCTGGATAAGGCAACAGACTGAAATGTCTGTCACTTATCCAGCCTTTTTTGTGTTTCGTGCAGTGAATAAGTCATCGGAGGATTTGCGGCCGTAGCCGCAGAATCGAGAAAGATGTCGGGTGCGCTCGGTTATTTAGAAGAATAACCGGGCGCAATTTCATTTTTAAGGAGGTTCAGTATGGATTTTTTGATAGGTAAAGTCAAGCCCATGTATTTCAAGTATCTAACGGCTGCCTTTGGAAGCGCATTGATTTCATCAATTTATGGTGTTGTCGATATGGCTATGGTAGGGCAGTATCAAGGACCGAACGGAACAGCCGCCTTAGCGGTTGTTAGCCCTATATGGAATATCATATACAGTTTGGGACTTCTCATGGGAATCGGCGGTTCTGTCCTTTTCTCCACATTAAGGGGCGAATCCAAAGAAAATCAGAAAAAGTCCAATGAGTATTTTACAGCCGCGCTAATCGGAGTGGTAACATTAGCGATTGTTACATGGGTAATTGTTATCTTTTTTGACAGGGAACTCCTGCTGCTGTTTGGGGCAGAAGAAACATTATTACCGCTTGCAAGAAAGTATATTTTCCCGGTCAAGTTTGTCGTTCCCAGTTTCCTGTTTACCCAGTTGATGGCTGCTTTTCTGCGGAATGACGGAAACCCCGGACTTGCAACGAAAGCTGTCCTGTTCGGCGGTATCTTCAATGTGCTTGGGGATTACTTTTTTGTTTTTGTTTTGAATATGGGAATTATGGGTGCTGGGCTTGCTACTGCCATGGGTTCCGTATTCTCTTTGCTGATGATGCTTACCCATTTTCGTAGCAGGAAGAATACAATCAGACTGGAAAAACCCACCAAACTGTTTTCTATGTTGAAAACAATCAGTATAACCGGTTTTTCCACATTCTTCATTGACGTAGCTATGGGTATTTTGACAATGCTGTTTAATCGGCAGATTTTGAAGTATTTGGGAACGGAAGCATTATCCGTTTATGGAATCATTATTAATATCAGCACTTTTGTTCAGTGTTGCGCTTATAGTATTGGGCAGGCGTCACAGCCTATGATTTCGACAAACTTCGGAGCCAGTCAAGGAAAACGCATTGTTCAAATACTGAAATATGCGTTGGGGACTGCCGCGGTGTTCGGTCTTATTTGGACTGCGCTTGCCGAACTTGTACCTAACCTGTTTGTTCGTATTTTTATGACTCCAACAGAAGAAATCCTTGCAATCGCGCCCAGCATTATACGCAGCTATGGGCTTTCATTTCTGCTGTTGCCGCTTAATGTTTTTTCGACATATTATTTCCAGGCGTTGATGAAGCCCACTACTTCTTTCATTGTTTCGGTATCCAGAGGTGCGTTGATTAGCGGCATTTTAATTCATATTTTACCTGCTATGGCGGGAGCTAATGCAATTTGGTTTTCCATGCCACTAACAGAATTAGTGGTTGCTATATATGTGATTATGATGATGTCAAAATATACAAAACAATTATCCGAAGAAAGGCGGGTGTCATAATGAACAAGATTATTACCATAGGGCGCGAATTTGGAAGCGGAGGACGCGAACTCGGAAAAAGGCTTGCGGAAAAACTGGGAACTGCATATTACGACCATGAAATTATTGAGGAGATAGCGAACAAAACCGCACTTTCAGAGCAATATATCCAGAGCATTGTTGAAAGGCGACCAATGATTTCATTCCAATGAACTGCAGTTTTATAGAAGCAAACACATAGGGGAAGAGAGCCTATAAAAGCTCCCTCCCCACATCTGTTCTTGGATCATCTACACGAATCAGACCCTCCGTTATGATACCCACTCAAAATTTTCCGCTCCTGCGCCAAGCTCAAAATGGTATTTTACAATACCAAGATCGATCTTGCTGTAAAATCCGATTCCCGCCTTTGCCGTGACCGTACTGCCGTCCAGGGAAAAAGTAAACTTTTGCTGGTTCATGGCGGTAGGAGCCAGCAGGGCTGCGTCGATGCCTCGGATAAACCATTCAGGAGGTGTACCCTGAACCTTCATAACGGCTTCCCTTGGCTTGACCTTGTGGGAGACGCCCTGGGTCTGACCATAGCCGATGGCGATGACGAGACAGACCTTTTCGCCCTGTTCCAGCTGAAACGCGGCCTTGCTCTTGCTGTAGGTCAAGGCGACCCAGCAGGTGTTCAAACCGAGCGTCTGGGCGTAGAGCACGATCTTTTCTCCATAGTACCCGCACAGCTCGTCAAGCGCCGCTGTTTTCCGGCCGGCCATCACAATGTAGTTTCTGACGCCGGAAAACTTGCCATAGTGGGCCAGCCTGCTGTCGAAGGCGTTTGGCTCATCGGTGACAAGCTGGATATGCAGGCTGCTTTCCTCATTGCATTGCGTAATAAAAGCGGAGAGCTTTTCTTTCACGCTACCCTCTAATGGTTTATCCGTATAGGAGCGCACCGAATGGCGCTCCCGCATTGCCTGAAACAAGTCCATGTTTGATTCCTCCTATAGTTCTATGGTTTGTGGCTTTATCTGTGGATCATGGTTTGGAGCCACCAGAATACAGCACGGGTCAGCCGCGCACTGGCAGACCCAGTCCACAGATGTCTTTGCCAGCTTTTTATCTACTGTGAACCCTGGAATGATTTGATTTTGAATGGATCTTTGCGTGTAGACAGCGTCTCCAGCCAGAATGACATACTTTCCGCCATTCTGAATACGGACGCTGAAATGCCCATGACTGTGTCCGGGGGTGTTGACCAGAAAGACACTCCCGTTCCCAAACACATCATAGCTCCTGCCTACAGGACCGATTCCGCTTTCTTCATAGAAAAAGGGCCGCAGGTCTGCAAAATCCCAGTTGGTTTTGACATAGCGGAAGAAATACTTTTTCGAATCTGCGATCTCCTCGCTGGCCGCTTGGATATGTTTTACGCCTTGGAGCAGCGCCAGACCACTGGTGTGGTCAAAATCCAGATGGCTGAAAAACAGGTAGTCGATGTCGGATGGTTTCAATCCCAATACCTCCAACTGGCAGTCGATGCTCTCACCTTCTTTCAGGATGGGCGTGCTGATCTGATCCAGCAGACCGAAAAAACGATGGGGCTTCTCCGTCACATATTTGGAATTCCAGCCGCTGTCGATCAATACCCGCCCTTTAGGATGCTCGATCAGATAACACGATACCGGCAATTCCACCTTTTTGTCCTCTCCACGCAGAAAACCTGTGACTGCCAGAGGATTTCTCTCTTTGTATGGAATCGCCATGTCCACTACGACCTTGCCTGTGTGGAAAATATGCACTTTAATCATTGTCGCCACTCCTATCAGGAACATATTTTATGAACTCGCGCACATCAGAAAACAGGGTGAGCAGCGCATCAATTTGACTGGCTTCCGGGTCCAGATAATAATAGATGTAGGTTCCCTCTTTTCGGCTTTTCACGATGCCTGCGTCCTTCAGAACTTGCATATGATGCGATACTGCCGGACGGGAGAGATTGGTATGCTCAGCGATGTCGATCACTCGATGCCCGCCGCATTCGCTTTTCAACATGACGCAGATCAAGTGCTGCCTTGTTTCATCTCCGATTGCGGTCAAAATCTTATGGCAGGCTTTGAACTCTTTTTCCAGCCGCATGACATCTTCTATTGTATTCGCCATTTCATCATCTCCATTTGATTAAACACTTAAACACTTCTATTATAGCACTTTTTTCAGAGGATGGCGCATCCGTAAAGAAAATCGAGATGGATGGCATTGCCTGTGTTCAGATTTAAAAATACTCCTCACCGCCACAATGGTAGTGAGGAGTATCTTTTGTCTTTAGGCTTTAATTTCCTGCCCATCCATGACCTTGATGATCAATGCACGTCATTTGTTTTATGGGATTTCCATGCTGGATAAATACAAGGGAACCGGCTGGAAAAAATTTTATCTGATTTTCGGGATGTGTGATGAGAGCTTTTCCATTAACTATACCGCAGAGATTCCAGAGGATGTGGATAAAGTATGGTTTATGTTTTGGGTTACTTTGTTGAACCACTTTTACTGGTTTTCCGGCGCAACGCTGGGAGGCATTTTTGGTTCCTTTATCCATTTTAATACGGAAGGGCTGGCTTTTGTAATGACAGCCATGTTTGCAGTGATTTTCATGGAGCAGTGGATGAAGGATAAAAACCATACCAGTGCGCTTCTTTGCTTGGGAATTTCTGCTCTCTGCCTGATTATTTTCGGGGCGGATCATTTTATCATCCCAGCAATGCTTGCAATTCTTGGCGTACTTACCCTTCTGAGAAATCCAATGGAGAAAGGCGGCGGTACAAAATGACTTTGACACAGCAGATTATTACGATCCTTATGGTTGTGACCGGGACTATGATTACCCGTTTCCTTCCGTTCCTGCTATTCCCGGCAGACAAGCCTATACCGAAATACATAGGGTATCTTGGAAAGGTGCTTCCGGCAGCAGTATTCGGATTGCTCGTTATTTATTGCTTAAAAGATGTCAGTATTCTTAGCGGAAGTCATGGCTTGCCGGAACTGATTGCGATTGCAGTGGTTATCCTGCTGCATTATTGGAAAAGGCAGATGCTTTTGTCGATTGCGGGCGGGACGATATGTTATATGCTGCTGGTGCAGTTGTTATTTTGAGCTTGGGAGGTTTTCCTATGCACGACATATGGAATCCTTGGCACGGCTGTATAAAGTGCAGCGAGGGGTGCCAGAACTGCTACATGTATTTTCTTGACCGCGTCTGTATGACTTCTGATTTCTTTTTGGAAGCAGCGGATGGATGGCGGGAGGAAGCGTGGGAGATTATGCGCCAGCGTCCGGATGTAAAATTTTTTCTGCTGACGAAAAGACCACAGAGGGTAAGAGACTGCCTGCCAGAGGACTGGGGTGAAGGTTGGGAGAACGTTATGCTCAATGTTACCTGCGAGAATCAGCGAAGAGCCGATGAGCGTATCCCGGTTTTGCTTGATTTGCCGTTTAAGCATAAAGGCATCATGTGCGCGCCGTTCATTGGTGCAGTGAGTATTGAAAAGTATCTTGGACTCCGGGCAGATTGAGCAAGTGATATGTGGCGGCGAAAATTATGACGGCGCAAGACCTTGTGATTTTGAATGGGTAAAAAAATGAGGGCAGAATGTGTTGCGCAAAAGATTACGTTTTGCTTTATTGAAACGGGTACATTTTTTGTTAAACTTCCATGCCCGCACACTTGGCACCACCATAAATGAAACTGTGCAGACTGTAGGTTATTGATTTTATTTGTGCCGTTATTTATACTTAGTGCAACATTGTTAGTAAAATAATATTAACCAGAAAGCAGTTGCTGAGGTGATGGGGCATGCCAATTCTATTATTACTGTAGATGTATATACGGATAAGAAAGTAATCATTGAAGATTGGGTGGAGAATATTCAATCTTTTATTAATGAGGTTCATCCATATAGTGATGAAGATAAGAAATTACTCAAAGAAATGTCTGATGCAGATTGCAATCAGAAAAAGGTGATATAATTGGTGTCACGTGAGAGCAGGGAATGTGCAAATAAAACATTCCCTGCTTTTCTTTTTCTATAGGTTTTGCTATAATAAAACGGCTGTGTTTTTGAAATGATTTTAAATGAAACTAGCGATGTGCGCGAGTGAAAATTATTACAGAACAAAGAATAGAACATATGTTCAAAAAGGTGTTGATTTATAGAGTACTTTATGGTAGCATAATACCGTAAACAAGGGATAAGAAGATAGGTATAATTATTCGGTTTTTGACGGAAATTATACATTTTATTTTGACTTGTGTTGTCTGGTGCTGCGGAGTCAGAAAAAGCGTTTAGGTGACCGGATTCGTGTAATTGGGCAAAATAACCCGAAAAACGAACAAATGATCGAAAAAACAGCTGGCAATTACACGAATTTGCTGGCGAATAGTAATCATAGTAAGGAGAGATTGTGCTATGGAAAGATTTGAATTGGTATCAGAATACAAGCCCACCGGCGACCAGCCGCAGGCGATTGAGAAGCTCGTGAATGGATTCAAGGAAGGCAACCAATGCCAGACTTTACTAGGGGTTACGGGCTCTGGCAAGACTTTTACGATGGCAAATGTGATACAGGCTTTGAACAAGCCGACTCTGATTTTGGCACATAATAAAACGCTTGCTGCACAGCTTTACGGGGAATTTAAAGAGTATTTTCCCAATAATGCCGTTGAATACTTTGTGTCCTACTACGATTACTACCAGCCCGAAGCCTACGTCCCCTCTTCAGACACCTATATTGCCAAGGACGCTGCCACAAACGATGAGATAGATAAGCTTCGTCTCTCTGCTACTGCCTCTCTGGGAGAACGCAGGGATGTGATAGTGGTTTCTTCTGTGTCCTGTATTTACGGACTGGGCGGACCAGAGGAATTCTTTAACATGGTTTTGTCTCTGCGTCCGGGGATGGTGCGGGATCGAGATGAAGTGATACGTAAGCTGATTGATATTCAGTATGACAGGAATGAGATGGACTTTCACAGAGGAACCTTCCGCGTGAGAGGAGATGTGCTGGAGATCTACCCAGCCAACTTCACAGACAGGGCTGTGCGGGTGGAATTTTTTGGGGACGAGATTGACAGAATTACAGAGATTGACGTGCTAACAGGGGCAGTTAAGTGCGAGGACAGCCATGTGGCCATTATTCCTGCTTCCCATTATGTGGTAGCCCCGGAGAAAATCCTGAAGGCAGCAGAAGCTATTCAGAAGGAGCTGGAAGAGAGAGTCGCTTATTTTAAAGGAGAAGACAAGCTTCTTGAGGCGCAGCGAATCGCAGAGAGAACCAATTTTGATATAGAAATGATGAAGGAGACAGGCTTTTGCTCAGGCATAGAGAACTATTCCCGACACCTGACAGGACTGGCTGAAGGACAGCCGCCGTATACGCTGATGGATTATTTTGGAGATGATTTTCTTCTCATCATAGACGAGTCGCATATGACCATTCCTCAGGTAGGAGCCATGTATGCGGGCGACCAGAGCAGAAAGCAGACCCTGGTGGATTATGGCTTTCGTCTGCCGTCGGCAAAGGATAACCGTCCTCTGAATTTTCAGGAATTTGAACAAAAGCTTGACCAGGTGATGTTTGTCTCAGCCACGCCGGGACGGTATGAGAGCGAGCATGAGATGCTGCGCGCAGAGCAGGTTATCCGTCCTACAGGACTTTTGGATCCCAAGGTGGAGGTGCGGCCTGTGAAAGGACAGATAGACGACCTGGCAGGGGAGATTTACAAGGAGACAGAAAAGCATCACAAGGTTTTGATTACCACTCTGACCAAGCGTATGGCAGAGGACTTGACAGAATATATGAAAAATCTTGGGATTCGAGTACGCTACCTTCATTCAGATATTGATACCCTGGAGAGAAGCCAGATTATTCGGGACATGCGTCTGGATGTGTTTGATGTGCTTGTAGGAATTAATCTCTTAAGAGAAGGACTGGATATTCCGGAAATCTCTCTGGTTGCTATTCTGGATGCAGATAAGGAGGGCTTTCTGCGCTCCGAGACTTCGCTGATTCAGACGGTTGGACGAGCCGCGCGTAATGCAGACGGACGTGTCCTTATGTATGCAGATACTGTCACAGATTCTATGAGAAGAGCGATTGACGAGACAGAGCGCCGCCGGAGGATTCAGGAGGAATATAACAGGGAGCATGGAATTACTCCCACTACAGTTCAAAAGGCAGTGCGCGATTTGATTGCCGTGTCAAAGGCAGTTGCCAGAACAGAGGAAACAATGGCAAAGGCGCCGGAATCCATGAACAAGAAGGAGCTTCAGAAGCTGATTGCCCAGGTGGAGAAGCAGATGCGCGCCGCTGCCGCGGATCTGAACTTTGAGGCAGCAGCAGAGCTGCGTGATAAGATGCTTGAGCTGAAGAAAAATCTGCAGGAGGCTTCCTGATGGTTACTGCTCACAGGCGACTATTCCGCGAGGTGTTTCGTGCCTCTGGCACGAAAATCCCGAGATAATCGGCGCGAAATGCGGCAGAATGCAGCATTTCTGTGCATCGCGAAGCGTGTTGCTGTGAACGCAGTGAACAGTAACTCCTGACAAGCGCAGGAACTTCCTCCTTGACAAATGCTCTTTTTTCCCTTAGAATAAGGCATGATAAAGAAACGGCGATGAAGAGAATAGTACATTGGAAGCAAGCTCCAGAGAGGGATTGCATGGTGGGAAGTCCTGCGAGCGACCAGTGGAACCGGCCTTGGAGCTTCATGTGAATAAGCGTGACGTATTTCCGGCGTTAACGGAGTCAGAGAGAATGCTCTGGAAGGAAGGGGGCGAAGTGTCCTTTTTAAGAAGGAGCGTTAATCAGGGTGGTACCGCCGAAGCTTTCGGTCCCTTTGAGGGATGGGGAGCTTTTTTTATTTTCAAAAAAAATCAAAAGGAGACAATACTTATGGCAAAGGATAAAAAACTCGTAGAAGCCATTACTTCTATGGAAGAGGATTTCGCCCAGTGGTATACAGACGTGGTCAAGAAGGCCGAACTGTGCGATTACACCAGCGTAAAGGGCTGCATGGTTATTAAGCCGGCAGGCTATGCTATCTGGGAAAATATTCAGAATGAGCTGGATCGAAGATTCAAGGAGACAGGTGTGCAGAACGTATACATGCCCATGTTTATTCCAGAATCTCTGCTTCAGAAGGAAAAGGATCATGTAGAAGGCTTTGCGCCTGAGGTGGCGTGGGTGACACATGGGGGACTGGACCCGCTGCAGGAGCGCCTGTGCGTGCGTCCGACCTCAGAGACACTGTTCTGCGATTTCTACCAGAAGGAGATTCACTCCCACAGAGACCTGCCAAAGGTATATAATCAGTGGTGTTCTGTTGTGCGCTGGGAGAAGACAACCCGTCCTTTCCTTCGTTCCAGAGAGTTTCTGTGGCAGGAAGGGCACACGGCTCATGCCATAGCAGAGGAAGCAGAGGAGCGCACCATTCAGATGCTCAATGTGTATGCAGACTTCTGCGAGCAGGTGCTGGCAATTCCTGTTATCAAGGGAAAGAAGACAGACAAGGAGAAGTTCGCAGGAGCAGAGGCAACCTACACAATTGAATCCCTGATGCATGATGGAAAGGCACTGCAGTCAGGAACAAGCCACAACTTTGGGGACGGCTTTGCAAGGGCATTTGGCATCCAGTACACAGACAAGGAAAATAAGCTTCAGTATGTGCATCAGACCTCTTGGGGAATGACCACTCGTATGATTGGAGCCATTATCATGGTTCATGGAGACAACAGCGGACTGGTTCTTCCGCCCCGTATTGCGCCGGTGCAGGCGATCATCATTCCGATTCAGCAGAGAAAGGCCGGCGTTCTGGAGAAGGCGGACGAACTCTTTGCCGCTCTCAAGGCAGCAGGCGTTCGAGTAAAAGTAGATGACACGGACAAGAGTCCTGGCTTTAAGTTTGCAGAGCAGGAAATGCGCGGAATCCCGGTTCGTATTGAATGTGGTCCAAAGGATATTGAAAATGGCCAGGCAGTTATCTGCCGCAGAGATACAAGAGAAAAGATAGTAGTCACCTTTGAGGAGCTGCCTGGAAAAGTCCTGGAAATTCTGGACACTATGCACAAGGATATGCTCGAAAGAGCGCGCGCTCACAGAGACGCGCACACCTATACAGCAGTGGACTATGAAGAATTCAAACAGACTATCAATGAGAAACCAGGCTTTGTAAAGGCCATGTGGTGCGGCTGCCAGGAATGCGAGGACAAGATTAAAGAGGACGTACAGGCTACCTCACGCTGTATCCCGTTTGAGCAGGAGCAGCTTTCCGATGTATGCGTATGCTGCGGAAAGCCTGCCAAAAAGATGGTTTATTGGGGGCGGGCTTATTAAAAGCAGATGAGAACAATCCAAAAGAACAGCACTCACAGGGGGTGTTGTTCTTTTTTAGAAAAAGGAGGGATGGACAATGAAGCTGGAGATTCCTGAATTCGTGGAGAGTATTCTGCACACAATCGAGTCACATGGATATGAAGCCTATGCCGTCGGCGGATGCGTCCGGGACGCCATTCTGGGCCGGGTTCCCAATGACTGGGATATCACCACCTCAGCAAAGCCAGAGGAAATAAAGGCTCTTTTCAGAAGAACCATAGACACCGGGCTTATGCACGGAACCGTGACCGTGATGATGGGAAAGGAGGGCTTTGAGGTGACTACCTACCGGGTAGACGGAGAATATGAGGACGGACGTCACCCAAAGGAAGTTACCTTTACCGCGAGTCTGGAGGAAGACCTGCAAAGAAGAGATTTTACTATAAATGCCATGGCCTATCATCCAGAGAGGGGAATTATGGATCCTTTTGGCGGTCAGCAGGATTTGCAGAGAAAAATCCTTCGCTGTGTCGGAAATCCTACAGAGCGTTTTACAGAGGATGCCCTTCGGATACTGCGCGCAGTACGTTTTTCTGCGCAGCTTGGATTTACTATAGAAGAGGGAACAAGAGAGGCTCTTCGGATACTCGCTCCCAATCTGAAGCATGTGAGTGCAGAGAGAATCCAGACAGAGCTGGTAAAACTCCTTGTTTCGCCCCACCCCGACTATATTCGGATTGCCTATGAGGCGGAGCTGACACCTTACTTTCTGCCAGAACTGGACGCTATGATGCATACGCCCCAGAATACGCCGCATCATTGGGGAAGTGTGGGAGAACACACGCTGCAGAGCCTTGGAAATGTCCCCCCGGATAAGGTGCTTCGGCTCACTATGCTTTTGCATGACTGCGGAAAGCCTCTTGTACGCACAACAGACGAGAATGGGCGCGACCATTTCCTGAGACACCCGGAAGCTGGGGAGGCTCTTGCCGGCAGAATTTTACGAAGGCTCAAATTTGACAATGACACGATTTCAAAGGTTAAGACTCTGGTCAAATGGCATGATTACAGGCCAATGCCTGATGAAAGGGCGGTTCGCAGAGCCATGAACCGCATAGGACGGGAAATGTTCCCCCTGTGCCTTCAGGTGCAGAGAGCAGATGTCCTGGCACAGAGCAGCTATGAGAGGGAACAAAAGCTTGAGAGAATTCAGAGGGTAGAGGCTCTGTATGAGCAGATTGAAGAGCAGGGGCAGTGTATTTCTATCCGGGATCTCGCTGTCACAGGAAAGGATCTGATTGCTCTGGGAATTGCTCCGGGACCTCATCTGGGAGCTATCCTGGAGGCTCTTCTTGAGGATGTCCTTGAGAACCCAGAGCATAATCAGAAGGAGCTTCTTCTGAAAATAGTACAGGAAAAGGGACTGTAGAGAGACAGAGAATTTTTCTATCATAAAACATAACTCCCCTTTCTGAGACATACTTATAGACAGGTATAATCTCAGGAGGGGGAGTTTTCTATTGAATGATTATGGACTAAGCGTTCTGGCGCAGTATGGAATGAAAAAGGCAGAGACAAGAAGAACAAGAGGGGCGCTTTTGTGCAGATATGAACAGGGAGTGTATCTTCTGAAGGCTTTTGAGGGTTCTGCGCGCAAGCTTGAAAAGCAGCAGGAGCTTTTGCTTTCTGTGAGAGCTTCTGGAAAATGCCAGGTGGATTATTTCCTGGAAAACCAGGATGGAGAACTAATCAGTATTGACCGGGATGGAAATGGGTATACTCTTCAGAAATGGTATGAAGGCAGAGAGTGTGATACAAAATCTGCTGAGGATATTAGAAGGAGCGCAGCTGCCATGGCAGAGCTACATAATGTCATGCATCTTCCCTTTCAGGCAGATTATGGGATGAGAACCCTGGATGAGGAATTTGAGCGGCATAACCGTGAGCTTCGCAAAATCAGGAAATTTATCAGAAATAAGGGGGCTTCCAATGCCTTTGAAAAGCTCTTTCTTTCCAGTGCAGACTGGTTCCTAGAAAAAGGAGAGGAGGCTCTTGGGCTTCTTCGGGTCTCTGGATATGAGGAGCTTCTTGAAGAAGCACATGCACAGGGAAGAGTCTGCCACGGAGAATATAATCAGCATAATGTGCTGATAATGAAAAACTCTGCCGCAGTGACAGGCTTTGGACATTGGAATTTTGACCTTCAGACCGCGGATTTATATCGGTTTTCCAGAAAGATTTTGGAAAAATATAATTGGGACAAGAAAGTTTTTCAGGAGATTGTGCGCCAGTATGAGAAGCATCGGCCTCTTCGGGCAGAGGAAAAAGAGAATCTGAGAATCCGCTTTCTTTATCCAGAGAAATATTGGAAGCTTGCAAATCATTATTTTTCTCACAATAAGGCGTGGATTTCGGAAAAAAATGTGGAAAAGCTCCGAATTCTGGTAGAACAGAGAGAGACATGGGAGGATTTCGGAAAAAAATGTTTCATAAAAGGATTGTTTTGATTTCCTTTTTTATGAAATTGGTATATAATAGAGAAAAACGTATAGGGAGGTACTAGAATCATGGATTATAAGGAAGCGTATTTGAGTTGGCTGAACAATCCATATTTTGATGAGGAGACAAAGGCAGAACTGAAGGCAATCGAGGAAAATGAGAACGAGATTAAAGAGCGTTTCTATATGGACCTGGAATTTGGCACAGCAGGACTTAGAGGTATTATCGGAGCGGGAACAAACCGCATGAATATCTATGTAGTGCGCCGTGCTACACAGGGTCTGGCAAACTATATTGCTTCTGTAAATAAGCAGTCCCAGGGCGTGGCAATTGCTTACGATTCCCGTCATATGTCGCCGGAATTTGCGCAGGAGGCTGCTCTCTGTCTGGCAGCCAACGGCATTAAGGCTTATATTTTTGAGTCCTTAAGACCTACGCCGGAATTGTCTTTTGCAGTTCGTCATCTGGGCTGCGCCGCAGGTATTAATATCACAGCCAGCCACAATCCGCCGGAATACAACGGCTACAAGGTATACTGGGAGGACGGCGCACAGATTACACCGCCTCATGACACTGGAATTATGGCGCAGGTAAAAGCTATTTCCGACTGGGCAACCGTGAAGACCATGGATAAGAAGGCAGCCGAGGAGGCAGGACTTTTCGAGGTTATCGGACAGGCCATTGACGACGCCTATATGGCAGAGCTGAAGAAGCAGGTGCTTCATATGGACGCCATCGAAAAGGAAGGAAAGAACCTGAAGATTGTTTATTCTCCGCTTCATGGAACCGGAAACATTCCGGCAAGAAGAATCCTGGCAGAGCTGGGCTTTGAGAACGTGTATGTTGTCAAAGAGCAGGAGCTTCCGGACGGAGATTTCCCAACTGTTTCCTATCCGAATCCAGAGGCAGCAGAGGCCTTTGAGCTGGGTCTGAAGCTTGCCAGAGAGGTGGACGCAGATTTGGTTCTGGCCACTGACCCTGACGCAGACCGTCTGGGTGTGCGTGTAAAGGATAAGAACGGCGAGTATCATACTCTGACAGGAAATATGTCAGGAAGCCTTCTGGCAAACTATGAAATCAGCCAGAGAAAGGCGCTGTACGGACTTCCAGAGGATGGCGCTCTGATTAAGACCATTGTTACCACAAACCTGGTAAATGGATTGGCTGAGAAATATAATGCACGGCTTATTGAGGTTCTGACAGGCTTTAAGTTTATTGGACAGCAGATTCTTGGCTTTGAGACAAGCGGAAAGGGAACCTATCTGTTCGGCTTTGAGGAGAGCTATGGCTGCCTTATCGGAACCTATGCAAGAGACAAGGATGCGATTGTCGCTACTATGGCTCTCTGCGAGGCAGCTGCCTACTATAAGACCCAGGGCAAGACTCTGTGGGATGCTATGATTGATATGTATGAGGAATTCGGCTATTATAAGGATGATATCCAGTCTGTGACCTTAAAGGGAATCGAAGGTCTTCAGAAGATTCAGGAAATCATGGATACACTCCGTGCAGAGCCTCCGGTAGAGTTTGCCGGCTATAAGGTTCTCTCTGCAAGAGATTATAAGCTTGATACTGTTAAAGACATGGCCACAGGAGAAATTACTCCTACAGGACTTCCGAAATCCAATGTTCTCTATTATGATTTGTCTGACGGCGCATGGCTGTGTGTAAGACCTTCTGGAACAGAGCCTAAGGTGAAGTTCTATTATGGCGTAAAGGGAGATTCTATGGCTGATGCAGAAGCAAAATCCGAGGCAATGGGCAAGGATGTTCTGGCAATGGTAAATTCCATGATGTAATTCGTTGCTGTGAACGCAGTGAACAGTAACTGTAATTCCAAGGCTGCTGTGAAAGTGAAGGAAAAGCCTTGACAATGTGAAGGAAAAGGTATATCTTATGCTAAGAGTACCATGAGGGAGCTTTCAGTACTACGAATTATCAAGAATGAGATTAGTTTAGGAGGAAACACCATGAATAAAACAGAATTAATTGCAGCAATGGCGAAAGAAACCAATTTATCAAAGAAGGATGTTGAGGCCGTATTGAAGTCTTTTATTGACGTCGTATCAAAAGAATTAAAGAATGGCGAGAGGGTTCAACTGGTAGGCTTTGGTACCTTTGAAGTGAGCGAGAGAGCTGCAAGAGAAGGAAGAAATCCTCAGACTGGCGAAACAATGACAATCGAAGCTTCAAAAGCTCCTAAATTTAAAGCTGGCAGGGCTTTGAAAGATATGATTAATGGCTGATGGCGTTCTGATATGCCGGGGAGGGGACTGATTGTCCCCTCCTTTTTAGCGAGTCAGAAAAGTATCCTATGAAGAGCGGATATTTGAGATTCATTTGACAGGAGGAGAAAACTATGCGTTTGGATAAATTTTTGAAGGTGTCACGGCTTATTAAGAGAAGAACCGTGGCAAATGAGGCCTGTGATGCAGGCAGAGTTCTGGTAAATGATAAGCCTGCCAAGGCTTCTGCACAGGTAAAGGCAGGGGATATTCTGGAGATTCAGTTTGGAAGCAGGAATGTAAGAGTAGAGGTGCTGGATGTAAAGGAAACCGTAAAAAAAGACGAAGTGGAAAGCCTCTACAAGTATTTATAAGGCCTTGCTCCTTTTTTGCAGAGGCTTCTTTCCTGCCTTATCCATGCACTGCTGTACTAGACAGCATGGATTTATCATAGAATAAAAAAAGAACAGCAGCTGCAGAATAAGGATGGAGCAGAGCTTTGGAAGAGAAAAAAAGTGCTTTTTCCCACAAGGTAACGTTCACCAACCGACAGGGAGGTACGGTGACTGGAGTACGGGACGTGAGTTCCTTTGACGATAAGGAAATCCTGCTTCTTACAGATTTCGGAAAAATGATTTTAAAGGGCGAGAAGCTGCACGTAGGCCGTCTGGATCTTGCGCAGGGCGAAGTGGATATTACAGGCCGAGTGGATTGCTTTCAATATGTACAAAAGAGTGCGCAGCCAGAGGAATCCTTTTGGAAAAGGATGTTCCGGTAGGCTGTGAGTGAGCAGATCAACCATGAGATGTTTCTGTTTCTAAGCTTTATGAGAGACGGGATTTTGCTTGCCTTTGTATACAGTGTCCTTCAGGTACTTCGGAAGCTGATCCCACATGCCAGAATTGCCAGAGCTGCGGAGGATATATTGTTTGGAATTGGCTGCGGAGTATATCTTTTCTGCAGGCTTTACAGGGATAACAATGGGATTGTGCGGTTTTATGTGATTGCAGCGGCGATATGCGGCATAATTCTATGGAAAATGACGGCAGAACCGTTGTTTATTGGTTTACTTTTACGAATACTGGAATTTCCTGTTAAATGCCTTCGATTTTTGATAAAAAGGTTGCTATTTTTGCAAAGAAGTTGTAGAATTTTAATCATTAGAGGCTGGAAGAATATGGGGAGGAGTGATTCCTCCCGAATTTTTGCGGATGAGAGGATTAGAAAACGTGAAAAAATCAGACAACAGGCAAAGCAGAATTCGGAGAAATAACCGATTAGGCATGTTTTTGATAAGCGGCATCGCCCTGCTTCTTCTGGGAAGCTTTATTACCCAGGCGCAGACGCTGCAGACACGGTTGGATTATTATAATAGTCGCCTGGAGTCTCTGGAAGCGCAGATTGAGGAAGAGAAGGCACGTACAATAGAAATCAGAGAAACAGAAGAATATATGAAAACAGATGAATATATTGAGTCTGTAGCCAGGGAAAAGCTGGGACTGGTAAAGGAGAACGAGATTATTTTTAAAGAAGCACAGTAGAAAAAAAGTGCTTTTTGCAGGAAAATTTTATGCAGTGTATCCTTGTATTCGACAAAGATTTCAAAACAAACCCTTTATAATATCTCCCAAATGACAGTTCATTGGGGGAGGGGAATATATGCAGGAATGGATGATTGCCATGTTCGTAATCGGCATAATGCTGATAGTGCGGGACATGGCAAAAATTTTCATAACAGCAAGAGCTATGCGGGGAGAAGAGGCTCTGATGGCAGAGGAGAATCCCCAGAAGGCAAGGGTGGAGCGATATGCGGCGGCTTTTCGACGCCTGTCAGATACGTATTATGGGATGCCCTTTCGCAAGGACTACCTGAGCAGGGATCAGGTGGACAGAGTCCTGGAGGAAGCGAACGATCGGATTTGCAGCCATTGCTATCAGCAGGGGATGTGCTGGGGCGAGCGTATGGAGACAACCTATCAGGAGGCTCTGGCCGCTGTACGGGCCATGGAGGAAGGAGAAGAGGAGACGCTTCGCAGGACACGCTCTGCGTGGATGGGACTATGCGCAAGAGCAGGACAGTTTCTGGATACAGCAGAGGAGGCCATGCAGAGAGAAAAGCAGAATCTTATATGGGATAATCGGATGATTGAGAGTCGTCTTGCAGTGGCGCAGCAGATGCAGGAGATTGCAGGAATGATGGAAACGGTTGCAGAGGATTTGTACGACCTCTCCAGAGCAGAGCCGCAGTTTCATGAGGAGGTCAGAAGAAAGCTGAAGAAACGTCATGTGCTTGTGCGGCAGGTATGGATGCCTGAGAAGACAGAAGAAGGGAGAAAGCAGGTTTTTGTCAATATGAGAGCAAGAAGCGGGCAATGTATTTCCATGATGGATGTATCGCTTCTTCTCTCGGAAATCTGCGGCTGTCCTATGGTCTCTGCCAGGGATTCCCGGTCTATTGTGAACGGCTCCTTTCATACTGTGCAGTTTCAGGAGGATGCAAGCTACCACATGCTTCATGGCGTGGCAAGAATTACCAGGGAGGACGAGCAGGTCTCAGGGGATAATTATACATGCAGAGAAGAAGAAAACGGCCGATTTGTCATGTGCCTTTCTGATGGTATGGGTTCAGGAGCAGATGCAAGCAGGGAAAGTGAGATGGTGGTGGAGCTTTTGGAGCAATTTCTGGATTCGGGATTTTCTCAGGAGACAGCGGCAAGGATGGTGAATTCAGCGTTAGTACTCAGAAGACAGGACGGGAGCTTTTCCACTATGGATGTGTGCTCTGTGGATTTATACAGCGGTCTGTGCAGGATCCTGAAGGCGGGCGCAGCATCCACGTTTATTAAGAGAGATCATTGGGTGGAGGCGATTTCCTCCACAAGTCTGGCGCTGGGTATGGTGGAGGAGCTGGATTTTGAGACGGCCTCAAGAAAGCTTTATCATGGAGATTACATTATTATGGTTACAGACGGGGTTCTGGATGCGCTTCCTCCTGAAAAGTCTGAGGAGACGATGAAGGATATTATTCTGGATGTAAAGGAGGAGACCCCAAAGGATATGAGCCGGGAGATTCTGGAGCGGGTTCTGGCCTATAGTGATTACAGAGCCAGAGACGATATGACTGTTCTGGCCGCGGGTATATGGAAAAAATAAAGAAATCTGTAAACACAGGTGAAAAGAAACAGTCTTTCTTGAGGCGCTTATCAATGAAATTCTGAGCAAAATAGCAAGATCTTGGTTCCGGATTGTCTGGGTTAAGAAAATAGACTTTATACAAAGGAGAAGGTCAGGTGAATACAGAACAAAAGGTAGAGAGATATATTCAGGAATATCGCATGATTGAGCCAGGAGACCGGGTGATTGTGGGAGCGTCTGGAGGAGGAGACTCTATGGCTCTTCTGTGGATGCTGAGCAGGCGAAAGGAAAGAGGAGGGTTTTCTCTGTATGCGCTTCATGTTCATCATGGTCTCCGGGGAGAAGAGGCGGACAGAGACGCCGCGCTTGTGGAGAGCTTTTGCAGAGATAGGAAAATTCCCTTTTTACGGTTTGCATATGATGTACAAAGGATTTCCAGAGAGCAGAAAATGGGACTTGAGGAAGCGGGGAGATGGGCCAGGGACAAAGCCTTTGGGGAGGCAGAGGCTGCGCTTAAGAAGGAGAGCGGGATGCCTGTGAAAATCGCGCTGGCTCATCATGGAACCGACCTTGCAGAGACCATGCTGCATCACATGGCAAGAGGCACAGGTCTTCGGGGATTGGCAGCAATCCGCCCTGTAAATGGAAATAAAATCCGTCCCTTTTTGTGTCTGGAACGGGCGGAAATTGAGGAGTATTTAAGAGACAGGCAGATTCCTTATGAGACAGATTCTTCCAATTTAAGCGAAGCTTATACAAGAAACCGCATCCGCCATCAGGTGCTTCCCAGCTTAAAGAGCGAGGTAAATACCAGAGCAGAGGCGCATATGAGAGAGCTAAGTCTTGTGGCGTGGCAGGCAGATGAATTTCTGGAGGAAAGAGCAGGGGAGCTTCTAAGGTCTCAGGCGCAGCCAAGGGGAGAGGGAATTCTCATAAAGCTTCCGTTTTTTGAAAACAGGGAGATTATAGGCAACTACGGAATCAGAAGGGTACTCAAGGAGCTGTCAGGAAAGAGCCGGGATTTGACGGCAGCCCATGTTCATTCTGTCTGGGAGCTTGCCGGCAGGCAGGTGGGCAGACAGATCTGCCTTCCTTATGGACTGGAAGCGGTTCGTGTATATGAGGGAATTCTTTTTCAGCCAGTGCGCCGGGAAAAGACAGGAGCTTGGAATTTTTCAATATCTTCTCCAGGAGAGCTTGCGCTTCCGGACGGGGGGCTCCTGAAAATAAAAATTTTTTCTTATCAGGGTCAGGAGATTCCTCAAAAAAAGTATACGAAATGGTTAGATTATGATAAAATAAAAGGGAAACTGTGTATCAGAAACCGCATAACAGGAGATTATCTGACTGTCAATGCACAGGGCAGTACAAAGAAGCTGAACCGGTATTTGATTGATGAGAAGATTCCGGGAGAGCAAAGGGACGCCCTTTGGCTTATAGCCTGCGGAAGTGAAATTCTGTGGGTTATTGGAGGCAGGATAGGTGAAGGCGGCAAAATCAGCGCAGATACCAGGACAGTCCTGGAATTAGAGTACAAAGGAGGGAAAGGCCGTGAGGGAAAAGGTCAGAGTGTTAATCAGTGAAGAAGAGGTAGAGGCTAAAATCCGCGAAATCGCAGCTGTCATCAGTCATGAGTATGAAGGAAAATCCGTACATCTGGTGTGTGTACTTAAGGGCGGGGTCTTTTTTACATGTGAGCTGGCAAAGAGAATTACAGTGCCGGTTTCTCTGGATTTCATGTCTGTTTCCAGCTACGGGGATGACACAAAATCCAGTGGAGTAGTGAAGATTGTCAAGGATTTGGACGAGCCTCTGGAAGGAAAGGATGTACTTGTTGTGGAGGATATCATTGACTCAGGAAGAACCCTGAGCTATCTTCTGGAAAATCTTAAATCCAGAAATCCTGCAAGTCTGCGTCTTTGCACCCTTCTTGATAAACCGGAGCGCCGGGTGAGACCGGTGAAGGTAGATTACTGCTGCTTTGAGATTCCAGATGAGTTTGTAGTGGGCTATGGTCTGGATTATGCACAGAAGTACAGGAATCTTCCTTTTGTGGGCGCAGTAGAGTTAGATTGAAAGGAGATTTCTGAAACGTGAACAGACAGCTAAGCAGAATTGTTCTGTATGTTGTGATGGCAGCCATGCTGCTGGGCGGCTACTGGTATCTTAACAAACAGGCAGCTATGCAGAGTAATTATTCTATGAAGCAGTTGAGAGAGGACGTTAAGGAGGGAAAGGTATCCAAGATTGAATTTTATCCAAACCAGGAGGTTCCGACAGGACGTGTGGTTGTGACTCTCCTGACGGTTGATAAACGACAGTTTTTTTCATCAGATATAAATACGCTCTTTAATGAGATGCAGGATGAAAATGTAAATGCAGTAATGTATAATGTGGAAAAAGAAAATACATTTCTTGTGAGTATGCTTCCTGTGCTTGTGATGGGAATTATGTTTTTGATGATTTTTTCCATGATGAACAGGCAGATGTCAGCAGGAGGCGGCGGCAAGATGATGGACTTTGGAAAGAGCCGGGCTCAGATGATTCTGCCGGATGCAAAGAAAGTGACCTTTGCCGATGTGGCGGGCCTTGAGGAGGAAAAGGAAGACCTTGAGGAGGTTGTAGATTTTCTGAAATCTCCTGAGAAGTACACAGGAGTAGGCGCCAGAATTCCCAAGGGAGTGATTCTTGTGGGTCCTCCTGGAACAGGAAAGACGCTTCTTGCAAAGGCTGTTGCCGGGGAGGCTGGGGTTCCGTTTTTCTCTATTTCTGGTTCTGACTTTGTCGAGATGTTCGTAGGTGTGGGAGCCTCTCGTGTTCGCGACTTGTTTGAGGAAGGCAAGAGACATGCACCCTGTATTATTTTTATTGATGAAATTGACGCAGTTGCCAGACAGAGGGGGACTGGCATGGGAGGCGGCCATGATGAGAGGGAACAGACCCTCAATCAGCTCCTTGTGGAAATGGACGGCTTTGCCGTGAATCAGGGAATTATTGTGATAGCGGCCACCAACCGTGTGGATATTCTGGATCCTGCAATTCTGCGTCCTGGCCGTTTTGACCGAAAGGTTGCTGTAGGAAGACCGGATGTGAAGGGAAGGGAGGAGATTCTTCGCGTTCATGCAAAGGATAAGCCTATGGCAGAGGATGTGGATTTAAAACAGATTGCACAGACAACCGCAGGCTTTACAGGCGCAGATTTGGAGAATCTTTTGAACGAGGCAGCGATTGCCGCGGCAAAGCAGGGACGCTTTTTCCTGGTGCAGCAGGATATTAAAGACGCATTTATCAAGGTGGGAATTGGCGCTGAGAAGCACAGTAAGGTGATTTCAGAGGAAGAGAAGAGAATTACCGCCTACCATGAAGCAGGCCACGCGATTTTGTTCCATGTTCTGCCGCATATGGGACCTGTATATACAATTTCTATTATTCCTACTGGCATGGGAGCAGCGGGCTATACAATGCCTCTTCCGGAAAAGGATGAAATGTTTAACACCAGGAATCAAATGCTTGAGGATATTACAACGCTTCTGGGAGGACGAGTGGCAGAAGAAATTATTTTCGGCGATATCACTACTGGAGCCTCCAACGATATCAAGAGAGCGACCGCTACGGCGCGTTCTATGGTGACAAAGTATGGCATGTCTGAGAGACTGGGACTTATCAATTATGGAAATGATGACGACGAGGTATTTATTGGACGCGACCTTGCTCATACCAGAAGCTACAGTGAGAACGTGGCAAATGCGATTGACGAGGAGGTAAAGTCCATTGTGGAGAGCTGCCATGAGAGGGCAAAGGAACTGATTTTAGAGCATGAAGAGGTGCTTCACCGGTGTGCAGAATTGCTGCTCATAAAAGAAAAGGTACACAGAGAGGAATTTGAGGCACTTTTTACAGAAGAAAAAGTGAACGCATAAAAAACAAACGAATATTTATACAAAAAAAGTTTTGAAATTTTTTTTGATTTGTGCAGACTTTTTCCGCTTCTCATGCTATTATATATATCGTAAAAACCCCCCAATACATTATATAGTTTTTGCTACACCCCATAAGAAGAAATACCTTCTCCAAAGGCGCCGGCTTTCTAGTCGGCGCCTTTACGTATGACCAGAGGTCTGCTTGAGGGGGAGGCGTTACAGAAAAAAATTTCTCTGAGAAGCGAGAAAACATTGTATAATTTCGGAAATTAGGATAAAATAAAAGAATACACTATCTTATCCTCTTGAACCGTATCGTTCAACAGGTATATAAAAATAAATATTCTGATGTGCGCAGGCACTGGAAGTATCGGAGTATATGGAGAAGGGGCTACATCGTTATGGAGAAGAATAGAGAGCAGTCAAAGCGGTCAATGAAATATATTCTGAATATGAGACCGGTGCTGAATAAGTCAGCATTTTTTTCAGATGGGAGCGAGTATTATCGTTCACCTGCAGAGCCTGAGCCTGGTCAGACAGTGACCATTCGGTTCCGTACACAGAAAAATAATATAGATGAAGTATATCTGGTTCATGAGGGAAAGAAATTTCTAATGACTGTTGCTCAGAGCAGAAAGGGATTTGACTTTTACTCTGTAAATGTTCGGGTAAAAAAGGAGATTTTTTACTACTATTTTGAGATTCATTATGGCTGGGTGACATGCTATTACAATTTTCAGGGAGTTACCGTAGACCCTGTGACTGACTATCAGTTTGCTATCTATCCGGGGTACCATGTTCCGGAATGGGCAAGAGGTGCTGTTATGTACCAGATTTATGTGGATCGTTTTTATAATGGGGATAAATCCAATGATGTACAGACTGGAGAGTATTTTTATATTGGAGACGTGAGTACTCGCGTGGAGGACTGGAACAAGGTTCCGGCAGTCATGGGAGTGAGGGAATTCTATGGAGGAGATATTCAGGGAATCATGGATAAGCTTGATTATCTTCAGGAGTTGGGCGTGGAGGTTCTGTATCTGAACCCGATTTTTGTTTCTCCGAGCAACCATAAGTATGACTGTCAGGATTATGATTATGTGGATCCTCATTATGGAAAGATTGTGGAGGATGGAGGAGAAATCCTGTATAATGGTGACAGAGATAATTCCCATGCAAAAAAATACATTAAGAGAGTCACAGATAAGAAAAACCTTGAGGCAAGCAATGAGCTGTTCTGCAGATTTGTGGAGGAGATTCACAGAAGAGGCATGAGGATTATTTTAGATGGTGTTTTTAATCATTGCGGCTCCTTTAATAAGTGGATGGACAGAGAGAGAATTTATGAAAATGAAGAGGGCTATGCAAAGGGAGCCTATGTGTCAGCAGACAGCCCGTACCGCTCATTTTTTAAGTTCCATGACCAGAACCAATGGCCTTATAATTCCTCCTATGACGGCTGGTGGACCCATGACACGCTTCCAAAGCTGAACTATGAGGAATCTTCAGAGCTGTATCAGTATGTGCTGGATATTGGAAGGAAATGGGTGTCTGCACCCTTTCAGGTGGATGGATGGAGACTGGATGTGGCTGCGGATTTGGGCTACAGCAATGAGTTTAATCACAGGTTTTGGAAGGACTTCAGAAGGGCTGTGAAGGAAGCGAATCCGGAAGCGATTATTCTTGCGGAGCATTATGGAAATCCGGACGGATGGCTCCAGGGAGATGAGTGGGATACGGTGATGAACTATGACGCCTTTATGGAGCCTGTGACGTGGTTTCTGACAGGAATGGAAAAGCACAGCGATGAGTACAGACAGGATTTGCTGGGAAACAGCGAGGCTTTTATAAATGCTATGAACACGCACATGGAGACCCTTCATATGGGAGCCTTGTATGTGGCGATGAATGAGCTTTCCAATCATGACCATTCCCGCTTCCTAACAAGAACGAACCGGAAGGTAGGAAGAATCTCCTATGCAGGGGCAGAGGCTGCAAATGAGGGGGTGAATCCGGCAGTGATGAGAGAGGCAGTAGCGATTCAGATGACCTGGCCAGGAGCTCCCACTTTGTATTATGGCGATGAAGCGGGGGTGTGCGGTTTTACAGACCCGGACAGCAGGCGTACCTATCCCTGGGGCAGGGAAGATAAGGAAATGCTTGCCTTCCATAAGGAAATGATTCGGATTCACAAAAAATATAGGATTCTGCGTTCAGGCTCCCTGAAATTTCTGTGGAATGACTATCAGGGAATTGCTTATGCGCGTTTCTCTGATTGGGAGCAGATAATCGTTATTATCAGCAATGAAACCTATGAGAAAACCGTGGATATTGAACTGTGGGGCGCGGGAATCACAAGACTGGAAAATGTGAAGCTTAAGGGGATTCTTCTGTCCTATCATGATGGCTTCTCTACAAAGCCCTATGAATATACTGCCAGAGGCGGCGTGGTGAAGGTAACGATACCAAGATATGGAGTTATGATTCTTTATCATCGTGATCAGAGGTGAGGAAAGGAAATGATTCCTCTCTGAATTAAAAATCACCTGGAAGATATTCCTCCAGGTGATTTTTAAATGGATGGAGAAGGATTCGAACCTTCGAAGGCACCGCCAACAGATTTACAGTCTGCCCCCTTTGGCCACTCGGGAATCCATCCAAAACTGCTATTTATTATATAGGATACAGCGAAAAAATGCAAGCTGTTTTTCATATTTTTTTGATACAAAACTTGATGAAATTAGGAAATTTGAGTGGACGAAGCCCGAAAAATCTGGTAAACTATAGGGTAATGGATGAACAGGACAAAGGCTGCTGCCCGCAGCTTTGCAGGGGAATGGCAGCGCAGCATATTCTGTATCCAAGAAAGATTAGGAGGTAAATATTTCATGTTAGTTAACGCAGCAGAAATGTTACAGAAAGCAAAAGCAGGCCACTATGCAGTTGGTCATTTCAACACCAACAACCTGGAGTGGACAAAGGCTATCCTTTTAACAGCAGAGGAGCAGAAGTCTCCGTTAATCATCAGCGTGTCTGAGGGCGCCGGAAAATATATGGGCGGATTCAAGACAGTTGCAGCTCTGGTTAAGACTATGCATGATTCTCTTGGAATCACAGTACCGGTAGCTCTGCATCTGGATCACGGCAGCTATGAAGGCGCAAAGGCATGTATTGAAGCCGGATTTACTTCTGTTATGTTTGACGGAAGCCACTATCCAATCGAAGAGAATATTGAGAAGACCAAAGAAATCGTTGCTCTGGCTCACAGCAAGGGAATCTCTGTAGAAGCAGAGGTTGGCGCTATTGGTGGTGAGGAAGACGGCGTTGTAGGCGGCGGTGAGTGCGCTGACCCTGCAGAGTGCGAGATGATCGCAGGTCTGGGTGTTGACTTCCTGGCAGCAGGCATCGGCAACATTCATGGAAAATATCCTGCTAACTGGACAGGCCTGAATTTTGAGGTTCTGGACAGCATTCAGCAGAAGACAGGAGACCTTCCATTAGTTCTTCACGGCGGAAGCGGTATCCCGGCTGAGATGGTTCGCAAAGCTATTACCCTGGGCGTGTCCAAGGTAAACGTAAATACAGAGTGCCAGCTTGCATTTGCTGAAGCTACCCGTAAGTATATTGAGGCAGGCAAGGATCTTCAGGGCAAGGGCTATGACCCACGTAAGCTTCTGAATCCTGGATTTGAGGCAATCAAGGCTACTGTAAAGGAAAAAATGGAATTATTCGGTTCTGTTGGAAAGGCTTGATTTTAAAGAGTCGGAATTTCACAAAAGAGAAAGAGGAGGACAGCGTAAGCTGTCCTCCTTGGCGCTTAAAAGCCATTCCTCCCATTGCCAGTTCTCTAGAGTGACAGACTCTATAGGGAAAGGAAGCTCCGGGTCAGATATCAGCGCAAATCCAAAGCACGGATCAGCCCGCAGGCTATCTTATCACCAGAATTGCCGGAGGGCTGTGTATGGAAATCATCGGGCATAGAATGAACAATAATGGCTTTGCCAATGATATCGTTTATAGGGAAGCGGTCAGTCAGAAAGATACTAAGCGCGTATCCGTGATTTCCAAAGAGTGGAGGCATATCTCCAGCATGATACGGATGTTCGCAGCCGTTTGGATCATAATGCATTCCAGTGTCTGCAAAAGGATCCTTTTTATTTCCGCTGCACTCGCCTCCTTCATGGATATGAAAACCAAAAACAGGGCTTTTGCAGACCTCTTCTGGGCTTGGAAGTCCGAACAGCTCGGCTGCTGTGAGAACTCCGTACTGTGTCTGATAGAATCGGACGCTGCCGTGAATTTGAGGATATTGTCTGCTTCCTCTTATAATGGCTATGGCATGGGGATATTGCTTTAGATGTGAAAGAAAGCGCGTAAGCTGACATGAATCTTTTTTATTTTCAAACATAAACATACAGTCCATAAATTTCTTATTACAATATTGTATGATACACAAAGCAAAAGGTATTTTGTCTGCTGTTCTAGGAAATATGAAAGCAAGCTTTCCTCTCTGCATGGCAGGCGCAGGACCTGCCATGCAGAGAGAAGCATGCATTTTCTTAAAAGCCGTTTCGCGCAAAAAAAACTCAGCTATATTCGCATGGTAAGAATACGGATATAGCTGAGGGCTTTAGCAGAAGCGGAGATGGAGGGATTTGAACCCTCGCACCGGGAATGCCGGCCTACCGCATTTCGAGTGCGGACCCTTCAGCCACTTGGGTACATCTCCAGAG
>JAUNOP010000066.1 GCA_030537135.1 Eubacteriales bacterium | reverse complement strand
GGAGGGGCTTGTACCCCTCCTGATACAAGCAAGTCCCCACCCACTGCTTATTGCTTTTCGCAATTGAAGCAGGGGACTTACTTGATTTGGTTAATCTACTATAATTATTACAAAGGAAGGATATTGTTATATGAAAATCAAACGTGAAGACGTCCGTAACGTAGCCATCATCGCTCATGTAGACCATGGCAAAACGACTCTGGTAGACCAGCTTCTAAAACAAAGCGGTGTTTTCCGGGAGAATCAGGAAGTTCAGGAACGTGTTATGGACTCCAATGATATTGAGAGAGAACGAGGCATTACTATTTTATCAAAAAATACAGCCGTACATTATAAAGGAACCAAGATTAATATCATCGACACTCCCGGACATGCAGACTTTGGCGGAGAGGTAGAACGTGTACTGAAAATGGTAGACGGTGTAATTCTTCTTGTTGATGCGTTTGAGGGAGCCATGCCGCAGACCAAATTTGTTCTCAAAAAGGCACTTGAGCTGGACCTTCACGTAATCGTCTGCATCAACAAAATTGACCGTCCTGAAGCACGTCCTGATGAGGTTATCGACGAGGTGCTTGAGCTTCTTATGGATCTTGAGGCTTCTGACGAGCAGCTTGACTGTCCCTTCCTCTATGCTTCTGCAAAGGCAGGACATGCTGTCTTAAATCTTGGAGACACTCCTGAAAATATGGAGCCTCTTTTTGAAACCATTTTAAAATACATTCCTGCTCCAGAGGGCGACCCAGAGGCAGACACCCAGGTTCTTATCAGCACCATTGATTATAATGAATATGTAGGACGCATCGGTGTAGGAAAGGTAGAGAACGGAACCATTTCCGTAAACCAGGAGGTTCTGCTTCTGAACCATCATGATATAAACAAACGCCTCAAGGTAAAAATCAGCAAGCTCTATGAGTTTGACGGACTAAATAAGGTAGAGGTAAAGCAGGCCAGCGTAGGCTCTATTGTCGCCATTTCCGGAATCGCAGATATCCATATCGGAGACACCCTGTGCAGCGGAGAAAATCCTGAAGCAATTCCCTTTCAGAAGATCTCCGAGCCTACAATTGCAATGAACTTTCTGGTAAATGACAGTCCTCTTGCCGGCCAGGAGGGAAAATACATCACCTCCCGTCACCTGCGCGACCGTCTGTACAGAGAGCTGAACACAGACGTCAGTCTTCGCGTGGAGGATACAGATACCACCGAGTGCTTCAAGGTATCTGGAAGAGGCGAGCTTCATTTATCTGTATTAATCGAAAATATGCGCCGCGAGGGCTATGAGTTTGCCGTGAGCAAGCCAGAGGTTCTCTATCATTTTGATGAGAGAAACAGAAAGCTGGAGCCAATGGAAATCGCTTATGTGGATGTACCTGAGGAATTTTCAGGAACCATTATTCAGAAGCTGAGTGAGCGAAAGGGAGAGCTGCAGGGAATGAGTACTGCCAGCGACGGCTCTGTGCGTCTGGAATTCCACATTCCATCCAGAGGCTTAATCGGCTTCCGGGGAGAATTTTTGACCTCCACCAAGGGAACCGGCGTTATAAATACCATCTTTGACGGCTATTCTCCATATAAGGGAGATTTCCAGTACCGCAAGCAGGGGTCTCTTATCGCCTTTGAAGCAGGAGAGGCTGTCACCTATGGGCTCTTCTCTGCCCAGGAAAGGGGCGCTCTTTTCATTGGACCTGGCGAGAGAGTATACAGCGGTATGGTTATCGGTCAGAATGGAAAGGCAGAGGATATTGAACTGAATGTGTGCAAGACCAAGCACCTCACCAACACCAGATCCTCCTCCTCTGATGAAGCGCTCAAGCTCACGCCGCCAAGGATTTTGAGTTTGGAGCAGGCAATTGAATTTATTGACAGAGACGAGCTTTTGGAGGTAACTCCAAAGTCCCTGCGCATCCGAAAGAGAATTCTTGACCCAAGAGAACGCAAGCGTGCATCGTTTCGCACACAAGGGTAACGGAGTAAAAGGGAGCAAAAGCCAGACGCCTCTTCAGCCATCCCCCTAAAGGGAAGCAAAAAACAAGAGGGATAGAACGTGCCTTGCACATTTCTATCCCTTTTGTTTTTACTTTTTATTTTTTATGGGGTTGCCCAGTTAGGCCTGTTTAAGAACTATTTAAGAACAAATTATTAATATTATGATAGCGTTTTCTCACACTATTGTCAATGAATTTTTTGCATCATCTGTATATTTTCGGCATTTTTATGCAGAAATCTCTGGTTTTTCCCAAAAAGCTGTTCATTCTATCTTGTTCACAATTTGTTCTTATTTTTCATATTTCTTTGTTCTTTAGAACAAGAATTTTCCTATTTTTGATATTCCTCAGCCAGTTTTCTAAATGCAGGCAAAGAATTTATAATTGTTTCATAAGACACACAATATGCCAGACGTACATATCCCGGGCAGGCAAAGGAGCTTCCAGGCACCATCAAAATGTTATACTTCTTTCCTGCCTCACAGAATTCCTTTTCATCTGGAACCGGAGATTTTACAAACAAATAGAAGGCCCCCTGAGGCTTGATGCACTCAAAGCCGCATTCTCTCAGACCATTGTACAGAGCCTGCCTGTTTCTGTCATAGGCCTCCACATCAGTTCTCGCATCCACGCATCTTCCTACCACCTTCTGAATCAGAGAAGGAGCGTTCACAGAACCAAGGATACGGTTTGCAATCGAGGCTGCTGTGATAACCTCGGCACTTCCATCCAGTTCATCCGGAATCACCAGATAGCCGATTCGCTCTCCAGGAAGCGACAGGGATTTACTATAGGAGTAGCCAACAATGGTATTCTTGTAATACTTTGTCAGATACGGAACCTCTACCCCGTCATAAGCCAGTTCACGATACGGCTCATCTGAGATCAGATAAATCACTGTGCCGAATTCTTCCTGTTTTTTCTCCAGAATGGCAGAAAGCTTCTTGATGGTATCTTCAGAATACACGACTCCTGTCGGGTTATGAGGTGAATTTACAATGACTGCTCTTGTGTTTGCTGTAATCTTCCCTTCAAACTCCTTAAGGTTTGGCTGGAAGGTCGTTGTATCTGGAGTGATTTCCACAAGCCTGCCGTCATAGTTCTTCACATAGGCTCCATATTCCAGGAAATAAGGGGCAAACACAATGACCTCCTCTCCTGGGTTAAGAATGGTCTTCAACGTAACATTCAGCCCGCTGGCAGCCCCCACTGTCATAATCAGGTTTCTCGCCCCAAAGGAGGTGCCAAAGCGCTGGTTCAGCGACCTGGCAATTGTCTCTCGCACATCCTCAAAACCAGCATTGCTCATGTAGCCGTGCAGAACCACCGGATTCTCCTCATTCACAAGATCAATGATTGCCTGCTTCACGCACTCAGGCGCAGGAACAGAAGGATTTCCAAGGCTGAAGTCAAACACCTTATCTGCGCCGTAAATCGCGCGCAGACGATTGCCTTCCTCAAACATCATACGAATTGCAGAATTATTTGCCACAAAGGGCTTCATTTTTTCAGAAATCATAACATTTTCTCTCCTTTAAGTCGCTTTAGCTTACAGCTTCCATTCCCACTCTGAGAGCTTTGCAGTTCAGCTCTACCAGATGCGGCTTCATGTTTGCCTTCAGAATAGCATCCCAGTCAATATGCTCCAGACCCATGGATTTGATAATGGTTCCCAGGAGAATCATGTTCGCAGCCTTCTCGTTTCCAAGCTCTCTTGCCAGGGCAGTAGCCTTAACCACCTGCGCCCTTGCATGGGCGCTGATTTCCTCCAGAACATCAGGCGGATATACCTCATCTCCTGTAATCACAGACATAGATGGAATTTCCTCATCATTAATAACCAGAATTCCATCTGCTTTCAGGTAATCCAGATTTCTAAGAGCCTCCATCTTTTCAAAAGAAACAATAATGTCTGCATTTCCCTTCTCAATCACAGGAGACATTACTTTGTCTCCATAACGCACCTGAGAGGATACGCTTCCTCCTCTCTGAGACATTCCATGAATCTCGCTCATTTTCACATCATAGCCTGCTTCCATCAGACCGTTTGTCAGAATTTTGCTGGCAAGAATGGTACCCTGACCGCCCACACCTACTAATAAAATGCTTTTTGTCATGGCCTTAATCCTCCTTTACAATAGCGTCCTTTGGACATACCTGTGTACATACATCGCAGCCCACACAGGAAGCGCGGTTAATCTGAACCTTCTTTGTCTTCCTGTCATAGGACATGGCAGGACAGCCGGCCTTTAAACAGGCTCTGCAGCCAATACATTTCTTCTCATCCACTCTGTTCTTTGTTGCAAACAGCTTATCAAACTCTTCCTTGTCTGCCTGTGAAAATTTCTTCAGCACGCAGGGCCATCTGGTAATAATCACAGAAGGTTCATCCAGGGCAAGACAAATATCCAGCGTCTCGTCCACCTGCTTCAAGTCATTCGGATTGATAACATACACATGCTTTATGCCAATAGCGCGAACCAAATCTTCAATGACAATCATGGAAGCCGGCTCCTCCTTGGCGTTAAAGCCGGTTCCTGGGTTATTCTGATGTCCAGTCATGCCTGTAATACGGTTATCCAGAATAATATTCACTGTATTGCTTCCATTGTATACCGTATTAATCAAAGAGTTTACGCCTGTATGGAAAAATGTGGAATCTCCAAGCACTGTGACTACTCTTCTCTTGATTCCTTCTGCATTAAACACCTTCTGCGCGCCATGGCCAATACTGATGCTTGCTCCCATACATACCGTGGAATCCATGGCTCCATATGGTTTTCCTGCTGCAAGAGTATAGCAGCCGATATCACCGCTTATCATGATATCCTTTCTCTTGCCCAGGCGATAGAACAGTCCTCTATGCGGACAGCCTGCACAGAAGGTTGGCGCACGGTTTATCAGCTTGCTCCTGTCAAATTCAATGGTTTTCATGGTCTTGCCTGTGATGCATTTGCGGATAACATCTGGAGTAAGCTCCCCATAGGATGGAAAGAGCTTCTTTCCAATGCAGTCTATGCCCTGCATTCTCACAAATTCTTCGATATAAGGGTCGTTCTCTTCCAGAATATATACCTTATCCACTCTGCTGCAGAAGTCCCTGATCAACCCTGCTGGCATGGGGTTGGTAAATCCAAGCTTCAGGTAAGAGGCCTTGTCTCCAAAAACCTCCTTGGCATAGTAGTAGCAGATTCCTGAAGCAATCACTCCCACAGAGGTGTCTCCCATCTCCACACGGTTAAAGGGACTTGTCTCACTGTAGGCCGCAAGCTTCTCAAGGCGCTCTTCAAGCTTTATTCTGAGGTTCCGGGCAATCGCCGGAAGGCAGACATATTTTGCCGGGTTCTTCTTCCATTCCTTCAGAGGAGCCTCCTGCCTGTCATGAAGCTCTACAATGGATTTAGAATGACATACGCGGGTAGTCATGCGGATAATAAACGGTGTGTCATACTCCTCTCCAAGCGCATAGGCAGCCTTTACCATGTCAAGACATTCCTGACTGTCAGAAGGCTCCATCATAGCAATCTTTGCAGCCTTGGCATAATTGCGGTTATCCTGCTCGTTCTGTGAGGAATACATTCCAGGCTCATCAGCCGTAATAATAACATTTCCTCCGTTTACTCCCATATAGGCCCAGGTATACATCGGGTCAGCGGCTACATTCATTCCTACATGCTTCATGGAAACCATGCTTCTCTGTCCTGCAATCGACGCTCCGATGGCAGATTCCATGGCAACCTTCTCATTTGGAGCCCATTCTGCATAAATTTCTTTATATGTAGCCAGATTTTCCAGAATCTCTGTACTGGGCGTTCCGGGATAAGCAGAAGCATAGCTCACGCCGGCCTCATACGCTCCGCGGGCAATTGCCTCATCCCCGGTCATTAACCTTCTCATAAGTTCATAAACCTCCTTCATGTTCTCTGGTACAGCATTGCATTCTTTGTATGCCCATAAATAGCTCTTCCGCTGATTATAAAACAGCTTTTTCACATTGCACACTTAAAAAAAATTTTCAGCTCCACAGGAAATACTTCCAACAAGGCAAAGGAAAATTTTAACAGATAATCAGACAGCCGCACACTAACGCAATACCTTACTAATAGAATATTGTAACATGACAAAAAAAGTGCGTCAACGCATTTATCTCACACAAGGTCAAACATGTCCGCCCCAAAGACACTGCCAAAAAAAAGCCTGTCAGATCAATCCCAACAGGCCTTTTTGGCAGAGCCATCCGCTTTCATTTGTAGTTGTGATTCAGCCAAGGGGCGAATCATGTGCATTTACCGACATATAGCATACAGATCTCTTAATTTTTTCAGATTCCCTTAAATGTAAACTCCAGCTCCATTCTTCCGGATGCATCCAGCAGGTATTCCTCATGTGTTCTGGAGCCCCAGCTGTCATCCCCTGCAATTCCCATCTGTCTGCCTATGCGCACCACAGTGTAGTGAATCTCCGGAAGCTCATAGGGATGCATGGCATTCTCAAGCTCATGCGGCGTATAAGGACTCACACAGGCCTCCACCCCGTCTCCAGAGAACAGCATTCCTCTTCCCTTGTGATCTGTAACCTTCAGCCAGCGAATATCTGTATGATTTCCACTCTCCTGCGGAACCAGATAATGCGCCACATTTTCCTTCACAGTCTTCTTGTGAATGCCGAGCCTTCCGCCGCGCTTCCTGTCACTGTAGCAGTCATCTGGTCCAAGACCATACCACTCCATAAATTGATAATCTGCATTCAGCTTAAACATCACACTGTATTCCGGCATATCATGAAGCTCCTTTACAGGCTCATAGACAAGGCTCGTGCGCACACTTCCGTCGCCGTATACCTGATAGGAAAGCTCACATTCTGCTGTAGGTGAGGTTGGAAGATAATAGGTATATCTTACCTTTACACAATCCTCAAGTCTCTCCACCTTCGGATTGCAAAGCTGCATATTGGCCTTAGCATCCTTTGGATTCTGATGGGAGGCATACAGACTTGCCAGCTTCCACTGTCCATATCTGGCAGCCATATGATTTCCGCAGTCATTGTCTGTAGGAGCGCGCCAGAAATTAGGCTTTGGAATGGCCTCTATCATCTCTCTCTGACCATAGCGGTAGGATACAAGTCCTCCGTTCAGTCTTGAGAAAAGAACTTCAAAGTTTTCTCCTCTGACTCCCACATTGTAGGTTCCCATCACCAAGGTCACAGGCCTTGCACAGGCTTTTTCAGGTCCTTCCACCTTATATACACCCTGTCCAAAGGCCATCTCATGTCCCCTTTTTGCCCAGCTGGTGTCTTCCTTGAGGCAGAAGGAAACTGTAATCACATACTCTCCCGGCACAGTCTGCGTCTTAAACGGAACAGGATAGGTTTTTCTGGAAAGCGCAGGCACGTCTGTATTCACAGCAGTCCTTTTCAATTCTCGTCCCTCTCTTTGCAAAATCACAAAGCAGTCATATGCCTCTGTATTTACAAACAGATTTTTATTTTCCACAGTAAAGCTCTCTCTGTCAACCTGAACCGAGATATTCTGGTAGTTGAACTTCACCTCCTGAAGCTTTGGAGACGGTCTTCTCTCCCCGTCCACAATGCCGTTTCCACTGAAATTATAATCGGTCGGACGCTCGCCATGGTCGCCTCCATATGCCTGGAATTCCTTTCCATATCGATCCTTTTTGCGAATAGACTGATCCACATAATCCCAGATAAAGCCTCCCTGATACAAGGGCTCTCTGTCTGTAAGGTCTGTATATTTATGCATACCTCCGCAGGAATTTCCCATGGCATGTGTGTACTCACAGCAGATAAACGGCTTATCCGGGTGTTCCTTCAAAAAGGCTTCAATCACTGCTGCTGGCGTATACATCTGGCTTTCCATGTCGCTCGTGTCATTATATCTTCTGTCGTGGAAGACTCCCTCATAATGAACAAGTCTGGAGGAATCCAGTCTCTTGAATTCCCTGGACATCTCATAAATCACAGAGCCTCCGTAGGATTCATTTCCGCAAGACCAGATAAGAATACAGGGATGGTTTTTGTCTCTCTCATACATGGAGCGAACCCTGTCAAGCATCATTCCAAGGTATTGCTGATGGTCATTTGGAAGCGCCAGACTTTCGGGCTTAATTCCCTTTTCCACAGGATCCCAGGAGCCATGCGTCTCCATATTGCACTCATCAATCAGGTAGAGACCATATTCGTCTGCCAGAGAATAAATCAAAGAGGCGTCCGGATAATGGCAGGTACGGATAGCATTGATATTGTTCTGCTTCATAAGAGTAAGATCTTCGCGCACCTCTTTTTCTGAAACTGCGCGTCCTGTATCGCAGCTGAATTCATGCCTGTTCACGCCCTTGAATACAATTCGTTTTCCATTGAGATGCATAATGTTTCCAATCATCTCAAATCTTCGAAAGCCCACCTTTTCACAAATAAATTCTTCTTCTTTTCCCTCTGCATCTGCAACAGAAATTTCCAGCTCATAGAGATTGGGTTCCTCTGCGCTCCACAGCTTCGGACTGCTCACAGCAATCTCAAGCCCTGCGTTCTCTCCAGATGAGGTGCAGCCCTGTCCTATACAGTCTCCGTCATACAGAAGACGGACTCGAATCTCTCCGCCCTCTGCCGCGCACTTCATTCTCAGACGCAGACGACCCTCTGAAAAGTTGTCAGAAAGCTGTGCATCTGTCTTCAAATCCCATACATGATGTGCAGGTATTGTGAATAAATACACATCACGAAAAATTCCTGAAAAGCGGAAAAAGTCCTGATCCTCAAGCCAGCTTCCAGCTGTCCACTTGAATACCTGAGCGGCCAGCTTATTTTCTCCCTCTCTCACATAAGGAGTAAGCTCAAACTCCGAGGGTGTAAAGCTGTCGCCGGCAAAGCCCACAAATTCTCCGTTCATCCACAGGGCGAACGCGCTCTCCACTCCTTGGAAGGAGATATAGAGCCTCTGCCCCTTCATTCTCTCAGGAACATAGAAATACTTCACATAACTTGCCACAGGATTAAAGGATTCTGGAATTTCTCCCGGAAGAATATCATCGTGTCCGTCCCAGGGGTACTGTGTATTTGCATATTGAGGCACATCATAGCCTTCCATCTGAATATGCGCAGGAACATAGATATCCTCCCATTCTCTGGCAGAATATTCTGTCTTCTCAAACCCCGGCACGCAGGAGGCATAGTTTCTTGCATAGTGGAATTTCCAAAGCCCGTTAAGACTCTCCCTGAAGCTGCTTTCCTTTAAAATCTCAGCCTCTTCTTTACTTACATATGCAATATGGTCAGAATGGGCGTCCATTCTGTTGTCCTTGTAATACTCAGGGTTCTTCACATTTTCAAACAAAAATTCTCTCATCTTGCACAAAAGGGGCCGATATTTGTCAGCCCTTTTCCTTTCTTAATATTATATTACTATAAAAGCCCAGTCTACATGCAGGAGTGCGGTGGGAGCTTGCTCACACAAGCGCTCCTGCATGAGAGACGCTGACCCGTATAAGCAAGCAGCACGCTCGTGCGGATTGCGCATACGGCTAGGATTGCAGGAGCACGCAGTGCGGAGCAATCCGTGGGCTTTCATGTATGGTGGTGATTCGCTGCCAGGCGAAGCATGTCTGTCTGCTATTTTACAGCGCCTGTAATACCCTCTGCAAAATTCTTCTGCAGGAAGAAGAAAATGATTGCAGTCGGAATCGTACACAGAAATACGGCCAGCATCAGCATACCATAGTCTGTTACATAGCCCTCCTTCAGGTTTGCAACCAGCATAGGCATGGTAATACTGTTCTTGTCTGTCATAATAACCTTTGGCCACAAATAGTTGTTCCATGCATTCATGAATGTAATCGTCAGCGCCGCCGCATAGGTGGAGCGCATGGTGGGGATAAACATTCTGATAAAAATCTGAAACTCGCCGAGTCCGTCCATGCGAGCTGCCTCAATGATATCATGAGGGAAGGATCTCGCGCTCTGCCGGAACATCATAATCAAAAACGGCGTTGAAATGGTAGGCAGAATAAAGCCGATGGCAGAGTTCAGAAGTCCTACCTTGGAAAACAGCCTGTACAGCGGAATCAATGTGGCGGCAAAGGGAACCATCATGGCCAGAAGAATAATGGACATCACCAGATCCTTGCCTTTGTCATGATAAATCTCAAATCCATATCCTGCCAGAGAGCAGATAAACATAGAGATAATGGTCAGAACGATCGCATAGCGGAAGGAATTCCACATGGCTCCGGCCACATTATATTGTGACACCAGGTTTTTGAAGTTCTCAATCAGGTGTGTTCCCGGAATAATACGTCCTCTGGTCACGTCAAGACTTGTGTTCGTTGCCGCGCATACCATCCAGTATAATGGAAAAATTGAAATAAAAGAAGCTATAATCAGCACTCCATAAGCCAAAATTTTCTTGCCTTTAGTCACGAGAATCACCTACTTTCATCTGAATAAATGCCAGGATTGCCACCAAAATTAAAATCAAATATGACATAGCTGCTGCATATCCAAAGCTTGGCACGTATTTAAAGGTCATATTGTATATGTAATGAGACATAGTAATAGTGGCATTTGCAGGACCTCCTCCTGTCAGGTTCACAGACTCATCAAAGAGCTGCAAGGTGCCGTTAGTTGACATAATTGCCGTCAGAAGAATGGTCGGCTTCAGAAGAGGAACCGTGATTCTCCAGAAGGACTGCCACGGAGAGGCTCCGTCAATCTTGGCTGCCTCATACACAGAATACTCAATATTCTGAAGTCCTGAGAGGTAAAATACCATGTTGTAGCCTGTCCATCTCCACACAAGAGCTATGATAATGATAATCCTGGCGCTCATCGGGTGAGTCAGGAAATCATAGCCCACATTCAGAATTCCCAGGTTGATTAAAATACTGTTCACCAAACCGTCCTTTGCAAACAGGGCACGGAAAATGGTGGCATAAGAAACCAGCGAAGTTGCGCACGGCAGGAAAATCGCTGTACGGAAAAATCCCTTAAACCTCAAATCCTTATTATTCAGAAGAGACGCAAACATCAGCGCCAGAACCAGCATGATAGGAACCTGAATAATCAAATAGAAGAAGCAGTTCTTTACCGACTGCATAAATACCGTATCCTTCAGCATTCGCTGATAATTATAAAGCCCCGCAAACTTGAGGGCATTGCCCTTTCCTGACTGAAAGGACAAAATAAAGGCCTGAATCATAGGATAAAAGCTCATCGCCGCAATCAGCAAGGCTGCCGGCGTCAGAAAGCCCCACCCTGTGAGATTTTGTTTTTTGGCCAGACTCATTTTCTTGGTTTTCCCCACTGCAGATACCTCCTTTATCAGCAGTGGGGAACAGACTGGCTGTTCCCCACTGCTTTACTATTTCCTCTTATTTTTCGCCAGAGGATTGACTCATAAAGGATATGACCCATGCTCTGGCCGGCAGGACACCTTTGTCCTGCAATCTGCTTGGAATCAGCCCATCTGGAATTCAACTGTCTCCTGTGCAACCTGAATCTCAGAATCAATGTCTGCTCCGCCTACTACGTTTGTGATAGCAGTTGCAACCGCATCACGAGCCTCATAATAGTAAACACCGGTATTGTTAGAAGGAGTCTTGCTTGCAAAATCGGTAATCAGAGAGTAAATAGCCTGTCCGCCGAAGAATTCCTGCGGTTCTGCATAAACGTCACTCTCTGCTGCCGGCAGATAAGTAGCCAGTGCGCCGGAAGAAGGAAGGATGGTCTCATACAGCTCAACGCTTCCTGCGAAGGTACTCTTCAGGAAATCAAAGGCAAGCTCTGTATTCTTGCAGCCTGCGGTAACTGCCCAGCTGGAACCGCCGTTGTTGGAATAATTGGTAGCGCCCTCTACGTCAACAAGGCTTGGCATATTTGTGATTGCCCAGCTTCCGGACTGATCCTCTGCTGTCTGAATAGAAGCCAGAATCCAGCATCCATTGATGGTTCCTGCTACTGTGCTTCCGGTCAGAGAGGATACATACTGATCCCAGTCATTTACTTCTGTAAGAACACCTGTCTCCTTCAGAGTCTTGTAGGTCTCCATAACCTTCTTCAGAGCTTCATTGTCAACCATTGCAGGATTGCCCTCTTCATCAAACAGAGAAGCGCCTGCAGACTGCATCATCATCATAATAACATCGGATTCGCCTGCCTGACAGGAAAGCAGAGGCTTACCGGTCTTTTCCAGAATGTCCTGACCCTTTTCAATATACTCATCCCATGTAATGTCTGTAAAATCATCAACTGTATAGCCTGCTTCCTCCAGGATATCGGTACGATAAGCGGCAACTACAGTACCATTGTCAAACGGAACGCCATAGTTCACACCGTCAACTACAGAATAAGCGGTCTTGGCCTCTGCAAAGCTGCTGAAATCAATTCCCGAATCAGTCAGTGCAACGAATGCTTCCGGATAGGTCAGGGTATTCTTCTGGAAAGCATTGTCCTGCATCAGAATAATGTCCGGCAGAGATTCGAGGTCATTGGAGGTTGCTGCTGTTGTCAGCTTCGTCTGCACATCAGCCCATGGAGTCTCTACTACCTCAAGTTCAAAATCCGGATGGTCTGCCTTGTATATGTTGCCGGCCTCTTCCATTGCATAGATATTGAATGCAGGATCCCAGCACCACACAGTCAGCTTGTTGTCACCGCCCTCGTCTGCGGAAACAACAGTTCCTGCTACCATACTTGCTGTCATGGAAGCAGCCAACAAAGAAACAAGTACTCTTCTCTTCATAATACAAATCCTCCCTTTTTCGTCATTTTGTACACTTCTGGGTTAATTCCGTGTCCACATGTATCCATTATAACAAAGAGATCTGTCTATATGTAAGCATATACAACTATATTCTTTGCATTTTTAACCATTTATATAGTTTTCACCAACCTTCTTCCCATTTCATTGCATATTCTAACAATTTTTGCTCATAGTTTTCCGGTCTTGCTCTCCATTCATAGGGAGTTGTGCCTATATATTTCTTGAAATTTCTGTTAAAAGTAGACAAAGTAGAGTAACCAACTCTCTGCGACACCTCCATAATGGGATCCTCTGTTTTTCTGAGAAGCTCACACGCAGCATGAATTCTGGTTCTGTTGATATATTCCACAGGCGTGGTATGCATCTTCTCCATAAACAATCTCCGAAAATGCGTCTCACTGATGCAGCAGACTTCTGCCAGCTCTTTAATCTTGATTTCAGATGTATAATTGATGTGAATATATTCAAGCGCTCCCTTTAAGCTGTTTTGTCTCCATTCCACAGGCTTTGCCCCGCGAAGCTCTCCCGGATTCATCCTCGCAATTTCAACCAGCACCTGCCGCACAGCTCCTGTGACTGAATCCTTGTATAGCTCCCTCTTATGGCTCATCTCATTGAGAATATTCTGAATCAGATATCCCAGAACAGGCGCTTCTCTTACCGACAGGTACTGCGCCCTGGCATTAATTCTGGATAGAAGCTGAGTTCTGTAGTTCGATTTTCCGGGAAAGAATTCCTCCAAAAAGGCATCCACATCCAAAAACAGATATTCCCAGCGGCTCACTGTCTCAGGGGTGCTGTTTGTGGTATGCAGAACTCCCGCCGGAATGACAGAAAAATGGTCTCCGCTATAGTCATAGACTTTATCCTCCAGCACAAGCTGCCCGGTTCCATAATAGCAATATCCGATTTCCATATAGTTATGAAGATGAAGATAATCAACCGTTCGCCTATAGGTTTGAATCCATTTTCGTCCTGTGAGCGCAAGGATATGAGAATCTGCAGGCATCTCATAGTATCTGTACTCTACCTTTTCCTTCTTCTTTTTTGCCATTTGTTATTCCTCCAGAGCATTTATACCGAGTGTGAGACAGGCTTGCAGCAGAAGCTGCACATAATAATTTACTCTTATGATATAACAAACCTCCTTGCTTCAGCAACTCTTTTTTTGTATACCGCCGGGCAGACTGATTCTCTCTATACTGTTTTTCCTGCTCCCTGACTTACAATATTTCTTACTTCACTCTGTCCAAAGTCCCATTATCAAACTCATAAACCTCGTTGCAAAGCGTCTGAATGTCACCCGGATTATGGCTTGCCATTAAAATCGTCTTTCCAGCTTCTTTCATTTTTAAAAACACCTGATACATTTCCCTTACGCCGCCTTTATCTAAGCCATTCATGGGCTCATCGAGAATTAATATTTCCTGATTTTCCATAATAGCCTGTGCAATCGCAAGGCGCTGCCTCAAATTGGTGTTATTATATAAATGTGGACACAAAAAGTTGAACAATCTATACTATTAAACGAAAGAGCAAAGGAGATGTTCAGCATGGCGAAGAACCAAAAATCTTACACTCCGGAATTCAAGCAGCAGATTGTAGATCGGTATAATGCCGGAGGAACCTCGTATCCACAACGGGAACGCGAATATGGCGTAAATAGGAGTACACTCAGCAACTGGGTAAAGCAACTCTCACCAATTAAAGTATCAGAGGAGGAAACGGTCACTCTCAAGGAGTATAAGGCACTTCAGAAAGAGACCCAGCACCTCAAAATTGAGAATGAAATATTAAAAAAAGCGACCGCCATATTCGCAAAAGAACCATATCTGAGATGGTTTCTTTTATCCGGCAAAACTTGACCTATTCTTTCAGCCGGAAAGGGAAGTCCTAGGACAATGCCTGTATCGAATCGTTCCATTCTGTATTGAAAAAAGAGAAAATCTATCTTCCTGCTTATAAGGATTTCCAAGAAGCCCGCAGGGCAATCTTTGAATACATAGAAGGCTGGTATAACCGCAAGCGGATCCGCAGCGCGGTTATATGACACCCCAGCAAAAGGAGGATGATGAGTTAAAAAAAGCAGCATAACCTTTCAACTTTTTTGTCCAAAGTATTGACACAGGTTCAAATAGTCACTACGCCCTATTTTGAGATACTTACTTTTAAATATACATGAGGAAGCAATATATTCATTATTATACCGATAATAAGCGAAATAATCGGAGCAATATAACATATTAGTACGGATTTTCCCGCTACAATTATCGCTTGCATATTTTGAAATAATTGGTTGGCCTGCATA
>JAUNOP010000065.1 GCA_030537135.1 Eubacteriales bacterium | reverse complement strand
TTAAATATCAAACTTCTTAAATAGGAGCGTTAGCTCCTTAGAAGCCCATTGCCTTCAGGCGATGGGTAGTTCACATTTGTGTAAAGGCTTACATTAGAACCCTTGATAGATAAAACATAAAAAGTCTCAATAATATGGCAAAAGTCAATAGCAAATTAATTCCAAAAACAAGTGAAAAACTCTTGAAAATACAAAGAGAATGAACTATAATATAATAAAGATGTAAGCGGTTACATTTTACCATTATAAAAGGAGGAAGAAAATATGAAACCATTTATGAACCAGGATTTCCTGCTGTCCACAGAGGTGTCCAAAAAGTTGTATCATGAGTATGCAGAGAAAATGCCGATTCTGGATTATCACTGCCATATCAATCCCCGTGAGATTGCCGAGGACCGCAAATTTGACAACATCACACAGGTATGGCTGGGAGGAGACCATTACAAATGGAGACAGATGCGCTCAAATGGTGTAGACGAATATTACATCACAGGAGGAGCATCTGACCGCGAAAAATTTCAGAAATGGGCAGAGACTCTGGAAATGGCAATCGGCAATCCTCTGTATCATTGGAGCCATCTGGAGCTTCAGCGCTATTTTGGCTACACCGGATATCTGAACGGAGAGACTGCTCAGGAGGTGTGGGAGCTGTGCAATGCAAAGCTTCATGAGGACTCCATGTCTGTGCGCAACCTGATTCGTCAGTCAGGCGTGAAGCTTATCTGCACTACTGACGACCCAGTGGATTCTCTGGAATGGCATGCAGTGATTGCCAAGGATGAGAGCTTTGAGGTGCAGGTGCTTCCTGCATGGCGTCCTGACAAGGCTATGAACCTGGAAAAGCCGGAATATATAGAATATCTGGCGCGTCTTAGCGAGGTAAGCGGCATAGAGGTGAACAGCTTCTCCTCCTTAAAGCAGGCCTTAAAGAAAAGAATGGAATTTTTCGCTTCCATGGGCTGCCTGGTGTCTGACCATGCTCTGGAGTATGTGATGTATGCTCCTGCAGAGGAAGAGGAAATAGAGGCAATCATGGCAAAGAGGCTGTCAGGAGGCGCTGTTACAAGGGCAGATGAGATGAAGTTCAAGACCGCCTTCATGCAGTTCGTGGGCAGAGAGTATCATAAACTTGGCTGGGTAATGCAGATTCATTATGGCTGCAAGCGTGACAACAACAGCCTGCGCTATAAAGAGATGGGACCTGACACCGGCTATGACTGTATCAACAACTATGCACCAAGCGCAGAGATGGCAGATTTTATGAATGCTCTTATTACCACAGATGAGCTTCCAAAGACGATTCTGTATTCTCTGAATCCGAATGACAATGCTTCTATTGGAACCATTCTCGGATGCTTCCAGGATGCTTCTGTAATCGGTAAGATTCAGCAGGGAAGTGCATGGTGGTTTAATGACCACAAGACAGGCATGACAGAGCAGATGACTTCTCTGGCAAACCTGGGGCTTCTCGGAAACTTTATCGGTATGCTTACAGACTCCCGGAGCTTCTTGTCCTACACAAGACATGAATATTTCCGAAGAATTATGTGCGAGCTGATCGGCGGCTGGGTAGATAATGGAGAATATCCAGAGGATTACAGAGCATTGGAGAAAATCGTGAAGGGCATCTCCTACAACAATGCTGTGCGTTACTTTGGCTTTCATCTGCAGATAGAGGAGTAATGCTCTGCATGGGGCTTACCAGAAAGGAGAAGACATGCAGTTAACAAGAGCAGGAATTGCCCGTGATGCTCAGGGCTTTCAGAATGCCGGATATGCTCTGCCGCAGTTTGACGAGAAAAAGGTAATACAAAAAACAATGCAGGAACCTGTCTGGCTGCATTTTGGAACAGGAAATATTTTCAGGGCATTTCAGGCAAACGTGGTTCAGAAGCTTTTAAATGCAGGGGAAATGGAGCAGGGAATCATTGCAGCAGGAGGCAGCAACCCGGAAATTATTGAGAAGGTTTATCGTCCACATGACAACCTGAGTGTTCTTGTCACCTTAAAGGCAGACGGAGGAATCGAGAAGACAGTTATAGGAAGCATTGTGGAGTCTCTGGTTACGAGCAGCAGCTATGGGAGAGACTATGCCCGTATGAAGGAGATTTTCCGCGCTCCGACCCTTCAAATGGTCAGTTTTACTATCACAGAAAAGGGCTACAGTTTAAGGGCTGCGGACGGAAGCCTTCAGGCCTCTGTGAAAAAGGATATGGAGCAGGGTCCGGAAAAGCCGGTCAGCTACATGGGAATCATAACAGCCCTTTTATATGAACGCTACCAAAACAACGCTCTTCCTCTGGCATGTGTGAGCATGGACAACTGTTCCCATAATGGGGAGGTGCTTTACCAGGCTGTTGCGGCAATCGCGCAGGCGTGGAAGGAGAGAGGCCTTGTGGAGGAAGGCTTTGTCTCCTACCTTCAGGACAGAGACCGGGTTTCCTTTCCATGCAGCATGATAGACAAGATTACGCCGCGTCCGGACGCGCGCATAGAAGCGCTTCTTATGAAGGATGGAATTGACGGTCTGGAACAGATTGTAACCTCCAGAGGAACCTATGCCTCTGTGTTTGTGAACGCAGAGGAGTGTGAATACCTGGTTATTGAGGACGCCTTCCCGAATGGACGTCCGCCTCTGGAAAAGGGCGGCGTGATTTTTACAGACCGCGCAACAGTGGACAAAGCAGAGAAGATGAAGGTCTGCACCTGCTTAAATCCTCTGCACACTGCTCTGGCTGTGTATGGCTGCCTGCTTGGTTATGACCTGATCTCAAAGGAAATGGAGAATCCGGTGCTTAAGAGAATGGTGGAAATCATAGGGTACCAGGAGGGACTTCCGGTAGTTGTGAATCCGGGAATTCTAAGCCCAGAGAAATTTTTGGATGAGGTTATCAATATCCGCATCCCCAATCCATTCATGCCAGATACCCCGCAGAGAATTGCAACAGACACTTCCCAGAAGCTCCCTGTGCGGTATGGTCAAACCGTGAAGAGCTATCTGGCTTCAGAGGATTTGTCAGTGGACACTCTGAACATCATTCCGCTTGTCTTTGCTGGCTGGATTCGCTATCTCATGGGAGTGGATGACCAAGGTAAGCCCTTTAAGCTAAGTCCTGATCCTCTTCTGGAGAGCGTTTGCCCATGTGTGGCAGGTCTTGGTCTTAAGGAAGACCAGGATGTGGAGAAGGCTATTTCGCCGATTCTGGAAAATGCGGAAATTTTTGGAGTGAATCTCTATGAAGCAGGACTCGCAGATAAGGTGACTGGATATTTCAGAGAGCTTACTGCAGGCCCTGGCGCTGTGGAGGCAACACTCAGGAAATATGTAATGCTGTCAGAGTAAAAGAATAAAAATCCGGTATCAGAGGGGTCAAAATACCTTTTGACCCCAATATCATAAATGAGATAAGAAAGGAAAAAAAGCTATGAAGACAATAGAAGAACAGTTTGCAGAATATGGAGTAGTGCCGGTTGTTGTATTGAATCGTACAGAGGATGCTCTTCCTCTGGCAAAGGCGCTGTGCGACGGAGGACTTCCCTGCGCAGAGGTGACCTTCCGTACAGAGGCAGCAGAGGAATCTATCCGCCTGATGTGTACAGAATATCCAGATATGCTGGTCGGAGCAGGAACTGTACTCACTATTGATCAGGTGAACCGTGCAGTGGCAGCAGGAGCAAAATTTATCGTGAGTCCTGGATTTGATCCAGAGATTGTAGACTACTGTCTGGAAAAGAAAATACCGGTATTTCCAGGATGCATTACCCCGTCTGAGGTTGCACAGGCAGTAAAGAGAGGACTGAAGATAGTAAAATTTTTCCCGGCAGAGCAGGCCGGCGGCGTTGCCATGATAAAGGCAATGGCAGCTCCTTATACAATGGTGAAATTCATGCCTACAGGGGGAATCAGCACTAAGAATCTGAAGGATTATCTGGAATGCAGCAAAATCCTGTGCTGCGGCGGAAGCTGGATGGTAAAGGGAAACCTGATCGATGCAGGAGAATTCGATAAAATCTGTGAAATGACAAAAGAAGCCGTGGATTTGGCAGCAAAAATCAGAGCGGGTAAATAAAGAAAATGAAAAACCGCTTGGCGGTCTGGGAGGAAAATATGGAATTAAATATAAGACCTGCAAAAGAATGTAAATATGATGCAGTATCTCTGGGAGAGGTTATGCTTCGGCTTGACCCTGGCGAAGGAAGAATCCGCACAGCGCGTTCCTTCCGTGCATGGGAAGGCGGCGGAGAATACAATGTTATCCGCGGTCTTCGCAGGTGCTTTAAAATGAACACAGCAGTTATCACAGCCTTTGCAGATAATGAGGTCGGCATGCTTATGGAGGATTTTATTCTCCAGGGAGGAGTGGATACCTCGCTGATTAAATGGATGAAAACAGACGGTATCGGACGTATCTGCAGAAACGGCTTGAATTTTACAGAGCGCGGCTTTGGAATCAGAGGAGCAGTTGGATGCTCTGACCGTGCAAACACAGCAATTTCCAAGGCAACACCAGAGGATTTTGATTTTGAGTATATTTTTGGTGAGCTGGGTGTCCGCTGGCTGCACACAGGCGGCATCTATGCAGCCTTGTCTGAGCAGTCCTGCGAGACCGTGCTTGCTGCCATAAAAACTGCGAAAAAATACGGAACTATTGTGTCGTATGACCTGAATTATCGTCCTTCCATGTGGAATGCTATCGGCGGACAGGCAAAAGCACAGGAGGTAAACCGGGAAATCGCCAAGTATGTGGACGTCATGATTGGAAATGAGGAGGACTTCACAGCCTGCCTTGGATTTGAAATCGAAGGAAACGATGCAAATCTCAAAGAACTCAACCTGGAAGGCTATAAGAAGATGATCAATGAAGCTGCAAAGGCTTATCCGAATTTTAAGGCCGTGGCAACAACGCTGCGTGAGGTGAAGACAGCAACTGTCAATGACTGGAGCGCTATCTGCTGGGCAGACGGCGAGGTGTATAAGGCAAAGGATTATAAAGGACTGGAAATCATGGACCGTGTCGGCGGCGGTGATTCCTTTGCCTCTGGATTAATTTTCGGACTCATGACAACTGGCGACGCACAGCTTGCAGTAAATTATGGGGCTGCGCACGGCGCACTTGCCATGACAACACCGGGCGATACCACAATGGCAAGCAGAAAAGAGGTAGAAGCCATTATGGGAGGCAAGGGAGCAAGAGTACAGAGATAGGAGGAGTTTTCATGGAACATACAAATCCACTGCTGACAAACAGCACCAGCTCCCACAAATTTATTACAATTGGAGAAATCATGCTTCGCCTGACTCCTCCAAACTATGAGAAAATCCGTATGGCGACCAGCTTTGAGGCAAGCTACGGCGGAAGCGAGGCAAATATTGCGCTTGCCCTGGCAAACCTTGGAGTGGACAGCACATTTTTTACAGTAGTTCCCAATAACAGCCTTGGAAAGAGCGCTGTGCGTATGCTAAGGAGCAATGACGTACACTGTACGCCTGTGATTTTGAGTACTCCGGAACAGACGCCCACGCATCGCCTGGGAAGCTATTACCTGGAGACAGGCTATGGAATTCGTGCCAGCAAGGTAACGTATGACAGAAAGCACAGCGCAATAACAGAGTTTGATTTTGACTCGGTAGATATTTCTGCGCTCCTTGAAGGATATACCTGGCTTCACTTAAGCGGTATTACGCCCGCGCTTGGGCCAAACTGTGCAAAGCTTATTCTGGATTGTCTGAGGACAGCAAAGGACAAGGGCATTACCGTAAGCTTTGACGGAAACTTCCGCAGTACTTTGTGGACCTGGGAGGAAGCAAGGGATTTCTGCACACAGTGTCTTCCCTATGTGGATGTTCTGGTAGGCATTGAACCCTATCATCTCTGGAAAGAGGAAGAGGATCACAGTAAGGGAGATGTTAAGGACGGGATTCCATTTCAGCCAAGCTATGAGCAGCAGGACGAGGTGTTTCAGGCATTTGTTGCCAGATATCCCAACCTCAAATGCATTGCCCGCCATGTCCGTTATGCGCACAGCGGAAGCGAGAACAGCCTGAAGGCCTTTATGTGGTATGAGGGCCATACCTTTGAGAGCAAGCTGTTCACCTTCAATATCCTGGATCGTGTGGGCGGAGGAGACGCCTTTGCCAGCGGCCTTATCTATGCTATGATGCATAATTACAAGCCTATGGATATTGTAAACTTTGCAGTTGCAAGCAGCGCTATCAAGCATACCATCCGCGGCGACGCGAATATCACAGATGATGTGGCGACCATCCGCAATCTGATGAATATGAATTTTGATATTAAGCGCTAAGGGCCGGACTCCTTGGCCTGGGCTTATTCAGAAGCGTCTGTATGGCAGGACATTTTCTGTGACGGAGAATAGCCGAACTGCCGTTTAAAGAGCCTGGAGAATTGGAACTCATCGTAAAATCCAAGACTCAGAGCAATATCCTTAAGCCCCCTGTGTGGGTAGAGCGAAATCTCCTCCTGAGAGAGCTTCAGCTTCAGAGCAAGCTGATACTGGTGTACAGAGCTTCCAGTGGCCCTTCGGAAGCGCCCGCTCAGGGCGCGCACGCTGAGGCTGGAGAACTCGGACAGCTCCTCAAGGGAGTAGAAGCGCTCTGTGTGCAGATAAAAAAGATGGAGAATATTCTTAACCACAGGATCCCTCCAGGAGGAAAGGTCGGTTTCCTTTTCAGGAACAGCAAGCTCACACAGGAGAAGATCCAAAAGGGCGCCCAGGCGGAGCTGGGAATGCTCCTGCTCAGACCAGTATACCTCGATTATCTGCTGAAAAAGGGCTGCAATCTGAGGATTATTCGAGCAGTCTGTGAGCTTGTGAAGACGCAGAGCCCCTGGAGAGGGAAGATTGTCCTCTGGAAGAGAGGAGCAGTGGAGAAACATGTTTCTCATTCCTGGGCTGCACTTTGTGAGACTGTAATGGTGCTTTCCCGGCTCTAAAATCAGAAGCTCTCCCTTTTTTATGGGATAATGGGTATTTTCTTCTATAATGTCCCAGCTTCCTTCTGTCATATAGAGGAAGTCATATTCATTCATTGTGCGGTTTGGGTGGTAAATTCCTTCAGGGCTGTAATTAATATTGCACAGGGAAATTCGCCTCCTTGCACTGCTGGACAGATAAATCATGAAATCACACTCCTTTTGCCGGATTATACATGAAAAATTCCAGAATGTCCATGTTCATTTGCAGGAAATTTTTTTATACTGATGATACCAGAGTGAAGAGCGCCATTGGCACTCGGCCGGCACTGAACAGAGCAATCTGGTATCAGAGGCTATAATTCTTCAAAAGGAGGTATGAACATGGAACAATCTATTATAAAAGGAGCTGGACGTCCTATATCTTTGAGAAATATTCAGGTTGAGGATGACTTTTGGAAGGCTCAGATGGAACTGGTCAGGAAAGAAGTGCTTCCCTATCAGTGGGAGATTTTGAATGACCGCGTGGAGGGGGCTGCTCCAAGCTTTTGCATGAGAAATTTCAGAATTGCAGGAAAAATTACACAAAAGAAGAAGGCTCTTGGCAATGCCTATGAGGAGCCGACTCCAACCTTCCGTGGCTTTGAGGTGCTTCCTGAGGATATGAATCATCTGGAAGACAAATTTTATGGTTTTGTTTTTCAGGACAGCGATTTTTCCAAATGGATTGAGGCAGTCGCCTATTCTCTCATGAACCATCCGGACGAGGAGCTTGAGAAAACGGCGGATGAGGCGATTGATATTGTATGCGCGGCGCAGCAGGAGAATGGATATCTGGATACCTATTACATTATCAGCGGTATGAACAGCATCTTTACAAACCTGCGCGATCATCATGAGTTGTACTGCTTCGGACACCTTACAGAGGGAGCAGTGGCGTATTATCAGGCAACAGGAAAGGACAAGCTTCTGAAGGCTGCCATGCGGTTTGCAGATTTTATAGATTCTCGCTTTGGAAGCGAAGAGGGAAAATGCAAAGGCTATCCAGGACATGAGATTGCAGAGATGGCTCTGGTTCGCCTGTATGAGGTGACAGGAGAGGAACGCTACCTGAGGCTGTGCCGCTTTTTCCTGGATGAGAGAGGAAAGAGACCCTATTACTGGGACAGCGAGAGAACGGAAAAACATACGCAAGGGGAACGTTATCAGTATAATCAGGCGCATCGCCCTGTACGGGAGCAGGATGAGGCAGTAGGACACGCAGTCAGAGCCATGTACCTGTATGCAGGTATGGCAGATGCAGCGAGACTGACAGGAGACGCCTCTCTTTTGGAAGCCTGCAGGCGGCTCTGGAAAAGCACGGTTCATGAGAAAATGTATGTCACAGGAGGCGTGGGAGCCACCTGCCAGGGAGAAGCCTTTTCCTTTCCCTTTGACCTTCCCAATGACCTGGCGTATGCAGAAACCTGCGCTTCCATAGGTCTTATTTTCTGGGCAAGGAGAATGTTGGAGCTGGAGACGGCCTCTGAGTATGGAGATGTGATGGAGCTGGCGCTCTATAATACAGTCCTTGCCGGAATGGCGCTGGACGGAAAGAGCTTCTTTTATGTGAATCCATTGGAGGTGCTTCCAGAGGCCTGCCATAAGGATGAAAGGAAATTCCATGTAAAGCCAGTGCGCCAGAAATGGTTTGGCTGCGCCTGCTGCCCTCCGAACCTTGCGCGGCTGTTAAGCTCCATTCCTTCTTATGCGTATACAGAGGATGAAGAGAGCCTGTATATGCACTTGTACATAGGAGGAAGGCTTACAAAGGAGATTCATGGAAAGAAGGTGCGCCTTCAGATAGAATCCGGTTTTCCATGGAGCGGAAAGGTGAGAATTTCCTTTGAGGGAGAGGAAGCTTTCATGAGGCTTGCGCTCAGAATTCCAGGATGGTGCGAAAACTGGAAGGTGAATGGAACAGAAGGAAAGCGCACCGAGGTAAAGCAGGGCTATCTTTATATAGAAGGAAACTGGAAAAACACAGATGTGCTGGAGCTATGCTTCCCCATGACGCCTGTTTTCCTTCAGGCAGATGAGAGAGTAAGAGAGAATATTGGAAAAGTGGCGCTTAAAAGAGGGCCGATTGTGTATTGTATGGAAGAGACAGACAATGGAGACTGCCTGCATCTGAATCAGGTGTTTCCAGAAGAGCCTGTAGAGGAAGGAAGCGTACAGATTCAGGGACAGACCTTCCCCGCTCTTATTGCCAAGGGCAGAAAAAGAAAGAGGGAAGAGGCAAGGGAGCTGTACCGCGCGTACAGGGAAGCAGAGTATGAAAAAGCAGAGCTTACGTTTATTCCCTATTATACATGGGCAAACAGAGGAGAAAATGAAATGTCTGTGTGGATAGAGACGGCAAAATAAGAGGGAACATAAGCTTAATCTGCCTTCTGGAAAGCCATATACTGGAGAGAGAAGAAATCCGGCCAGGGACGCCTGAGCCGGATTTCTTATAATAAGATGTTGGGGCAAAAATACCGTTTGCCCCCCTGATGCCGGATTGCCCTGCACTTTGTGCTTGTATAATCCTCAAAAACATTCATGGCTGCTTTCCAATATAGGCAAGAATGCCCCCGTCTACATACAGAATGTGACCATTTACAAAGTTGGAGGCATCGGAAGCGAGGAATACGGCAGGACCCATGAGGTCTTCTGGAGTTCCCCAGCGGGCAGCGGGCGTCTTGCCGATGATAAACCGGTCAAAGGGATGTCTGGAGCCGTCCTCCTGGGGCTCTCGCAGCGGCGCGGTCTGTGGGGTGGCAATATATCCTGGGCCAATGCCATTGCACTGAATATTGTATTCTCCGTATTCAGAAGCAATATTCTTGGTGAGCATTTTCAGTCCTCCCTTTGCAGCAGCATAGGCAGAGACCGTCTCTCTTCCAAGCTCGCTCATCATAGAGCAGATATTAATGATTTTGCCGTGACCCTTACCAAGCATGCCGGGAATGACAGCCTTGGAAACCAGAAACGGCGCATTCAAGTCAATATCTATCACCTGGCGAAAATCCTCTGCCTTCATTTCAAGCATAGGAATTCGTTTGATGATTCCTGCATTATTTACCAAAATATCAATAACACCCAGATCCTGTGCAATGTCTGCTACCATTTTCTGAATCTGTTTTTCATCGGTGACGTCGCAGAGATATCCTTTTGCGCTGATACCTTTTTCTTCATAATCCTTGAGAGCCTTTTCCAGATGCTCCTGACTGCGGCAGTTGAAGGCAATCTTTGCACCTGCCTCTGCGAAAGCGCAGGCAATGGCAAAACCAATTCCATAGGCGCCTCCTGTTACCAGAGCTGTCTTTCCTTCCAGCGAAAAGCTATTCAATACATTCATTTTATGCTGCTCCTTATCTTAAATCTCTGTTGTCGATTCCGTCCATGTCGTCAAATGCCTGATTTTCTCCTACCATTCCCCAGATAAAGGTGTAAGCCTGAGAACCGCATCCAGAATGGATAGACCAGCTCGGAGAAATTACAGCTTCCTCGTTTCTCATAATAATATGGCGCGTCTGGGAAGGTTCTCCCATGTAATGCATAACAAAGGCGTCCTCTGGAATATCAAAATACAGATACACTTCCATTCTTCTGTCGTGCGTGTGGCATGGCATGGTATTCCATACGCTGCCAGGCTCCAGCTTGGTCATTCCCATTACCAGCTGGCAGCTTTCCACCTGACCTGGCAGGATATATTTGCAGATGGTTCTGTGGTTGGATTCCTCCAGAGTTCCAAGCTCTACCTTGTTTTCCTTTTTTATAATTACAACTCCTGGCTCAGGACTTCCTTCTGGCTTAATGAGAACCGTAGGATAGGCTTTGTGTGCTGGCGCACTGTTCAGATAGAATTTGGCAGGCTTGTCTGCACAGTCACTTGCAAAGGAAATTTCCCTTGCACCCATGCCAATATACATGCCTTCCTTGTAGCCGACAGAATAAACCTTGTTGTCAATAGTGATGGTTCCGGCTCCGCCAATATTAATGACGCCCATCTCCCTTCTGTCGAGGAAGTTGGCTGTGCGCAGCTCCTTTCCTGCAGTGAGCTTTAATTCCTTGCTTACCGGGGTTGCTGCACCGGTAATGATTCGGTCAATATGGCTGTAAATCAGTTTGATTTCATCTTCCTGAAAGAGATTCTGAATCAGAAATTCTTCTCTCAGACGTTCTGTTGTGTAGTGCTTTACATCTCGTGGAGATACGGCAGTTCTTATTTCCATAATAATAGATACTCCTTTCAGTTGCTGCAATGTCTGTGAGCAATGCTTGGTTTTGGTATGCTTTCTATAAAAAGAATATCATATTTATATTTCCGTTTTATTTGATTTCATGCATAAAATATTGCAAATTTTGAACAAATGAACTATACTGACAGTAGAATAAAAAGGAAGAGAACAGGAGGAGAGCATGATGCTGTATTATTCCTGCAGACAGGCCATAGAACAGTGCCTTGCCACCCAGACCTTTGCAGTGGCGCATCTGTATAATGATGAAAAGCCCATGAGCATGCATATTCATGACAGCTATGAGCTGTATTTTTCCATTTCCGGCGGCAAGCAATTTTTGATTGACAATCGATTCTATAGTATTTCCCCTGGCGATTTATTTTTTATCAATCAATACGAAAGCCATCATCTGACACAGATAGACAGCGAGGTGCATGAGAGAATCGTGCTGTCTGTGCATCCGGAATTCATCCGCTGCCTGAGCTCTGAGCAGACGAATCTGAACCATTGCTTTTCCAGCCGCCCATTAAGCTTTGGACACAGGATTTCTCTTACAGAAGAGGAACAAAAGCGTTTTCTGTACTACATTCATAAGCTTTCCTCCATAGAGGGCTATGGAGCAGACCTTATGGAGAGAGCGGTGTTTACAGAGCTGATGGTTTTTTTGAATGCGATTTTTCTGCGCAGAGAGCAGGAGAGGGCAGGAATGGAAAAAAAGGAAGCTCCAAGATATTACCCTGCTCAGGTGGACGAGATTCTGACATACATTAATCAGAATATCCAGAACCCGCTGACAATAGAGGGACTTTCCGAGCATTTTTTTCTGAGTTCTTCTTATTTATGCCGTATTTTCAAATCTGCCACAGGAACGACAATTAACAAATATGTTACAGCAAGGCGGATTACTTTGGCAAAAGCCTTTCTGAGTGAAGGGCGTTCTGTGAACGAGGCATGTGAGCTGTGCGGATTTCAAAATTACAGCAATTTTCTCAAGGCATTTACCAGAGCAGTGGGAATCTCCCCAAAGAAATATTCACAATTTACAGCGTAAATGGGCAGAAAAAGAGCGGCTGCTGTTCATGTATGGCCATTTTGTTTTGCACAGGCTCAGGTGAACAAGGAGGATTCACGAGCATGCAGCAAAGCGGAATGTGAATGTCCGCTTTACTGTAAGCGAATAATAAAGAGTGTGAGATTTGCAAGATTTTGAACAATATATTAGAAAAAAAATAAAATATAGCATGATATAATAAGGGAAACATAAGAACAGACAGGAGCGTAGGAAAATATGGAGAAATTTACCCCAATCTGGTATACGATTCCCTTATTTTTGCAGTCAATTCCGGCAGTGGTCTACCATAAGGAGCAGGAACAGGCACAAATACACAGCATGGAAATCAGAAACCTCCATGTGCTTGCACGAACAGACTATTTTGCAGAGCAAGGGTGTGAGTGCAAAATTCGTATTTCTGCGGATGATTATTATAAACTGTATATTAACGGCGTATTTGTGGCTCAGGGACCCTCACCCGGATATCCAGAGCATTATTTTTATAATGAAATCAACATTACAGATTATCTGGAGGACGGCAGAAATGTGATTGCTGTCCACCTGTATTACCAGGGATTGATTAACAGGGTGTGGAACAGCGGAGACAATCGTTTTGGCGTAGGAACACAGATAAAGAGTCTTTCCAAAAAAGACTGGGAGAATGTGCATTGGCGTTACTGCATCTCTGATGCGTATAGCGGAGACATTATCGGATATGACACACAGTTTCTTGAGAATTTTGACAGCAGATTGTGGGAGGATGACTGGAATCAGAAGGATTTTGATGATTCTGCATGGGAGGAGATGGTACCTGCGCCCTGGGCAGACTACCATTTCGAACAGGAGCCTGTCCGGACGCTTCAGGTCTACCAAAAGACTCCAAAGGAGATACTCCAAAGAGAAGATGGCGCCTGGTTTGTGGATATGGGAAGCGAGGTTACAGGCAGTCTGTGCATCAAAGCCAGAGGAAGAGAGGGCTCCTCTGTAGTGATTCACTGTGGTGAGGAGCTGGATGAGATGGGAGATGTGCGGTACCATATGCGCTGTGGCTGCACCTATGAAGAGATTTGGACTCTCAAGAGAGGAATTCATGTGTTAGAGCCATATGACTATAAGGCCTTCCGGTACGCGCAGCTGCTTCCTGGGGAGGGCGCAGAGCTTTTAGAGGTGTATGGCCTTGTTCGGCATTATCCGTTTGAGGAAGAGAGTGTTTCCTTAAAATGCAGCGATCCGCGCATAGAGCAAATCTTTGAGCTATGTAAAAATACAATAAAATATGGTACACAAGAGGGCTACCTGGACTGTCCGTCCCGTGAAAAGGGGCAATACCTGGGAGATGCGGTGATATCTGCACATGCGCATGCATGGCTTAGCGGAGATACTCGCCTTCTTAGAAAGTGCATCCGGCAGTTTGCATGGAGCAGCTGCATTTGTCCGGGAATCATGGGAGTTGCGCCTGGTTCTCTGATGCAGGAGATTGCGGATTTTTCCCTTTTGTGGCCGCAGCTTTTGTGGATGGATTATCAGTTTACAGGAGATAAGGAATTTCTCAGGGAATACTATCCCACAGCAAAGCAGATGCTTGCGCATTTCTCCAGGTATGCCAGAGAGGATGGGCTTCTTGAGCAGGTGGGAGATAAGTGGAATCTGGTGGATTGGCCTGAAAATCTGCGGGATGATTATGATTTCTGCCTGAGCAGGCCTGTGGTGGCCAGGGGCTGCCACAATGTGATCAATGCGCTTTATGTGGGAGCAATAAAGCTGCTTGGCGACATGGAGAGACTCCTGACTCTTCCGGTGACAAAGGATTTTGAACCCTTAAGAGAGGCTTATATTCGAGCCTTTTACCGAAAAGAGCAGAAGCTGTTTGCAGACAGCGAAAAGAGCAGCCATTGCTCCTTGCATTCAAATGCCTATGCCCTGTATTTTGGATTACAGCCAGAGGAGGCTGAGAAGAACATTGGAGATTTCCTTGTAAAAAAGGGATTTTGCTGCGGGGTGCTTATGAGCTATTTTGTTATGAAGGGACTGGCAGGAAGAGGACGCTATGAGGATGTATACCAGCTTCTGGTAAATGAATCAGAGCATGGCTGGATGAATATGATCCGCGAGGGAGCGACGACCTGCTTTGAGGCATGGGGAAAAAATCAAAAATGGAATACCAGCTTTTGCCATCCATGGGCCTGCGCACCGGCTATTATTATCATAGAGGATCTGGCGGGAATTACCCTGAAGCCTGGGACAGAGAAGGGCTATGAGGTGCAAAGCCATATCCCTGAAGGAATTCGGGAATTTTCTTTGAAGGTGCCATTTAAAGGTGCAAGTATACAGACAACACAAAGAGTATAAGCTTATGCCCTTTGTGCGGATACGAAAAAATACAGAAAAAATATAAAAAAACAGTCAGAATAGGATTTAGAAAGGAAGAAAACAATGGAGCTGTGCTTAAAGATTTATGATAAGGATGGAAGGCTGATTGCTGTTCAACATGGCGAAGAGGAAGTCAGCCTGATGTGCGCCAGAGAATACCAGGAGGGAGACAGGCTGGGACTGGAGCTGTCACATAAAAATGTATGGATATGGCTTCAGTGGGACGATGCTCTCGGGAAATCCCTGGTGTATGTAACAGGAAATGCAGACTATTTTATTCCCTTTGGAGAGAGAAGAATGAATTTATCTCCTAAGGCCTTTGCAGGAAAAAAGCACCTTCTCTATGCCAGAGCAGCAAAGGAGTATGAGATAAAGGCCTATCGAAATCTGGCTTTGAATGTGAATGACCAGCATGAAAACGTACATTGTTATCCTCATGCCAGTGCAAATGTGGAAACAAGAGGCGAGTCTGTATTTGCAGCTCAGAATGCCATTGACGGGGTAGTAATCAATGACAGCCATGGAGAATGGCCATATCAGTCCTGGGGAATTAACTGCAGAGAGGATGCAGCCCTTAAGATTGAATTTGGACGCACCGTGGAAACCGATCGGATGATTCTCTACACCAGGGCAGATTTTCCACATGACAACT
>JAUNOP010000098.1 GCA_030537135.1 Eubacteriales bacterium | reverse complement strand
TTACGACTGGGCAGTTACAAGCCCATTACCTTTAGGTGATGGGTAGTTGACCATATACCCTCAAGTCCACTCCACGTCAAGGTGAAATTAGTGCATTGCTTTCTATGTATATTCGTCTGTTCTTGTCAAAGTTTACTGAACTGCCGCCCACCTAAAGGCAGGCGGCTTCCGGGCGTTCCTGTTTAGGGTTAAAACGCTCTGTCCTTAATTTCCTTTTGATTTGTCCTGCTGTTTTATTCTGTATTTATCACACGTCTGCAAACAGCACTATTTTTTGTACGGTCCTTCTTTCATTGCTCCATACCAGACAGGCAGTACCCTTTTGTATATCCTCCAGTTTCACCCTGTTTCTGGTTAAATACGGAACAATCTCGCAGTCAGCCGGAACCTGATACTGCATACTATCATCTGCTGTTAATATATAGCTGCTGTCTGGCTGCTTTTCCATTGCTTCTGCCTGTACATAGTCAGGATTTCTCAAGTCGCTTGGTCCGCGGCAAATTACCATTCTGGCGCTGGCAACAGGGGGCTCGCTGAGCATCAATGCAGGCTCAATGTAGGCAAATACTACCTCATCCTTTTCCAGCTCTGACAGCTCCACTGGAAAACCATTTACTCCGTCTACAACCTCTGCCTGTTCTGAATGAACTGTAATGATTATTTCGCCTCTTGCTCCGACAACTGCACGGTTATCTATCGTAAGACTCTCCTTGTCTGTCTCCAAAATCGGTCCCCAAAGCCGAACCAGCCCATTTCCCTGATTTGTCCCGTTTGCCGGAACCTCCTGGTTCTGTGTCTCTGTTCCCTTGCAGCCGGAAAGCATGACTGCCAGCAAGCCGCTAAATAACAGCATTCTTATCCACTTTTTTTGTCTCACAATATTGCCTCTCTGTCTCCATTTTATTTTCTTATCCGCCATCTTTGCCCTCATCATTTCTTTTTTCTCTTCATTCCAAATGCCTCCATTTCTCTGTGAAATGCAGTACGGCGAGAATAGGCGCTTCTATACGCTTCCATCAGCCTTGCTTTTCCATTGTATTCTCCTCTGGATTCTCTCACCTCTCCCAGTGCCGCAATAAACGCCGCGCATTCTGCATAATAATTACGGCGGTTTGCCTGCATAATGCCTTCCACCCGCAGCCGAATCCACTGGTCAAGCTTTTTCAGGATTTTCTCCTGCTCTTCCTCTGACATAGAAGTCTGTGTCCTCCATTTATCAAAGCATTCCCAGAAAAGTGAGGTCTTATCCGTGTTCACAGACCGTATAAGTCCTTCTGAATATCCTTCCTTTGTAAAGCAGATTTCTTCCGCAATCCTGCTGCACATACTTGCACATCCCGAAAAAAGTGCTTTTCCTCTGTACAGATACAAAAGAAATAAAGCTATTCCTGATTTCATAAATGTGAACGACCATCCCAGCGCCTTTTTTTCATTCATTCCTTCCAAAATAACCTTCTGAAATTCCCCTTCCAAAAATTCCAGTATATAATAAGTATTTTTTCCTATTCTGTTCTCTGCCGACTCACCTAAAATAACACTTTCTTTTTGAGGCGTTTTTAAAAGTTCGTGATAAATCTGTCTCACTTCTTGTCTGTATTTTGTAAAATCAGAGCATTCGACAGCCAGACGCATATAATGAATCGGTCTTGTATCTGACCGAAAGGCTTCCAACCAGCATTTTTCTGCTTCCTCCTGCTTTTTCAGCTCAAGAGCATATTGTGCTGTCAAAAGCGCTATTCTGCTTCGCACTATATATTGGGGTTTTATTCTGCAAAGAGCCTCTTCTCCAACCTTCCATTTTTCCTCTGCGCCGCCGCTTATCAGACTCTGCGCCAAAATCTGCTCATAAATTTCCGGATGCAGTGCAGAAAATCTTCTGGCAATTTCCAGAGAGGCAGCAGAATCATTCAGAAGGGGCAGGGCATCAGCTAAAAGTCTTCTCTCCTCTCTTCCGCTGCGCACGGCCAGATACTCAATCCACAGCTTCAGAAAGTCGTCAAATTCATCCAGCTCCTCTGCTCCTGCCTGCATCAATTTCTCCAGTGTTACATCATGGCTCTCAGAATTATAGATGATTTGAAAAAGAGCTTCCGGTCTCTCCTCCAGAGGGCATGACCGATAGGCAGCATAAAGTGTGTCTAACAGCAGTTGATTAAAGTTAAAGGAAACAAGGCCTTGTTGTCTGAGTCCGTTCAGAGAAAGCGTATCCTCCCCATAATCCGCATAATCTCCTTCCACCATAACCATTAACCCCATAAGTCTGTTTCCCAGATTATATCCTTCCCTGTACCATTCCCTGTCCACACATTGATGAACAAGTGTGCAGGCTTTCTGTAGGATTCCTATAATGTCCTTCGGATCTTCAAATAAAAACTCATCTACAGAGCTGTTATACCACTCATCATACTCCTCATTCCAGGTTCCAATCAGACAGATTTCCCCCTCTTCAATCTGCTGCAGCTGTCTTTCAAGAGAATGCAGCTCCTTTTGGATCTCCTGCTCATTTAGCTGCTCTGCCTCAGACCTGCCGCTATCCTCTGACTCACCTTCTCCTATATCATACAATTTTCCCAGAAAGTCCTCTCTCTGATACTCTGGCAGGGTAAATGCAAGTTTATGTATAAAGGTTATCAGCTTATCCTTTGGAAGCTTCTGGGCAGCAGCATCCACCTGTTTTAAGAACTGTGGTAAATTCATAAGTTTTCTCTCCTATTCTGTTTTTCGCAAAAAATCAAAGCTCATTTTAGACATCTTTGGCATCATCAGCTTTGCAGAAACTACCTGTGCGCAAGTAGAGTGTCTACTGAATTATACCATAAAAATTTTCAAAACCAGCAGAAGTTAACAGAATTCGTTTCATAAATAAAATCCTCTCGTTTTTCGTAGGCTCCTCCCACTACCTTTAGGTGGTGGGAGGAGCCTTGTAAATGGTTGCCCAAAATAATAT
>JAUNOP010000097.1 GCA_030537135.1 Eubacteriales bacterium | reverse complement strand
GTCTCTTTGGGTGTTATCGTAAGCTTTGAGTTTTCCCTCTCCCTTGAGGCCTCTTTCACCGCCAGAATATTCTCTGCTGCTGTTATAGCCTCACACGCAGAGCCACTCAGACAGAGAGCCAGAAACAGACTGATTCCTCTCTTCCATCTCTTCTTCTTTGCCACTGTCCTGTTCCTCTTCTATATTAACTGTCTTAATACTTATTCAGTGAAGAAATCACCGTCCATATATGTGTTTATTATAACACAAAGCCTTAGCTGCGTACAAGTCTAAGAAAATGCTTCCGGACAAATAAAGCCCAAAAAGCTGCACATAAACAACAAGACCCCAAAAAAGGCAGAGAAACGACTGCTCTGTCTCTCTGCCCTTTGCGGAAGCTTTTTCATTCCTCAGTAATTTGTTCAGACACTTAGTTCAGCTGATAAACCTCTGCGCTCTGAAGTCCGAATGCCAGAGCTGCGGCATGGCTGTCAAAATAAATATCCACATGTCCATAGGGAGTTCCAAGGTCTTCCACCGTATAAACCGTTCCATTAATCAGAAGCTGTGTGCCAAAGGGAACTCCTGCCATTGCTACCGTATGTCCTGCCACAGGCATCACACCGCTTGCAGTCGCCTGTCCTGCCGCTCCGCAGCACTGCTCGCACCCACAGTAAGCAGTGAGTGTAAAGGTTCCCAGATAAGTACCCTGGCTGCTGTCCGAGGTTTGTGTATCCTCGTATCCTGTTTCCTGTATATCGTCTTGGGTATAATCCTCCTCATAAATGTACTCTTCCCCTGTGCTGTCTTCCTCGGAGATATACTCTTCACCCGTATATTCTTCCTGGAAAGCCTCTTCTGTTCCAGCATAATTTTCATCATATACAGCTTCCTCTGTATATTCTTCCTGCGTATATGTATCTGCATACATTCCACTGTCAGAGCTATCCTCTATTTCTACAGTCACATCTGTACTCACTGCCACGCTGAAGCTATCCAGGGTATCCTCGTCTGGGTTATAGCCTTCTGGATATTCAGAAGATGTCTCCCATTGTGTATCTGCGCCTGTCTGCCAATCAGAGGTCTCCTGCATATCTGCTTCCGTCTGCCAGTCAGAAGCCTCCTGCATATCTGTGTTCTGTATGTTCTGGGAAATCTCCTGTTCTGAAGTCTCCTGTACAGTCATCTCCTGCGCTGCCACTAATGTCAAAGCATTGATTCCCTGCTCTGAAGCAGAAATCTGCTCCATAAGCTGCTGCGCCTCTTCCTTTCCTGAAGTAATCTGCTGTGCATAAGAGGAAATGCTTTCTGATGCAGAGGATACCATGTCCCTGAGTTCCTGTCTTCTCTGGCTTCCTTCTTCGCGTATCCTATTGATTTCCTCTATTTCTTCCTGAATCTGCGCCTCCTTCTCTGCTATCTGGTTCTGCGTCTCTTCATATTTTTCCAGCATCTTTCTGTCATACTCGGAAATTTTAATCACATATTCTGCTCTGTCCAGAAAATCCGCCAGATTTTTCGCAGATAAAAGCGTCTCCAGCCAGGAGGTTTCTCCATGTTCATAAATATAGCTCAGGCGAAGCTTCATGGATTCATATTGCTCCAGCTGGTCGATTTTTGCTCTCTGAAGCTGTATCTTCACCTGCTTGAGTTCTTCTTCCTTCTCGCCCGCCTTTAATGCCATTTCTTCCACATTCGCAGTCAGCTCTTCATATTCGTAATTCAGCTCTGAGAGATAATCTTGCATATCCTGGAGCTGTCCCTCCAGCCCTGAGATCCTCTCCTGCGCCGCAGATAAGCTATCCCGCGCCTCCTGTTTCTGCGCCTCCATCACCGCAATCTGTTCCTGTGTATCTGCATGGACTGGCATAATTGCCGTAATACCTATAATTCCAGCTAAAACCGCTGAAGCTATCTTTGATTTTCTCATAAGTCCTTCATCCCTTTTTTGTCTTTGCGCTGCATCCTTACTCAGTATACCACACTTTTTTCAAAAATCAATCTTTTTGTTTTATTTTTGTAACATTAATGTAATATTTGGTTATTATTCATACGAAACGTGCTGCTGTAAGCCTAAGTAAGCAGTAATAATAGTCAAGTAAAAATTCGCAATACCCACAGGGTACAATATCCGCTTCGCTGCTTGCTCATAACCGTATACCTTGTCACGCAACACCCGCTCTAAAGGAGCATGTATTCGGGATACCCCATGGGTATAACTGCTGTCGCAGCTTCTCAGAAGGAGCCCTCCCCCCTTTTGAAACAAGCAAGTCGCCCATCGCTTGTTTCTCTACGAAATGGAAGCAGAGGACTTCCTTGATACGTTTAATTGTTGTTCAGAGACGACTATTCTACATATTCACATAACACAAAGCAGGTTTGCAAATTATATATTTGCAAACCTGCTATTTTACGTTGTTTTCTGCATCATAAAATTCCTATAAAATAAAACCGCTTTTGATTTTAACGTAATTGGAGATATATTCCAGAATTTTTCTGAAAATCTCAGGATATACTGATTTCAGGAAGGAGAGACCTACATGGAGCAGAATTACAGCCAACTAAACTGTCAGCTCGGCTTGACGATTGCCTATTACCGAAGGCTGAGAGGTATGACCCAGCAAAATCTGGCAGATGCCGCCCATATCAGCCGTACACACATCAGTAATATCGAAGCCCCAAATGTAAAGACCTCCGTTTCTCTTGACACATTGTTTGCCATTGCAGAGGCGCTTGAAATTCCTGTAAAAAAGCTTTTTGATTTTCCTGAAACCTGATTTTTGTCAAATATGTCCTACTTCTCTGTCTGATTGCTTTCTCTCAGACAAAGTCAAGCGGAAATTCGCAATCCGCTTCGCTGCTTGCTTGATACGTTCAAATACATTGATAAGCACTTGAATATATCCCAAAGCAATTTTGCTTTGGGATATATTGTATGTGCGCCCGGCGGGCGCACGTTCTAAAGGGTGAAAGTCCCTGACCCGCCCGG
>JAUNOP010000064.1 GCA_030537135.1 Eubacteriales bacterium | reverse complement strand
CAGATTCCATTTTGCCTCGATTGTATGCAACTAACAACGCCCAATCTAATCCCACTTCTACATCAAGAATTTTAAGATCTGACAGATTGACACTTAACGTATATATTCTGGCATTAGGATAATTGCAAATTAGCGTAAGTGGCTGAGTCCGGTCAGTTCCCATATAAAACCCTTTTCCAAAATCGCAGCGTTTCCGGCTTATAGGAGCAATAGTACCACAAATCCCTGATTTCGAGCTATGATAAAGAGTTACAATTTCATTCGTTCTAATAATATGATTTCCTTCAAATTGAGAAAAATCAATTTTGTTATTAGCACATAAATTTTTAATTGCATTTACAGCAATTTGTGATGGCTCGCAACGACCTTTTTCCCAACGATTGACAGTTGCAAAACTTACACCCAGCACATCAGCTAATTCACTTTGGCTTAATTTTAGATAGGAGCGAATTTCCTTTATCATTTGGGAACTTTTCATGGCAACCTCCTTGAGTTGTGGTATAACATTTGAACAATTTAATTATAACACATGAGGTACTGAAATACCAGCGCTGACGCTTAAAAAATGTTACTTCAATTTCCTTTTTACTTAAGCGGAAATTCGCAATCCGCTTGACTTAATTTTCCCCATCCCGTGAAAAGTAACCAGTATTGTTTAACTACAGGTTAATTTTTTTAATTTATAATAGAATGACTGCTCAATTGTAAATCTACAATACCGGGGATATAATTGATTTGTAAAGAAAAATAGAGTTGTTGTTTATAGTAAAAGGAGTTTATTTATGAAAATCAGTGAACAGATAAAAATTCATAGAAAAAATGAGGGGCTTACACAGGAGCAGGTTGCAAATTATCTTGGAGTCTCGACGCCGGCAGTAAATAAATGGGAAAAGGGAAGTACATATCCCGACATATCGCTGCTTCCTGCGCTTGCCCGACTGTTGAAAATAGATATGAACCAGCTTTTTTCTTTCCATGAAGAACTCACAGAGCAGGAAATCGGTTTGTTTATAAATGAACTTTCAGAAAAAGCATTAAGCGGAGATATTACCTCTGTTTTTGAGATGGCGACGAGTAAAATCCAGGAATATCCGCGCTGTGATTCTCTGATTTATATGGTTGCTGTTATCCTGAATGGTAGTTTAACCCTGGCCGCAGTAGAGGAGACACAGAAAAAGGAATATGAAAATAAGATTATGGACTGGCTTGAACGCTCTGCTGAAAGCGAGGATGAAAAAGTACGAATACAGGCTGTGTATATCCTTGCCGCGAAATATATTCAGATGCAGGAGTATGATAAGGCAAGCCTTCTCATGGAACGAATTCCGGATGTCCCTGTGGACAAAGTCATACTGCAGGCAAATTTGATGCTGCAAAAGCAGGACGAGGCTGGAGCAGCCGTTTTTCTGGAAGGCAATATCATACAGGCTCTAACGAGAATTCAAAGCTACCTCTATAGACTGCTTGAGATTGAGGAACAAACCGGAAATCCCACCAGGGCAGAGCAGATAGTAGAAATCGCGGATAAGATGGTTTCGCTCTTTGATATGTGGAAATATGGAGCGGTTGTCCCTCATCTGATGCTTGCCGTATCCAGAAAGGACGCCGAGCAAAGCATCCGGCTGATAAGAGCTGTTCTGGAAGAGGCGCAGAAGCCGTGGAATCTGGGAGAATCTCCTCTATATTATAGATATCCTGCAAAGAAATCTCTTGAAGGCTTTGGCAATACGTTTGTTCATGCACTTATTTCAGAAATTGAAAATGAGAACCAGAAGGAATATGATTTTCTGGAGGGAAATGAAGCACTAAAGGAAATACTGGCTGAATATAAGAAACAGATACAATACTGAAAAGGAAGGGGATCCTTTACAAAAATAGTGAACCTACGCTTGAATATAATATGCCTGAGAAACGTGGAGAAAAGGCATCTGAAAAATACAGGATTCTTAAAAAGAGCTATAATAGATTTTTCAAAAAATCGGAATGTTTTCTTTTCTTTGGCAGGGATATTTGGTATAATGGGAAAACGAATGATACTGCAAAAGGGGGAAAAGTGTATGAGCAAATATGAGCTGGATTTGAAAAAATATGCCTTACTGGCGCGGCAGGCCGCTGCAGAGGGATGTGTACTTCTGGAAAATGAGAAGCAGGCTCTGCCTTTGAAAAGGGGAGAGAAGGTTGCTGTATTTGGACGTTCTGCATTTCATTATTATAAAAGCGGTCTGGGCTCCGGAGGTCTGGTAAATACCCGCTATGTGATGGGAATTCTGGATGCATTGAAGGACTGCGAGGATGTGGTTTTGGATGAGAGGCTGCTTGACATCTATGAGGCGTGGCTTCTGGAAAACCCGTACGATGAGGGCAAGGGCTGGGGCCAGGTTCCCTGGTCACAGAAGGAAATGCCAGTGACAGAGGAAATGCTGCAGTCTGCAAGAGAGGCGGATGCAGCCCTTGTGATCGTGGGCCGGACAGCAGGAGAGGATCAGGACAATCACGACGGTCCGGAGAGCTACCGGCTGTCTGAAACAGAGGAAGATATGATCGCAAAGGTCTGCAGCGCATCCGAACGAGTCATTGTGGTTCTGAATGTGGGCAATATTATTGATATGAGCTGGGTGAAGAAGTATCGGCCGCAGGCAGTTCTTTATGTATGGCAGGGAGGTCAGGAAGGCGGCAACAGCGTACTGGACGTGCTGACCGGAGCTGTAAATCCCTGCGGTAAGCTGACAGATACCATTGCTGAGAGTATTTCTGATTATCCGTCTGACAAGAATTTTGGAGATAAAGAGAAGAATTATTATCAGGAAGACATCTACGTTGGATATCGCTATTTTGAGACCTTTGCAAAGGACAAGGTATTGTATCCCTTTGGATATGGACTGTCCTATACAACATTTTCCATGGAAAGCAGCGTGACGGAGAATACTGCGGACAGCGTAACAGTGAAGGCGACAGTGACTAATACAGGAGCAGCGGCAGGAAAGGAAGTTGTGCAGGTCTATGTGAAGGCTCCGCAGGGAAAGCTGGGCAAACCGATCCGCAATCTGGTGGGATTTGCGAAGACACAGGTGCTGGAGCCAGGAGCATCTGAGACTGTGACTATTTCTATCCCAAAGTATGCTATGGCGTCCTATGATGACAGCGGTGTGACAGGCCATAAATCCTGCTATGTGCTGGAAGAGGGTACATATGAGCTACATGTGGGCGCAGATGTGAGAAGCGCGTCGCAGGCGGGAAGCTATGAGGAAGCTTTCACAGTGGTAGAGGAGCTGCAGGAAGCCTATGCGCCGGTGGAACCGTTTGAACGCATGAGAACAGTGGAAAATGCCGATGGTACTTACAGTGTGGCAATGGAAGCGGTTCCGACCCGGACAGTGGATCCGAGGGAGAGGCTTCTTAAGGAGCGGCCGACAGAGATTGCGTATACAGGAGATAAGGGCTATAAGCTTGTGGATGTGCTGGATGAGAAGGTTTCTATGGATGCGTTTGTGGCGCAGCTCAGTGATGAGGAGCTGATTACGCTCTTCCGCGGCGAGGGTATGTGCAGTCCGAGAGTCACTCCGGGTATTGCGGCCGCGTTTGGCGGCGTTTCAGATGCGCTGGAGGCTTATGGAATTCCGGCTGCAGGCTGTTCGGACGGTCCCTCCGGCATCCGCATGGACTGCGGAACAAAGGCATTTGCGATGCCAAACGGTACGGCGCTGGGATGCTCCTTTAATCTGCCTTTGGTGGAAGCGCTGTATGAGATGGAAGGCCAGGAGCTTCGGCTCAATAAAATCGATTCCCTGCTGGGACCGGGTATGAATATTCACCGGCATCCGCTGAATGGACGGAATTTTGAATATATTTCCGAGGACCCGTATCTGACTGGCAAGATCAGTGCGGCGCAGCTGCTTGGAATGAATAAATTCGGTATCGGAAGCACTATCAAGCATTTTTGTGGAAATAATCAGGAGACGGCGAGAAGATTTTCTGATTCTGTAATATCTGAGCGCGCGCTGCGTGAGATTTACCTGAAGGGATTTGAGATTGCGGTAAAGGAAGGAAAGGCGCGCTCTGTTATGACGACCTATGGCGCGGTCAATGGTCTGTGGACTGCTGGAAGCTATGATCTGAACACGACGATCCTGCGCGGCGAGTGGGGATTTGACGGCATTGTCATGACCGGCTGGTGGGCAGAAGCCAACTATGAGGGTCATAAGTCTGGCCGTCCGGTGAAGGCGCCGATGGTAGCGGCGCAGAATGACCTTTACATGGTAACGTCAGACCCGGCGTCCAATCCTGAGAATGATGATCTGGAGCAGAAGCTGGCTGAAGGGTATATCACTCGCGGAGAGCTGCAGCGCTGTGCAAAGAATATTCTTGGATTTATCCTGAAAAGTCCGGCTATTCTGCACAAGGCAGGGCGCATTGCTCCCGAAGAGCTGGAGGCAATGAACGCAAAGGGAGATAACGATTTTTCCGCAGCTAATCTGACGTATTATAAAATAAATGAAAATCAGGAGATTGTCATCAACGGCGCTGATCTGAATCCGAGAGCCCGAGAGGCCGATGTCTTTGGTATTCAGGTGGAAAAGCTCGGAGTCTACAGCATTGCTCTGACGCTGAAATCAGATCTGGGACCGCTGGCACAGCTTCCGGTATCTGTCTATTATGACAATATTCTGAAAGCGCAGATCTCGATTCAGGGTACAGAGGGGAAAGTAGTGGAGCAGAAGCGCGAGGTGGGCGTAATATTTGGTCCAACGCATTTTGTGAAGCTGTATTATGGCGCAAATGGTCTGGAGATTCAGAAGGTTGTGATCAAGCTCGAAGAGGAGATAAAGGATCCGTTCGGAATGTAATGGCTTGATTTACATAAGCTCATGCTTTCAAATCAGCAGATACAGCTCCCCCTTTTTGGTGCATTTTCCGAAATTCCTTTGGGGTCATTCCAAAATGCTCTTTAAACAGGGAGTAAAAATGTGTGCGATTGGAAAAGTTCATTCGAGATGCAATCGTACTGATGGAGTCATTTGTGTTTATCAGGTACTCAGCAGTCTTTTTCAGACAAAAGGTCATGGCATAATCGAATGTACACATTCCAGAATACTTATGGATAATTCGATTTAGATAATCGCCTGTATAGTTGAGGCTTTGCTCTAATTCTGACCGGGAAATGCGCCCGTTCCTTTCGGCCATCAGATGACTGATGCGGGAAAACAGTAAAAAATCGCTGCTGGAATCCACAGTAATACGAGTACAGTGATAGTACTGAGGGTTTGACAGATATTGTATTATCTGGCAAATCAGCCCTTTCAACCGATAGGTGGCTCCAAATTCAGGGAACAGCAGCAAATGGAGCATTTCCTCTGTCAGAGTATGCAGATGAGTGGGAAATAAATGATTTTTATAAGCAGGAATAAAGTCCAAGTAGGACTTTATTCCTGCATTTTTAATGTCTGCTTCAATAAAACGGCAGATTTCACTTTGAAGAATATCCTTCTCATTTGCAAAGTAAGCGGATTTGGAGGAACAGAGAATCTCTTTTATAAAGTCAGTGGAAAGCCCTACAAATAATACCTTTGCCTGAGAATTAAAATCCTCCATATGACTTAGCCCCCGATTAATCATACAGCAGGCACCAGCTGGATAATAGTAATCTTTGTTTTCGATTTTCTGTGTAATGCTGCCCTTCAGCACTAGAATTAATTCAAAATAATCGTGAAAATGAGGCGGTCTTTTCAAAAATTCCATGTGATGCTCCTGGGAGGACTGGCAGTTAAAGTGCGCATCCTGAGAAGACAGGGTAAGGAAATTAATATAATCTTCAGCTTCTGTGCCGCTGCATGTCTCCAATGTCACCAGAAACGGGGTTTTCATGTGGTACATGTAAGCCAATGAGCTGTTCAAATTTTGAATTCTGAGAGCAGGAGAGAAATCATCGCTGACAGAAGAATGAATGGGTACATCGGAGCAGTTGTGATTCATAAAAATTCCTCTTTCTTTTATTCGCGAATATGATACATAAAATGCCAAAACAAGCCGCTGGGTGATATTGTAATTTCCATAAAATATTTTTATGATTAAAATAAAGCTGACATCAGGGGCAAAAGGCATGTTGACGTCTCTGATACTGTTAGTATAAAAAAGATTCTTGTAAATGTAAAGCAGCAGAACAAGAAACATTGAGAAGGAGGAAAGGAAAAAATGAAGGGCAAATCAGAACGCATTGCGGGCAGCCTGTTTGGCGCCTGTTTGATTTTTTCCCTGACAATATCAGGGACAGGAGCTGTATCAGAAACAGTTCGGGCAGCAGAGCATGGCACACTCACAAATGGAGAGCTGACGTCTGGCGCGGAGGAATGGACAGTGGAAGGAATCACGGAATATGGATTTGATGAGGGATATTTTTCTATTTATTCAAGTGAAAGCACCTCGATTTCTATCAGCCAGACCATTTCCAATCTGGAAGAAGGAAGCTATACTGCCTCTCTTGCAGCAGTGGGAAGCGGAGAGCAGGGAGCGCCCCAGTCGCCGGATTCTCTCAGCCTCACAGTAACGAATGATACAAAGGGAACAGAACAGTCTGTTCAGATTACCACAGATGGATGGGATAATTGGGGAAATATCATTTCTGCACAGGATATGGCAGTGTCAGAAGGAGATGCAGTAACAATCACTATCAGCGGCGATATGGAGGCAGGAGAATGGTATGGAATCAGGAATGTGAGCTTTGAAGCAGACACAGCTGTAGAGGCTCTGATTACTGTGCAGAAGGTAGTGGGACTTTCTGAGGACTTTATTCATGGCGTGGATGTGTCCAGCTACCTGAGCGTGGCGCAGAGCGGCGCGAAATTCTATGATGAAAATGGAAAGGAGCAGAATCTTTTCCAGATTCTTTCTGATGCAGGTGTGAATTATGTTCGGCTTCGTGTATGGAACTGTCCCTACAAGGTAGACGAAAATGGGGATTATCTGTATGCAGACGCAGAGGGAAACAGCGTTCTGGCCGACCAGGTGAAGAATATTACTGAAAATCAGAACGGATATGAATATTTTCTGGAGGATGGCACGCAGGTGTATCGCCAGGGCTATGGGGCTGGAAACTGCGATGTGGAGACAGCCATTATAATCGGAAAGATGGCAACGCAGTACAATATGAGGGTATTAATTGATTTCCACTATTCGGATTTCTGGGCAGACCCCAAAAAGCAGAGTGTTCCAAAGGAATGGAAGGACATGTCTCTGGAAGAAAAAACAAAGGCTCTGTCTGATTTTACACATGAAAGCCTGACAAAAATAAAAGAGGCAGGTGTAGATGTGGGCATGGTACAGATTGGAAATGAGATCAATAATGGTATGGCCGGCGAGACGGAAATGGAGAATATTTGCACCCTGCTTAAGGCTGGAAGCGAGGCTGTTCGCAGCGTAGATGAGAATATTTTGATTGCTGTTCACTATACAGACCCTCAGAGTGAGGGCTATCAGCTAGGAAAAGCAGGAGAACTGGAAAGTGCGGGCGTGGACTATGATGTATTTGCAACCTCTTATTATCCGTTCTGGCATGGAACACCAGAGCAGCTGACCGCTAATCTGAAGGAAATTGCAGATACCTATCATAAAAAGGTGATGGTTGCAGAGGTTTCTTATGCGTGGACAAATGATGACGGAGACGGATATCCGAACATTGTAAGTGAAGAGACGCAGGACCAGACGCTGCCTTATCCTCTTGACGTGGAAAGTCAGGCGACCGCAGTCAGAAATACAATCGCAGCTGTGGCAGCAGTCGGAGAGCTGGGAATCGGTACTTTCTACTGGGAGCCAGCTTGGATTCCAGCCAATGTGTATGAGGCAGAAGCAGAAAATGCAGAGCAAGTGCTGGAACAGAATATCACAGCCTGGAAGAAGCATGGATCTGGCTGGGCAAGTATCTATGCAAAGGAATGTGACCCGGAAATCACAGATGATAAAAATGGAGGAACCTGGGACAATCAGGCATTCTTTGATTTTAATGGCAATGTCCTTCCCTCTTTGCATGTATATCAGTGGGTGTATACAGGCGCAGAGGGTCCGACAAAGGTGATTTCTGTGGGAAGCGCAGAGTGTGAGATGGACTATAAGACAGCTCCCGCTCTTCCAGAGAGCGTGAAAATAGGTTTGAATGACGGAACAGAGCTGGAGGCTTTGGTGGTATGGAACGAGGAAGAGGTGAAGCTGCTGGAGAGTGCAGAATTCGGAGATTATACTATCACCGGACAAGTGAGCGAATTCTCCTATGAGTCCAGGGGCGAGACTGTCACAGAAGAAGCGGGAGCCTTTGAAACCTCCTGCAAAGTAACCGTGACAGGACATAATTATGTGGCAAATGGAAGCTTTGAGGACAATGAAGGAGACGGCGCAGGCTGGACACTGATAGACTATGCAGGAGACGGCGTGGGAAGCCCCAAGGTAGACAAAGGCTCCAATAACGCCAAAAGTGGTTTGTATTATTATACTGCATGGAATCAGGGAGATATAGATTTTGCTGTTGAGCAGATGCTTTCAGAGGAAGTGCCGCAAGGAACGTACACTTTGTTTGCCTATTATCAGGGAACAGGAGTGGACGCTGTAAAGGAGGATTCTAAGCTATATGCAGTAGTGACATATGAAGACGGCACAGAAAAGGTGTACGAAGGCGCTGTGGAAATCCCGAATGTATGGCAGAATTTCTATCAGGCAAAAATAACAGGAATAGAATTGGATGAGACCGTATCGAACGTAAAGGTTGGAAGCAGAATCTCCTGTACAGCGCAAGCAGTTGGCGCATGGGTTGTGATTGATGATATAAGTCTTATGAAGGAGGCATGAGAAGTTAAGTTATATGGCTTTGCACATGCCGGAACTGTTTTTTTAGGCTCTCTGTATAACAGAGAGCCCTTCTTTTTTCAGTATTTACGTATCAAGCAGCGAAGCGGATTGCGAATTTCCGCTTGAATAAGCCGCTGAATCAGCATGGTGTGGCTTGACCTGGCAAAGAAGATGCGCAAGGATCTGTCGCGCAAGATGAACCAGGTGCCGATGAAATGCTTTGGAAAGTTTTCCTACGGTGATATTTTAAGCCGTGTGACCAATGGTGTAAGCACGCTGCAGCAGGCGCTCTCCAATAGCCTTCCGACGATAGTCAGCGCGGCAGCGCAGTTTGTCGGCTGCCTGATCATGATGTATGTGACTGAGTGGAGGATGGCGACTGCAGCGGTATGCATGACCCTTCTCGGATTTGTGCTGATGGCGCTGATCATGGGCAAACCACAGGAATATTTTATTGCAAGGCAGGAAAGCCTTGGCACTTTAAATGGATATATTGAAGAAATTTACTCTGGACATGATGTTGTACGTATTTCAAGGGCAAACCGAAAAGTAAAGGAGCGCTTTGACAAGATGAACAAGGCGGTGTATGACGCTAACTGTATGAGCCAGTTCCTTTCTGGCATTATGCAGCCCTTGATGAACGTCATAGGCAACCTCAGTTATGTGGCAGTGTGCGTACTCGGCGCGGCGCTGGTCATTGACGGGCAGATTACTTTTGGTGTAATTACAGCGTTTATCATGTATGTACGGCTGTTTACTTCGCCGCTCAGTCAGATTGCCCAGAGCATGACCCAGATGCAGACGGCAGCTGCAGCAGGCGACCGTGTATTTGATTTCCTGCAGGAGGAAGAGCTGCCGGAGGATACTGGAATGGAGATTGCACCGGAGCAGGTGCGCGGCAGCGTGGAATTTGAACACGTGCGCTTTAGCTATCCAAGCAATCCGGATAAGATTATCATCAAGGACTTTTCAGCAAAGATGGAGCCGGGACAGAAGGTGGCAATCGTCGGACCAACAGGAGCCGGAAAAACTACTATGGTCAATCTGCTGATGCGGTTTTACGAGATTAACGGTGGCGACATTCGCATTGACGGCGTTTCTACATTTGATATGAAGCGCAAATCGCTGCACAGCCTGTTTGGTATGGTTCTGCAGGATACCTGGATTTTCAAGGGAACTGTGCGGGAGAACCTTGTCTATTATAGGATGCTTTTATTATTTTACTTATCTGCCTAAAAGGGAGCATATCACTTTACTGCCTTTAATTATCCTTTCTGAAATTATTCAATTGTTTCAATAGAATCCACAATATTCATGGATTGTCAGACAGCGAGATTTTGTCTTCACTGAATTGCATAGGGGCAGAAATGGAGGAAAGAGAGAAGAATGAATACATTCTCCGCGCAGGCGATAAAACGGATGCTGTCGGTCTTTTATTGTCAGGCAATGCATTGATTATCCAGGAGGATTTATGGGGAAACCGGAATGTGATCACAAGGCTTGGACTGGGAGATTTTTTTGCGGAATCCTTTGCGGTTATTCCGAATACCGTCCTTAGTGTCAGTGTGGTTGCGACAGAACCATGCGAAAACATGAAAATGAATATCAACCGTATGCTGACGGTGTGTTCCTCAGCGTGTAGTTATCATAACCAGCTAATCCATAATCTGGTAACAGCACTTGCGGGTAAGCTGCTGGTGTTCAATGACAAGATTACCCATATGAGCAAACTCATGTATGGCAGTTTGCCGCGCATGAGTTTCTTATTTTTTTTCAGCATATCTTGTTGTATTTTGCCCTTGCGCTCTGGTCTTAGCAACCCCTACGCCGATTATGGCTGTCATTGGAAATGCGACCAAACATGGTTTCCTCGTTCGAGAGGGCGATGCCCTGGCAGGCAATAAACGAAAATTGTCCGTGTTTGGACTATTCTGTCCGAAGAGTATCAAAGCAGCTGTGTAATCTGTAAGAATAGCAGTATTGGTGCTATGGACGCACCACTAGAACTGCAAGGCGTACCCTTGCAACTAGACGCTCGGCAATTCAATTACCGAGTAGTTCACGTATTATATAAAATCATGTGCAGAATGGTGGTTTCAGTTCCGACATTTCGATAAGAGTGAATCGTATCGCCCCTAAATCGTATGCTCTCTCCCTTTGTGACAGAAAAGTGTTTATCGTCAGCTTCTATTTCCAGCGTTCCGCAAAAAACAGTTATAAATTCTGTTGTTCCCTGAAGATGTGGCTCAGACTGCCAATAACTCCCCGGCTCTAATTCCAGATAATAAACGGCAAATCTACGGTTTTCATATTTATTCGATTACTGCTATGTCACTTTACATACTGCCTGTATTTCATTTAACTATTGCGTTGATTTGCTTTACCCTTATTTTGACTGTAATAGGAGCCTCCGGCTCTTATGTCTGGGCGCTGTTTGGTTCTGCTTTTTGTAAGTTTTTTGCCCGGCATACAGAAGCTATTAACTTTGTTATGGCATTGCTGCTTTTGTATTGTGCGGTATCGCTGTTCTTATAAATATTGTGATTTTGGATTTAGCACCTTGTGCTGCAAGCCTGCTTCCAGCCAACAAGTTTTCAGAAAAGATATTCTTTTTCAGAGACTGATGTAGTATAATGAAGTCAGCGATAAGTGCTGATTTTAATATGGCTAGATATTCTAATCCTTCTTTTTCAGAATTTTAGGAATGCACGATTCTATACAATGTATAAAAGTTCATCATGTGCAACTGTTGTCTGTGATACTATCGGAGAAAATATAGAGGAGAAGTAATATATGTTTGAATCAATTATTAGAACACCTGATTTAATCGCAGTAAAAAGCGGTGACAAAGAATTTAAGGGTCATGGAGTTTTGGACAACACTGATATTTCTGTAAAAACAGAAGTAAATCAGAATGATTTGAAAATATATGTAACTGCAGATAAATCAGAATTAGAGATTGTTCGTCTACGCTGGAATCTGACCGAGCCTCTAAAAGGCAGGATTTTAGGCGATGCATGGGAACGGGGCTATGGAGACATGAAATGGGAGGGCATGGTTCCGCACAGAGCAATGCCATGGTACTTTTTTATCCATCACATGACAGAAACAGCAGGATATGGTGTCAAAGTTCGGCCATCAGCTTTGTGTTTCTGGCAGGTGGATCCGAAAGGAATTTCTCTCTGGCTTGACGTTCGTAATGGCGGCGAAGGAGTTATTTTAGGCGGCAGACAGCTTCTGGCAGCAACAGTTGTGTCTGAAACTTACAGTGGTATGAATACTTTCCGTGCGGCACAGAACTTTTGCAAGCGTATGTGTGACGATCCAATTTTCCCGCACAAACCTGTTTATGGTGCAAACAACTGGTACTATGCATATGGTCATAGTTCAGAAGATGAGATTTTGGCAGATACCCGATACCTTGCAAAATTGACAAAGGGTTTGGAAAATCGTCCATATATGGTAATTGATGATTGCTGGCAATTGAAACGCTGTGATGAATATATTGGCGGACCATGGATTAGTAACAAAAAGTTTCCTGATATGAAGGCTCTTGCCGATAAAATCTGTGATCAAAATTGTATTCCGGGGATTTGGATTCGTTTTTTACTTGACAACAGTGAAGACATACCGCAGGAGTGGAGATTGTCTCATAATAATTGTCTTGACCCATCTCACCCTGATGTAATTGCCCAAGTTAAAGAAGATATCAAGCGTATTTGCGGTTGGGGCTATAGGCTAATTAAGCATGACTTTTCCACACAGGATATTTTTGGAAAATGGGGATTTCAGATGCAGCCTTTTATGGCAGAAAGCGGTTGGCATTTTTATGACCGTTCTAAGACCTCTGCTGAAATTGTTGTAAATTTTTATCGTGAAATCTTGGATAGTGCAATGCCAACGGATACGCTGATTCTCGGCTGCAATACAATTGGACATTTAGGCGCAGGTCTTATGCATATGAACCGCACAGGTGATGACACAAGTGGAATTCTATGGGAACGAGTTATGCGTCTTGGCGTGAACACACTCGCATTCCGTATGCCACAGCATCGTACATTTTATGATGTGGACGCAGATTGTCTGGGGATTACAGAAAAAATTCCGTGGAAATATAATAGAATGTGGGGAGAACTGCTTGGAAATAGCGGTACATCATTGTTTGTTTCCGTAAAACCAAATGTTCTGACCGCAGAGGAAGAGAAAGAACTGTCAGAATTTATGAAAAATGGTTCTATGCAGAAATATATTGCTGAGCCTCTGGACTGGGAAGAAACAACTCTGCCACAGTATTGGAAAATCGGAGAAAAAAATGTCTATTATGACTGGTATGAGGACACCGGACTGCGTGTTGTACGTGAAACGGGAGCAATTTGGGAAGCACTGGATAGTGAGAAATTATTTTGATTTCACAATGGCGGCTAATGTGTCACACAAAATAAAAAAAGCGCTCGGTGTTTTGAAAGGGAAGAAGGTCGCTATGACATTGGTACTTGGTTATCCCAATGCGAAATTTTTGCGTTCGACTCCCCATAAAGAGTTAGAGGGCAGATACATGCAGGAGGATTTGAAATGCAAAGAGAATGTGAAGAAAGCCTAAAGCAGGTTGTGAACGGATTTCGGGAATGAAAAAATGCTTTTGCTGCCATATGAAAGCATATGATACAATCGTAAAGGAGGAACAAGCAATGATTTTATATTTTTCTGGAACTGGGAATAGCGAGTATGCGGCAAAAAGAATTTGCCAAGAAATAAGTGATGAGCTTATCAACCTTTTTGAAAGAATCCGAAATCATGATTTTTCAGAAATGTATTCTGAGCGTCCGTGGATCATTGTTGTTCCAACCTATGCTTGAAGAATACCGCATATCGTACAAAACTGGATAGAGAACACAGCGTTTACCGGAAATAGGGATATATATTTCATTATGACCTGTGGAGGAAGTATCGGAAACGCAGGTAAGTATTTGGATAAACTATGCAAGAAAAAGAACATGAATTATTGTGGGTGTATGGGCATTACAATGCCGGAAAATTATATTGCGCTTTTCTCTACGCCAACACAAGAAAAAGCATTGCAAATTATTGATCAGGCAGATCCTGTTATAGACCAGGCTGTGACTTATATTAAAAACGGCAATCCATTCCCTCAAATAGATATTTCTTTTAAGGATTTGCTGAATAGTGGAATTGTAAATGCTCTTTTCTATCCTGTATTTGTTCACTCAAAGAAGTTCTATGCTACCGATACTTGTATTTCTTGCAGTAAATGCGTAAACATATGCCCCCTTAACAATGTTCGGATGGACAATGGAAGGCCTGCGTGGGGAGACCATTGTACACACTGTATGGCGTGTATCTGTCATTGCCCAAAAGAAGCGATCGAATATGGAAAACATAGTCAAGGTTTAACTCGCTATATTTGTAAAAAAGAAGTTTAATTTAATGTGATACCCATGATTGCCGCTGTGCTTGCGATCAGGCCCAGCGGCAGATGTTCGTCAATGACCATGACGCATTTGTCATTTTGTAAGTCCATGTTGATCCTCTTTTCTACTTATAAATATTTTGCTTTCTGACAGGAACAGACCCGCTAATGTCAAAACGGTTCCGGCTTTGGCCATGACGGCGATTTTGTCATGGAGAATGAGAACCAAGGTCACAACGGTAATGACAGGAACCATGTAGATATAAACGCTTGTTTTGAAATATCTGATCAAGCTGTTACTTTTGGGTTTACAGGGATTATTACTATTGTGTGCTGTTACGTTGTGTATTTCAGCGAGATGCAGCAGCTCTTTTATAGCAGTGATTATATCAGCAGCATGCTGGGGGATACCTGTATTGCTTAGGATGTTCCTGACTGGAATGGTTTCAATAATTATATATGCAACGCCATTGTTTTTGATTATGCAAGGAACGGTAAATGATATTGTTATGTTTTGGATGCTTGTCTTATTTGTAAGTGTTTTTGTGGGAGTTGTTTGCACATTAGTGGGATATTGGAAGTACAAAACAAAAGAGGCTTAGTTAAAGAATTAAGTTCCTGTTTTCTGTCCGGCACAGCAAAGGTCATGTACTGCCGGATGCTGGACTCTATGCTCTCCAAAGGACAACCCCTGCGCTGGCTTTCGCCAGTTACCCTTTTGTGGACTTGCCATCTGGGGATACCTTGCTCCATAATTAGTCCTCCTGAAATAGTTTTTCACAGTATAGCAAAACGGAGAACCTATTTACAGACACCAACTATTTTACGCTTACAGTTCTTCTTCTGTCATTGATTTTACTGATATCATCATATATTCCTCCGTAGTTAGTTATTGCTAATTTGTTGTCTATATGATATAGTATAGATACTTCAAAATGATTTTCAATAGTTTTTCGGTCACAGGAGGATTTGATATCCAATAAATTTTCGGAGGATGAGCGCAAAAAAATCAGGGAGCGGCTCTGATATAGGATTTGATTTTTTGCGGAAGGGGTATCAAAGCGGTCAAGTAATTGGCTGAAGAAACAAGGCCTCCCGGAGCATCTGCTGGGCTGGCCGCTTGTACTGGTACTGCTGGTTTCTGCCGTGCAGGCAGGGCTTGGGACGCTGTGGTATAAGTTCAGCTGAGAGACTG
>JAUNOP010000096.1 GCA_030537135.1 Eubacteriales bacterium | reverse complement strand
CCGAACGGTACGCTACGTGGTGTGGAAGGGGAGGGTAAAATCTCCCCTATCCGATCGCCTGGAGCTATTCGCGCTGCCGCCTGTGCGAAAAAGGTTGCTTTTTTCAACCTTCTGGAATATACTAATAGAGATACTGCTTGGAATAGGAACGCGAGGTTTTGCATTTGTTTTCCTTAAAGCGGCAGTGTGGGAGGACGAAGATGTTTGAATACAGCTATCAGCAGTGGATTTTCTTTTTCTTTATTTACTGCTTTTTTGGATGGATATGGGAAACCTGCTATGTTTCCGTAAAGCAAAGAAAATTTGTAAACAGAGGTTTCCTTCATGGGCCGATGCTTCCTATTTATGGATCAGGAGCTATGGCGGTTCTGATTATTACACTTCCTGTTCATGATAATCCGGTGGCAGTGTATTTTGTGGGAATGCTGGGAGCTACGTGCCTGGAATATGTCACAGGAGCTGTTATGGAAAGCATTTTTCATGTGAGATATTGGGATTACAGCAGAGTACCGCTGAATCTTCATGGCTATATCTGCCTTACGGCTTCTGTGGCATGGGGCGTCTTTTCTCTGGCTATGGTGGAATATGTACAGCCGTTTGTGGAAGTCTATATCCTCGGAATACCGGATGCTGTGATTTCTCTGGCTGACCTGGTGATGTTTGCTGTATTCTGTGTGGATCTTGCTGTATCAGTTACAGAGGCTCTGGATCTGCGCACACTCATTCAGAAGGAAAAGGGCAGGGATTTGCAGCTTATTCAGAAGAGCCTGACCTTTGTTATGGATGCTTTGAATAATAATGCGCTTTATGAGAACCTGCAGTCTCGAAAGCAGGAAGAGAGCGAGAAGCTTCTGCTTCTCAAGACCGAACTGGAACAGAAGAAGGATGCTCTTGTCAGAAGCTATGAACATAGAATTCGCAGAGCAAGCCGCATTTTGGAGAGAAATCCAGATTCGACCTTTAGAAGAGATAAGATTCGTCTTGAAGAAATAAAGAGATTTTTTGAACGCTGAGAAGCTGCAACGACAGCTATACCCATGGGTATCCCGTGATATATGCTCCTTTGGGGCGGATGCTGTGCGACAAGGTATACGGTTATGACCAAGCAGCGAAGCGGACATGGTATCCTGTGGGTATTGCGGATTTCCGCTTCAAATGCCGAGTAATTTACAAAAGAGGGGACGAAAATGAGAATACGCAGGGAAATCGTACACACTACAATTGATATGGCGTGGCCCGCGATTGTGGAATCTTTTTTTGTGGCATTTGCCGGACTTGTGGATTCTTTGATGGTAAGCTCAATAGGAGCCTACGCAGTGGCAGCAGTGGGGCTTACCACACAGCCTAAATTTATCGGTCTGTCTTTGTTTATTGCCCTGAATGTAGCCATATCTGCTTTGGTGGCCAGAAGAAGAGGGGAAAAAAGGCAGGATGACGCAAATAGGATTTTATATGCTGCACTGATTTTTGTGATAGCAGCGGCTGTGATTATCAGTGCAGGAATGGTGCTGGCAGCAGATTTTATTATTGATTTATGCGGTTCTACACCAGAGACTCATGACAGTGCTGTGATTTATTTTCGCATTATCATGGGAGGCATGATTTTTAATTGTATTCAGATGGCGGTCAATTCTGCGCAAAGAGGGGCCGGAAATACCAGAATTACCATGCGCACAAATATGACCTCTAATATTATTAATATTATTTTGAACTACCTGCTTATCAATGGACATTTTGGTTTTCCGGCTCTTGGTATTCATGGAGCGGCAATTGCGACAGTTCTTGGAACAGTGGTTGCCTGCTGCATGAGCCTTTTGTCTATATTGAACAAGGAAGGATTTATCAGTATTCCTTATATTCTAAAGCACAACATTAAACCAACTGCCAAGGCGTTTCTGTCGTTGGTAAAGGTAGGCTACAGTGTGTTCTTTGAGCAGCTTTTGATGAGAATCGGCTTTATGCTTACTGCTGTGATGGCAGCTCATCAGGGAACAGCCGCAATGGCGGCCCACCAGGTGGGGATGAACATTATGGGATTATCCTTTTCATTTGGAGACGGTCTCCAGGCAACGGCGGTAGCTCTGATTGGAAGAAGCCTCGGAGCAGGAGATGAAGAGCTTGCCAAGGAATATGGACACACTTGCAAGGTTGTGGGAGGCATGATTGCCGTGTGCCTTGCTGTGATTTATTTTGTGGGAGCAGGGCCGCTCATGAGGCTTTTTTTCAAAGAAGAGCATATTGTGGAAATCGGTGTAAGCATTATGCGTGTCATCATCTTTGTGGTGATTTTTCAAATTCAGCAGGTTGTGTATATGGGAAGCCTTAGAGGCGCAGGGGATACTCTGTATACAGCAGTGGCTTCAACAATCAGCGTGACGCTGATAAGGACGGCAGTTTCCTATTTCTGCGGTTATGTACTGGGCTGGGGAATTATGGGAATCTGGCTCGGAGTTCTGGGAGATCAGGTGTCCAGGTATATATTTGCGACAACCAGATACAAGGCAGGAAAATGGACCAAGATAAGAATATAGCTATGTGGTTGTTAATGGAAATTTGAGACAGGGATAAACGTATAATTGAGGTATAAAATTCCTCCTTTTAACGCCAAAGACTAAAAAACAGGAGCAAAATATGATGAAAGTCCAAGCAAAATCAAGGCTTTTGCGGCTTTTCTAGTTTTTGAAACAGAGGTGGAATTTGGGCGTTTGACTAAGAGCTGATTAACATTTTTTGATTCAAAAGCCCCTCAAGGGTGTCCGCCGCCTTCTCATCCATCTTCTGGAGCTGGTGGCTGTATATATTCATGGTTGTACTGGTTCGGGTTACAGCAGAGTAAATCTTTGCTGTAAAGGGTGTTGTCAACCACCCTATGATGTAACGCCACTTTAGGTAGTAATACCTATCGGGGTTAAAGGTCGGAGGTTTACGCTGTTATTACGACTGGGCAGTTACAAGCCCATTACCTTTAGCGCGCCCAGCGAAGGGTATGA
>JAUNOP010000013.1 GCA_030537135.1 Eubacteriales bacterium | reverse complement strand
TCGTCCTCGGCTTTCGCAATCTTTTCTTCAATGTCTGTCATGGTTAAAATCTCCTGATTTCTGACAAAAGAAAAGCAGGAAGTCCGTTTCTGGATTTCCTGCTCCTATCCTATCCCAACCCCTTCCCTCCCCACACCTACCAGTCATAGGGGGAAGTATCGCCCATGAAGTTCTTGACGTGGAGATTTTTTCGCGTCCTTTGCGAAAAAATACTACTCGTCCCTTGACGGTCTGGATAGTCGGAACGGACATAAAACATTGATTGCTTGCGGCAGAAAAATCTGCTATAATTTATTAGATAGCAAAATAATTGACAAAAATGAATTGAAAGGTTTGATTATAATACTTGCTATGGTTAGTCTGATTGTATGAGGAGGAATCAAAATGGAGAGTAAAATTGCTTCATTGCTTAAACTTCACAACTATCCTGTTGCTGTTTACCGTACAAATAAGTGTCCGGAAAATGCGGTTCAATTCAAAGAAGGTAAATGGGGCTGTATTGTTGCCATGCTTAATGCCTCTGCTAATAAAGGCATAACGGCAACATTTTGTGATAAAACTGTCACGTGCAAGGGTGGTCGTGCAGGGATAGGAATTGAGCCGTTTAAAACGGGCATAATTGAATACCACTTGTCCGTTGGTGGAAAAGGGCCAAAAGCAGGGGAATTTTACAGAAGAAGCCCGGAATTGGCATTAGATTATATTGAGTCAATGCCGGAATACCGAACGGACAATTACCTTGTATTTACACCACTTTGTAATGTGGATTCAGAGTTAAAAGAAAACTTAGACGGTATTATTTTTTTGGTAAATGCCGACCAGCTCTCAGGTCTTGTAACCCTATCAAACTTTGATAGAAAAAGTTTAGACAATACTGCTGTAACTTTTGGCTCTGGGTGTGCACAATCTGTATTGTTTCCATTCTCGGCAGAAAACACAAATCAGAAATGTTATATTGGGCTGACAGATCCATCAGCAAGAAAGTGCATAAGCGGCGAAACCCTTTCATTTAGCATTCCATGGGCTCGATTCAAGGAAATGGAATTAGTAGCCGAAGAAAGTTTTTTAACAAAAGAAACTTGGGGAGTTATTTCAAGGCGCTTATAAAACTTAGGCTAATTTCCATTTATCAGGAACACAAAAAAATGGGCGGCGGGGCAGATATTGACTATCCTCGCCTCCCTGTCTGTTATCGCTCCATATCCTGTGTCCTGCGGTGTGCGTGTTCCCTCTGTTCCTGCCGCAAAATACTGTAAACGCTCTTTCGGATTTTCTCGGCTTCTTTCACTTCCTCTTTGAGTGCAAGATACCGTTGATTGAGTGCTTTCCTCTCGGCGGTCAGCTTGGCATACTCCGTTTTCCATGCCTTTGTCGGGATTGTGGTCTTGCCGTTCATCACGCCTTTGAGGTAGTCTTTCGCCGCCGTAAACAGGATTTGCTCGCTTTCCGTCAGCGGCTTTTTCCCCTTGTACTTGAAATAAATATCGGATTGCTCGATATGCTTTTTCAGCGTGTTCATGCGCCGTTCAACAGGTTTCAGTTTGCCTTGAATGTCCAGTTGTTCCCCTATCATGGACTTGAATTTTTCATCAAGCCCCGCCATATCCTCTATGCCGTTGGCGGTTAAAAAGTTCAGCATATTCGCCGCGTCCTTGAGGTTATAGAGGGATTGGGAATAGCCCGATTTCCCCGCCTGTGCCTTGCGCGTCAGTATGCCTTGAATGTAGTCGGCAAGGGTGGGCGGCGCGGTGTTCTCGGCTTCTTCTTTGAGCCATTCCCGCAGCTTCCCGATACGCGCCTTTAACTGCCGCAAACGTCCGTTTGTTACCTCGATTTCGCGGTTGAGGTCGCCGCGCTCGGTGCGTATGCCGCGCTTCTCCATAGCAGACGCGGCAACGCCTAAATGGACGGTGGGGATTTGGTCTATTCCTTGCCGCGCATAAGAACGGTGGTCTACGCGCTCGTCAAACGGGCGCATAGTCAGCATGATGTGGGCGTGGAGATTGCCGCCGCCACAAAATGCCGCTTCACATACTCCCGCACAAGGGAAATGCTCTGCTCCCTTGTCAGTTCGCGGGGCAAGGCAAGTTCAATCTCCCTTGCAAGCTGGGCGTTTTTCGCTTTCTCGATTTTCTCAACCGCGTTCCACAAAACCGCCCTGTCAGAGAAAGCGGCGGGGGCGTGGTCGGGTAGCAAAATCTCGGTGTGGACAACGCCGCCCTTGCGGGTGTAGTCGTGGATTTCCCCGTCAAACTCGTTTGTGATTTTCTCTCCCGCCCGATAAGCGGCGGCGGCAACAGCGGATTTGCCCTTGCCGTGGGAGATGACTAAACAATTTCTAAACTGTAATTTCTTTTATCACCTTTGCCGGGACGCCGCCCACTACCGTACCTGCCGGGACGTCCCTTGCCACTACGGCGCCTGCCGCGATCACCGCACCGTCCCCGACCGTTACCCCCGGCAGCACCGTCGCATGGGCGCCGATCCATACATTCTTTCCGATACGGATCGGTTTCGGACAGATATCCGCCCGATGCTCCGGATCCAGATCATGGTTCAAGGTAGCGAGTACTACGGAATGCCCGATCAGCGTTCCGTCCCCAATGTATATGCCTCCCTGGTCCTGAAACTGGCCGCCGGAATTGATGAACACATGCTTTCCGATATGGAGGTTCTTTCCGCAGTCCGTATAAAAAGGCGGAAACATGCCGAATGTGGCATCTATTTTCTTCCCTGTAAGCTGTCCCATCAATTCCCGGATCTCGTCCGGCGTATGGTAACCCTGGTTCAACCTGCCTATAATCTGCATCGCTTCCCTGGAAAGCTGTATCATACGTCTGTGGATCCCGGAACCTGCCGCCATCTGTTCGCCGGAATTCATACTCCGAAGAAATTCTTCCGTGCTTACCATATCCTCCGTATCTTCATCCCGCAGGCTTCTGCCGAACCGGCGCAGTTCCTCCAGCTTTCCTTCTGATTTGTTCTGCTTATCATAAGCTGTAAAGATACCCATATCTTCTAATTTCAGATACTCTAAAAAGGAATGGCGGTATTCATAAACAGCGCCGCCATAGACGTCGTCACTGCCGGAGCTTAAAATCAGCGCCGCCTTTTTCAGCTCTTCCGGTTTATCCAGCGCATAAATCCGGTTAATCGCACACTGGAGCTGTCCGGTAAAACTGTGGTAATAAACCGGGGATGCCAGCACGATCATCTCCGCTTCCTGCAGCAGAGGATACACTTCCTGCATATCATCCTTCTGTATACATTTTCCATCGCCCTTTGTGTGGCAGTATTCGCAGGCAAGGCATCCTGCAATCTTTCTTTTGCATACCGGGATTACCGTAATTTCGTGGTTATTTTCCTGCGCTCCTTCCACAAAAGCATTTACCATTGCCGCTGTGTTCCCATTTGTATGCGGACTGCCGTTTAATACTAAAATCTTCATGTAGGTAAACTCCTTCATTCTAATCCTATACTGCGTGTCTTTCCTGCTACGCCTGTGCCTTCTGAATCCGGTAGATCAGATAGTCCAGACAGGAAATCTTCTTTTCCTCTTTATGCACCCTGTGCAGCAAATCACGCCGCCAGCTTTCCAAAAGCTGTATCTGTTTTTCATTCTCCTGCCTGTCATAGCAGATCAAAAAGTTCTCCACAAAGCTTTCACTGCACCCTGCATCCTTCAGGTTCTGAATGACGGATTCTCTTTGCTTATTTTCCAGCATCCGGGTCTGTCACCCCTTTCTTTTCCGTCCTGAATTCAGTATAAAAGCCGTTATATAAAATAGCAAATACTTAAGTTTAATCCAAATGTATAGTTGAAACCTATGCTTTTTCATGGTATCCTAATAGAAAAACGTATTGGAGGAACCTTGAATGGAAATCCGTGTACTGCAGTATTTTCTTGCTATCGCAAGGGAACAGAGCATCGTCCGCGCCGCCCAGTCCCTGCACCTCTCCCAGCCCACCCTTTCCACGCAGATCAAAAATCTGGAAGAAGAATTGGGGAAGCAGCTCTTCATACGGGGGACAAAGGGTTCCCGGAAGGTGACGCTTACCGAAGAGGGAATGATCCTCCGGAAACGGGCAGAGGAAATCTTAGATTTGGTAAAAAAGGCAGAAAATGAGATCCTTTTATCTGACAGTGTGATCATTGGGGATGTGTACATTGGGGCAGGAGAAACGGACGGCATGCGCCTGCTGGCAAAGATGGCAGGAAAGCTCCGCCGGGATTACCCAGGCATCCACTACCATATCTCCAGTGGCAATGCAAACTTTGTGATGGAGCGCCTGGACAAAGGGCTAATCGATTTCGGACTTATTTTTATGCTTCCGGATTTAAAAAAGTATGACGTATTGAAGCTCCCCACGAAAAATGTATGGGTCGTCATCATGCAAAAGGACGATCCCCTAGCGGAAAAAGAAAGCATTTCACCGGAGGATTTGTGGGATAAGCCCCTGATCCTTTCCCAAGAACTGACCGAAAGCTCCCCTTTGATCCGTTGGATGCGCAAAAAGCCTTCCACTTTAAATACTACCGTATCCTATAATCTGCTGTTCAATGCTTCATTATTTGTAGAAGAAGGGCTGGGATACGCCATTTCTTTCGATAAACTTCTTAATATCTCCGGCGACAGCGGACTGGTTATCCGCCCCTTAAATCCGCCTCTGGAGGTGAAGATGTACCTGGTCTGGAAAAAATATCAGGTATTCTCCAAAGCGGCAGACAAATTTTTGCAGACACTGCACGAAAGTCTGGATGAAAAAGTAAATGTATAATATTTTTATTTTGCAAAAAGCTCCCACTGTTCCATATATATGGAAGAATGGGAGCTTTTTGTATGCCATTTTTTATGCGAGCATACCGCTTAACTCTTTCAGATACTCCGGTATTTTAAATCCCTGCGGACAATGCGCGGCACAGGCTTTGCAGCCAATGCAGGCGGAGGGCTGCGCATCTTTTGGCAGTTCCTTTAAATGAAGCACCCGCCATACGCCGCCGATCTTTGCTTCATTGTAATTTTTCAGCAAATAGGGAATATCCAGTCCCTGCGGACAGTTTGGGGTACAATAATGGCATCCGGTGCAGGCTACTGCAACGGAAGAATGCTGGATCTGCGCAGCCTTTTCTATACGCTCCTGTCCTTCCGCCGTCAGCGGCTCCTCTTCGGAAAACGTCCGGATATTGTCCAGCACCTGGCTCTCATCCGACATTCCGCTTAAGACCACCTGTACATTAGTAAGCCCCATCACCCACCGCATCGCCCAGGAAGCCAGTGATCTTTCCGGAGCCGCTGCCTGCAGTTCCTTTGCAGCACCTTCTGTCAGATTTGCCAACAAACCGCCATGTACCGGCTCCATGACCATCACCGGTATCCCGGCTTCCTCCAGTATCTCATACAGCGCTTTTGCGTCCTGGAAATACCAGTCATAATAATTCAGCTGGATCTGCACAAAATCCCATGGGTACCGCTTCAGCAGTTCCCTCAAAAGCTCCGGGGTTCCGTGGAACGAAAATCCCAGATAGCGGATCTTCCCTTTCTTCTTCATTTTGTCAAAATATTCGATACAGCCATTCTCCACCATTTCTTTGGCAAAGTGGTTCTGGATGCCGTGAAGCAGGTAAAAATCAATCCGTTCCATCCCAAACCGTCCAAGCTGCTCGGCAAACTGCTTTTTAAAATCCGGCTCCGCCTGAAAATTGTATTTATCCGTCACATAAAAGTTGTCCCTGGGATAGTCCGCCAGGGCGCGCCCAAGAAATTCCTCCGATTTCCCGCCATGATAAATATAAGCAGTATCATAGTAATTGATCCCCTGTTCCATGCACAGATCAATAAGCTGCTTTGCCTTCTCATAATTGATGCAAGCATCATTCCCATTTTGGACGGGGAGCCGCATGGCTCCCATCCCCAGTCTTGACAATCGAATCCCGTCTTTAAACTCCTTATATTTCATACGTTTCCCCGCTTTCCTGTACTCTTAGGATTTCTCTGTAAACATACTACACTGTTTTTCCTGTTTCATACGCTTTTTCAAGCGCCGAATGCATAATCCGAACCATACAGGGAATTTGCCCGATCCAGCATGGTCTTCATCTGCCCGCTCATCTCATAATAATAGATCGGCGTAGCAAATGCGATCACATCCGCTTCCTTCATCTGCTGTGCGATCTCCATCGCATCATCCCTTATGATACATTTTCCGGCTTTCAGACAGGCAAGGCAGCCCCTGCAAAAACCAATGGTTTTGCCCTTCAGGCTGATTTTCTGCACCTGATGCCCCGCCTCCTGCGCGCCTTTTGCAAAAGCGTCCGCAAGCGCGTCAGAATTACTGTTATTGCGAAGACTGCTTGAAATTACCAATACCCTTTTACTCATCCTGTTTCCCCTTTCTTACATATTATTCTGGAAGAAATCCGCCAGTTTCCCAAATGGGATCCTGTCCCTTCTGTCGTAAAGGTCGATATGCTCCGCATCCTCCACCACATACATTTCCTTTGGCTCTTTTGCAGCTGCATAGGCATTGTCACTGAAAAATCTGGAATGCGCCCGGTCGCCTACTACAAACAAAATCGGGCGCGGCGAAATCTCATCGATATAATCCAACAGCTTGGAATTCATCATAGCCAGGTCACTGGTTGTGGTAAAGCCGCCTCTGGCATTTGGATGATACCCTCTTTTTAATGCATAAAACCGAAACCACTCCGCTCCCGGCTCCGGGATATACGCAGGCACCGCCTCGATGGGATGTTCCGGGAACCCCGGAACATATTCCGGATAACCGTTCTCTGCGTCGATCCATCTCTGTCTCGACAGGCGTTCCTTTGTTTCCTGTATGGATTCCGCATCCATTCCGCCCCGAACAGCAGCGCTCATATCATACATACTTACCGCTGCCACCGCTTTTATCCTCGTATCACACTGGGCTGCGGACAGGGCGAAGCCGCCGGAGCCGCAAATACCGATCACGCCGATTTTTTCCCTGTCCACAAACGGCTGCAATCCCAGGAAATCCACCGCTGCGCTGAAATTTTCCGTAAAAATATCCGGTGAAGACAGATGTCTTGGAAATCCTGCCGAATCTCCCATAAAAGACTGGTCAAAGGTCAAAACAATGAAGCCCTCCTTTGCCAGTTCATTTCCATATACGCATGGCCCCTGCTCCTTCACGCCGCCATACGGCGCCCCGACAATCAGCGCCGGATGTTTCTGCGCAAGATTGGTATTCTTTTCAAAATAAAGCTCGCCCGTAATATCCAATCCATAACGATTCTTATATACAACCGTTTTTCTTGCTATATTTGGAGATAACTCTAAAATATGTCCACTCATTTCTGATTGCTCCTTTTCTTTGATTTCTTAGCGCCATTGTACCTATAGCCTAATGAAATATCAAATACTTATATCAAATTGAAATGAATAGTTTTAGACTATTATTTTTCAATCATTTCACTACATTTCACTTATCTGTCAATTTAACGTATCAAGCAAGTCCCCACCCACTGCTTATTGCTTTTCGCAACTGAAGCAGTGAGTGGGGACTTGCTTGTAGCCCTCCTGATAAACTGCGAAGCAGTTATTTGATTATGAGCAAGCAGCAAAGCAGATATCTGCCCTATGGGTATTGCGAATATCCGCTTGACTAATATCCTCTGGTTTCCCACCAGCCTTTTGCATACCATCTGATTTCGATATACGCCAGTTGTACAAGTAACAAGAGAAGTGACTGATCACATCCCTTCCTTTACTGCACAGGCAATGGACACGTCCACCCGGCAGTAGGGAATGAGCATGGCCTGCAGCGCATGATAAATATCGGATTTTCCTGGCCAGACCGTGTTCATCAGGCGATTGTTCTGATCCAGCTGATGAAACCAGGAGCCATTCACATGGTCCAGTACCTGTTCGTCCAGGTATCTCATAAATTCTGCATATATTTCTGCATAGCGCTGTTTTCCTGTCACCCGGAAAAGAACTGCTGAAGTGTTGATTGCCTCGGCAAGCGTCCAGTGCATCCTATCATGTACACAGGGTACTCCATTCCAATCCGTTGTATAAACAATTCCTCTGGCTCCGTCTGCATTCCATGCATCCTCAGCTGCTCTGTTAAACAGATTTTCCGCTGCCTCTATGTATGGCTGCGCTGCCTGTTCATTCTCCCCACAGGAAGACAAAGCCCAGTGCGTGATAAGACGCGCCCACTCGATTCCATGTCCTGGCGTCGCGCCATAGGGCTTAAACGGATCATCCGGCCTTTCCCTGTTTTTCTCCAAATCCGGTTTCCAATCGCAGGTATAATGCTCTGGAATTCTCCAGTTATTTTTTTTTGCCCAGCCAATCACATGCCGGATGATGCGTCCTGCTCTTTCTCTGTATTTTTCCATTCCAGTCACATCTGCAACCGAAAGGAATGCCTCCACTGTATGCATGTTTGCATTAATACCCCGATACTCATCCAGAACAGTAAACTCTGTGTTCCAGGTATCACAGGAGAGACCCTCTGCTTCATTCCAGAAATACTTATCATACAATTCCAGAGCCTCGTCCAGCAGCTCCTCTGCCCCAGGTCTTCCTGCAAGAAGCACAGAGGAGGCTGCCAGAATCACAAATGCATGAGCATAGCACTGCTTATCTGGAAGAATTTTGTTATCCGGCGTTCGGCCGGGATACCAGCCTCCGTTCTCTTTGGCCTTAAGCTCTCCGTTTAATCCCTTTAATGCCGCATCTACCAGCGAATCGCTCCCTTCATGTCCCAGCAGGCTTCCTATACTGTATACATGCGCCATGCGGCATGTAATCCAGGTTTCACGGTTTCTGTCTTTCCATGGAGTTCCATCGTCTCCCAGATACCAGGAGCTTCCCTGTGGTGAAGGAAAGCGATGTCCAAACCTCAGTAAATCATCGCGGATTTGCTCCAAGAACGCTTTGTTTTCTGCTGTATCAATCTGATATTTTCTTTCCATAGTTCTCACGCCTTTCTGACTGCCTAAAGCAGCCTGTTCTTTTTCCCTTTCCAGGAAATCTTTTATGAAATCAGATATATAAAATATGCCACATAGCACACCAGCATAATCATTCCGCCTGTTCTGCCAAGCCTCCTGTCCTTAAATACACAGACCCACAACAGAATTCCTGCTGCCAGTGATACCAGCGTATCAATAATAAACTTTGTCTCAAAGATTACCGGCGTAATGAGAGCTGTGGTTCCCACCACAAAGAGAATATTGAAGATATTGCTTCCTACAATATTTCCGATTGCAATGTCAGCTTCTCCCTTCCGCGCTGCTGACACAGATGTTACCAGCTCTGGCAGAGAGGTTCCAAGCGCTACAATGGTAAGCCCAATAAAACGCTCGCTCATTCCCATCACTCTGGCAATCTCTGTCGCTGCGTCTACGGCAACATTGCTTCCCAGCATAATGAGCGCAATACCAGCTGCAACGTCAAAAAGGAGTCTCCAAACTGGTTTTCCTTCCTGCTCGTCCTCTTCCTCTGCTTTATTGTTCTTTGCCATCCGAAACAGATAGGCCAGATAAATAACAAATGCAATCCACAAAATCACTCCTTCCCAGAAGGTGATTTTATTTCCTGTACATCCCATACCAAGAAGCAGAAGTGTCATCAAAAGCATGTAGGGAATTTCTAACTTTACCGTGGATTTTGCCACAGCAATCGGTATAATCACAGAAGCAATTCCCAAAATAATAAGAATATTTAAAATATTGCTTCCCACAATGTTTCCAATGGTAATACCTGCATTTCCCTTTAATGCTGCCGTGATGCTCACCGCCGCCTCCGGAGCGCTTGTTCCCATAGCAACAATCGTCAGACCTACAACCAAGTGGGGAATTCCAAATTTCTCCGCAATTCCGGCAGCTCCGTCCACAAACCAGTCTGCTCCCTTTACAAGCAGGAAAAAGCCCGCCGCCAAAAACAACAACTGAAGCAAAATCTCCATTCCTTGTCCCTCCAATACATTTATTTTTGTTATTATCTGTGAAGCAGTATTCCTCTTAAAGCACAAAAAAGACCTTTATCGCATGTTAAAAATGCGATAAAAGTCTCGTTCTTATCTCAGTATGTATCCCGGCCAGAGGCGTGATGACGTGATACATAGCATCCTCCCGTCAGATGCGAACTACTCCCTCATATCAAGATGATATTAGCAAAAGTATTCCGTCCTGTCAAGGCACAATTGCAGCCTCAAAAACTTTATTTAAAAAATAAGAATCTGCATAGGCAATCAGAGAGCTTCCCCCAAATATCCACAGCGTAATCATAAACGGAAATGCCTGCTCCACAAATCCGGTAATCAAAATCGGAATGACGATTACCGCTGCCATAGCGAGACTGTACGGAAGATATCGAAGGCTGCAGATAACAGAATTTTTCAAAATATTGCCCACAGTATTTTCAAAAGCGGCCTGTATCGGAAACACATACAAAGCCCCCAGAAATAGGATAACCATCAAGGCCGCATTCGCCAATCCTGCGGCCTTTAGAAGTCCCATGCTTCCATTCATACATATTCTCAGGATAAAAAGCAGCCACAGAAATAGTGCTGCCACAATCAGCCATAGCTTTGTTGCCTGTCGAAAATTGCTCTTAAAAGCTTTCATATAACCCTTCAGAATATAGGACTCTTCATTGCGGATCATCTTCAAAGTAACAGTAAACAACGCTGTTGTGGAAGCTCCTATTGTGACAAGCGGAAGACTGCAGATAACCCACAGAATATGCAGTAAAACCAAATCAAATACTCTTCCCATTGTCCTCGCAAAGGGTCCGTCAAAGGCGAAAATTTTCATAGCTGCTTCTCCTTCCTAAGGTTTTAACAAATCCTGGTTAAAGCATTCTGCTGTATTAACCCTTTACTGCTCCCATTGCAACGCCCTTTGTAATGTGCTTATTCAAAATAATATACACAATAATTGCAGGCGCAGCAGAAAGAGCCATAACGGCAAACTGAACTGCATAGTTAGAGGAATACTGTCCTGTAAACTCCAGAATACAGAACGGAAGTGTTTTCCACTTCTGGCTGCTCAGGTATGTGGTAGCCATCATAAACTCATTCCAGTTATTCAAATAGGTCATAATAGAAACTGTGGAAATGGATGATTTCATCAATGGTGTAATGATAATGGCAACTACCCGATAAATACCGCAGCCATCAATCAGGGCTGCTTCCTCCAGCTCTCTGGGAATGGAATCCATAAAGCTTGACGTCAGGAAATATCCTTGAGGCAGTGAAAAGGCTATATATGGAATGAGCAGAGCCCAGATAGTATCTGTAATTCCCAGGCGGTCATAAATCACATAGTTTGGAAGCAGCGTGGCATGAATCGGAATCATCATTCCCATAACCAGAAGCATTGCCACCAGCCCCTTGAGCTTCCAGTACATTCTGGTACATGCAAAGGCTGCCATAATGGAAATAGCAAGAACCAGAATCACTGCCAATGTATTGATTAACAAGCTGTTCTTCAGATAATGAAGGAAATTTCCATCACGAAAAGCCAAATAATAGTTATTCCATTGAATCTTTTCCGGCCACACCAGAATGCCGCTTGTGAACATCTCATTACTATTGCACAGAGAAAAGTCCAGCAGCCAGATTAATGGGAATAGCTGAATACCTGCAATAAGAATAAACACAAAAATCAGAATTCGTCTTTTTATCTTTGAGCTTTCAGATAATACACTGTTCATTTTCCCACCTCCTATGCTTTTTTCTCTTCAAATACTTTATTAAGCACAACAGTCGCAATAAGGCAGATGCTAATGAAAATCACGCTGATAGCATTGCCATATCCATATTTATAGGAGTTAAACGCCTGCTTATACAGATAGCTTGCCATGAACTGCGTCTCATTTCCAGGTCCTCCGCTTGTAAGCAGATATACTGTCTCCATCTGCTTTAATGCAGAGATAACTGCCATAGTTACATTCACCTGGATAACCGGCTTCATAAGCGGCAGAGTAATTTTGAGAAATGTTGTTGCTCCGGTTGCCCCGTCAATAGCAGCTGCCTCATACATAACAGGGTCAATATTTTTAACGCCAGTATAATAAATCAGCATACCCCAGCCAAAACCATGCCATACCAGAACCACCAATACTGCCCAGATAGCTGTTCCTGTTCCTAAAAGATTTACCTGTCCTTTGTACCCAACAAAATCAAGCACTTTTTTAATAAGTCCAAAGTTCGGGTTATAGATGAACTTCCACAGATAAGCAATAACTGCCACAGAAATAACATTTGGAATAAAATAAATACAGCGGAAAATACCCTCTGCTTTTCCCTGAAGCTTATCAAGCTTCACAGCCACCAGCATGGCAAGGGGATGCTGAATACAGATAAATCCAATTGCCAAAAGCAGAGAATTCTTGAGTGCAGTCCAGAATACCGAGTCCTTTACAAGTGTTTTGTAGTTCTCTATTCCAATAAATGTCGCCTCTCCCATTCCAGAGTATTCTGTAAATCCATAGTATACACTCAGGACAATCGGAGACAGAATCGCTACCATAAAGACCAAAAGGCCGGGAGCTACAAGGCTGAAAATTACCAGCTTATTACTATATAACTTTTTCATTTTCTCTCCTTTCCAGACTTTCCGAAAAAACGGAGGCTCCCTCAGGCAGCCTCCGCATGATTGCTGTTCACAGTCCTATATTCCAAACAGCAACCTTCTTTTTCTCCTGTGTCCTTATCTTAATCCTGACAGAGTGTTAAAGTAATCTTCTGGAGTAATGCTTCCGATTGCCAGCTCAACAGAAGTATCCTCGCTGACTGTCTTAAATTCACTGCTTCCCAGGTCATTGATAGTTACACCACTAAGGCTGGTAGCATTATTTACGATTTCTACCCACTTGTTCTGAAGCTCTGTCTCCTCGCCAGTCAAATAGTCTCCAAAGTTCTGTGCAGACATGCACACACCATTCTCCCAGCAGAGCTTGGACCAGTTCTCTGGCTCAAACATATAGTTTAACAGCTTTATTGCTTCTTCCTTGACGTCAGATTTCTCTGTTATAGCATAACCGCCGCCATTCCATGCACAGATATCAGTAGCTGCACCGGCTCCTCCATCCACTACAGGCATGGTAAATACACTGATGTTGTTTCTCACATCCTCAGGAATTTCCTCATTGGTTGCCATAGACATTTCCCAGCTTCCCATATAGTACATTGCGCACTGAGAATTTGTAAACAGATTCTTGGCTGTGCCATAGTCTGTTGTCTCAAAGCCTGCCTGGAAGCCTCCTGCTGATGCCATATCAACCAGCATCTGTGCTGCCTTCAGCCATTCCTCTCCATATTCTCCGGATTCTACTGCTGCTGTTGAATTCGCATAATTGTCTGCGCCAACCAGCTTCTGGTAAATATCCTGAATGTAAATAGTAAGAGGATACTTGTCTGTTCCATCCATGGAAATCGGAATATATCCTTTTTCCTTAATCGTATTTACAGCTTCCACCAGCTCATCATAAGTTGTGGGAACCTCAACACCGCACTCCTCGAAAATAGCTTTATTGTAGTAGAAGCCCATAACGTCTGTGTTTCTTGCAAGGCCATACAGCTTTCCGTCACGTGAAAAGCCGTCCAGGGATCCCTCAATAAAATGATAGTCTGCATAGTCGTCCATGTTCAGCTCAGCCAGAAGACCAGCCTCAATAACCTCGCTCAAAAAAGAAGGCTGTCCCCAGATATTTACCAGATCCGGCATATCGCTTCCTGAAGCATAAGCCTTGAATTTTGTCTTATAGCTGGCATCGTCAAGCGCTTCAATCTCGATTTTTACATTCGGGTTTTCCTCCATGTACTTATCGAAAAGCATCTGCTCAATAAGCCCCTGTCCGCTTGTTCTGTCTGGCAGATTGGAAAATACCTGAATCGTTACTTCCTCATCTGCCAATACCGGCGCTGTTGCGCCTGTAGTCATTCCCACTGCCATCATTACAGCCATGACTGTAGCCAAACCTCTTTTTTTCATTAATATATCCTCCTTGTCCACCGGCTTTACGCTCTCCGGTTGTTCTGATAGATACAGTTTATCGTTTTTTTATACTTTTTCGTACATACATTTTTAACCAAAATGTTGAAATTTTTAAGGACAAGGAAGATTTTGTCAGCGCCTTTTCGCGCTGAGCGCGGGTGTGTACACAGTATTTTAAGCTTCGCCCGGATGCGCATCCCCAGAGAGTTTTTTGGGTCATAGGATAAAAGGCTCTCTCCTCCTGCCGGTACTGCATCTGTCCGGCAGGAGGAGAGAGCCCTCCGTCATTTTCAATCATATTTCAGTCGAATATCAGGGATTTCCTGTAAAATTTTAAGATGCAGAGTAATCTTTGTTCCTGCGCCAAGCTGGCTCTGCACCTGCAGACCGCACCCTTTTCCAAATACAGCCTGGATTCTCCTGTTTACATTATAAACTCCTATGGAAGTATGACCTCCTTTGTGGGACTCATAGTCCATACTCACCAGGGACTCGATAGCCTCCTGAGTCATGCCCACTCCGTCATCCTCCACCACCAGATAAAGCTCCTCATCCTCTCGGAAAATCCGTATTTGTATCAGGCTTGGCTCTAATTTATCCTCAACTCCATGCACAATCGCATTTTCCAGAATCGGCTGAACCAGAAGCTTTGGAATGAAGTAGCCCTCTACTTCCTGCTGCACCTCAAATTCAATTCTCATCTTATCTCCGTAACGCACATTTTGGATTTCGATATAATCCCTAAGATTCCGAAGCTCCTCCTGTATGGTGACAAAATCCTTTTTGGAAAGAGAATAGCGCATCAGATTTCCCAGAGCAGAGGTCATATCTCCAACCTCATTCACTCCCTTCATTCGCGCTATCCAATTAATCGTGTCCAGAGTATTATATAAAAAATGAGGATTAATCTGCATTTGCAGAGATTTCATCTCCACCTCCTGCTTCATCATTTCCTGCTTATAAACATTATCAATCAAAGTCGCCATATCCTTTACCATCTGATTAAAGGTTCTGCTCAAAACTCCGATTTCATCCTCACTCTCCACAGGCAGGCTGACTTCAAAATCTCCCTGACCAACATCCTCCATAGCTGTGCTGAGCTGTTTCAGAGGATGCGTAACACTCCTTCCTGCAAAAACAATCAGAATAATAGCAACAGCGCCGGTTGCCAGCCCCAGAAAGATGGTAAAATACTGTAAAGTCCTGATATCCTTCATATAGTATGCTTCCGGCAAAGCCAGCACCAGTCTCCAGCCATTATGTATTTCCTCTCCTGTGTACACACTATAGGGGCTTTCCCCTATATAGGTTCTGTAAAATCCAGACTCCAGTGCATTTTCAGAATTAAAATATTCTTCATCAAGAACCTGTCCTGTAAGAGAACGTTTCTTGCCTGCTATAATGTTATAATCCCTGTCAACAATATAGACTCTGCTGTCTGCCATATCAAAAATATCTTTTATAATATTGTAAAAAACAGGAACCTCCGCTTCTGTCACCATTGTTCCCAGAAGAGCCTGATTGGAAAACTGATACAGATTCCTTTTTAGATAAATATGACCATTCAGACATTTCCACTCTTCCTCTACTTTCTTAAGCTCCTCAATAGGAGGCGCCTGGTTTTTCTTTGTATACCGGAAGGTTCTCCCATCCAAAGCCTGAATATAGATAGAAGAAATCTCCGTTGACAAAAGCACATAATAGGAAAGAAGGGCATTTGCCTCTTTATATTGCTGATATCTTGCTGTTCTTTCATTATCAGAAAAGGTTTTGCTCAGCATACTCTGCATTTTTTCATTTCCTGCAATGAAAAAGGCAGTATCTTCCACATTTTCCACAGACGTCTCTACCTTTGACATGGTAACAGATGCCAGACTTTGAAGATAATCAGATGTTTTTTCTTCAATAATTGTTCTTGCATGAAAATAAGACAATACAGTGTTTACACATAGAGGCAATAATATCGTGATGGCAAAGATAATAATCAGTTTATTTTCAAAGCTGATTTTTCTGTAAAAACGTCTCATTTTTGATTTTCCCTGTCAATCCTGTAAATGAATTCCTCCAATGTTATCTTAGGTTCAGCAGTAGATTTTCGGTATTCATATGGAGTTATTCCATAGGTTTTCTTGAACACCTGACCAAAATACCTTTCATCTGGAATCCCCACTCTCATACCAATTTCCCTGTTTTTCAGCTTTGTATCCTTCAGAAGCTTTGCTGCATGATACATTCGGACAGAAGTCAGAACCTCCAGAAAGGTATGTCCTGTATATCGCTTAATATAATAACTCATGTACACAGAGCTAAAGTAAAAGTGCGAAGCCAGAGCAGACAGAGTAAGATTTTCCTCATAATGCGCATAAATATATCTGAGGATATCCTGAATATCCGCAGACCTGGATTCATCTTCTGTCTGCAGTACCTGCTTTGCTCCGATTACCTCTTCATAGCCGTCCAGTTTTGTCTTCATTTCCTGAATAGACTCATCTCTCTGCTTCTCTTCTTCAATAATTTCACACGCCCTTTTCACATAGGAAATAATCTCCTGCGGAGTGGAGGGCTTAAGGATATATCCATAAACTCCCAGAGAAATCGCGCGCTGTGCATAGGCAAATTCACCGTATCCGCTCAGCAGAATTGCCTTTGCAGAAGGATTCGTCTCCTTCAGGTTCTGTGCCAGCTCTAATCCTCCCATTCCAGGCATTTTTATATCTGTCAGAAGCACATCAAAGACCTGACTGTCAATAATCTCCTGTGCCTCTACGCCATTCTTGGCAATACCGATTACTTCCATTCCATTAGCTTCCCAATCAAGACTGAGCAGTCCTTCTCTTATCATTTTCTCATCATCTGCAATCACAATCTTATACATACTTTTCTCCCTCTTTAACATAAATGAAAAAACTCCCCCCTGAAATCTAGTACAGGAATACCATAACCGGCTTTCCAAAAGGAGGAAGTCTTTTGCCAGGCTGCACAGATGAATTTTTCTATTTCAGGGAAGTCCCGTTTCCACAGAACGCTTCCCTGACTCCTTATATGAACAGGTACTCAAGGCTCTATTCCACATTTCTGGATTCGTCTGCCACATATTCAAAGAAATCAAAATCCGCATAGTGCTGATGCTTTACTCGATCCGCGCAGGTAAGTCCCACCATGGTTCCTGTAAATTCTCCGTATTTACAATATTCATCTGAAAATCTGGTGGTATCAAATACGCGTCCGATTTTGTGATATTCCTTTCCATCATAGCTCCACTCAAACCAGGATTTTCTTCCCTGAATATAGAGCCTCAAATAAATCGGACAGTCCTTTACAGGAATTCTCGTGTTCAGAAACTCCGTTTTTTCCCCATTTTCCAAATGAATGATGGAAAGCGCGCTCTGTCCCAGGGTCTCGCTGTAGTATTTGCGCAGATTAATATAATTCATATTGTCATAGTAGAGAATCAGACCTGCGCTGTGCTGATGAACCTCAGGGGTGAATTCCATTTTTGTGGTAATGCGCGCATACACACTGGTGAGCTTTCTCGCCAAAATACTTACCCTGTTCAGCGAGGTTCTGGCCTCCTGTCCCCGTATTCTCACAAAGCCAGGTCTTGCCTTCACATCTGCAAAGCTCTGCGGCATAATACGCGGCGCATAATAAAAATTTCCAAGTTCAGGCTCATCGAAATCATCAAAATCAGGAATCCTGGGCATCGGGCATTCCAAAAGACCACTCTCAGGCACCTCTATTTTCGCCAGATTGCTTCCATCTGCCATGCGAAGCCAGCCATCCTCTGTCCATGTCATTTTCTGAATAGCAGTCTCTCTTCCAAGCGTACAGCGAAGCTCCGGCACAAAGGGACGGGCTGTCAGATGTACCAGATAAACCTCTCCATTCGGCAGATTCACATAGCTTCCATGTCCGGACTTTTGCAGAACAGATTCTGGATTAAAATATTTTGGCTTCAGATGATCAGGGTCATGCCTTTCATTGGACTCGCCTGGCACAGAGGTCACAATAGGGTTCATAGGGTCTTTTTCATAAGGCCCCCACACATTTTCAGCTCGTCCCATAGTCACACAATGATTATAGCCAGTTCCTCCCTCTGCACACATCATATAATAATAGTTTCCCCGCTTTGTCAGATGCGGAGCCTCAATGCAGCCTCTGTCTGTTCCGCCTTTCCACACCCTTTTGGGATAGCCTATGATTTCCTTTTTCTTTGAATCATACTCCACCATACAGATACTGCCCGGTTTCTCATAACCTGCTCTTGTCTCCCAATCCAGGGATACCACATATTTCTTTCCATTGTCATCATGAAAAATAGACGCATCAAAGCCAGAAGAGTGCAGATAAACCGGTTCACTCCAGGGTCCTGTGATGTCCTTTGCTGTAATCACAAAATTATCAATGTCAAAATATCTGGCATTCATGGAATTCATGACTCCATACACTACATAGAATAAGTCCTCTTCCTCGCAGTATGTAAGACACGGCGCCCAGATTCCCTTGGCGCTTGGGAGCTTTCTAAGATCTACCTTCTTGTCATCTGTCAAAACATGGGTATACAGCTCCCAGTTTTTCAAATCTCTGGAATGGTAAATCGGAATCCCCGGAAACCACTCAAAGGTTGACACTGCCAGATAAAAATCCTCCCCTTTTCTGCAGATACAAGGGTCTGGATTAAAGCCAGGTAAAATTGGATTTGTAATCATATATCTCTCTCCTTTTCAATAATTCCACTCATAATTGCTCCCTGTTTTATAGAGAATGCGGCCATTTTCCCATTCAATCTGAGCACACACGGCAGATCCTTCTCAGACATATTCAGGAATATAACAACGATGTTTCCATCAGGGTTTCTCCATGCTGTCACTTCTAAAGCCGAGGTGTATCTGGTAGCTGCAAGACGCACTGCACCGGGCTTTATAAAGTGTGAAAAATGCCAGTAATATCTCAGAATTCTCCGCTCTATCAGCTCCTTCTTCTGCTCGTCAAACAAATAGGGCGCATCACAGAAGTTATTCACATGATTAGGTCCTCCCTTTTCATTCAGGAGAATATTCCAGTCATAAAATGCCTGCATACCATGATTCAGGTTTCCAATCATATCATGAGCCAGACGCCTTGCATTTTCATCCTCCATAGATTTGTCATATTTGCAGAACTCCAGGCAGCTCTCGGATAATATCAGCTTTTTATCAGGATACTGCTCCCTCACAAGGTCCAGCGCTTCAAAATGGTCGCCGCTGTACCAGTGGAAGGCAAGACCAGATATCATGGAATCTGTGTCCTTATCAATAACAGCCTGCGCGCGCTCAAAAAGTCTCTCTTTGTTGTGATCCCACACGAAAACCTCTATGTCTTCCAGGTTATGGCGCTTAAGAGCCGGATACAAATAATCTCTTAAAAACTCCTTTTCCTCCTGCCCGGAATATACACAGGAATCCCAGGTCTGTACTGCTTTTGGCTCATTTTGGATGGACATGCGCACCACCTCATAGCCCCTGTTTCTGAATATTTCAATATATTTGCACAGATATTCTGCCCATAGAGCCCTGTATTCTGGTTTTAAAGAGCCTCCATTTTTTCTGTTATGGTTGGTTTTCATAAATGCAGGCGGAGACCAGGGAGAGAGCATAATTTTAAGCTTTTTTCCTGCCTTGCTCTGAGCTGCGTCTAAAAGCGGAATAATATATTTCTCTGTGTCCTCAAAAGAGAAGCTGGAAAGCTCTGCGTCCTTCTCATCTGTAACCGCTGAATATAAATGTGTGGAAAAGTCACAGCTGTCCATATGAATGCGGACAAGATTATAGTTCATGTTTTTCTCTGAGAAATACATGTCCAGAACCTGCTCCTTCTGCTTTTCATTCATTCTTGAGAACACATAGCCAGCTGCATCTGTAAGTGCTCCTCCAAAGCCCTCTGTTGTTCGGTAGGTCATTTCTGGATAGAGGTTTACCACTGCATTCTCTGTTCCGTCATCCTCTGTAAAAAGGATGGTATTATCCTGTGTCTGGAGCCTTTCCTTTCCCCAGCTTTCTGTTATCCTTATCTCCATTTTTTCCTCCTGTTTGAACAGTTTCTCCATTTGTTTCTTATTCTACCCCATAACGCAGCTCATATATATCAAAATATTAAGTTTTATAGTATAATCCTCAGGAAATATGCTATACTGGTCTATAGCCCTTCCTTTTGAACCTTAATAATGAAATCTTGCGCAAAATGGCAAGATTTTGGTTTCGGCTTGTCCAGATTAGGCGTTTATCAATGAAATTCTACACAAAATGGAAAGATTTTCGTTCCGGCTTGTCTGGGTTAGGGTACTATTCATGGACAGCTATCCCACAGCATACAAGGAGGATTTTTATGAATATTCGCTATCTTATGAGTTATATTTCCAGAACTCTTCACACCTTTGTCCGTCAATACAGTCTTTGCGGAGAGCCTCTTGAGGCAGTTTGCGAGCGAAGGGATTTGACTGATATTCTGCAGGAGACTTCTCCAGAATACAAAGACACAGGCAAGACTATCATATCCTTCCTTCTGGGGCATTCCAATAGCAAAATCCCCATGATTTTCCCGTCTGAGGATTCTGTTGTCTATGCATGCGTTCCTGCAAAGTGCAGCATTTTTCTCATAGGGCCTGTTCTTCTTGAACATTGCTCGGAATATCTATACCGTCTCCCTGCCTTTTCCTATGAAAAGGAATGGTTAGCCTCTCTCTATGTTTGCAGCACTGAGGAGCTCATAGACAAGCTTCTCCTGATGCGAAATCTTTTCTTTGACGAGAGCATCACCTCTGAGGAAACAATTCTCTTTAATTGTGTAAAGAAAAATGTTCACTATACCATACAAAAGGAATTCTCAGACATCCTGTTTAACAACCATGAGCATACAAAAAAGCATAATCCCTATGACCGGGAGGTTCGGGAAATGTCAGGCGTCCGAAATGGAGACCTTGAGCAGGTGAAAAAAAGTCTGGCTGAGGATTACCTGGGGAAAATTGGTACCCTAGCCAAAAATCCTCTGCGCCACTCCAAAAATCACGCGATTGTGCTTATCACACTCAGCTCTCGCGCTGCCATTGAGGGAGGTCTTCTCCCTGAAATCTCGTTTTCGCTTAGCGACATTTATATTCAGAAAATTGAAGAGGCGACTACCCCTGAAACAGCCATACTTCTTGGAAGACAGGCCGAATATCAATATACATTGCTGGTAAATGAGGTGAAAAATCAGAAAAATAATCCAGGTACAAGAGGGGATTTAAGAATCAGCCGATGCAAGAATTATATATTTTCTCATCTCCATGAAAAAATATCCCTGGCATCCATTGCAGAGGAATTGTATCTGAATAAGAACTACCTGTGTGATCTTTTTAAAAAAGAAGAGGGGATTACCATTGGAGAATATATTCTCCAGCAGAAAATCCACCTCATACAAAATATGTTGATTTACTCTAATTATACCTATAGCGAGATTGCCACCTATTTCGGCTTTTCCTCCCAAAGCCACCTTGGACGGCAGTTTAAGAAAATGACTGGTATGACGCTCCGACAATACAGGGAAATGTATGGCGTTCACTTTTCTTGACGCTCCCCATGCCCAAAGGCAGGGGATTCGTGCTGCCTGAAGGTCAATTCATTTTTTTTGTAATAAAGACCTCCTGCGATATCCGCCAATATCCAGCCTATAGGAATCGCCCACCAGACTGCAGAAATTCCAAAGGCAGGGTTTGGAGCAAGTGCATATGCCAGAACCACTCTGGTTCCAAGGGAGATAATGGTAAGTATCAGAGAAATTCCAGGCTTCTCTATCCCTCTGTATAATCCATACAAAAGGAAAAGGCAGCCGATTCCCCAGTAAAACGCGCCCTCAATGCGAAGATAGTGCATACCGGCTTTCACAATCTCTGTCTCGGTTCTGTCAATGAAAATCTCCATCAGATGTCTTGCTCCCAGACATACACAGAGCGAGACAAGCAAGCAGAATGCAATCGAAACCCTGACCGCTGTCCATATTCCCTTCCGTACCCGCTCCTTTTCTCCTGCCCCATGGTTCTGAGCAATAAATAAAGAAAAAGCATTACCAAACTCCTGCGCTGGCATGTACGCCAGCGTATCAATCTTAACAGCCGCTGCAAAGGCCGCCATAATCACGGTTCCAAAGCTGTTCACGAGTCCCTGAATCATCAAAATTCCAAAATTCATTACCGACTGCTGCACACAGGTGAGAAGAGAATACTGAGCAATATGCTTTATACTGGAAATACGCATTCTTCTGTGTCTTGCTTCCGGAAGAAGCTGCGGCTCCTTGAGCAGCGCATATGCAGCCAGTCCCACTCCTGCAAAGGCCTGTGCAATGACCGTGGCTTCTGCCGCTCCCTTTGCTCCTCTTTTAAGAACAACAACAAAATATAAATCCAATACAATATTCAGTACAGAGGCTCCTGCAAGAAAGTAAAGAGGTATCACAGAATTTCCGACCGCTCTCAGAAGAAAGGCAAAATAATTATACAAGAACACAAACACAATTCCAACAAAAATCACCTGAATATATTCCTTCATGAGAACAGCTACATTTCCTTGGACCTGAAGGAGCCTCAGAATTTTATCAATGTTCATGGAAACTCCCGCATAAATCGCGGCCGTCACAATCGCAATCATGCAAAAGGAGACCCACATGCTCTCCTTCATTTCCTCATGTCTCCCGGCTCCAAAAAGGGTAGAAAATACAGAGCCGCTTCCCATGCAAAGTCCAATAATCACAGAAGTCAGAAAAGTCATCAGCGTGTAGGCAGAGCCTACAGCTGCCAGAGCATCTGCTCCGAGAAATTTCCCCACTATCATGGTATCTGCAATATTATACACCTGCTGCAGGAGATTTCCCGCTATCATAGGAATCGCAAACAGCAGCATTGTCGTCAAAACCGGTCCCTTTGTCAAATTTCTTTCCATAAGTATCTTTGTTCCTTTTTACAAAATTTTGGTTCTGGCTTGTCCAGGTCAGGCGATGAACAGTTAGTTCACGTATCACGGGACATATTCCTTGTCAGAGAAAGCTTCTACCGCTTTCCCGTAAGAAAGATACTAAAAAAAGGCACCTCCTCATTTCCGCACCAGTACGGCATCTCACATGTCTCTGCCATGGCTCCTGCATCAATGCAGTAGGCAGACAGACAGGACGCTGCCTTTTCAGGGAACCTGCATGCCTCTCCCTGTATTCTTGCGCACCTGCTGCAATAGGAGCAAGGGCCGGCCATCACGCAGAGTCCCTGGATTCCCTGGCTTTCATATGCTGTCACAAGCTCCCTGGTAATCATGTTGTGAAACTGTCTGGCAGTTTTTGTCTGTTCCGTATTCATAACACTGTCCACTTTCTGTACAGTCTGTAGGACAAGGGCTCTCCTGTAATGGCGCGCCCTTGTCTCCATATGCTCTGGAGTTCCGCAGTCCGGCGGACACGCATAATTCCTTCCATAATTTCCACAGGTGTTTTCCACACAATACTGCCTTAAATCATGGTCAAAGACCAGGTTATCCACATCTATCCAGCAGGCTCTGGCAAAGCCCTCCTCCAGAGCCATCTCCTGCATTTCTTTCTCGTTCATAATCAATCATCCTTCTCGTTTCTTTCTGTATTTTGCGAGTAGTAACCGCAAACAATCCCTTGAATCTTACTTATAAATATATTATGATGATATTAGAGTAGAGTCCCAAGATCAAAAACCCTATTGCAGACAAGCCTGCATCGGATTCCTGACCTTTTGTCCTTACCATCATCATTATATTGAAAATCCTAAAAAAATACAAGACATTCGTGAAACGCCCATTACCTAACCTGGACAAACAAGCCCCTCACTCACCGCTTATTTCTCTGCGAAATTGAAGTGGGAAACGTGTTTGATACGTTAAAATTTTGCCATTTTGTGCAAGCTTTCTTGCTTAAGCGACTAAAGGTCATGGGTTTTCTGGCTAAAATATGATAAATTCAAAGCTTCCTCTTATCATTTTATACATTAGAAAGGAGCGTTTTCAATGATAGACAACACAGAAATTATCGAACAGACCGGCGCCTTAAAGCACCTTACTCCAGAAGACTTAGATATGCTGAAAAAGAGCGGAAGAAAGCTTGGCTCCGCCCTCTGTTATGTTCTTCGGCACAACCCCGATCGGATCGGCGTCTCTATGGATAAGCAGGCATGGGTAAATGTCGCCGAGCTTATCAGCAAATTCAATGCCCACAACACAAATCAGAGGTTCTATCTGAGCCTGCCTGTACTCATGGAGCTTGTTCGCACAGACAGCAAGCAGCGATACGGACTAAAAGGAAGCAATTCCAATCTGATGATTCGCTGCAGACAGGGGCATTCTATTCCATGGCTGGAAATGGATTATCGTGAAATGACTCCCCCGGATCTTCTATATCACGGAACCTCCAGCACCTTCCTGGCTTCTATTATGTCAAAAGGGCTTCTTCCCATGAGCAGACAAAAGGTACATCTGTCAAAGGATGTACCCACAGCTATAAGTGTTGCAAAGAGGCATCTTTCCAAGGACGCATGTCCAATGATTCTTGAGGTAGACACAGCCCAGATGGTAAAAGACGGTATCACCTTCTATCTGGCTGACAATGACGTGTGGCTGGTAGACTATATTGCTCAAAAATATCTTACATTAATGACCTTTCAGTGAAAAACAGAATCTGTCGCATTCACTCTTATTTTCTCCTATGATGGCGCGCAAAGCGCGCCATCATGATAGATTTGGAAGTTTACTTTCAAAATTTTGCTTTTTCTTTTGTTTATGCTTTTACCGCTCCATTGGTCAATCCGCTCACAATGTATTTCTGCATAAAAATAAAAATCAAAATTACTGGTGAAATAGCAATAATACCAAAAGCCATAGTAGAATTCCACAGAGTTTGATACTGCTGCACATAATTATAGATGCTGGAAGTGATAGGTCTCATATTTGGATTGGTGATAAATGTAATACCATAGATCAAATCGCCCCATGCATATACAAAAGAAAATACCGCTGCAACAACCACACCAGGCTTTGCAATTGGAAGCATAATCAAAAAGAACGATTTCCAGTGTCCGCATCCGTCAATATTGGCAGCTTCATCCAATTCCTTTGGAATAGACAGAAAATATGTTCTTAGAATAATGATGCTGAATGGAATTCCTAGCGTAGCATCCGCCAATATAGGCGCCCAGTAGGTATTTAAGAGTCCGATTTTTGAAAACATGATATACAAGGAAGTCAATACCAGGGTGGAAGGAAGCATCTGTGTAATCAGGAAAAAAAGGATAAACGCTTTTTTGGCCTTAAAACGGAATCTTGCCAGTCCATATGAGGCCGGTATTGCCAGCAATGTAGAAATAATCGTAGCTCCAACAGCAATAATGGCACTGTTTTTGAAGCCTCGGAGAGTGTCACTGGAAGCAGAAAGCTGTGCCTTAAAGGCGTCAAAAGATAAATCTCTTGGCCACAGCGGCGTAGGTATTTCAAAAATTTCCACCTGCGTTTTCAAGGCAGTAACCACCATCCAGTATAAAGGAAAAATAAAAATAACAAATATGATAAAGCCGCACAATAAAGAAATCATCTGACTCTTTTTCTGTTTTTTCCCCATCACATTATTTCCTCCTCTTCATTAATTAATTTAATGTAAAAAATACCAACAAACAGCAAAATCAAGAATAAAATGTTTGCCGCTGCTGCGCCCTTACTGAATTGGAATTCCTCAAAGGAAAGCCTGTAAGCATAGGTGGAAACCAGCTCTGTGGAATTGATAGGACCGCCCTTTGTCATAACCCATACCAGGTCAAACACCTTAAATGTATATACAAATCCTAATGTAAGGACAGACATAATAGCTGGTTTAATCATAGGAATGGTTACCATGACCAATGTCTGGATTTTACTTGCCCCGTCCAGACTGCAGCTTTCATAAACCTCTTCCGGAATTGTGGTAAGTCCTGTAATCAGAAGCATCATGTTAAAAGGAATTCCTATCCAGATATTTGCCACAACAATGGCTACCATTGCAGACTTTGGGTGCAACAGCCATTCCATTGGCTGATCTATGATGTGTAAGGATGTGAGAAACTGATTAATAATACCGCCTGAGCTTGCGAACATAAACTTAAAAAGAAGTCCTGCAACTGTCACTGGCAGCAGCCAGGAGATCATCGTCATGCCTCTGAAAAAAGAACATCCTGGAAATCTTTTATTAAATAACAATGCCAGTGCAAACCCAATAATAAACTGAAAGAAAATAGAGCCTACTGTAAAAATCAGCGTATTGACAATAGATTTTGTCAAAATAGAATTACCGCTTGTAAATAGCTCAATATAATTCTGCAATCCTACAAACATCTGATTTTCCGGCTGTGCAAAGGAATAAACGTCTACATTTTTAAAGCTTAAAATCAGGTTCTGAATCATAGGATAGCCTATAAAAACCATCATATAAATTGCTGCTGGAAGAGCGAACAAAAATCCCATTTTTGCCCCGCTATTTAATTTTCTCTGCTTTTTCATTTTTCTGCTCCTTATGATTACAAACAATATATACCGTTATGTAGAAGAAAGACGCCTCTGCCTCAGAACATGGGGCGAGGCGTCTTCCTCATTTGTTCTATTTTACGGCGTCTACAGCTGCCTGCGTATCTGCCGCTGCCTGTTCTGGAGTCTTAGCTGAGGTCATGACCTCCTGAAAACCAGTCTGAATTGCGCTTGAATAAGATGGCCAGGAAGCACTGGGACCTCTTGGAATAGAAGTCTCAATCTGAGTCAGGAAAGCTTTCTGAATCGGATCGTCTGTCCAATAAGTATCCTTTGCTGCCTCTGTTTTTGGAGGATAGGAGCCATACTGCTTCATTGCATCCACCATTACTTCTGTCTGATCATAATATTTCAAAAATGCTTCTGCACCGGATGTATCATCCTTGTTCACTACACCCATGTTCTCACCTCCAAGGATAGAAGTAGCCTGTTCAGAATCAGCGTCCTTCTTAGGAAGAACCGTAACTCCATAATTTAAGTCAGGCGCATTTGCTTCAATTCCAGGAATCTGCCATGGTCCGTTTTGCTGCATAGCCAGGTTTCCTGCCATAAAATTATTATTTACATCTGATTGGGTCCAGTTCACACATTCTTTTGTCCAGGAGCCGTCCTCTATCATCTCCTGCATCAGTGTGTATGCATCTACTCCGGCTTCAATATCTGTGTAAGAGCCTCCTGCAGTATAAATCCACTGCAGACACTGGAAAGTACCCTCATCTGTGTTTGTCGCAGCATTTCCGAATCCTGATACTCCATCCTTTGTCAGGGCTTTTGCCATTTCGTGGAACTCATCCCATGTAGTATTCTCATCAGGATAGTCAATTCCTGCTTCATCAAACATATCCTTGTTGTAGAACAGAGCCGTACAGTTTGTAGCAAATGGAATTCCATAATGCTTTCCATTCAGCATTGTAGATTCCAGAGGTCCCTGCATGTACTGATCCCAGTCAATATCTGCGTCTGAAATGTCTCCAAACAGTCCCAGCTGAATAAACGAAGCCATACCGCATCCATCCAGGATAACCAGATCCGGAAGCTCTCCGGAAGCAATTCCCAATGTCAGCTGTTTTTCATAGTCAGCAAACGGAACATATACATGAGATGCTTCGTATTCTTCCTGAGATTCATTAAAGCCGTCAACCAGAGACTGCATCATTTGCTTCTGTGCATCTGTTTCAAAATAATCCCAAATGACAACCTCCTTTTTGTCTGCTGCAGATACAGTCACTGCCGCCTCTAGTGAGGTACTCATGCACGCCATAAATAATACAGCTGCTAAAACCTTTTTCATCTTCATAAAAAACCTCCCTTATAATGATTTCTTTCAGCTCCTCTGCTGTTGAACCCATTATAAGAGAGATATCTTTTTTCGTTAATTCTAATAATTTAAGAAAGGTGGATTATTTTATTTCTATTAACTGATACATTGCATCTGTAAGCTTCTGCGCCGTAGCCTCCCATTTTGGAAAAGAGGTTCTGGAAACTGTATCCTCCATCTGCTCCTCAAAAACCTTTATTTTTTCATTTTCTGCTGCCATTTCCTTTGCTTCGCTTTTTCTGGCCGGAAGAATACTTGCAGATTTACAGAACTGCAGAAGTACCTGTCCCTCCATACAAAAATCCAGAAATTTCAGAGAACCCTCTACATTTTTTCCTTTGATAATTGTAACATTCTCTCCTCCCAGAACTGCTGCTGAAAAATTCTTCTTAGGAAGGGGGACAATTCCATAATCTATTCCAGCCTCTTCCAGCATAGGCAATACCCAGGGACCGTTCTGCATCATCGCGGTTTTTCCCTGTATAAACTCTCTTGCCACGTCTGTCTGTGTCAGATTAATGCAGTTTTCAGACATACTTCTGTCTTCCAGGAGTTCTGCAAAAAACTGAAACGTCTCCATCCATGCCGCGCCTTCTATATTTTCCACTGTTCCGCCCGCTGACAAAATCCATGGTAAAATCTGAAAAGCCCCCTGTTCTCCTTCCATACCGCACATCAAGAAGCCGCTTCTTTGTTCTGATGTAAGCTTTTTTGCTGTTTCATGCAGCTCCTGCCAGTCAGAAGGAGGCTTTGCATCCGCTTGTTCCAGCATTTCTTTATTATAAAACAGCGCTGTACTATTACAATTAAGCGGCAAACCATAATAATTATCTTCATATCTTACAGTATCAAGAATACATTCATAGCATTCCTCTTCCAGGTTCCACTCTTTTACCTGTTCTGTAATATTTTCAAACATTCCAAGCTGAATCAGAGACGGCGTATCCGGATTGTCCAAAATTGCCATATCTGGAAGCTTATTTTCTGTATAAGCAGAACACAGCCCCTTTACAAAGCCTGTCATAGGAACATATTCCCATGCTGCATAATATTGATTCTGAGACTGATTAAATTTTTGAATCAGCTCGTCCAACCCCTCTCTCTGTGCCTGTGTTTCATAATAAGACCATATTACAAGTTTTTCTCTTTGATTTTCTTCCTCCTCTGCCAGACTCTGCGGCGCAGTACTGCCGCACCCCAAAAGTCCCATTATAGGCAATGTCAGAAGGAGGATTCTAAGCTTTTTCCACATATCAGGCTCCTAGTTCTTTTGTTTGTAATCCCCAGGCGAAACGCCCACCTCTTCTTTAAATACCCTGTTAAAATACTTTGGATCATTATATCCCACCTGTAATGCTATAGAATAAATTTTCTCATCCGTTCCTTTCAGCAGCCTTTTAGCCTGACTGATACGAAATCGTTTCAAAAATGTCGAAAAGTTAATTCCAACTTCTTTATTAAAGAGTGTACTCAGATATTCCGGTGTAATTTCCAGACGGTCAGCAAGCATATCCAGGGAAATATTCTCACTGTAATGTTCTCTTATAAAACTAATTGCCCTTCGTATCGCATAATTGCGAATATCCTCTTTTTTGTCCTTAGATTCCAGGATACTCTCCACTGCCTTTCGAAAGCATGTCTCTAATTCTCCAAAAGTAATCATGCCAGAAGCTGTTCTTTCCAAATCCTGCTTTTGTAAGAGCTTATATGCCTCTGGATTTACCTCATGACACACATTTTCCAGAAACCCAAGCATTTTTTTATAAGTCTTTCTGATATACCGGGGGCTGCATTTCATTTCTTTTGTATAGATTACAAAATTTTCTGCTTCTTTTCTTAAATTTTCTGCAGATTCCTTACATATTGCAGACTGCATCCTGCTCTCCAGATGTAATGGATATTGAAAATCTTCTTCTGCAATTTTTTCAATTTTTTCCGCTGTAAGGATTTCACGATACCCAATACGAATTCCATATAGATAATACTCTCTCAATTTCTGAACAGTATCCTGAATGCTTTCAGGAGCATACAGCTCCTGGAACGTCCATACTGGCTGATCTTCCTCTGTTATATTTTGATAAATTCTCCGCCTCAGTTTCTTTTCCATGTCTTCCCGGGAAATTTCTCCCTGCGCCAGCAGAAACACTTCCTGGGTATTTTCCAGCATAACATAGTACAGATGCAATTCCGGATGATCCTCTTTCATCCTTTCCCACTGTCTGGTCAATGCCTGACAATACCTGACGTTCGTATTTCCTACATATCCTGCTGCAAGAAAGAGCGGTACTCCCTGTTCAAGCGCCCCTGTTTTTTCCAATCTCCGGCAGATGTCTGCCACATCTCTTCTTCCTCCAGTCAAAAGGTCACGCAGCAGTCCCTCTGTGGTCTGCGCGCTTTCCTCTTCTTCCAGACGAAGCCTCTTTTGAATTTTGTCCAGAAGCTTTGTGACGTCTTCTGGCGCCAGTGGTTTCAGTAAATAATCATCCACTCCCTGTCTGAGCGCCTTTTGGGCATATTCAAACTCAGAGTAACCGCTTAAGATTACAAAATGGCAATGGCAGCCAGCCTCTACTGCCTCCTGCAGCATCTCCAGCCCGTCCATCACCGGCATACGAATATCAGAAATAACAAGCTCCGGGCGAAGGCGGTTAATCATTTCCAGACCCTCTCTCCCATTTTTGGCTTCTCCCACTACACTATGTTCTGTATGGGAAGATATCAGCCTCGAGATTCCCATGCGGATTTTCACTTCATCCTCTACAATTAAAATTCTCATTTTATCTCCCTTTCCGGGTACACATGGCCTTCCTCCAATATAGGCAGCCTCAAAGTAATAACCGTTCCCATTCCTTCTATACTACTTACATTCCACGATGCTGCTTCCCCATAATACATATTTATTCTTGAAAAAGCGTTATGCAGTCCGATGCTTTTTCCCTCATCGCAAATCGCCTCATCCTTGTTATTAAAGTTTTTCAGCATTTCCGCTGGCATTCCCTTTCCGTTATCTTCTATAATTATAACAATACCCTTTTCGTATTCTGCCGGCATAATATCAATCTGAAGCAAGCCGCCGCTTTCCATTTCTTTAAAGCCATGCAAAATCGCATTTTCTACAAATGGCTGCAGCAAAAGCTTATAAACTTTTTGATTATAAATATTTTCGTCTATATTCAGCCGATAAGAAAATGCATCATTAAAGCGCATCTGCTGCAAGCTCATATATTTCTCCAACCAGTCTGAAAGCTCCAGAAGCGTTACCATCTGATTACTTTTATTGACACTATATCTGAGTATTACACCCAGATTTCGTATCATCTTGCTGATTTCATACTCTTCCTTCTCAATAGCCATCCAATTAATGGAATCCAGTGTATTGTAGAGAAAATGCGGATTAATCTGCGCCTCCAAAGCCCTTATTTCCGCATTTTTTCGATTCTCCTCTGCTTGCGTAACCTCTTGTATCAATTCCTTGACCTTTACAGTCATTTCATTAAAATTATCCGCAATCGTTCCGATTTCATCAAAAAACTGTACCGGCACTACCACATCCAAATTTCCCTTTTGAACCTCCTGCATACCGGAAACAACAGATTTTACAGATGTATCCATATTCCGTACTGTATAAAAAATCAAAACAAGAGCAAAGCCAAGCAGCAGCAAAGTAATGCCAATCTGCATTCCCTGCGTCCTAGACAAGTCTTTGAGCATATAATCTCTGTCATAGGCATTACAGAATATCCATCCTGTGTTCGCATCCTCATATTGATTGATCGCCATGTTTTTGTCACGAAGATATCCCGAAACCTTTACAAAATCCTCCACACTTAATTGGGGATTTATAGCGTTCCCAGTAAAATCCTCATCTGGATAAGACATCACCCTCTGTTCCTGATTCAGAATAAAATTAATGCTTACATCTTCCTTACTTCCGTTTCCGCAAATAGAGCTTAAAATCTTTTGATCTACGGACATAATAATGGTTGCGATGCTCCCCTTTTCCAAATCATTAAAATCAAACAGCCTTTTGGAAATATGAAAGAAATGTCCCGAATTTTCCCCGTCCTTAAAATTCATGGTATCTGTAAGAACCATCCCCGGTGCATCAATGGATTGGCGATAGGGTGGAATCTGGCGCATATCTGAATAGTTGTTCCAAATTGTATTCAGAGAAGAATCTGTCTCAAAATCGTATATAACAGACATACCATCATGCCACACAATACTCAGGCATCGAATCCCGGCATCACTGTTGCGGTATTGCTTCAGGCGCTTAACAATCTGATTATAGGCAACCGCTTTCTGTTTTTCCTGACCATCGTTCAAGGAGCTGACATTGTCAATTACCAATTCGTCCTTATATATTTGATAAAGCAGATTTGTGTACACTTCCATATTCAAATTCACACGTTCTGCGATCTGTTTCAGGTTATTAACCATAAGCTCATCTATTTTCTCTGTCATCTGTTTTTGGTTTACCTGAAACACAAAAATCTGCATCAGCAAGAGCGGAATAATTGAAGACAGCACAAACATACAAAGCAGCTTATGTCCCAATTTCCAGCTATTATAGTGTTTTAATATTTTTTTCCACATATCTTCCCCAACCCTCCACCTTCTTCTATTTTATAATCTGCTTCCCTTTCTGTCAAATCCTTCAGGGCAGAAAACTGCCATGCAGCGGCTTATTCAAAAAAAAGAGACTCCCACTCTATTGAATGGAAAGTCTCCTCTTTGTCATTGTCCGCTTACCTTCTGAAATTCCTGAAGCTTTTCCTTTGCCTGCGGGGTAAGACCCCTAGGAACCTGTATCTGTACAATCACATACTGGTCGCCGTACACTGACGGATTTTTCATGGAAACAACGCCCTTTCCCTTTAGTCTAATTTTTGTTCCAGACTGGGTTCCTTCCTTTATGCCACACACAACGTCTCCATAAAACGTATGAACCCGTACCCTGCCTCCAAGGACTGCGGTTGCATAGGGAATATAGATGGTTGAGTAAATATCCTGTCCCTTCCGTTCATAGCCGGCTTTATCAGAAACCACAATTTTCAGGTACAAATCGCCGTTTTTACCGCCCAATCTCCCCGGCTCTCCCTTTTCTTTTAATCGAATTCTGCTTCCCGTATCTACTCCGGCAGGAATGTGTACCTGAATGGGCTTGGCGCTGCCTCCGGCATTTTTCAGAGAAAATATTTTATCACAGCCCAAAATGGCCTCCTCAAAGCTGACTGTCATTTCCGCCTCAATGTCCTGCCCCTTTGCAGCATAGCTTCCATAGGCTTCTCTGCCGTACATATTTTTATATTGCGCGCCTGATGTAAAAAAGTCTCCGAAAATATCTCCAAAAAAATCATTTTCACCATCCATATGAAAAGAAAATTCCGGCTTTTCTCTGTGCTGATGTTGAGACTGATAATGCCTTTTGGCTTCTTCTGGAGAAAAGCCCGGTTCAAACGCAAGAAAGCCATATTCATCATACAGCTTTCGCTTTTCTTTATTTCCCAGAATCTCATAGGCTTCATTTACTTCCTTAAATTTTCTCTCTGCCGACGGATTATTGGCATTAATGTCAGGATGATACTTTTTTGCCAGCTTTCGATACGCATTTTTAATTGCAGCCGCGTCGGCCTTCCTGTCAACTCCTAATATTTCATAATAATCTCTCTTTGCAGCCATACCGACACCTCCCAGGCCTTTGCTATGATACAGGGATTTTAAAACCATGTACTGACAGAGCCGCACGGCTTTTTGTCCCCTCTGATATATCTGTTCACAAAAGGCCAGCCGACATCCTGATGCGGCTGGCCCAATTTATATAAAAAAGGGATTCGTGAACATTTACCCTTCAATTGTAATATATTTTTTCTCTTCCACTTCTGGTTTCTTTGGCTCCTTTTTCGGAATTGTCAGAGAAAGTACTCCATTCTCATATTTGGCCTTGATGTCCTCCTGTGTAATGTCCTCTCCCACATAAAAGCTTCTGCTGCAGGACCCTGCATATCTTTCTCTTCGGATGTATTTTCCAGTGCTTTCATCCTTCTCATCCTTGTTCTGGGAAACAGAGGCCTTTATAGTAAGGTAGCCGTCCTTCAGCTCTGCCTGAATATCTTCCTTCTTATATCCCGGAAGGCTTACCTCCAGCTCATATGCATTCTCATGCTCTCTCACGTCTGTCTTCATCAAAGTGTCTGTGTTCACTCTTTGATATCTTCTTGTCGGATAATCAAATCCAAAAAAGTCGTCAATCAAATCTTCTCCAAAAATACTAGGCATCATCATCATAAGTCATCGCTCCTTTTCCGCTAAATCTTTTCTATTATTCATTGGAACCGGGGATGTCAGGATTTCTATGGATTTCTGTACTCCTTATCCATCTCCTTTGTTCTATGTGTAATATAACACATATTTTAGCACTCGTCAAGTGCGAGTGCTAATTTTTTTGTGAAAACTTTGTGAACTCCAATGCCTTAGTATTCTTTCACAAAATCAGGTTTTCTATGCCCTCTGTGAAAGTCAAACTTTTTTCTCTCTCCAGCGCACAGCTCTATCTTCTCTGTCTTTTCGCAATATACAAACTCTCCCTTATAAGCATACCTTCCCACGCAGACGTCCGCCCGGCAGCCCCTCCTGTCCCAGGAAATAGAAATAGTCAAATCTCCCCTTCCGCGAAGCCCTGTCACACTTCCTTCCTCCCACTCGTTGGGAAGAGCCGGAAGAATTTTTATCAGATGCTCCTCTGTCTGCAGCAGCATATGCGCGATTCCTGCAAGGCCGCCGAAATTCCCGTCAATCTGAAAAGGAGGATGTGCGTCCCAGAGATTTGGGTAGGTAGACTTTGTCAGTAACATTCTAAGATACTCGCACGCCTTATCTGCTTCTCCCAAAATCGTATACAGATTTATAATCCACGCGCAGCTCCAGCCTGTATGGCCGCTTCCCTTTTCCAGGCGATAGGCAAGGGATTTTCTGGCTGCCTCTCTGAGAATGGGGTACACCTCTGTTTCCAGAAAATGTCTATCTGGCTTATATTGATACTGCCTGTAAAATTCGCTGGCCAGCCATGCGCCTCCCATTGCCCAGAAGGGCCAGACCGCGCTTCCCCTTTGCCCCTGCTTTTCCTGATAAGGAATCCCTGTTGGATTTGTGCTGCACCAGAAATCCGCATTATGGTGATGTACAAAGCCTCTGCACCCATAGTGAATCCTGGCTGTATTTTTTCCTTGCTCGCAGATTTTTTTCACAAATCGAAAGTATGGCTCCATGCATTCCTCCAGGCTGCAAATCTGCACTGGCCAGTAATTCATCTGAAGATTAATATTTGTGATCCAGTTGCTGCTCCATGCTGGCCTTAGCTTCCAGCTCCAGATTCCCTGAAGATTGGCGGGAAGCGTCCCCTTTCTTGAGGAAGAGATAAGCAGATATCGGCTGTACTGATAATACAAGGCATATAGGTTCCGATCTTCTTCTCCATCCTTGAGGCGCTGCAGTCTTTTATCCGTGGGAAGGTTCTGCTCCTGTCCCAGAGAGAGAACAGACCCACGTATCAGGGGCTGAAAATCACACAGATGCTCTTGCAGCAGTTCTTCATAGGTTTTGCTTTGTACTCTGGGAGAATCAACTGCCCAGACTGCCAGAACTGCCCTGTACAAGATTTTGGGGACGCTGCGGTATGAACCGCTTCCAGCAACCGATCGGCTTTTTTTCGCATATCAAAGTGTAGCATATGTTTTTGCATTCTACAATCACAAATAAGGCTCTGCTATCCTGTCTGCCTCTTCTTGTGTGAGAACTTTGTTTCTCACCATGCTGTAAAGTACCTGCCTCGTACGCTCAGAAGACAGCTTGGCGCTTACATCTGGAGAATAAGCAGATGGAGCGGCGACCACTCCTGCCAGCATGGCCGCTTCATATTCTGTCAGCTCTGACGGTGTTTTGCCGAAGTATCCTGTGGAGGCTGCATAAATCCCATAATAACCGCTTCCAAAATATGCCGTGTTCACATATAGTTCCAATATTTCTTTTTTGCTGTACTTTGCTTCTATATCAAAGGCAGCAAAAATTTCTGCAAATTTCCGCTCTATTTTTTTATCCTGTGTAAAAAGCAGATTTTTAGCAAGCTGCTGCGTAATCGTGCTTCCTCCCTCTTCAAAGGATCTCGCCTTTATATTGCTCCACAGAGCGCGGCAGATGGCGAGCGGATCAATTCCAGGATGCTTTTCAAATCTGCGATCCTCCACAGATTTGACAGCTTCTATATAAAAATCCGTCAAATCCGTATAGCTCGTAAATTCTTCTCTGCCGCGTATCTCATCTACCTTTTCTTCAATAGTGGTTTCCGATGCAGCGTCCTGATACATCTGATATCCCTTTGCTCCCCAAAAAAGACCTACTCCCACTGCAATACACAGCCATACGGCAATGATAAAAAATACGGTTCTTCTGACAGAATGCTTTTTCTTCACTATAGCCTCAGCTCCCTTCTAATTTAAGCAGCAGACAGTCTGTCAGTCTTCCAATCACGCAGACCGCCATATGCAATACTCCAAGCACTGCAAGCAAAATACCCAATAAAAAACAACCAAGCACAAACACTGCGCTTCTGAGAAATCTCTTTGCCAAATGTAAGCTTTGCCTCCTTTTTTCTAGTTTACCCATATCATACAACTTTCAGCTTACATATTTGTGACTTTTTAATGAGAAATTTGTCATTTTTTGAAATTCGTAATAGGAATATCTAACTATCTAAAAAAAACGCCCTCTGTCCAGCCCAAATCAGGCTGTTCAGAAGGATTTTTTCTTGCATTTACTTTCTTACATTCCAACTTTCATCACTAATCAGCATCAGCGGCAAACATCACGCGGCATCTCTTCTTAATTGGATATGGGCAACTGTATTCTCAACGTATTTGTAGTTTCTTACGGAGCCTTCTTCGCGGGACTCTTTCTGGTGCTTGACGCCGATATCGTCAATCGATATGTAGACACACTCCGATGGGGCTGATTCAAGCGTAACTTCCCGGGGAGACTATTTTTCCTTGGGTTTTCTGTTTTTTTAGACGATGCCCGGAGAAATTCCTTAGAGATTTCGCGGTTAAGTTTTCTGCTTGTTTCAAGGATCGTCTTCTCCAGGCGGTCAAAATCCACAAGGAAGCCATCCCTTGTGGAGAGGTCAAAGTCCTCAAGGGATGGAAAATCGCCGATAGTGGATACAGATTTTTCGATGGTTTCTCCATTGGAGAGTGTAATCTTTGCAATGTATTCAATAACTGGTTTCTTATCATCTGAATGCTGTTTTATAATTATAGCATCCCCTTTCGTTTTTCTTGACTACGTTTTTCCTGTTCCAAGATAGCTTCCGGATCACCACGATTAAATGCCGCTTTCAGATAAGGAAGCCTTTCGGCAGCAATAAAGCCGAAAGAAAGCACCGTTTTATGCTTCGGGACTCCATTTATTCTATGAGATTCTACCAAGGAGCAGTAATATCCGTCTTTTTTGCCACGATTATCTGGAACTGCATGAATGAACATCTTAACGCCTCCTCAACTAACCTACAATAGTTACATTATAAGCCATTTTAAATATATTTTCAATAAGTTTTCTTAAGTACCATAAGGCTTATATAAAAGGCGTAATAAAACCCTTGTCTAAAAAGACAAGGGTTAAAGCGTCAAAATCCAACCGCACAGGTGGAAATCATTTTGAAAGTTCATCATAACCCTCTTTTCTGTGGAAGTGTGTTTGGCAAAATTATTTTACACGAAAAAGAGTAATTATGGTGAATTTTTTTCTTTTGGGAAACAGATGCATTTCGCTTAAGTTCACGCCTATGGGATCCTCATCCCTTCTGAGACAAGCAAGTCCCCCACTCACCGCTTATTTCTCTGCAAAATGGAAGTGGGGAACGTCCTTAATCATGTGAATATTTCTCCAAATCTCTGCTGTAGAAAATATCTTTGCAATCCAATTACTCCAAAATTTCACCTGCAAAATGGATTCTATTTCAATTGTGAATAGCCTATAATCGGCTGCTGGTTACTATGATGCTCTCCAATGATTTTTTCCATCCAAATCATATGATACCAGCGTCCAAATTTATATCCGCAGTTGTGAAACTCGCCGGCCTTTTTAAATCCGAGATGTGCGTGAAAATCCGCGCTGTTAGTCGTAAGATATTCATCGTCCTTCTCTGGATAGCCAATACATGCATATAGGTTGAGAACACCCATATTGCGCAGAGCCTTCTCTAATGACTCATAAATCATTCTGCCCATTCCGCATTTTTGCGCATGGCAGTCAAGGTAAACTGTCAATTCACAGGACCAGTCATAAGCAGCCCTGCCAACAAAAGCGCCGGCATATGCATATCCCTCAATGCGCCCTTCTTTCAGAACAACCAGATACGGATAACGCTGCATTGTTTTTTTCATTCGTTCTTTGAATTCATCAAGAGACGGCGTGACACACTCAAATGTTATTGCCGTATTCTTGACATAATAATCGTAAATTTCCAGAATGCGCTGGGCGTCTTCCATTTCAGCATTGCGAATAGTAAACATAGTCTCTATTTTCCTCCAAAAGTGTTATTCTGTATTGGCTTCATTATACACTATTTGATCGGATAAATACAGTAAGCCTTAAAAAAGTCAGCCCCGATACACCATACCGTGGCTGATTTTTTTACTATAATCACGCGAACCGACTGAATTCCCTCCCTTCCTTCGTCAGGACCTTTAATTGTAAAAAATCGTACTCGTTTCCATGCTCCAGCCGTATTCACGTACTGTCTGATTTACGGGCAATTATCGGTATGCAAATTTCTGTCACAAATTTTCCCGTATCGTCTGTCATTCCATAGTCAATCATTGTAATCTCTCTGGAAAAGCCTGCAGCCTCTATCTTATGCTCTTTTATATACTCCATAAGCTGCTGATAGTACGCTCCTGCCTCCTTATGGCTTCCGCAAAAGCGTATAGAAACGCAGAGTTCTTCCAGATGTTCTTCTACAGTTCCCTCATAAGTATCTTCTTCATCAAGAACAAGGAACACCAAGTCATACTGTGCAAATTGTCCTGCCAACAGGTTTTCCTTTGATATGCCAATACCGACCTTTCCAAGAAACACCAGCGATTCCCTCTGGTTTTCTTCTAGACGGCGAATTGCATATTCCAGATCAAGGTAGGATTTTGGAGCTAAAGAATCTTTTATCCATACCACCCGACAGGCTGGCACTTCCTTGAGCTGTATCACATTCAATTTCGAGCTTCGGGCGTCTCTAAGCTGCTGTAAGCGGTGTTCTATCTTTCGTTCAATCACTGCAAGCTCCCGCAGCTTTTCTGCAACCAGCTCCTTCTGCCTGAGCAGCTTATCCTCCATCACATCAATATCCCTGTTCTTCAAAAAATCTGCAATCTGGTCCAAAGGCATGTCCAGAACCCTGAGATAGCGAATCGTATTCAGAACTTCAAACTGACGGACACTATAATAACGATAGCCTGTGTCTTCATCCGTATATTCCGGTTTCAAAAGTCCCATCTGTTCATAGTGGCGCAGACTTCCCACACTAATATGAAACATCTTCGCCACATCGCCAATCCGAAATAATTTTTTGTCCTCCAATCATATCCTCCTTTTGCGCCTTTTTCTTATCAGTCACGCGGAAATTCGCAATCCGCTTCGCTGCTTGCTCATAACCGTATAGCTGCTATCGCAGCTTCTCAGAGGGATCCTCACCCCTTCTGAGACAAGCAAGTCTCCCACTCACCGCTTATTTCTCTGCGAAATGGAAGCGATAGACTTGCTTGATACGTTAAAAAATATACCTGCATCTCCCGTCATATGTACATCAATCTTCCACGCGCGCCGTCGGAAGCTTCCCCTGGATACGCAGCAGCGCAAAAGCTGCCGCGCACACAGTCACAGACAGCAATGAGCCGCCCGGAGCAGCAAGCCCCATTGGATAAAGTGTATCTGCAAAATATTTCGACGCCAGAAATGCGCCAGGAACACGCACAAGTACAATAGACAATACATTATGCAAAAACGAAATTCCCGACAAACTATAAGCACAAAAATAGCCGCTGAAGCTGAAATGTACGCCAGCAAACATGCAGTCCCAAATATATGACCGCAGATACTGACCTCCCAGTAAAATAACCTGCTCATCCTCTGTAAACATTCCAACAATGCCATTTCCCACGAATTGTACGGCAATAGACACCACCAGACCAAATCCTATCGCAATGAAGGCTGCATAGCGCAGAGTAGCTGCTGCCCGGTCATGCTTCCCTGCCCCAATGTTTTGTGCGGAAAGGGCGGAAACTGTGGAAAGCATAGTAGACGGCACCAGAAATACCACACCTATGATTTTCTCTACAATTCCCACAGCAGCAGCGTCATTAAGCCCCCTGCGGTTTGCAATAATGGTAATCACAATAAAAGCAATCTGGATAAAGCCGTCCTGCAGGGCAACTGGAATGCCTATTTTCAATATTTTTCCCATTGTTCCTGCCTTGGGCTTAAAGTCATCCTTTCTCAGTGTAATTCCTGTCTTTTTCCTGATAATTACAGTTAATGCCGCAATCACGCTGATCGTCTGAGACAAGGTAGTGCCAAGCGCTGCTCCTGCTGCCCCCATGCTTAACATTCCAATAAATAAATAATCTAGCAAAATATTCACTGCACAGGCAACTGCAATAAAGTACATCGGACTTTTTGAATCGCCCAAGCCCCTGAAAATGGAACTGATAATATTGTATGCTGTGATAAACGGAATGCCGATAAAGCAAATCGTCAGATAAATGCTTGTCTCAGAAACAGCCTCTGCCGGAGTGGACATTACCGCCACAATCGGCTTTACTAATATCAGCAAAAGTACCATAACTGCAATAGCCACACCCATAAACAATGTAATCGTATTGCCGACAGCAAGAGACGCCTGTCTGGACTGTTTTGCTCCAACCGCTTTTCCTATGGTTACTGTTGAACCCATTGCCAGTCCTACAATCATAACTGTCAGCATGTGCATGACCTGACTGCCCACTGAAACCGCTGTAATGCTGTCAACACCATTGAATTGGCCAATTATAAACAAATCCGCCATACCATATAGTGTCTGCAAAAAATAGGACAATAAATATGGCAATGAAAAAAACAAAATATTTTTCAGTACGCTCCCAGTCGTTAAATCTTTTTTCATAATTTTTTATGCCTGCTCCCAAGTTCAGGGAACAGAGTGCTCCTTTCCTGCTTCTCTTCTTTTTTATTGCCTCCATGCTTCTATGGATTTCTTTGGAGCTAATTATAAACTTTATAACTATTATAGAGTCAAGCGTTATTTTCTGTAAAAAGTATTCTTCCTCACAAAAGAAAAAGAATCGGCGCTCAGTTATCATCAACATTAAGCATCGATTCTTTTCTTTAACGTATCAAGCTAGCCCCTTCTGAGAAGCTGCGACAGGCATTTTCTGTCTTCTTTGTCCAGAACCGGTATTCAGTATAATGTATCTTGGCATTTTTGTTCCTCCTCTTATATACGTACTGTAAATATCCGCCGTTCTGGCTTATTTGGAAAGCTTCGGTTGTTGAGAAACATTTTATTTGACGCCACAGTGTGCAGGATTCTGCAAATTAACGTATAAACCATCCATCAAAGCGCCATTCAATATTGCCCTTTCATTATTTTTTTCAGCTGGCATCTCTCTTATTTCTTAAACGCGACATCACTTGGAACATTTTATTGTTTTCTATGGGTTTGGCCAAATGCTCGTTCATTCCTGCTTTCTTCGCTTCTTTGATATCTTCTGCAAAAGCATTGGCCGACAGCGCGATGATAGGCACTTTGGAAGCATCCGCCCTGTCCAGTGCACGGATCGCGCGAGTAGCGTCCAGTCCGTTCATAACCGGCATCATAACATCCATTAAAATACAGTCAAAGGCGCCCTCCGAAGACGCTGAAAAAACTTCCACCGCTCTTTTTCCGTTCGCGGCGATCTCCACGCTCGCTCCCGCGTCTTCCAGTATGTATTCTACGATTTCGCAATTAATACTGTTATCCTCCACCAACAGAACGTGCATGCCGGATATGTCCATCGGCTCCTCTTCCACCGGCTCTTCTTTTGGAAGTTCTGGCCGTGTGTCAATCTGCAGCGGCAGATCCACCCAGAATGTCGTTCCCTTTCCCAGCTTACTTTCCATTGTTATGGTTCCGCCCATCCGATCGATCAGCTTCTTTGTAATGGACATTCCTAAACCGGCGCCCATATAGCTGGTCCGCGCATTATCATTTTCCTGAGTAAAGGGTTCAAAAATATGTTTCTGGTATTCTTCTCCCATGCCCAGCCCGGTATCCTCGATAACAAATTGATAATGCACCACCTCATCCTGCGAAAAGAGTTCCTTTGTAAGTACGCTTATCGTCCCGTTCGGCTTATTGTATTTGATAGCATTGCCTATGATATTAATCAGAATCTGCCGAATATGCAGCGGACTTCCCACCAATCTGGTGTGCTTAAGATCGATGCGGCGTTCCATCATATCCAGTCCATGTTCCTCAGCCTGAGGACTTAAGATTGTCATACAGCTTTCCAATACATCTACCATATCAAAAGCTTCTGAAGAAAACGCGAAGGAGCTGCTTTCCAGCTTGCTGATGTCCAGTACATCATTGATCAATGACAGTAGATGTTCTGCGGAAACACGGATCTTTCTCCTGCATTCCTGCTGTTTTTCCCAGCTGTCCCTGCTTTTCTCGCATATATCAAGCATTCCCAGGATTCCATTAATAGGAGTACGAATGTCATGGGACATATGGGAAAGGAACTCGCTTTTTGCCTGATTGGCACGCTTTGCGTCTGCCAGAGCCTCCATGAGCGCCCTATCCTGCTTTTGTTTCATAACCATCGTCTCGGTGATATCCTGATGATATCCCTTCAGGCAGTTTCCCAGCTTATCATTCGCATTGTCTGTTACGCCGCCGCAGCGAACGTATATCTTGCCCCGAGTCGGATGATTCCATAGATACGTCACTTCCGAAAAACCCGTTTCCAGAATCTCCTTCACCGTTTCCTGCACATTCCCCACGTAATCTGGCTCTATATTCTGAAACCACCTGCGGTACCATTCCTCCGGCGAGCACTCGTCCTCGATCCCCAGAAGCATCTGCATGGTCTTATTCCCATACATTTTTGGCTCGCAGCCCTCTTCCATCTCAATGCTCCAGATTCCGCTCCCTGAATTGGAAAGCACCTTTTCAATATCCCAGACCGTTGCAAGAGGATAGCCCTGTCCTACGCTTTCCTGCTCATCCTCGGCATGACGCCTGCCTTTCTCTATCCACTGATTGACCGCCTCCACGAACGCTCCATATTCCTCTGGAAAATCCTCTGGCTCCAGGCGGCAGGAAACCGTTTCCCTTTTGCTGAGTTCTCGGAGCTTTTTCGTAATATAATCAATTTCTTTTCCCATAAAATTCTCTCCAGCTTATCTATATTGCTCTAACTGAATATGACAGCCTTTTATTAATATTATATCAACAAATGTGGGAATGTCAACGAATGTGTATGAATAACAGCGCTAAGGCGTCAGGCAGATATTCGCAATCCGCTTCGCTACTTGCTCATAAATTCTACAGATAGCCCTCATCCATTCAGGCCGCGGGAGTTTAACAGTTGAAAATTAAAAAAAGTGCTTGCAGGTCGTATAAAACCTGCTTTTTTTGTGTCAACTTTTGGGATTTTATATATAGTATTTTATGTTATTGTGTGGTATAATAAGGAAAAAAGGGAATAACATATGAGTCTTCACATAGCGAAATCTAAAAACGCAGAATCATTTTATATTTGTAAATCTTATGTAAAAGCAAATGGCAGCACCACTTCAGCTATCGTCCGTAAGTTAGGAACGTTGGAACAGCTTTTGGCCGAGCATGGTCCGACAAGAGATGATGTCATCACATGGGCAAAAAATGAAGCAAAAGCAGAAACCGAAAAGTACAAAAAGGAAAAAGAGGCAAAAACTGTCTTGATTCCATTTCACGCTGACAGACAACTAGTGTATTGTCAAATTGTAAATTATGGTGATTTATGTTATGATAAAAGAAAAAGGAAGGTGAGCCTATGGCTGGAAAAAGAACCTACAAAATTCTTTTATCAGATGAAGATAAAAAAATCCTCCATGCTACGATTCATAATAAAAAAACATGCAAAATGACAATTCGGCGCTGTCAAATATTATTAGAGCTTGATGAAAATGCCCCAAAGCACCTTACGCAAATGCAGATTGCCAAAGCTTTTGGCGTCAGTAAAGCAACGGTTTCTAATATTGTTTCTGCTTATGTGAATGGCGGTATTCCTGCAATTATCAAAATAAACCGGAATCCACGCTCAAATGCAAAGCGGAAAATAGATGGCCGGATGGAAGCGGAATTGATCCGCATTGCCTGCAGCCCTGCTCCGGATGGCCGTGTCCGTTGGACACTGCGCCTTTTAGAAAAGCAGGTCCGGCTTGAATTGGGTGAACCGCTCAGCCACGAATCGATCCGGCTTGTTCTAAAAAAAATGAACTTCGGCCTCACATAAACGACTACTGGTGTATCCCCCCAAAGGAGAATGCTGAGTTTGTCGCAAACATGGAAGATATCCTTGATATTTACGAAATGCCTTATAACCCGGATCTCCCAGTGGTATGCATGGACGAAAAGCCCTACCAGTGCCTGGAGGAAAAACGTACCCCTCTTCCTATGCGTCCAGGGGATAACCAAAAGATTGATTCGGAATATGTTCGGGAAGGGACCTGCAGTATTTTTGTAGAACCCTTACGAGGATGGCGTTACAGCAGCGTCCGTGAAACAAGAACCGCACTTGACTGGGCAGAGGAAATCAAATATCTGTTAACGGAGTGCTATCCGGAACATGAAAAAATCATTTTGGTTATGGATAATCTAAATACTCCTGTGCTGGGTTCTCTGTATAAAAAGTATCCAGCACAGGAAGCCCGCAATAAATTGATTTCTCTTTATCCCAAATTTGAATCAACCGGGGAGTAAAATCCCCGGGCACAATTGCCATAAATATCAACTTGACAATACACTAGTAATTCGTCCAAATCAAATGGCTTTGTTAAGTAGTCGTCAGCGCCCAAGCGTAAGAGTTCGACTTTGTTAAATGTTAAACTTTTCGCAGAAACAACGATTACGGGTACATTTGAAAATTTTCTAATAGTTCTGATTAACTCATCTCCACTGATAAAGGGAAGCATTAAATCTAAAATAATTAAATCTGGGGTTAATTCTTTTACGCGTTCAATCGCATTCACACCAGTAAGTGTGAAGAATACTTGATAATTGTATTTTTCCAGATGGTCTTTTATCATAAAGCATATTTCTTTATCATCCTCAATAATTAGAACATTATTCATGGCACCACTCCTTTCCCTGTTTCGTTCTCCTGGCAATCGTTTTTTCTGCGTCCTTTGGTATTAGCCACATATACCCCAGTTTCAAGCCCTTTCTTCATACAAAAATCTCGAAGTGTGCCAGAAAGAAAGGATGTATCTTGATTAACATAGGATATGATCAGATGCGATGCAACCTCCAGATTCCCAGAAACAAGTAATTCCGTTTTACGCTTAAAATCCATAATCTTAATCTCAGCAGCTTCATTCTGCTTAGATACCTTGACAGGATTACTCAGATCGAACGTCGGAGTCCAGTATCCGGCATCCTGACACAGAAAGACGCATCCATCTTCGCCCTCCACAAAGACATCCCCGGCGATATTTTATCTCAGCCGGGGATTTACTGCATTTTACACCTTTGAACGGTAATGTTTCTGTCTGCGAGCAATCGCAAACTCTTCCAGGACATGGAAACAGGTTTCGATTTCCTCATCTGAACAGCGTTCTTGCATCAGCTCCAGCGTCCTTCCAAACACGCGGTCATCGTAACACATGTGCGTCTGGTTCAGCTCCTGTCCCTTCGGGGTAGCATAGTAGAGCTGTTTTTTCTTGCTGTCAGGAGCTTCCCGGTGTTCGATTAGCCCTTTGTCTTTGATTTTCCGCAGCATCTGGGAAATAGCTGCTTTTGTCTTATCGAAATCCAACGAAAGCTCTGTCACCGTTTTACCTGGGTGGTCTACGATATACTCCAGCAAATGCACTTCTACGGGAGTATATTCCTCTCCCGTCCCATAGTCAATCGGAATATTGGACGACATATAAAGCATAGCTGCCTGATGCAGAATATCCGCTTTTTTTGCTACAGAATATTGTTTCATAGAAATTCTCCTCATAAAGCTTCTTAAGGCAGCATCACACAATAAGCGATGCACACCGGACTTGGGAAGCTCTGAGTCAAGCGGAAATTCGCAATCCGCTTCGCTACTTGCTCATAACCGTATAGCTGCTGCATCTGGCCACGAAATTTATTCGACCAGCCATCCAGGAGATTTAATCAGAGCTTCCCTTGACAAATCACTGCCTATTTTTATGATGCAACCCACACGCTATTATTATGTGGTGTTGCCTTAACTTATCCCTTTTCAGTATATCAAAGTGTTGGCTGGAAATCTAGACAAAAATCCGCTCTTTTTCTTGTGTGTTCTGCACAAACTTAGATTTTTTCGCAAAAAGACATTGACACCGATTCGACATTATGTTAAGCTTCTTAACAAGAAGTTAAGCAGCTTAACACAGTTACATGCTACACATTTTGTTATCTCAAAGGAGGAATTTCTATGAGTACGATTTCTATGAGTACAAAACGGCAGGAGAGCAAGCTGATCCGCAACTTGGGCTTCTGGGATCTGATGGCAATTGCCATCGGCCAGATCGTCGGCGCTGGTATCATGTCCTCTACAGGCGTTGCCATTGGTATGACCGGCACCGGCGTTGTGTTAGCTTTTCTTCTCTCACCATTTCTAACAATCACCTGTATTTTTCCGGTGGCCATTCTTAGCTCAGCGGTTCCCACCACCGGTGGCCCTTACCGTTACTGCAGCCGCCTGATAGGCAAGAGTACTGGCATGGTCTACCTGCTTTTGCACGTAACATCCTACAGCGTTGCGGTTTCTCAGTATGCACTGAGCTTTGGCGCCTATCTGGAAAGTATTGTTCCCAGCATCAATCAGCATATTGCCGCTATGGTCATTTTGACCCTGTTCTATGCCATGAACCTTGTGAGTACAAAGTCCGCCGCTGTGTTGAATAAGGTCATGAGCATTGCGCTGTTCGGTGGTCTGGCTCTGTTCGTGATCTTCGGTCTGCCCAAGGTCAACCTTGAGTACATCTTCAATACCCAGAACCTTTTCTTTAATGGTCCCATGATGTTCATCTCCACGCTGGCACTGCTCAGTTCTGCCACTGCTGGTGCGCAGTTCATTGCAGAACTGGGCGGCGAAGCCAAAGATGCAGGCCATACCATCCCTAAGGTCATGATCATTTCCACTCTGTCCGTTGGTGTTGTTTACGTTCTGATTGCACTGGTCGCAGCTGGTGTTCTCCCTATTGCAAATGTTGCAGATCAGCCCCTGACACTGGTGGCACAGGCCACCATGCCGAAAGCCATCATGTACCTGTTTGTTATCGGCGCTGCACTGGGTGCAACCGCAACCACCTTGAATTCTACTCTGTCATGGATTACTAAGCCCTTGCTGGTGGCCTGTGACGATGGAATGCTGCCCCACGGTCTTGGAACCGTTAGCAGCAAGGGCGTTCCTTACAAGCTCCTGACCTTCTTCTACATTATCGGTATGATTCCGCTGGCCGTCCATTTGGACATTTCTGTTATCACAAAGTTCACCACTGCCAACTCCTTGCTGTGCAAACTTCTGGTTTGCTTCGCTCTTCTGGCACTGGCAAATAAGTATGGCGATATTTTGAGGAACTCCACTCTGAAGGTTTCTCCGGCCAAGGCAAAGGCTCTGTCCATCTTGGGCATTGTTATCCTCTGCGTACTGTCCTACTCACTGTTCGCAAACCTGTCCATTCTGGTGGTCGGCTTCCTCACCGTGCTGGTCGTGATCAGCATCCTGTACAGCAAGGTTTTCCGCAAGAACGTCACCCTTGAAAACGACCTGATAGTGGACTACTCTACACAAAACTAACAGGAGGCTTCCTATGAAAATGACCATTGTAGGCAGTCATCTCTGCCCGAACACTCTTTATTCCATCATAAAGTGCAAGGATGCTGGGGTCGCATTTTCCTTTGCCGACCTTTCTGCCAGCCTTACCGATTTGAAAAAATTTCTCGCCCTGCATGAACACGATGCCGTCTATGCCGACCTGCGCATGGTTTCCGGTAAATCGGATTATGTAGAGAATGGCAAGATTGGTCTGCCATGCTTTGTCTTTGAAGATGGCACCAAGACCCTTAACTTGAATGAAGCACTTGTAAAAGCAAAACAATAACAGGAGGTTTTTGTGATGAGCTACAATTTTAAAACTGTTAACAATCGTTTTGGCACAGGTTCCAAGAAGTGGAACGAACTGGTTGCCAACGGTATCAAGCCGGACGAGGACATTATTCCTTTCTCCGTGGCCGACATGGAATTTGAGACTGCCCCGGAGATCAAGGAAGCCCTCAAAGAGAAAATTGACAATTCTGTTCTGGGCTATGAGAATCCCACTCCCTCCTACCTGAACGCCGTCTGCAACTGGATGAAGACTCGCCACAACTGGGATGCAAAGCCGGAGTGGATTCTGCCGGAGCATGGTGTTGTAGATGCCTTCTTCCATTGCGTTAAGTTCTTTACCCAACCCGGTGAGGGCGTTCTGCTGATGACCCCTATCTACTATCCCATGTACCATGCGGTTCTCGACAACGCTCGCAAGCTAGTGGACAGCCCGCTTTTGCGCTGCGGTGACCACTATGAGATCGACTTTACGGATTTTGAGAAGAAGGCTGCAGACGAAAGCACCAAGCTGTGTATCCTGTGCAGCCCGCAGAATCCCTGTGGTCGTGTCTGGACCCGTGAAGAACTCCAGAAAATTGCAGACATCTGCCTGAAGCATCATGTTCTGGTGGTTTCGGATGAGATTCATTTTGACCTCATCATGCCCGGCCACGAACACATTGTCTACGCTTCCCTGAGCAAGGAAGTGGAGCAGAACTGCATCGTCTGCACTGCTCCCAGCAAGACCTTCAATCTGGCCGGCCTCCAGACTTCCAACATCTTTGTTCCGAACCCAGAGCTGCGCGAACATTATCTGAAATGCCTGAAACAGACCAACCCTAACCCCAAGTGCAACGTTCTGGGCTATGTAGCTTGTCAGGCAGCTTATGAACACTGCGCCGACTGGCTGGATGAATGCAACGCTGTGATCGATACCAATCGCAAGCTGGTGGTGGATTTCCTTGCCAAAGAGTTCCCCCAGATTCAGGTCATTGATCTGGAAGCCACCTATCTGCTGTGGATAGATTGGCGTGGTCTGGGCATCGACTACAAGGAGCTGGAGCGTATTAACCATGAGGAAGCCAAGCTCTTCTTCGATGAAGGCTATGTCTTCGGCGCACAGGGCGAAGGCTTCGAGCGTTGGAATCTGGCCTGCCCCACCCGTTATGTGGAAGAAGCTCTTCAGCGCATGAAGACCACTTATTCCAAGTATGTCAAGTAATAAATTTATCATTGAAACGAAGTATTATCTTATGAAAGTCATCAACACAAAAAAAGCTCCCGGTGCTATCGGCCCTTACTCTCAGGCTTTCGTGGTCGGCAGTACTGTCTACACTTCCGGTCAGCTGCCCGTTAACCCTGCTACCGGTGAGATGCCTGCCGACATCACTTCACAAGCTGAGCAGAGCTGCAAGAATGTGATCGCCATTTTGGAGGCTGCTGGCAGCAGCGCAGAGAAGGTTTTCAAGACTACCTGCTTCCTGTCCGATATGGGCGACTTTGCCGCTTTTAACGCAGTTTACGCAAAGTATTTCATCTCCAATCCCGCTCGCAGCTGCGTTGCCGTCAAGACCCTGCCCAAGAACGCGCTGTGCGAGATTGAAGCCGCTGCGGAAGCCTGATTTTTTGACCTGCTAACTTTATTTTTCCTTTTTACTCTAATTTTGCTACTCTCTATCAAGATACTTTTTTCTCCTATCATAGCCACCTTTTTAAGAGCAACAGGCAGGGCCTGTTGCTCTTTGCTGACGAAAGGATTCTTTATGGGTCTTGCTGAAGCAAACCTATAGCCTACGCCTCAAACGGTTTGAATATAAACCGGATTATCCGGATCATATTCCAGCCCTTTCCCTGCTGATTGCTGATCAGTCCATCTTCCTGAAGAAGAAGCATCGCCTGCCGTAACCTCCCTTTGCTGACCTGAAACTGCTCTTCCAGGATGTTCTCTCCGGACAGCTTGTCTCCGGGCTTATATTTGCCCTCTCTCAGCCATTGAGTAATGGTTTCATAAACAGTTACATATAATGGAATTTTTACGTTTTTCTCTTTTATGATGTTGTCCATTACAGGTTACACTCCTTCTTTTTTGTTCTTACGCTGTTCCCTCTCTAGAAGAGGAAAACCCTGGCACCGTAAAACTGGAAATGGCATTCACGGAACCTGACATGCCCTCAGTATGCCAGATGGCTTTCAAAAGTACGGCTGTGATTCCGCTGCCAAAGAGATTTATACCAACGCCCACCACCGACTGATGGGCTTTCCATTTCAGGCAGAACAGTGCGTACACCCACCCTGTCAAAGCGCCTACAATGAGCGACAGCAGCACACCAGCAAAAGCAAAACCAGTAAAATAAGAGCCCGCCAGTCCTGCCAGACCGCCGCTTAAGATCATGGATACCACCAGAAACTTCTGGACAGGAATTCCTGCCGTACCTGCTGCGGAAGAATTGGCTCCGACTGCCCGAAGTTGATAGCCAAGGGAGGTTTTCCACAGAAACACATACATCACTGCGGCAACGATGAGAAGAAGGAACACGGCAGTGGTCAGCTGCGTCTGAGGAATCAGACGGCCAAACCAGACGCTTTCCGGCACTACCTGAGTTTGTGCTGCGGATCCGGGTGCCTTGACCGGACCATTTACCAGCCAGGAGGTAAAGAGAGTGCAGATGTAATTCAGCATGATGGCTACGATGACCTCGCTGGTATTGAGCTTCGCTTTAAAAATACCGGTAATACTTCCCACAACCATACCGGCAAGCACGCCTGCCAGAATACTTACTGCCATCAGAATCGGTCCCGGAAGGAACGAAAACGCAAGGGAGGTCAGAACCGCCGCCATAGCTCCTGCGTGAAGCTGCCCCTCCGCGCCGATGTTCAGCCTCCCGCAGCGGGAGCCAAGTGCCACCGCAAGACCTGTAAATGCCAGGGGAATACTTTTGCTGATGGTATTCGCAATGGACTTCGGGCTTCCCAGCGCCCCCTTTAAGAGCGCGCCGTAGGCTTCTATCGGAGACTCGCCGGACACAAGAATAAACAGTGCGCCTATCACAAGAGCAATCCCGATGGATGCAATGGATTTTCCCAGTTCACTGATACCTTTTGATTTTTTCATGTCTTTTTACCTCCCGCTCTTTTTCCTGTCATGAACAGGCCGATTTCTTCTTTTGTATAGGCGCCGTTTTCAAACTGCGCGCTGATTTCTCCCTCATACAATACAGCGATGCGGTCGCTGAGGTTCATCACCTCAGACAACTCCGCGGAAATCAGGAGAATGGCTTTGCCCTGTTCTTTTAATTCCAGAAGTGTTTTATGTACCTTTTCGATGGCGCCGATATCAAGACCTCTGACAGGCTGTGCAACCAGCATAAATCCCGGGTCGTGGCTCGTTTCTCTTCCAAAAATGACTTTCTGCTGGTTTCCGCCGGAGAGCTGTCCTATTTCCTGATCCAGTCCTGCAAGCTTTGTCTCAAAAAGCTCGGTCTGCTTCTGTGCGTCTTTTCTCAGATTGTCAAACTGAATAAATCCTTTTTTTGCAGTATCGGGGATTTTCCTGGTAACCAAGGAGGAAATTTTCTGTAATGGAAAATCCCGAAATCATGGCGTTACGGTGACGATCCGAAGGAATGTATCCAAAGCCCAGCTTCTTGCGCTCCTTTACGGACATTTTTTCTACCGGGGTTCCGTTGATCAGAATCGAACCTTCTTTTACTTTCTGGTTGCCGGAAAGCATAGCTTCCAGCTCCTGCTGGCCATTGCCGTCTACCCCGGCGGTCCCCAGAATTTCGCCTGCGTGAACCGTCAGGCTTACTGTTTCCTGCGCTTTGTCCTGGAGTTTTATATTTCTCACTTCCAGAACGGCTTTGCCCACTTTTTGGCCTCTTTGGGCGACGACGTTTTCCACAGATCTGTCTGCCATCTGCGTGGCCAGTTCTTTTTCATTGGTGTCTGCAGTATTGCATTCAAACACCACCTTTCCCTTACAGATGACGGTGATCCGATCTGATAAGGCCATGGTTTCATTTAACTTGTGAGTGATGAATACGATGGTCTTTCCTTCTTTTCTCAGCTGACGGAGAATTTTAAACAGCTCCTCCACCTCCTGGGGCGTCAAAACTGCGGTGGACTCATCCAAGATGATAATGTCCGCGCCTCTGTAAAGTGTTTTCAGAATTTCCACTCTTTGGCGCATACCTGCGGAGAGGTTTATGACCTTCTCATGGAGATTGACTTTGAATCCGAACCGTTCCACCAGCTCCGCCACCTGCTCTTCGCTTTTCTTTTTGTCCAGGAACAATCCGCCCTGTTCCTTTCCGATGATGATGTTCTCCAGTACTGTAAGCTGGTTTACCAGCATGAAATGCTGATGGACCATGCCGATGCCAAGCGCATAGGCATCATTTGGGTTGACAATGGCTGCCTTTTTCTCATGAATGTAAATTTCCCCCTCGTCCGGGTGATATAGCCCGAAAAGAATATTCATCAGCGTACTCTTTCCGGTTCCGTTTTCTCCCAGCAAGCAGTGAGAAAGACGGTGAAACTATGGCTAGTGTAAATTTAACTATTCGCATTGATGAAAACGACAAAAAGACCGTTGAACGATTAGCAAAAAAAGATGATAGAAGCATTAATTATATTGTTAATCAAGCCATAAAGGAATATATTAAGAAGAATGTGCCAGATAAAGAAGAATGATAACTTGCATATCTGTTATATGTGTGCGATAATAAATTATCATAGTCAATGAGGAAATTTGCATTTTAAGGATATTTTGTCCTGTGCAAGAAAGAGCCGCCCTATTTTGTTTCTATTGGTAGGACGGCTCATTTTCTGCTTGAAATCCTCATGCAGATATGCTATATTGATAATAGAAAAAGGGAAAACCACAGAAGCGGCCTACCCCTCAATAATGTAATGTTTAACTTAACCTCTTCTGAGGTCAGCCGTCACTATTGCAGTAGTGGCGGCTATTTTCTGTCCTTAAAGATCTGATAGCACAGACCTACAAGGGCTACAATGAATATTCCAGTCTGAATTAAATCAGAATATGTAACATACATTGACATCCCTCCTTTCTTTTCGTCTGGAGGGATTTTGTATTCCCTCCAAAAAATCAGAGGGTGAGCCGCCTCGGCTTTGTGGTTTCCCATGCTCCAAAGTATAGCATACGTTTCTTTAAATGGCAATTATTTATTCTGGAGCCTTCCGGCTTCTGCTTCCAGAGAGACTATTTTTCCTGGGGTTTTCTGTTTTTTTAGACGATGCCCCGAGAAATTCCTTAGAGATTTCGCAGTTAAGTTTTCTGCTTGTTTCAAGGATCGTCTTCTCCAGGCGGTCAAAATCCTCAAGGAAGCCATCCCTTATGGAAAGGTCAAAGTCCTCAAGGGATGGAAAATCGCTGATAGTGGGTACAGATTTTTCGATGGTTTCTCCATTGGAGAGTGTAATCTTTACGATGTATTCAATAACTGGTTTCTTATCATCTGAATGCTGTTTCATAATTATAGCATCCCCTTTCGTTTTTCTTGACTACGTTTTTCCTGTTCCAAGAT
>JAUNOP010000063.1 GCA_030537135.1 Eubacteriales bacterium | reverse complement strand
CCTAAAGGTAGTGGGTTTCCGCCTACGAAAAACGAGAGGATTTTATTTATGAAAAATGAAATGATGAAACAAGAGATTCGAGAGGCAGTGACAGCAGGAGAGCGCGCCCTGCAGAGCCTCAGAGCAGCCCAGGACAGGCTAAACAGCGCCAGAAGCTGGGGCATTTTTGATATGCTGGGAGGAGGCTTTATCACAGATATGATTAAGCATTCCAAGCTCAATGATGCAGCCTCCTATATGGAGGCGGCAAAGATAGATTTGAGAACCTTTCAGCGAGAGCTGAGAGACGTGGAGGTACCTACAAATATAGAGATAGAAATCAGCAGTTTTCTTTCATTTGCAGATTTTTTCTTTGATGGGTTTGTAGCTGACTATCTGGTTCAGTCAAAAATCACAGACGCCAGGAGGCAGGTTTCAGATGCTATCCGCCGCGTAGAAAATATTTTGCAGGATTTGCGTGCCATGTATGGATATTATTAAGGCTTATTTTGCAGCAAAAAGAATCCCGTATTTTGATATGCTCCCCATATGGTAGACAAGGGAAATATCCAAAAATCTATCATATAAGGAGCATATTTTTATGTCAAGGAAACAGTATAGTAAGGAGCTGAAGCTTGAGCTCGTAAAAAAACACCTTGAGGATGGAATCTCTTATTGGAAATTAGGTAAAGAGTATGGGATTGAGGCCAGTATCATCCGCAGGTGGGGTCATAAATATGAAACATTTGGAGCAGACGGTCTAGAAAAGCAAAATGCTGATTTATGTAATTACTCTGCAGAATTTAAGAAGAAGATTGTTCTTGAATATCTTGGAGGCAATATAACGAGTCAGGATTTAGCTTCCAAATACAAAATTCATGCACCAAGTACTGTTCGTACATGGATTAAGCAGTATAATAACCATGAAAATTTAACAGATTCCAGAAAAGAAGGTGTATATCTCATGGCAAAAAATGGTGCTAGAAAAAATACAACCCTTGAAGAAAGAATAAACATTGTCGAAGAATGCATAAACACGGGATGCGATTATGCTTCTGTAGCGAATAAATATGGTTGCTCTTACGGACAGGTTTATGCATGGGTTAGAAAATATAAAGATAAAGGAATTGAAGGATTATATGATCGGCGAGGTAAGAACAAAGCGATTTCTCAATTATCAGATATTGAGAAGCTTAAAGCTGAAAACCGACTACTAAAAGCTCAAACACAGCAGCAACAAATGGAGATTGATTTCCTAAAAAAACTCGACGAAATAGAGAGGAGGTGAACCTGACCAAGACACGCAATACAACAAAATACCTTGCAATCAAAGAATTATCTGAGAAAAACAAGACATACTCCGTATCAGCGTTATGCGAGTTTGCTGGAATAGCTAGATCGGCCTATTATAAATGGCGAAATCACGTAAATAGTGATAATGATAATCTTAATGAACGCATAGCCGATACCATTACAAAGATTCATGATGAACATCCAGATATGGGTTATAGACGTATAAGAGATACTCTAGCACATGATTATAAAATAGATGTTAATGACAAACGTGTTTTAAGGATTTGCCGCAAAAAGAAAATCCAGTCGTATATAAAACATCGGTATAATTGTTGTACTAAGCCTGCGTCTGATCCAGCTTATGTTGCCGAAAATATCCTTAATAGAGAATTTAAATCGGACATGATAAATAAGAAATGGGTAACAGATGTATCAGAATTCAAATATGGTGTTGGAGAAGATGATAAAAAAGGTAAACTATATTTAAGCGTAATACTTGATTTATGCGATAGGAGACCTGTCGCTTTTGTATATAGCACTAGAAATGATAACCCTCTTGTTTTTGATACATTTGATAAAGCTGTGGCGGCGAATCCAGAAGCTACACCACTGTTTCATAGTGATAGAGGCTATCAGTATACTTCGAAGGCATTTAGGCAGCGAATCTTAGCTGCTGGCATGACACAAAGTATGTCTCGCGTGGCAAGATGTATCGATAATGGTCCTATGGAAGGATTCTGGGGACTAATGAAACGCGAAATGTATTATGGGAAAAAGTATAAAACAAAAGAAGAATTAATCCTTGCCATAGAGAAATACATAGATTATTACACAAACAAAAGAGTTCAACGAAATCTTGGGGTACTTACACCAATGGAATTCCATGAACAAAAACTAAAAAACGTTGCATAAACAAACCCGGTACATGAACTGTACCGGGAAAGAAAAATTTTCGTTATTTAATTTGTCTACTTGACGGGTAGCACATCATTTATGCGGACTCTGGCGTTTCACAAGCGCCTGCTTCTGAGACAGATAAAAGGAGAACAGATGATGGGATGTCTGGGAAATTTATTATGGTTCGTGTTCGGGGGTGCAATCAGCGGATTGAGCTGGTGCCTTGCCGGATGTCTGTGGTGCGTTACCATTGTCGGAATTCCAATAGGAATGCAGTGCTTTAAATTTGCATCCTTAAGCTTCTTTCCGTTTGGAAAGGAAGTACATTATGGAGGAGGTATGCCCTCCCTGCTGCTGAATATTGTGTGGCTGTTGGCATCAGGCGTGCCGCTTGCAATCGAGCATCTTGCTATAGGAGCAGTACTTTGTGTGACAATTATAGGAATTCCTTTTGGTATGCAGCAGTTTAAGCTTGCAAAGCTGGCGCTTATGCCCTTTGGAGCAGCAGTTTATTAAACGCGCAGTAGATGAGTGGCCATCCTTCGATGATGATGAAGGATGGCCATTCTTTTGTCAGACATCCTGCACTTCCCAGCGGGCAGTAACCCTAATGAGACGGCAGCTTTGAAAAGCTCCTGTAAAACTTAATCCTGTGCATTGGCTATGATATGCAGGAATGACTGTATATAAGGCAGCGCAGCTCCAATGGAGATATTATGTTTGGGCATCTTGCTTATTAGCAGGAAGTCTGCCGGCTCGTGGAACGGGGTCATTTGCCGGATTTGTTCATGCAGGAATGTAAGATCCTCCTTACATAAATAGGGCGCCAGATAGCCTCCGAGAATAAAATCCGTGTCATACACCAGGTGCAGGAGATTGATGGCTCTCGCTAAATCAGAGAGGAAAATATACCAGCGCTCCAAAAAAGCAGGTTCTTTTTGCCGCACATTCTGGAAAAAAGATTCCAGGGATTCGTTTTCATTCAGGAGCGCTGTCAGGGAACAGAGAGTTTCCATGCAGCCTATTTTTCCACAGTAGCATAGGCGTCCGTCAGGCTGCATCTGGATATGTTCAATAGTGGAATTGTGTCCGTGCTTTCCTGTCAGTATCTTGCCTTTGGATATGATAGAAGCGCCAAGATGCTTGCTGATGGAGAGGTAAAAAGCATCCATAAGCCCAGGTGAAGCCCATAATTCAGAAATAGCGGCGCTGTCTGCGTCATGGACAAAAGAACAGGGATATGGAAGGTGCTGCGCAAATACGGATATAGACAGGCCTGTACAGGAAAGGATTTTACCGTACAGAATGTTTTTTTTATCCGGAGATATTAATGCCTGCATGGCAAAGCCGATTCCAAGTACGCGCTCATTGCTTATCCCGGCAGCATCTTTGAATGCAAGTATTTTATCGCATACTGTTCGATAGTAGATATCTTCGTTTTTGTAATCAATTTTAAAAACAAGTCGGTCAATTTTTTCTCCATATAAATCAACTGCAATCATCTTTACTTCGTCTTTCAGAATTTCTACCCCTATGCTGATACGGTAATCCGGGACAATGGCATAGGCAGAAGCCTTCCTGCCGACAAATTCCGTGTCAATTTGCCCGCATTTCATAATGAATCCCTCATTTTCCAATGCTGTGAGGTTGGCTGCTATAGTTGGTCTGCTCAGACGCAGGTCATAGCAGATATCCTGCTGGGAAACTTTTTTGTTTGTATAAATATAGTTGTAAATAATATTTCGATTGTTTTGCTTAATCTGGTTTGGGGTTATGCTTTTATTCATAAAATTTCTCCGATATTCTGTAAACTCATTTTGTAAAATACAATTATAACATAAATTATAATTAAGTATCCATTGTCATTTTTGTACAAAAAAAATTTCAAAAAATTAGGAAGTATTACAGATTGACTAAATTCCATTTATAGATTATTATGTAATTACAATTTGATAAATGATTTTACAAAATAAGTTATTAAAAGGAGAAACGAAATGGGAATTATTGAAAAAATGAGGTTGGATGGAAAAAAGGGGTTTGTAACAGGCGCGGCCAGAGGTATTGGAAAAAGCACGGCAACGGCATTTGCAGAGGCAGGCGCAGATGTTGCCATTGTAGATCTTGATTTTGAAGAAGCAAAAAAGACAGCAGAGGAGCTTGCGGCAAAAACCGGCAGAAAGGTGATTGCAATTAAGACTGATTGTACAGACCAGAGGCAGGTGGATGAAATGGTGCAGCAGGTTGTGAGGGAGCTTGGAGGGCTTGATTTCTGTCATAACAATGCAGGCATCTGTATCAATGCTCCGGCAGAGGAAATGACCTATGACCAGTGGACTAAGGTAATTAATATTAATCTGAATGGGATATTTCTTACTGATATTGCCGCAGGAAAATATATGCTGGCACATAATGGAGGTTCTATTATTAATACAGCTTCCATGTCAGCGCATATTGTCAATGTTCCGCAGCCGCAGTGTGCATATAATGCTTCAAAGGCAGCTGTAATACAGCTCACCAAATCCCTGGCTATTGAATGGGCAAAACGGGGTGTGCGTGTGAACAGCATCAGTCCCGGATATATAGGGACAGAGCTGACTTTGAATTCCCCGACTCTGGTTCCGCTGATTGAGAAATGGAATGAGATGGCTCCGCTTGGAAGGATGGGAAAGCCAGAAGAGCTTCAGGCAATCTGCGTATATCTGGCAGGCGATACCAGTTCCTTTACAACAGGTTCTGATTTTATTATTGACGGTGCATTTACCTGTTTCTAAACAGACATGATTCGCCGTCAGGCGAATCATGTCCGTTTATGAACAAATCTTGTGCTGTCCCACAGAAATATAAGGCTGAGAGCAGTCAGATGGGAATAGAAATTGGCACGGTATCCTCGCAGATGTGGGACAGCAGGTCTTGCCATCGAAAAATCTGCGATTAAAGCAAGGGATTAGCAAAGAAAAAAGGAGGGAATTATGGGAAAATGGGGAAAGCGGATAGGATACGGGATTGGAGACCTTGGCTGCAACCTGGTTTTCAGCACTATGGCATCTTATCTTATGGTTTTTTACACCGATGTATTTGGCATTACTGCCGCTGCTGCCGGAACAATGATGCTGGTAACAAAATTTATTGATGCATTTACAGATACAGGCATGGGCTTGATTGTAGATAGAACACATAGCAAATGGGGTCAAGGAAGACCTTATTTCCTGCTTGGAGCAGTACCGTTTGCTGTTTTTACTTTCTTAACATTCTACATTCCAGACCTGGGAAGCATGGGTAAGCTTGTGTGGGCATATGCAACATATTGCCTGCTCTGTACAGCTTATACAGTTGTAAATATACCCCTTAACACGATTGTACCTCGGCTGACTTCTGATATACATGAAAGAAATATCTTAGTGTCTACGAGGATGGTCTGCGCTATGGCCGGAACAGCCATTGTTATGTCAATCACAGAGCCGCTGGTACGTTTTTTTGGAAATGGAAATGAAGCAAGAGGATATCTTATTACGATGACAGTATATGGGATTGCTGCAATGTGTATCTTCTTTGTCACTTTTGCAAGCACAAAGGAGGTGGTGCCTCCTACCATCAGCCAGAAACATTCCTCACTCAGGGAAGATTTTAAAGGGCTTACTGGACAGGCATGGATCTTGTTTCTTTTGAACCTGTTTTATTTTTCACTGTATGTGGTAAGGAGTACAACTGTTATTTACTATTTTAAATATAACCTGGGCAGAACAGAGTGGCTGTCATTGGTGGGAATACTTGGCATACTGTCAGGACTTCCGATGCTGCTTCTGCTCCCGGCTCTGGAAAAGAAGTATAGTAAAAGAAGTTTGATGTTTTTCAGCATTATTCTGTACATAGTGGGCGACCTGCTGATTTTTATCGGGAAAAATTCAGCGTTCTGCCTTCTGGCTGGGCTGGTGATTACTGGCCTTGGGATTTATGGTATTTTCGGAATCACCTTTGCTATGCAGCCGGATGTTATTGACTATTCGGAATATAAGAAAAATGCAAGTGTAGCCGGTCTGATTGCAGCAATCCAGGGATTCTTTGTAAAAGGCGGAATGGGACTGACAAGCTTCATTATAGGCGCTTTCCTGAAAAATGGAGGATATGTGGCCAATGAGGTGCAGACGGAAAAGGCGCTTTCTTATATCCAGATTTGCTTTATCTGGATTCCGATTGTTCTGTGTGTGCTGATTGCAGTGTGTGCTTATTTTTACAAACTGGACGGCGTGCGAGAGGAAATGACGCAGGCGCTGGAAGCACGGAGGAAAAGCGCAGCAGATGGAATATAAAGGTGTGATTTTTGATATGGATGGTCTTCTTTTTGATGCAGAGCGTATTTACCAGCAGACATGGCGAGAAACTGCGGCAGAAAGGAATATAAACCCGGGCAATGATTTTACGGTGATAGCGCCGGATTTGATGGAAGCATCATAATACCCTCCCTTCAGGAAACTAAGCGATAATCCTCGGTTAGTTTCCTGATTTTTTTACAATGTTTTACACAAAGCAATCATTTCCTTCATGGAGCCTGTCAGAAATTTATTTTTGTGCCATACAATATAATTCTGTCTTGTCAGGCTGGCATGGTTGATTTCTCTGGTAAACAAGGCTCCTGCTTCTAACTCTTTCCTGACCCAGTGACTGGGAAGAAAGGAAATACCGATTCCCCTGCACACGGCCTGAATAATTGCCTGAGGGCTGGAGCTTTCCAGCACAGGAAAAAGCTCCAGATTGTGAAGAGAGAAAAAATTGTCGACAAAGGTACGAGTTGTACTCCCTTTTTCCCGCAGAAGAATCGGATATTGTATTAGGTCTGAGGGAACGATATTATCCTTGGATAAAAGGGTGTGTCCGGGAGGAAGGAGGAGAACAAGCCTGTCAGAACAAAAGCTCTCTGCATGTAAATCACAATAGCTGACAGCTCCTTCAATCAGAGCAATATCAAGCTGGTTTGTAAGCAGACCATCCTGCAGATTTTTGGCATTAGTTACAGTGGACTGAACAGAAATTTTGGGATAATGCTCTTTAAATTCCAGCAAAAGGTCAGGAAGAAAAAAGGTTCCCAGGGTGATAGTTGCTCCCATCCGAATCGTACCGATTTCATCCCAATCGCGCATACCCTTTTCCATCAAATCAAAAGCCTCCACAATGTGAAAAGCCTGCGCATAAAACTCCTGTCCTGCCTTTGTTCTGAAGAGACGGTGATTTATTCGGTCAAACAGGCACACCCCGTAATAGTGTTCGATTTCCTGAATAGAGCGAGTAACTGCCGGCTGCGTCATATGAAGCTCGGCTGCTGCCTTTGTGATACTTTCTGCCTGGTATACCTGAATGAAAATTCTCATATGCCGTATTGTCATGGTGATTCTCCATTATATCAAAATTTATATGAACATAATAAAATAATAGCATTTTCATTATGTTTCTACAAGTCTTATACTATAAAAGAACCAAAAGAAAAAGAAAGCTGCTGTTCACTGCAGCAGTATATCCTGTCAATACGAGTGAGCAGCAAAGCGGGCAGTGAAATCTGCCTGACATGAAAGGAACAGAAAATGCTTTACAAATGCGAATCAAAAGAAAAAAACAAAATCCTGGGGCAGCTTTTTCTAACTAATCTCTATATCAGTGCATTTACCTTTGGAGGAGGCTTTGTCATTATCACCTTTATGAAGAGCAAATATGTGAATGAGCTGCACTGGCTCGATGAAGAGGAAATGCTTGACCTGACTGCTCTTGCACAGTCTTCACCCGGAGCAATTGCAGTGAACGCCTCTATTTTAATCGGCTGGCGTATGGCAGGGCTTGCAGGAATGCTCGCAGCCACTGCCGGAACAATCCTTCCCCCTATGCTCATTCTGTCTGTTCTTTCTTTCTTCTACACGGCCTTTGCAGACAATCCTTATGTGGCTCTGGTACTAAAGGGAATGCAGGCAGGAGCGGCAGCCGTGATACTGGATGTGGTATGTAGTCTGGGACAGAATGTCCTGAAAGAGAAGTCTGCACTTGACCTCTGCCTGATGGTGGCTGTGTTTTTTTCAGCTTTTTTCCTGAACATAAATGTTATTTTTCTCATACTTGCAGCTGTTTTTGCAGGAATCATAAGAACGGTACACGTCAGAAAAAAGAGGTAATACTATGATTTATCTGAAACTATTTCTCAGTTTTTTGCAGGTAGGACTTTTCAGCATTGGGGGAGGTTATGCTGCCCTGCCTCTGATACAGAGCCAGGTGGTTGAAGAAAATGGCTGGCTTTCCATGAGTGAATTCACAGACCTTATCACAATCGCAGAAATGACCCCAGGCCCTATTACCATAAATTCTGCTACCTTTGTCGGAATCAGAATCGCAGGAGTCACAGGCGCTGTATCAGCAACCATCGGCTGTATCCTTCCTGCCTTTATCTTTGCATCCTTGCTTGCATTTGTGTATTATCGTTACAGAAAGCTTTCTGTAATCAAAAGTATTCTGGAAAGCCTCAGACCTGCAGTTGTGGCGCTGATTGCGTCTGCCGGCCTGACGATTCTGCGTGCGGCAGTGTTTGGCGAGGCTGAGATTTCTTTTGACAATATCCGATGGATAGAGGCAGGGTGCTTTGCGGCTGCATTTTTGATTTTGAGAAAATGCAGATGGAATCCGATTCTGGCAATGATTTTGTGCGGAGCGGCAGGGCTGGGGCTGCATCTGCTGTTTCCATAGAAACAGGAAGAAATCAAAGACAGGATTTTTTGAACGCAGCAAAGTGGAATGCGAATGTCTGCTTTATTGATTTAGTGAAAAATCAGACGCTGTGTAGTGCAAACGAGCCTGTTATGTGTTATGATGGGAGCAAGCCATATCAAGGCTCTTTCCAACCAGGAAAGGGGCATATCTACTTGACGACAATGGATAGCTCAGGGAAAAAGGATGCTGATTGGAAAATAAGCGAATAAACGAAAGGAAACTTTTTATGAGAAGAAGTGACAGAGAAATAAAGGAATTTGATGAGATTGTGAAGGTGATGGAAAGGTGCGATGTATGCAGGCTGGCTTTGAATACTTCAGATTTTCCCTATATTCTGCCTCTGAGCTTTGGGATGGAGGTTAAAGAAGGAAACATTACATTGTATTTTCATGGCGCTCTGAAAGGAACAAAATATGAGCTGATGGAAAGAGACAACCGTGCATCTTTTGAGATGGATTGCTCCCATGAGTTGATTTTGGATGAGGAGCATGGAAATTGTACCACACAGTACGAGAGTGTGGTGGGAGAGGGCTATCTGGAATATGTCCCGGATGAAGAGAAGAGAGAAGCGCTTTTGATTCTGATGAGGCATTACCGTGCAGAGGATTTTCCGTTTAATGAAAGAGTGATTTCCCAAACCAGGGTATTTAAGTTGGTTGTGAAGAATGTATGGGGGAAGACGAGAAAGGGCTGAGAGACTTTCTGTCAAAGAGAGGCTGCCATAATAGGCGAGCGGTTGATGAAGTATCAGAATAATAAGAGCAAAAGCCCCGGAGCATATCAAATATGCTGCGAGGCTTTTGAAAGAGAAGAAGCTATCAATACTTATTAAAAATCTCCTGGATTTCATTAATGTCATCTGTTACAGTCAGAGCCAGACGAAGAAGAACGGACGCTTTCTGCGGAGCCAAATCGTTTCCGATTGCAAGGTTGCCGACAAAATAGTCATCTTTAGTAATCAGCCCAGAGCCAATGCGAGAGCAGCGAATTACTGGAATATTGCTTTGGGCCAGCTCGTTGACTTTGTCGTTCCAGGAAGCGCTGTAGCATCCGGCACCCGCGCCGGCAATGATAATTCCCTTGGCTCCATTTTCTACATAGTAATCAAGAACGCCTTCATCAGCGTCAATAGTAAAATATGCTACAGCTACATCTGGCAGTTCAGTAAGTCCGGACACGTCAAACTCTGTTTCTGTTGTGTGGAGTTTGGTGCTTTCATTGTAAAAATAAGGTTTTCCTTCCAGCATATATCCCATACAGCCAAAGTCCTTGGAGGTGAAAGCGTCTGTCTGAAAGGTGCTGATTTTCTGTACGTCACGTCCTCCATAAATTCCGTCAGAAAATACAACCATAGAACCACGGCCGGCAGCATCTGCGTTCGCGGCAAGGGCGATTGACTGATACAGATTCATAGGGCCGTCAGCAGAGGTAGCCGTGGAAGGACGCATAGCACCTGTTAAAACAACAGGCTTTTCTGTCTTTACGGTCAGATTCAAAAAGTATGCAGTTTCATCAAGAGTATCGGTTCCATGCGTAATGACAAAGCCGTCAATGTCTTCATCCTGTGCCATTTCATTAATGGTATTGACAATCTGAAGCCAATAGGCGCCTGTGATATCATCGGAGCCTACGTTGCATACCTGTACACCGCGTACATTGGCAATATCTGTTATTCCGGCTGCGCTTTCCACGAGACTTCCTACGTCTAACTGACCAGCAGAATAGTTTGTAGTTTTTCCTGCGTCACCGGTACCTGCGATAGTGCCGCCGGTAGCCAAAACCGCTACTGTAGGCAATTCGGCATTTTCATTTTCAGATACAGTTACAGACAGGCCGCTGGCAGTCTCGTAAAAATGATAACCATCGCCATTGTCTGTTTCAGCGGAGGCTTCTTCCACGTTTTCCTGGGCAAAAACAGCGGCAGGACTATATACAGCGCAGGATACAGATACGGCAAGCAGCAGAGACAGCATCTTGTGTTTTTTCATTTTTTTATCACTCCTTATTGTATTGTTGGTAAAAGATAAATTTTTTTCCATAATGTATGTACTTGTTTTTGATGCAAGGCGGTGTGCACTCCCCTTTTGGATAAATACAAAGAATACATTTGAGACAAGCAAGTCTCCCACTCACCGCTTATTTCTCTGCGAAATTGAAGCGGGAGACTTGCTTGACATGTTAAAAGTATTGTTTTGTATTTAATGCAATACTATATTAATAAAGGGGGGATTGTCAATTGATTTTATTAAAATCGGTGTTTTACACAATTTTTGTTGCGTATATTTAGGAAAAATTGCTAAAATAAAAGAAAAAATAAGATAAATATAGAAATATATCTAAAAGAAAACAAAGAGCCTTAAGAATGCAATGTAATACATTGTTTCTTAAGGCTCTTTGTTTATACAATAATCTTAAATTTGTCTCCAATACAAAGCTGCTGGCACAGGTTAGTCACAGTATTATCCGCATTTTGGATGACACTGGCAATGCGAAGCAGGGGATAACCCTTGGTGATCCCAAGAAGCTTTGCTTCCTGTGAAGAGGCGAAGGTAATGTCAAAGGTCTTTGTAGAGTGTGAGAAAAGGATGTTATGCTTGGTCTTTAAGGTTTCAAACAAGGAGGCATTATTCAGGTTTTCGCTGAAGAGAAAGGAAAAGGATTCTGAAAATTTGTTGGTCTCCAGGAGTACAGGCTTGTCATCAGCGTAACGAATCCTCTCTAAAACCACGATTCTTTCTTCAGGAGACAGCTGCAGAAGCTCTATTTCCGCATCTGACGGCTCTTCCAGCGCGATTTTTATGGTCTTTGCACCAGGAGTAACTCCTGTCATCCGACATAGATCCGAAAAGCTTGTTACACCTGAAAAACCTCTTTGAATTTTTTTCTCTGCTACAAAGGTTCCCTTTCCGGATTTTCGTTCCAGATATCCATTTTCTGAAAGACCGGCCAGAGCCTTGCGTACAGTAACTCTGCTTACATTGTATTGCTGACTCAGCTCGTTTTCAGTGGGAATCCGGCTTCCGACAGGTCTCTGGCCGCTGTCGATCTCCTGACGGAGCCTGTTTTCCAGCTGTTGATACAGTGGAGTGGAAATTGTACTGTCTAATTCCATATAGAACACCTTTCTATGTTGTTTTTATTTGATTATGAGCAAGTAGCGAAGCGGATTGCGAATATCTGCTTGACTGTATCAGCAAAGTCCCTGGAGTAAAGTGGATATTCGCATTCCACTATGCAGCTCATGAGTGAGGGACTTGCCATCTATTGCTCTTTGCAATTGAAGCAGAAACCTTCCTGTTTTTAGACACAAAAGGTATCATCAAAAATATTATAATACATTTTCTTTGGAATGTATACCATAAAATGTTTTTTTATGGAAAAAAATTAAAATTTATTGACAAAAGTATTATAATGTATTACTATGAATTCAACAAAAAACAGAACAAGGAAAACAAATAAATGAAAAGGAGACAAAATAATGACGTACAAAAGCACTGACATCAAAGCAATTGTTGCAGAAATTTTGGATGCAAAAAAAGACAAAGGAGGAGTGAAATCACTTTACTTTGTAGGCTGCGGCGGTTCTCTCGGCGCTCTTTATCCTGCAAAAACCTTTATGGAAAAGGAATCTGCATCTATTAAATCCGCCTGGATCAACAGTAATGAGTTTGTTCACAGCACTCCAAAGGATTTCGGAGAGAATTCCATCATTGTTCTTGCCTGCCACAAGGGCAATACGCCGGAAACCATTGAAGCAGCAAGGCTTGGCAAGGAAAAGGGAGCAGCAGTGATTATCCTCACCTGGCTTGCAGAATCAGAGATTGTTGAATTTGGTGATTATATTGTATTATATTCATTTGATGCAAGTCCAGACCATCTGGCAGGGGACATTGACTATTCTGGTGAGAAGACAATGTGCGCGCTTTATGTTGCAGTAGAGCTTCTCTCTCAGACAGAAGAGGGCTATGCTCACTATGACAAATTCTATGAGGGCGCGGGTATGCTGACCAATATTATCCGTAAGGCACGCGCACATGTTGCAGAACGTTCTCTGGCATTTGCAAAGGAATACAAGAATGATCCGGTGATTTATACTATGGGAAGCGGCGCTGGTTATGGTGCAGCTTACATGGAGAGTATCTGCATCTTTATGGAAATGCAGTGGCTGGATTCCAGCGCCATCCACACGGGTGAATTTTTCCATGGTCCATTTGAGATTACAGATGCCAACCGTCCGTTTGTGATTCAGATTTCCGAAGGCTCTACCCGCAAGCTGGATGAGAGAGCGCTGACCTTCCTGAAGAAATACGCAAAGCGTATAGAGGTGCTTGACGCCAAGGAACTCGGTCTGTCCACAATTGATGCGTCTGTTGTAGACTATTTTAATCATTCTCTGTTTAATAATGTATATCCGATTTATAATCATGATCTGGCTACAGAGCGTCAGCATCCGCTTCCAACACGCCGCTATATGTGGAAGGTGGAATATTAACGTATCAAGCAAGTCTCCCACTTCAATTTCGCAGAGAAATAAGCGGTGAGAGGGGAGTTTCCCTGGATGAAACAGTAAACTCTCTATGCAAGTGAAGGACAACTGTGCCAGACGCGGCAGCAAAACCTCAGTAAGAGATTTCTCTGACTGAGGTTTTGCTGCCTAATTGCATATATTTATATGCTAAGAGCAGGAAAAGATGTTGGGGCAAAAGGTATTTTGAGTATGATACAGGCAAGCCCCTACCCACTGCTTCCGTTGCGAAAAGCAATAAGCAGTGGGTAGGGGCTTGCCTGATTTGATCAAAAAATACAATGTATTATTGCTTGTGAAAAATATATAAAAACAAAGCAAAAAAATTATGAAAAATATAGAAAATAATTTTGCGTATTGACAAAAATAAACAATAAATATATGATTGTATCAAATACAAAGCAATACAAATAGATACAAAATCTAAAAATTGCAGCGTGTTAAGGACTGAGAATGTGCGCACATTCCTCTGCGAAACCAAAGATACCAAAAAACACAAAAATCAAAGGAGGATCCACAATGTTTTGGATTGAATTAATTCTTGTCCTTGCAATTATTTTCCTGGGTGTACGCATCGGGGGAACATTTCTTGCAATGGCCGGCGGCATTGGAATGTTTATCATGACTTTTATTCTGCGCGTTCCGCCGTCAGACCCACCTGTTACAGTAATTTTAATTATGATTGCCGTTATCTGTGCGGCAGCAACCATGCAGGCCTGCGGGGGCTTGGACTATCTGGTTAAAGTTGCAGAGAAGATTCTGCGCAAGAACCCGAAAATGATTACAATTCTGGCGCCGATAGTAGCATATCTTTTCACCTTTATGTGCGGTACCGGACATATTGTATACAGCCTGCTTCCTGTTATTAATGAGATTTCTATTGAAACAGGTATTCGCCCGGAACGTCCGATTTCAGCTTCCATTATTTCCTCTCAGCAGGCGATTACGGCTTGTCCGATTTCAGCGGCAACGGTTGGTGTTCTGGCATTTCTGGCAGAATCTTCCTACACAAGTGTAAATATCTTTACACTTCTTCTTGTCTGCATTCCGGCTACTCTGATTGGAACCATTGCAGCAGCTTTGTCTGTAATCAAGAAGGGCAAGGAGCTTGCAGATGACCCGGAATTTCAGGCTCGTGTTGCACAGGGACGTATTGAGGACTTTTCTAAGAAAAAAAAGAAAGAAACAGAAACTACAAAGGAAGCCAAAATTTCTGTGGCAATTTTTATGATCGCAATGGTTGCTATTGTATTATTAGGCGCAGTAAACAAGCTGGTTCCAACCTTTGCAGATGACTCTAAGCTTCCGCTTACAACAGTTATTGAGATTTTCATGCTGGTAGGAGCTGCCCTGACAGTTCTCATCACAAAGCTTGACAGCAATAAGATTCTGGATCAGCCTGTGTTCCGCACTGGTATGTTTGCAGTAGTTTTGGCATTTGGTCTTTGCTGGCTGGTAAATACCTTTATCGCTGATCAGTCTTCCTTTATTACAGACAATATGTCTGCCCTGACAAACCAGTATCCCTGGATTTACATTATAGCAGTATTTATCATCGGAGCAATCACAACAAGCCAGTCTTCTACAACGATGATTATGGTTCCGATTGGAATCGCGTTGGGACTTCCTGTGAACATCATTGTGGCCGGATGGATTGCCTGCTCATCCAACTACTTTATTCCGGCTTCTGGACAGTGCGTGGCAGCAATTGCCTTTGACTCTGCCGGGACAACTAAAATTGGAAAATTTGTATTGAATCATAGCTATATGCTTCCTGGACTCGTGTGTACAGTAGTTTCTGTTCTGGTTGCCATTGTTCTCGGTGCGGTTGTTTTCTAAAAAGATATGCCTGCTTATGCAGATGCTGTCATAGATAAAATGTGAGGTGTGGAAAATGAAAAATTGCAGAATTATAGCTATTGGAGATAATGTGTGTGACAAATATCTTTCCAGAGGAAAAATGTATCCAGGCGGACAGTGCGTAAATACATGTGTATATGCAGCAATGAACGGAACAGGGGCCGCTTATCTTGGAAAATATGGAAATGATGAGGTGGCTGCGTGTGTACAGGAAACCTTAAGAACAATTGGAATTGACGACAGTCACAGTCGGCATTTTGAAGGGGAAAATGGATTTGCGCTGGTAACGCTCAAAGGAAATGACAGAGTCTTTCTTGGATCTAATAAGGGCGGAATTGCAAAAGAGCATGAATTTGACTTTACAGAGGATGACCTTTCCTATATCAAAGGATTTCAGTTGATTTATACTAACTTGAACAGTTACATAGAAGAAAATCTTTCACAGCTTCAGGAAGTCGGCGTACCTATTGCATATGATTTTTCTACCAGATGGACGGACGAATATCTGGCAAGAGTATGCCCCTATGTCACGGTGGCAATTCTGTCCTGTGCGCATCTTTCAGAGGAAAAGCGCGAACAGGAAATGCGGAAGGTACAGTC
>JAUNOP010000062.1 GCA_030537135.1 Eubacteriales bacterium | reverse complement strand
TATACTTGAAAGGAGTTTTAAAATGATTTATTCACGCGAAGTAGAAGAAATGTGCCCAGTTGCACAGGGCGTTCATCATGGCGCTGCTCCAATCCCGGAAGAAGCAAAATGGGTGTCTGTAAAAGAAGTTAAGGACATCTCCGGCTTTACACACGGTGTTGGTTGGTGTGCTCCTCAGCAGGGTGCCTGCAAGATGTCCCTTAACGTAAAAGAAGGTATTATTCAGGAAGCCCTGGTTGAGACCATTGGATGTTCTGGTATGACTCATTCCGCAGCTATGGCAGCTGAGATTCTTCCGGGCCTTACTGTTATGGAAGCTCTGAATACAGACCTTGTATGTGATGCAATTAACACAGCCATGAGAGAACTGTTTTTACAGATTGTATACGGACGTTCCCAGTCTGCTTTCTCTGAAGACGGACTTGCTATAGGCGCTGGCCTGGAGGACCTTGGAAAAGGACTTCGTTCTCAGGTTGGTACCATGTATGGAACTCTGAAGAAAGGACCTCGTTATCTGGAAATGGCAGAAGGTTATGTTACCGGTATTGCTCTGGATGAGGACGACCAGATTATTGGTTATCAGTTTGTAAGCCTTGGTAAAATGACTGATTTCATCAAAAAAGGCGATGACCCGAATACTGCATGGGAAAAGGCGAAAGGCCAGTATGGTCGTGTAGCAGATGCTGTTAAGATTATTGACCCGAGAAAAGAATAAGGATGAGGAGGTAACGGGAAATGGCTTTATTTGAATCATATGAGAGACGAATTGACAAAATCAATTCTGTTTTAAATAGTTATGGAATTGCTTCTGTAGAAGAAGCTGAGAAAATCACCAAGGATGCAGGTCTGAATGTATATGATCAGATTAAGGGTATCCAGCCAATCTGTTTTGAGAACGCATGTTGGGCTTACACAGTAGGTGCTGCCATTGCTATCAAGAAGGGCTGCAGAAGAGCCGCAGACGCAGCAGCAGCTATTGGAGAGGGCTTACAGGCATTCTGTATTCCAGGTTCTGTTGCTGACACCCGTAAGGTAGGTCTGGGACATGGCAATCTTGGAAAAATGCTTCTTGAGGAAGAGACCGAGTGCTTCTGCTTCCTGGCAGGACATGAGTCCTTTGCAGCAGCTGAGGGTGCTATTGGTATTGCTGAGAAGGCAAACAAGGTTCGCCAGAAACCTCTGCGCGTTATCCTGAACGGTCTTGGAAAGGATGCTGCTCAGATTATCTCCCGTATCAACGGCTTCACCTATGTTGAGACCGAGTATGATCCATACACCAACGAAGTAAAGGAAGTTTACAGAAAGTCCTACTCCACAGGACTCCGTGCAAAGGTTAACTGCTATGGCGCAAACAGTGTTCCAGAGGGTGTTGCCATCATGTGGAAGGAAGGCGTTGACGTTTCTATTACCGGTAACTCTACCAACCCAACTCGTTTCCAGCATCCAGTAGCAGGTACATACAAGAAGGAATGCAATGAGAAAGGTAAGAAGTACTTCTCCGTAGCATCTGGCGGCGGCACAGGACGTACTCTGCATCCAGACAATATGGCAGCAGGTCCAGCTTCCTATGGTATGACAGATACCCTGGGACGTATGCACTCTGACGCTCAGTTTGCAGGCTCCTCCTCTGTACCGGCTCACGTTGAGATGATGGGTCTTATCGGCGCGGGCAACAACCCGATGGTTGGTATGACCGTGGCAGTTGCGGTTAGCATCGAAGAGGCTGCAAAAGCTGGTAAATTCTAATCAAAAAATCCTTTAAAATCAATGTTTTGGAGTCTTCGGGATGATCCCGGAGGCTCCATTCTTTTTCAACTGATAATTGGGATTTTGAAGGGAAAATCGGGTTAGATTTGAAAAAAGTCAACATTTGGTCAACATCTTTTGAGGATTGTATTGCGCCAGAAGAAAACTTTTGCAAACTGGTTTAAAAAGTCGGATTGCAAAGAATTATTTTAGCATTAATGTATAATTTCAGAGACTAACAATACCTCAATAAAAGGATAAGCTTATAATGCTTCTTTCGGAAGATTTTGCAGTATGATATCTGCAAGCTCTTCCGGTTTTTCTTTACATCCATTTTTTACCCACTGACTTAAAACAGAAATCAGGCCTGCTTTAAAGAAAATAAAATGATAGTGCATCGCTTCCGGACTTTTTTGCGGAAAGCGTTCCAGATATGGCTTTATTGCAGATTCCAGACATTGAGTGAAGCTGGATTCCACAGATCTGGGGTTGCTGTGATTAAAATAAATATTATAAAAAGATTGATTTTCTTTGATATAAGAAAAAAGAGAGAGAAAGTAGTTTTTTGTAAAAGGAAAAGATTGTCCATTACCAGTTGCCTCAAGTAATGGTATCATTTCCTTCATATGACTGGCGCCTATATTTTGAATGAGGTCTGGAATATCCAGAAAATGAGCATAAAAGGTGGATCGGTTTACAGATACGGTTTTACAGAGCTGACTGACTGTTATTTTTTCAGGAGGTGTTGTCTGGCATAAAGAAAGAAATCCCTGTTCAAGACATTTTTCAGTATGATAAAAACGCTGATTATTTTTGATATTCATAAATATCCTTTCCTTTAAAACTATTATAGTCTAATTTGCAAAAAAGATTAATCCAACAAATGTTGTGAAAATGATGATTGAATTGATTGTTACATACTATTATAATAAAAATAATTAAAAAAACAAGTGTTGGATTAAAAGGAGTGATATACTATGAAAGCCGATGAAATATTTGGTAAAGGCTCTGTCTGGAAAGGAATTTTTAGGATGAGCATTCCTGCTGTCATTACTATGATGGTAATGATTATTTATAATATGGCAGATATGTATTTTGTGGGAAAAACGGGCGATGAATTGCAGATTGCGGCGATTTCACTGACATCGCCGGTGTATATGCTCCAGACTGCAGTTGGTACCCTTGTGGGAGCTGGTGGCTGCGCCGCTATTTCCAATGCGCTGGGAACAGGAAATAAGGAACTTGTAAAAGCTTTAAGTTCGGTCTGCATAATTTTGCTTCTCGTGTCAAGCTTTGTGATAGGCGGTGGAATTTTATTGTTTCCGGATGTGATTCTTAAATTACTCGGAGTAGATACAGAAACCTGGCAATATACAAAAGAATATATCACAGTACTTGCTATTGGTATGATATTTATGCTGTTTACTAATATTTTTGCAAATGTTGTCCGCGCAGAAGGTGCAGCTAGAGAATCCATGATTGGAAATGGTATCGGCACAATTCTGAATATTGTTCTTGATCCTGTATTCATTTTAGGATTACATATGGGAGTCAGAGGTGCTGCTATAGCAACGGTGCTTGGGAATGTAGCTGGTAGTATTTATTATGTACATTATATTCTAAAATCAAATTCGCAGCTTGTACTGAGTATAAAATACGCAGCAGAGAAGCCGGAAGCTTTTGTCAAGGTGATATCTCTTGGAATTCCAAACGCCGTCAGTAATTTTCTGAACGGTATGACTGGAACAATTTCCAACCACATTTTAATCAGCTATGGTGCCAGTGCCATTGTAACAGTCAGTGTGGGCGGAAAGGCATCTATGATTGCATCAATGATTGTTATGGGAATCTGTATAGGCGTACAGCCATTCATTGCATATAACTACGGAGCACGAAACAAAGAAAGAACAAAGGAAGTTCTTTACAAAACGGCAGTAACATCTCTGGCAGTGGGATTGGCTTTAACCATTGGATGCTATTTTATGCGGATCTCCATTGCAGAAATGTTTCTGAAAGATGAAAAGCTGATTGAAACAAGTGTGCATATTATGAGTATTCAGCTTCTTACTACAGCTTTCATTGGACTATATTATATCGGAATCAATTTCTTGCAGTCAGCGGGAAATGCGTTTGGAGCTACTGTTTTGTCTATATGCCGTCAGGGCATCATTTATGTACCTGCAATTTTCCTGCTTCATGCAGCAGTGGGCCTGGAAGGTGTTTACTGGGTGAATGTAGTATGTGATTCTGTATCGGTTGTGCTTGCCATGATGTTGCTTGTGAGACAGATGAAAAAGGGGTTTAGTCAGAGCTGGTAAGCGTTCACGTGATAGCACAAAGAGGGATTAGAACTGGTCAGATACTGAAAAAGTTTTTCTGTATCGGATTTGCGGTAATTCTTGTCGGAATAGAACATATTTTTTTGTGTAAAAAATTGCAAAATAGAATAGAGGAAGCATCGTTTTAAAAACTATTGGAAACATATTACAAGCGATACTGGGAAATAAAAATCATCCCACACTTTATAAAAAGGAGAATAAAATGTTCGATGTAGAAAAAGTATTAAGAAAAATGACTTTGGAAGAAAAAGCACAGATGTGTTCTGGAAGAGATTTCTGGCACACGCAGGATCTGAAACGCCTGGGTGTTCCATCTGTGATGATGTGTGATGGACCGAACGGACTTCGTAAACAGCTAGGAAAAGGAGCTCATCTGGGGATTGGCGAAAGTATTGAAACTGTATGCTATCCTTCAGTTTGCTGTATCTCCCAGATATCAGGGAGCAGGCAGCAGTCATGTTAATGTGAAATCCCCAGTGGGGGCTATGAACTGTGTGGATGACATAGAGGTTTCATATGCACGAGGCTATGATTCTGAACGTGAAGATACAGATGAAAAAATGATAAACGAGGCAATGGAGCTTGCAGGAAAATCAGAATATGCAGTTGTATTTGCAGGTCTTCCTGAAGCCTGTGAGACGGAAGGTTGTGATAGAGAATCAATCTCCATTCCGGAGAATCAGAATGCCCTGATCCATGCGGTAGCAGCAGTACAGCCGAATACGATTGTTGTGCTTCACGGAGGTTCTGTCATGGAACTTCCATGGGAAAAAGAAGTTTCTGCGATTCTGTGTATGCATTTGGGCGGAGATGGTGTGGGGCGCGCTGCTGTGGACTTACTATTCGGGGATGCGAATCCTTCCGGAAAGCTGGCAGAGACATGGCCTCTGAAACTGGAGGATAATCCTTCCTATCTGAATTTTCCAGGAGAGAGTGGTATTGTGGAATATCACGAGGGAATTTTTATGGGATATCGCTATTATGATAAAAAGAAAATGGATGTACAGTATCCTTTCGGTCATGGATTATCATACACGGAATTTGACTATTCCGATCTGAAATTGAGTAGAAAAACAATCACTAACCATGACAGGCTTACCGTATCCTGCAGGGTGAAAAATATCGGGGAGAGACCGGGGAAGGAAGTTGTCCAGCTCTATGTGGGAGTGATGAACAGTTCTGTAAAGCGCCCGAAAAGAGAATTAAAGGGATTTCGTAAGATCTTTCTTATGCCAGGAGAAGAAAAAGAAGTCGTGTTTGAACTTGAATCCAAAGCATTTGCCTATTTCGAACCAAAAATCCATGACTGGTTTATAGAGAGCAAAGATGTGCAGATTTCCATTGGTTCATCCAGCAGGGATATCCGACTGGCTGGAAAAATCCATGTGGATTCTGATATGGAGCTGCCATGATAATTACCAGGTTATCCACGATCGAAGACATCATGAAAATCAGGAAAGGACGGGAATTTGTGTTAAACTCTGTGAATCGTAGCAAAGAGAAAGAAGAACACAGAGAGGAAGAAGAAAGGAAATCAATGGGTGCGGGAAGCGACAGAATGGGGCAGGCTATGATGATGGAGATGCCTCTTGGCTCTTTGATTTCTTATGGGAGAATGACAGAAGAAGCTCTGGATGAACTGATAGAAGAATTAAATGCTGAATGAAGGATAATGATATGTCAGGAGAAGGATTAACGTTTACGATGCGATTGATTATTGTATGACATTTGAGGTTTTTTTACCAGAATGGAGCTGTGCTATGGAAGACAATAGTATGATGGAGATGAAATCATGAGAAAGATTATTAACTTTAATAATGACTGGTATTTTTCAAGGACAGATACCTGGGAAGCTGTGGATATTCCTCATACCTGGAACGCTGTGGACGGTCAGGATGGGGGGTAATGATTATTACCGCGGAACCTGCATGTACAAAAAGGAGTTTAAGAGACCGGAAATAACGGAAGATGAATGTGTATTTCTGGAATTTGAGGGTGCGGCAATGACTGCGGAGGTATTTCTGAACGGGAAAAAACTTGCACATCATGAGGATGGATATTCAACATTCCGCGTGGATATTACGAATGCGCTTGAGGAAAAAAATATTTTGTCTGTTTCAGTGGATAACAGCGAAAATGATCATGTTTATCCACAGCGTGCAGACTTTACATTCTACGGCGGAATCTATCGTGATGTAAAGATGATCATCGTTCCAAAAGTTCACTTTGAGCTTATAAAGGATGGAACACCGGGAATAAAGGTGACACCGGAAGTTCAGGGCAGAAATGCGGCAGTAACGGTGGAAAGCTGGCAGAATACAGATGGAATTGTTCATTTCAGCATTTGGAAACCGGATGGATGCGGCGTGCGATACTGGAGAGAACGGAGATCAGGAGAAAAAGAGACTGATGAAAAAATTTCATGCAAAAGCCAAGATCAATGTATTGCCAGAATGGATGCGAAATCCGTGGATGGATATGCCAGAGCCGATTTTGTTATCAATGATGTACACCTCTGGGATGGAAAGAAGGATCCGTTTCTCTATATTGTCAGAGCAGAACTGGAAGAAGGTATAGATTCCAATTCAATGGATGAAACTGCATTGCGGTTTGGATGTCGTTCTTTCGATTTTGACAAAGAAAAAGGATTTTTCCTGAATGGAAAGTCCTGCCCTCTTCGCGGCGTATCCCGTCATCAGGACAGAGCCGGCGTGGGAAATGCACTGACAAAAGAAATGCATGAGGAAGATATAGACCTTATCCTAGAAACAGGTGCCAATACTGTGCGTCTTGCACACTACCAGCATGCACAGTATTTTTATGCTCTCTGCGATGAAGCCGGACTTGCTGTATGGGCAGAGATTCCGTATATTAACCGGCATCTTCCGAACGGAAAAGAAAATACGCTTGTCCAGATGCGTGAACTGGTGACACAGTGCTGCCATCATCCATCGATTATCTGCTGGGGTCTTTCCAATGAAATTACAGTTTCCGGAGGTGTCAGTGAAGATTTGATGGAGAACCACCGCCTGCTCAATGATCTCTGTCACCACATGGATAAGACCAGGCCTACCACCATGGCTCATGTGTTTATGTTGGAAACAGAAAGCCCGCTGATCGATGTGGCAGATATCGGTTCCTATAATCTGTACTTCGGCTGGTATCTGGGAGAACTGGAACAGAACGACAGCTTTTTTGACAGATTTCATGCAGAATATCCGGAGCGTATTATAGGATTCTCTGAGTATGGAGCAGACGCAAACCCCCAGTATCAGTCTGCATCTCCGGAACGGGGAGATTATACAGAAACATATCAGTGTGTATATCATGAACATCTTCTGAAATGCATTGAAGAGCGCCCCTATCTATGGGCGACTCATGTATGGAATATGTTTGATTTTGCTGCCGATGGCCGTGATGAAGGCGGCAAAAACGGAGTGAATCAGAAGGGCCTGGTCACCATGGACCGTAAAATTAAAAAGGATGCTTTTTATCTTTACAAATCGCACTGGAACAAAGAGGAACCTTTCGTACACATCTGTGGTCGCCGTTATGCGGACAGAGTTCCGGAAGCAGGTACAGAAGAAGCCATGAGAAATTCGGGTCAGAACACAGCAGGCATTTCTGCGGAGCAAATTGGGAAAACAACTGAAATCAAAGTTTACTCCAATCAGGACAGAGTTGATCTTTTTGTGGATGGTGAGCTTGTCGGAAGTAAAGAAGGACGATATATTTTCACATTCCGTATTCTCCTGACAGGCGTTCATACTGAGACGCAAAAGGAATCTCGCATGGGCAGCGCTTCTGAATGTGGATTTTATCCGGTCACCTATGTACAGGGCTATGATGCGGAACAGAGATCTGCCGGAAAGCTACGAGACAGAGGGGTGTGACCGGGAGGATATCCGGATGCCAGAGAACCAGAACCGGCTTATCTCAGAGATTGGAAAGGTACAAAAAAATACAGTCGTTGTACTCCATGGAGGGGCATGTATGGCATTGCCGTGGTTTGACCAGGTAAAGGCAGTCTTGTGCATGCATCTGGGCGGAGACCAGGTAGGAAGGGCTGTGGTGGAACTTTTATACGGAGCTGTAAACCCGTCCGGAAAACTGGCGGAAACATGGCCTTTGAAGGTGGAAGACAATACGTCCTGGCTGAATTTTCCGGGGGAGAACGGAATCGTGGAATACCGGGAAGGAATCTATATTGGCTACCGTTATTATGACAAAAAGGCGATGGAAGTCCGGTTCCCGTTCGGATATGGACTGTCCTACACTACCTTTTCATATCAGGATTTGAAGTTGGATAAGGAAAGTATGACAGACAAAGAACAGCTTATGGTTAGCTTCAAAGTGAAGAATACGGGAAACTGTTTTGGAAAAGAGGTTGTGCAGCTTTATATCCGTGTAAAAGACAGTACGGTGCGCCGCCCTGTCCGGGAACTAAAAGGGTTCGAAAAAATTGCTCTGGAGCCTGGGGAAGAAAAGGAGGTTCGGTTTGTGCTGGACGCAAAGGCATTTGCCTAATACGAGCCAAAGATCCATGACTGGTTTGTGGAAAGAAAGGACGCGGTTGTAGAGATAGGCGCCTCCAGCAGAGATATCCGCTTATCCGCCGAAATAAGGCTGGATTCGGAAACGGAGCTGCCCATGAGGGTGACCAGGATTACTACAATCGGGGAACTGATGAACTGCAAAAAGGGAAGAGATTTTGTACAAAATTTTATGAACCAGATGGGCATGGGACAAAAGAAAGAAGGAGACGATGCGCAAAAGGCTCAGGAAGAAAAAAATAAGCAGACAGATGATGCCATGGGAGCCGGTTCTCAAAAGATGCGGCAGCAGATGATGTTCGAGATGCCGCTGAATGCGCTGGTGAGTTATGGAATCATGTCAGATGCGGCATTAGTAGAAATTATCGCAGGTCTCAACACAGATTTAGGGGCAAACTGATTGTGAAAATATTTGATCAGTCTGGCAGGAGAAAGGAAGAAAAAACATGCAGCAATATGAGGTATTTGAAATAAAAATAAATGCGCCGGAACCAAAGGGCTCCCAAGCGGATGTGGATCTTAAAGGCACATTCGGGATGTATGCCCTGTCCCATCAGGAGGACCCCCTGGTGGAGCAGACCTTTAAGACTCTGGAGGAGTCGCCATTTCTCTGGTGGAGCAAATGAGGAAAGCTCCTCGGGGAGAGTCCGGCCCGGATCGCCTTCCTGCGTGAAATTATGGAATCACTGTCCGGACCGCTTACATACAGCGGAAGGGATTATACGGAGGAAGAATTTGAGGAACTCCGTAAAAACGTTTCGGAGGAGAGGAAGAAAGATCCCTTTATACGTCTGCTTCTGAAAGCATCATGGGAAGATGCCAGGGGTATTTTGAATGCAAACCGGGAAATGGAAGGAAACTGCGGAGATGAGGTATTTATGAAATATTATGAGAGACACTGTGCCTGCCAGGGAAAGCTGATTCTGCCGGAGAAAGCCTTTTATGATGTGGAAGTGATCGACGTCTGGGAGATGACGAAAAAAACCGTATTGGAACAGGTCAATGGAGAAGTGCAGATTCCGCTTCCGGGAAAAGAAGGGATTGCTGTAATGGCGAGAAAGTGCGTGTGATAAACACAAATTTATCTGTTCCAGTTCTTAAATTAGCGTTTTTATACAAATTCTAGACATAAAACTCAGGAAAGCGAATTTGGATATAAATTCGCCAAAACAGAAACCACCCTTTCAGGAAATCACTGCTATACTGACAATATCTTAAAAAGAAAGAATCAGTGAGAGAAAGGAAGGAAAGAAACATGGCAAATGAAACGAAAGAAACTAAGAACAAGGAAGGCAAGCTGGGGCTGGGGAAGCTTTTACTCTGGAACAGCCGCATGGTTTCCACATCCATTGTGACATTGCTGCTGGCATACCTGATGATCTACTGCACGGATACCCTGAAAGTACCGGCCGCATATGTCAGTGTCATTCTGGTAGCAAGCAAGCTTCTGGACGGGGTGACGGATATGGTTGCGGGATTCATTGTAGACAAGACGAAGACAAAGTGGGGCAAAGCCCGTCCTTATGAATTGTTTATTATCGCGATCTGGATCACCACATGGATGCTGTTCTCCACACCGGAGCATATGAGCATGACAGCGAAACTGGTCTGGATCTTTGTAACCTATGCATTGGCAAATTCTATCTGTTATACATTCCTGAATGCCAATAATACCCCTTATATAGTCCGCGCGTTCAAAAGTGAGCAGATCGTAAAGCTGACTTCGTATGGAAGTATCATCACAATCCTTGCGGCAGTGATCTTCAACATGACATTCCCGGCGCTGATGGCAAAAGTTGTAACCTCCGCATCCGGATGGAGCAGATTGGTTTTGATGTTTGCGGTGCCCCTTGCGGCAATTGGATGCCTGCGCATGATCTTCGTTCCTGAGAAGTACGACATCGACGCGGAGTCGCCCAATACAGAGCCTCTGAAGATTACCGATGTATTTAAACTGATCAGAACCAATAAGTTTATCCTGATCATTGCTTTGATGACATTTGTATTTAACTTTGTCTGCAACATGGGAGTCCAAACCTATTACTATACATATATCGTAGGAAATGTGGCGCTGATGGGGATTTCCGCGATCGCACAGATCGTAGTCCTTCCGCTGGCGCTGTTTTTCCCGAAGCTGATCTCAAAATTCTCCACAGTGAAGCTGATGATGGCAGGGTTTTTCGTGTCGGCAGCAGGTTACCTTTTGAAGTTTGTGGCAGGAGGAAATGTAGCCCTTCTGGCAGTCGCGGCGATCATGCGGGGCGCAGGGACGATCCCGGCAAGTATGCTGAATGCTTTGGTGATTATTGAGTGTGCGGATTACAACGAGTGGAAAGGAAACCATAGGATGGAGGGAACCATGTCTTCGCTGGTAGGGCTCGGCGCAAAGATTGGCGCGGCGCTTGGAGCGGGAGCGCTCGGTGTGCTTCTGTCCATGGCTGGCTATACAGGCGACGCGGCGACCATGCCAACGTCCGCAATGATGATGATCCGGATGTTATTTACACTTGTACCGGCAGTTCTATATGTGGTAGTCGGTATTTCTCTGAAGGGTTATACATTGAATAAAGATCTGGATCAGATCAGAGCAGAAAACGAAGCGAACAGAGCGGCAAAGGCAGCAGGCGAGAAGTAAGAAGCCACAATACAGACGGGAGAAAAATATGATGGAAGAAATCTATGACGCAAAAAAAGATGAGCAGTTCAGCAAGGAATATATTGATATAGATGAGACACGTGTACGCAAACTGGACGACGGGACAGAACTTCCGTTCCGGTACATGCATGGTGGTTTTGAAGGGACTCCGGTGAAATTTTCCTTCTGTTTCCCGGAAAAGAACCGTTACGAGGGCAGATTTTACCAGTATCTGTCCCCGTTCCCGGGGCCGGAGGAGGAGCTTGCTTCCCTGCCGGTAACCGGAATTGACGATAAGATCGCATTCTGCATCACCCACGGCGCTTATTATGTAGAATCCAATATGGGTTCCGGGGCGGTCTTTACCAACAATGAAGATAAGACCATGTCCTACCGTTCCAGCGCTGCTTCCGCGGAATTTTCCAGGGTCAAGGCACAGGAGGTCTATGGCTATAAACATCATCCCTATGGTTATGTCTACGGCGGAAGCGGCGGCGGATACCGAACCATCGCCTGTATTGAAAATACCAATGCTTTTGACGGCGCGGCGCCTTATGTGATCGGTTCTCCTTATGCGATTCCCAACTGTCAGACCACCCGGGCATATGCGGAACGTATCCTGAGAAATAAGATTGACCAGATCATAGACGCGGTGGATGCAGGCGGCAGCGGAGATCCCTATGCCTGCCTGAATGAGGAAGAGGCGGCGGCATTTAAGGAAGTGACCTTATTCGGATATCCTTTGAAAAGCTGGTTTGCAAGTGCGGATCTCAACGACGGTGCGCTCCCGGTCCTTGCACCGGGAGTGAAGGCGATGGATCCGTCCTACTTCGAAGATTACTGGAAGGTGCCGGGATATATGGGCGCAGACCCGAGGGGGAGTGCGGTTCGGGAGCGGATCTGCATGGACACGAAGGTAAAATTTGAGTACGTACCGGGGAAAAAAGCCGAGCTTCTTTCGGGAAAGGAAGAAAATATTGATACAAGAAACGGCGTTAACGATGCCTGGAAAAAGATGATCAGCAGCGCCGGTACGAATTCCGAGCCCTGGATGGAACTGGAACAGGTGCCCCATCCGGCAGAAGGCCATGACCTGTATCTGAAAGGCCTGGTCCTCTCGGTAAAGAGCGGGAAAGCAGCAGGAAAGAAGGTACAGGTCGGAAAGATCGAAGAGAACAGGATCTATCTGACAGAGGGGTTTGGAATGGACAATATCATGGAGACGCTGAGGCTGATCGAAGCGGGAGACGAGGTGCATCTGGACAACTCTGATTATATCGCGATCCAGACTTACCACAGGCATCAGGTTCCGACTCCGGATTATAAAGCATGGGATCAGTTCCGCGATGCACAGGGAAATCCACTGTATCCGCAGCAGAAGACTCTGGTAGGCCCTGTATTTTGCGGAAATGGGCCGGGATGCAAGCAGAACGGCCTGATTAACGGCAAGATCATCATTGTGGCGGCTCTTTTGGATGAGCAGGCTTATCCGTGGCAGGCAGACTGGTACCGCAGAAAAGTGGCATCCGTCCATGAAAGGGATGTGGAAGACTACTGCCGATTGTATTACTGCGACAATGTGCTTCATGACGATATCACCGATTCTGTAGATGAACTGCATGCGACCACTTATATCGCGGCGCTGAAGCAGTCGCTGATCGACCTGGCGGCATGGGTGGAAAAAGGGACTCCGCCGCTTCCTTCCAGCAATTATACCGTAGACGGCGGTCATGTGGTCGTTCCGGAAAGCGCGGCAGAACGGGGCGGCTTGCAGGCAGTTCCGGTTCTGACTGCCAACGGAAGCAAATGTGCTCATGTGAAAGCCGGAGAAAAGGTGGAATTTATTGTGGAGGCAGAGGTGCCGGATGGAGCCGGGGCGCTGACCTTTGTGGAGTGGAGCTTTGAAGGAGAGCAGGATTTCCCGGAAAAGGGGGAATGGGAGCTTCACGATAACGGGCAGAGAGGGACCGCAAAGGCCGTCCATACCTATGAGAAGAAGGGAACCCATTTTGCGGTAGTCCGTGTAAAGTCAGAACGGCACGGGGATAAATCCGCACCGTTCACCCAGATCCGCAATATCGACCGGGTGAGAGTTGTGGTAGAGTAATGTATCTGTGTTATGACAGCAGGGTACGGGCAGCAATGTCCTCCCTGCTGTATGATTTTAGAGGAAGGCAAATGCGAAGCATTTTTTTTATGCCTTCCGACGATATGCCGCCGAACCATAGGTGAGGGGGCGCTACATCAGGAGGTAAGTTATGAAAAATCGTTATATCTCTGACTGGGACAGATATGCGGCGCTTGCGAGACAGGCGGCGACAGAAGGGGCAGTCCTGCTTCAAAATAAAAATCAGGCCCTGCCGATAAAGGAGGGAGAGAAGGTCGCTGTTTTTGGCAGGATGCAGTTTGATTATTATAAGAGCGGCACCGGCTCCGGCGGCATGGTCAATACAAAATATACCATCGGGATACTGGATGCCCTGAAAGAAGAGAATATCCGTTTAGACCAATCCCTGATGGACACGTATCAGGAGTGGATCCGGGAACATCCATTTGACCGGGGAAGCGGCTGGGCGCAGGAACCCTGGAGCCAGGAGGAAATGCCGCTTTCTGCGGACATTGTAAATCAGGAAATGCTGCCCCTCTGCGGTGCTCTATGCATGGCAGGGCGGAATGGAAGGCGGGCATGGCACGGCATTTGCCAAGACCAAAGTGCTGAAACCCGGTGAGACGCAGGAGATGATTCTGAGCGTTTCAAAGGAGCAGCTTGCCTCCTATGATGACAGCGGTGTGAGCGGCCATCGTTTCTGCTATGTCATGGAACCGGGAGATTACGTATTTTATATAGGGGAAAATGTCAGAGAAGCCCAATTGTAGCGCTTGAGTACCTCGCCCATCGCCACAAAACCGTAAGCGCCGGTAAGGTTCTTTGTCCCGCTGATCTTATCCCCAGAGAAGCATCGGAAATATTCCAGTTTCTCCGATACGAGGGTAGGTAGTTTACTATTGACTTTCTACATGGGAATCGCATATAATATAAGTAAAGTACCCAACCAATAAACGAATTTGCGGCAATTAAATAGAGGTGGACAAATGCTTCGTGAAAACGATATTAAAAATGTGAGAAAGCTATTCAATCGGAATCACTATGTAATGACTACTGCCGAGCTTCTTGAAGCTAAATTATACTATGCAGATATTAAGCAGCTTTTGGATGAGGGTTTTATTGGAAGAATAAGACGAGGTTACTATCATTGGATTGAAAACTGTGAAGCCAAAGAAATAGTTATCATCAATAGTTTGTTCCCCGATGCGGTTCTTTGTATGGAAACTGCTCTATTCTATTATGAATACAGCAATAGAAATCCCGCTGAGTGGAACTTTGCCATAGACAGAAATGTTTCAAAATTGAGAACCAATATAGAGTACCCATTCATTAAAGCATATCGTATTGAATCTGATTTGGTTACGCTTGGAGAAACAACAGGTGAGATTGATTTTACAAAGGTACGAATTTATGACCGTGACCGAACAATTTGTGATGTTCTGAAAAATATGAGCAAAATGGATAAAGAAATTTTCAATAAAGCAATTCAAGGGTATGTTAATGACCCGAAAAAGAATATACCAAACCTTATGATGTATGCAAAAAAACTGCGTGTGCAGAAAAAGGTTAAAGAATTGATTGGAGTGTGGTTGTAATGGCAGATATAGCAGCTTCCGTTCTTGCAAAGCTGAGAAATAAAGCAAAGGCTTCTGGCATCAGCTATCAGCAATGCCTACAGCTTTTTATGCAAGAGGAGTTTTTGAGAAAACTTTCAAAGTCTGGATATGAGGATACTCTTATTCTCAAGGGCGGATTGTTTATTTATACGCTTACCAATTTTGAAAGCAGGGCAACTATTGATGTCGATTTCCTGCTCCGTGGATACTCTAATTCAATAGATGATGTAAAAGATTTGGTTTGTAAAATCATCGACACGCCGACAGGTAACGATTATATAGAAATGCGAGCAAAAGGCTTTGAGAAGATTTCTCCTCAAAGAAAATATCACGGTATCAGTACACAGATTATTGCTCAAATAAAAAATGTGCGTGTGCCGTTTAATGTTGACATAGGTGTGGGTGATATTATAGTCCCCCGTGCCGAAGAACGCACAATTAACACGCAGCTTCCAGACTTTGAAGCACCTGTAATCAAAACTTATTCCCTTGAAAGTACCATTGCCGAGAAGTTTGATGCCATACTGCAACGCTTTGAGCTGACAAGCAGAATGAAAGATTTTTATGACATCTATTATCTTTCAAGAACATTCGATTTTGAAGGTGTAAAATTGAAGGCAGCTATATTTGAAACCTTACAGCGGCGTGGTACTCCCTACAACCGAGATAGTTTTAAGCGTGTTGTAGCACTTGCCGATGATGAGGATATGCAAAAACGTTGGAAACTCTTTTTGAAAACCATAAAAGATAACACGCTTGAGTTTCCATTTGTTATTGCAGAAATCCAGACTTTCCTTGAGCCTGTATTTGATGCAATTGTGAATGAGAAAGAATGGCAAGAACAGTGGAACTTTATTATGAAACGGAATATTTGAATATCAAGTTCATTAGATTGTATGCCATATAATATTGCGTAACAAAAGGCATGAAAAAAGCGGACAAGAAACGCTTTGTTTCCTGCCCGCCTTTTTCTGTTCTCTCCGGCTCCGCCTTTAGGCCGGCTGTCCCAGACTCATCCCGTGCAGCCGCACCGGCTGCCGGCCGAGCCCATCCTGCC
>JAUNOP010000061.1:14072-16436 GCA_030537135.1 Eubacteriales bacterium | reverse complement strand
GCAAGCAGCTTTTATATTTTATCAAAGCTTTTCTTGTTTGTCAAGAACTTTTTTAACTTTTTTCAAAGTTTTTTATTTATTTGCTGCTTTCTCTCGTCCGCTACAACATTTGTATGTTACCACAGAGTTCATTTTATGTCAAGGACTTTTTTAACTTTTTTTAAAGTCTTTTTATTTTCCTTGCTTTTGTTCGACAGCTTTGTTATATTATCACATACAAAACAGAATGTCAATGCCTTTTTTTACTTTTTTTAACATATCAAGCAAGCAGCAAAGCGGATTGCAAATTTCCGCTTGACTCAAATCAGGGAAGTCCCTAACCCGCCTCTTATTTCTCCACGAAATTGAAGCCAGTTGGGGACTTCCTTGATACGTTAAAAAATGCTCATAAAAATCGTAATAAATGGATTATAATCATATAAGGCCTTTGCCAATATATCTCGCTCCATAAGCTCCATACATTGTGTTCCCCATGAGGTATTGCAGAAAATTGTAAGTACAAGCATCGCAATCCATACCACAAGGACACCTTTAAAGCCTCCTACCAGCAAGCCAGCAAGCCGGTTTACCTGCCGAAGGATGGGAATATGATCTACAATATTTAAAATATTAGCAGCTGTGCGAATCAAAATACTTACAAGAAGAAAAGAAAGTGCAAATCCAATTCCCTTAACCAGCATTCCAGCAAGCCCTCCAGCCGCATATTCTATAAAATTATCTACATTTAACAGCTGATAGCCCTGCTCATTATTATTCTTCAGAATCTCTTCCTTTAATATGGAAGGAAGGGGGAGAGCTTCAATAGCTTGCTCCTGCATCTTTTCTCCTGCATTTTCAATTCCAGGGCTCTGCTCTTTTATAAATTCCACACAGTTTTCCTGAATCACCTCATACAATGGCGTCTTCTCTGTCAAAAATGTATCTACATATGGATTCAGCAGGCTGACCAGGATAACAGCCAGAAGCGTATAACAGGTAAAAATCGCTTCTTTAACAAATCCTCTGCGAAAGCCTGTAAAACAGAAAGCAGCCAGAATCAGCACAATTCCTATGCCAAACCATGTATATTCCATAACAAAGAGCCTCCTATGTTAATTTTATCACGCTAACGCCGTTGTCCAGAATAAGCATATATCGATTCCATCCGATTTTAAAGAAATCTCTTATCGTTCCCTCGTCAATGGTTCCATTAAATTTCTCTTTTCCCCTGTCATTTACCACACAGACCTGATTAGAATTATACATAACAATATATCCGTCTGTCATCTTGATTTCTGTATATGGAATATTAAAGGAGCGTTCATACATTTTATTTCCATTTGTTCCATATATCTCAAGTTTATATGTTTTATCTTCGCCCTCGTCCTTGAATACAAGACCAATATGCTTTTCATCATAAAATGTACTTACAATTTCTTTGTCCACCTGTACGCTCTTGCTTTCCTTTGGAATCTGCTTTCCTTCATAAATTGTAAAGCCATCGTCTCGAAATGCGACCGCCAAACCACTCGACAGGTATTGTATCTGAGGAATTACCACTCCTTCATAAGTATAGCCGCTTACAATATTGTCAATCTGGCTCTGTCCCACTGTTCCAAAATTATAAAAGGCCACATAACTGTTTGTCTTACTTCCCTCTACAAACTGATACGTTACCATAATAATCAGGCCATCTGGAGAAACTGCTATATCCATGGGATAACCTGGCTCGTCAACTCTTGTCTGATTCTCTGCTATCAGAGTTCCATCTGAAGCATAAAAATTAATCCATGTGTCGTCTCCTCCATCCAGGATTGCCGCCACTACTCCCTGACCAGCCACTCGCACTTTTTCGATATTGTAGGAGGTTGTAATGTTCCCAAGCACGCCGTCTGTATTAAACACGGTCATACTGGTTCCTCCCTTATCCGCAACAACTGCCGTCTTGTCGCAGATATCTGCTATTGGATTCTGCATATCATATGTGGTTGTCCACAGAATTTCCTGCTTATCATTAACCATGGATGCACTCTCTGCACTATACCGGAATACCTTTCCATCTATTTCCACATAATTGGTAGAAACTGTATCTTCCTGACTGCTGGTACTCTCTACTTCATAATCTCTAAAGGTTCTTCTGTCCAGAAAGAGCCATATTGCAGCTATTACCAGAATCACAGCTCCAATCCCGGCAATAAGCTGAATAATTACTCTCCTTCTGCGCACAGACATGCGGCTTTTTCCGGAACGCCCTCCTGAGGCTGTTCCCTTTCTGGAAGACCCCGTATTTTTAGCCCTGCCTGCGTTTTTTTGCTGTTTTGTATCTGTCATATAAATTATCCCCTAATAAACTTGAAAAATACATATGTATCATCACATAGACTC
>JAUNOP010000061.1:0-13972 GCA_030537135.1 Eubacteriales bacterium | reverse complement strand
GAAAAAATGTTTCACATTTTTCCTCGTTAATTTACAAGAATCTGCTCCGCAGATTTCCACTTCCTACTTTTCCTTGCAGCCGATTCCCGCGTTACATTTTCTCTTACATCACATAGACTCGAAAAAATGTTTCACATTTTTCCTCGTTAATTTACAAGAATCTGCTCCGCAGATTCTTGTAAATTACATTATAGCCCATCTGGGGGGTTAAGGCAATACAATAATTTGGCCGGGATAGATAGTTTCTGGCTCAGAAATATTATTGATTTCACAAATTCGCTCTACCATATCCATGTCTCCATACAGCTCCATGCAAATATTATTGAGCGTATCTCCGTCTTGTATCTCATAGGTTTTCAGTGTTTTATCTGAAGCTGTCTCCTGTTCTACCTCCTGCATGAGAGAATTATCCAAGGAAGGGCTTACTGTTGCCAGAGCCTGCGTAAGCCTAGGAGTCTCCTCCGGCACAGAGCTTGCCGACGGCATTGGCGTAATTGTCAGGGCAGAAGGGGTCTGGGTCGGTGTTGTGCGCCTTGACTCAATCTGCGCTGAAACCTCCTGAGCCTGCTGCCTTGCAGACTGCATTTTTTGATAGCTTCCCAGGAAATTAGAACCAACTGCCAAAACAGCAATTGCCAGAGCCGCTGAAGCTGCAAAAGTAAACCATCCTCCTGAAGAGGCTTCCTCTTCTTCACTGTCCTCTTCTTTTTTTCCAAGAATAATTTTCCGAAAATCCTTGACCGCCTTGTCCTGAACCTCATCCTTAGATTCCAAGGACTGATTCTCGTTCTGAGCAATCATGTAGGCCTGCATCAGAGGGTTTCTTTCATAGTAGATATAATATCCGGGCTGTCTGTACATCTGCCCGTTCTCATAGCGAAAAAAAGCTTCCTCTTTTTCCTGCGCCTCCATAAGAAACAGTACCTTACTCCCTCCGCCAAAATGAGTCAGATGAATTTTATACAGCATATTTTCTACTTCCATGGCAAGACCCGATTCTGAATAAAACCAGCCCACCACATCCTGGTCAGGAAAATATTTTTCCATATTTTCATTTAAATGTACCCAGGTTTTTTCTGTAAAAGAAATATTCTCCAACGACATTTTTTCTTCTATGAGCAGCGCGCATCGAATGAATACATAGGTCACTCCATCCAAAAAGTTCACTTGTCCGAGCAAAAGGGCTGCCCTTGCCCCCAAAACGGCTTCATCCGATAATTTTTTCAAAAACGTATTTACATAATCCTCCATATATATCTTGTAGTGTTCACTGAGCAAACCAATTTGTCGGATGTTTTTCGGAAGGCGAAACAGGCATTCATTTCCCCTGCCTTCCTTTTTCTCTTCTTTATAGATAACCTCTATCATAGCTCTTCACCCCTTTGGGCTATAGGATAGCACAAATATTCTGCGGATTTTGCCGCAATCTAAGGGAGCTTTTACAGTTTTTGCCGACAGATTCTGCATTACTGCATATTTTTCCATTTTTGGGATAAAATGAAGCAATAGAATAATAAAAGCAGCCCTTTTTGAAAAATACTGTTACTATTCATGTACAGCTATTGTATGAGACGTTTCAGCTGCTAATGTGGCTAGTAAAACCGCGAACACCATTCATGTGTAGCTATTGTATAGGGGATTTCCTGTCTTTGGCTCAGAAATTCCAAGGCAGACCGCATGAAATGATACAAAATACAGGATTTCTGTACATTGCAGAGCATGTCGCTGTGAATGCAGTAAACAGTAGCAAATATCGGCTGCATAAAGAAAGGATTTTTTATGGCATTTTATATAAATGGATTAGACAAGTCTTCTTCAAGAGAAATTGCATATTATCTCAGAAAATGTATTCTGCATCATCGCCGCCCCTGGACAGAACTGGTTTTTCTGTGTATCGGAACAGACCGCATCGCAGGAGATGCCCTTGGACCTTACATTGGGTATCAGCTCAGTAAATATCAGATTCCCAGAGCCTGTGTCTACGGCACACTTCGAGATCCTGTACATGCCCTGAATCTGGAGACAGTGGCTTCGCAGATCCAGGATGAGCATTTTTGTCCTCTTGTTGTTGCCATTGACGCTTCCCTTGGCACAAAAAAGCACCTGGGATGCGTGACCATTGAAAATGGCCCGCTCTACCCAGGTGCAGGCGTCCAAAAGAATCTCTCTCCAGTGGGAGATATCTCCATCACCGGAATTGTCAATATTTCTGGTCTGTTTGAACAATTTATTCTTCAAACTACACGTTTATCTACAGTCATAGCAATGGCTGATTCTATTACAGAAGGGATTTTGAGAGTAATTCCTCAATATTATGCCCTTTCTGAAAGAAATCTGAGCATTTAACGTATCAAGCAAGTCCCCTGCTTCCATTTCGCAGAAAAATAAGCGGTGAGTGGAGGACTTGCTTGTATCAGAAGCGGACATCGTACCCTGTAGGCATTGCGAATTTCCGCTTGAGCAGCGTCTGACACAGGAATTATACAAATGCCTTTACCTGCTTATAAATTCCCTCTGCATCCAGACCGTACTTTGCAAGAAGTGCAACAGCAGGGCCAGATTCTCCAAATACATCGTTCATACCGATACGCTTTACAGGAACCGGATATTTTTCACTTAAGGTCTCGCATACAGCTCCGCCGAGTCCGCCGATAACAGAATGCTCCTCAACAGTTACTACCTTGCCGCATTCCTTGGCTGCTGCTACTACCAGCTCCTCGTCCAGAGGCTTAATCGTATGTATGTTGATAACCTTAGCCTCAATGCCGTCTGCTGCAAGCTTCTCTGCTGCTGCAACAGCCTCTGCCACCAGAAGACCATTTGCAATAATGGCAATATCCTTGCCCTCTCTCATCACAATGCCCTTGCCCAGCTCAAACTTATAGTCTGGATTGTCATTGATTACAGGAGCGGCAAGACGGCCAAATCTCATATAAACCGGGCCCTCATGCTCATAGGCAGCCTCTACCAGCGCCTTTGCCTCCACATCATCAGACGGGCAGGCTACTACCATTCCAGGAATACTTCTCATCAGAGCGAAATCCTCGCAGCACTGATGGCTGGCGCCGTCCTCGCCAACAGAAATACCTCCATGAGTTGCACCGATTTTCACGTTCAGCTTTGGATAACCAATAGAGTTGCGAACCTGCTCAAAGGCACGTCCTGCTGCGAACATGGCAAAGGTACTCACAAAGGGAACCTTTCCTGTTGTTGCCAGTCCAGCGCCAATGCCAGTCATATTGCACTCTGCAATACCACAGTCAATATGACGCTCTGGAAACGCTTTCTTGAAAATCCCGGTCTGAGTAGCTGCTGCAAGGTCTGCATCCAGAACTACTACATCCTCATGCTTTTTTCCTAATTCTACCAGAGCATTTCCATAGCTCTGTCTGGTTGCAATCTTCTTTACTTCTGACATAATGCTGCACCTACCTTTTCTAAGTCTTCCATTGCAGTTGCATACTGCTCATCGTTCGGAGCCTTTCCATGCCATCCGACATTGTTCTCCATAAAGGATACGCCCTTGCCCTTTACTGTTTTCATAATAATTGCAGTAGGCATTCCCTTCGTAGCTCTTGCCTCATCAAAGGCAGCACGAAGCTGATCCATATCATTTCCGTCAGCTACATTGATTACATGGAAATTGAAGGCTTCAAATTTCTTGTCAATTGGATAAGGAGAGCATACGTCAGCAATGTTTCCATCAATCTGAAGACCATTGTTGTCCACGATTACTACCAGATTGTCCAGCTTTCTGTGTCCTGCGAACATGGAAGCCTCCCATACCTGACCTTCCTCAAGCTCACCGTCGCCGAGAAGCGTATATACACGGTAGCTCTCATTGCTCAGCTTTGCTGAAAGCGCCATACCTACAGCAGCGGAAATTCCCTGTCCCAGAGAACCGCTGGACATATCAACGCCTGGAATATGCTTCATATCCGGATGTCCCTGAAGATAGGAGCCTAAATGACGAAGAGTTTTTAAGTCTTCCTTTGGGAAATATCCCCTCTCAGCCAGTACAGAATACAGTCCCGGAGCTGTATGTCCCTTGGATAATACAAAACGGTCACGGTCAGGTTTCTTCGGATTCTTCGGATCAATATTCATTTCTTCAAAATACAGGTATGTGAAAACATCTGCTGCAGATAAGGATCCACCTGGATGGCCGGCCTTTGCAGAATGTACAGCAGTCACGATGCCCTTGCGGACTTCATTGGCTGTTTTCTGAAGCTCTAATGTGTTCATAGTAAAAATCTCCTTTTCGTTTTGCTTACGGCCCCATTTATCTGAAAATGAGCCTGAATCTTTCTTATTCACCAAATACGGCAATATAGTCCTTCTGGAATTTAGCGATTCCTGCATCTGTCAGAGGATGATGCAGCATCTGCTCCAGAACGCTGTATGGTACAGTGGCAATGTCAGCGCCTGCCAGCGCACACTCTGTTACATGAATAGCGTGACGTACGCTTGCGCAGATAATCTGTGTCTCAATGTCGGCAACTGCAAACATTTCAGAAATCTGACGAATCAGTGCCAGACCGTCTGTAGAAATGTCATCCAGTCTTCCCAGGAATGGAGACACATAGGTAGCGCCTGCTCTTGCAGCAAGAAGAGCCTGATTTGCAGTAAAAATCAGAGTTACATTTGTCTTGATTCCTTCAGCGCTCAGCACCTTAACAGCTTTAAGGCCCTCTCCTGTCATCGGAATCTTCACTACCATATTCGGATGAATAGCTGCAATCTCTCTGCCTTCTTTAATCATTCCCTCAGCATCTGTTGTGGTAGCCTTCACCTCTCCGCTGATTGGTCCGTCGACAATTGTAGTAATTTCTCTGATTACCTCATTGAAATCTCTTCCTTCCTTTGCAATCAGTGACGGGTTTGTGGTAACACCGCAAATAATACCCATATCATTGGCTTTTCTGATGTCCTCAACCTTTGCAGTATCAATGAAAAATCTCATTTCCGTTTTCCTCCCTTTCTTGATTCATCCTTTAGATACAGGAGCAAAAGGTATCCCAATTTCACACATAGCCCCTTGCCTCTGTTCTCTTTTTATTCTGTTCATCGGATAAACTAATTATAACACACTCTGGGAAACGGTCAAGCCCCGGCCTTTTTTATTAATAAATAATTAATTAATAAAATCCATAAATATTAATGATTTTTCTATAAAAATGCACTCGCAGAACTAATTATTTTCTAAATACAGAAGAGCTATCTGTACAGATAATCGCTGAATTATGCAGAAACAGCTGCGTCTTTGTCCTGCTCTCAAAAATATTAATAATAATTTTTTCTATTTCATTTAATTAAATTTGATTACAAAAGAAGTGAGTTTTCGCCGCAAAATTTATAACGTCAAAAATCTGTCTCCGCGATATGCTTATATATTATTCATATTTTACCCTTTTTCCTGGATATTGGAGCATATGAGGTCGTCTTTCTGACAATGAGACGAGGTGTATATTCTACATTATACAGACTGGTCGGCTGTATCCCAGGATAGTCCCCTTCATCCATCTCTATCTTGCGGATAACAATATCGCAGGCGTCTCGCCCTTTAAGGATTACAAAATGTTCAATGGTAGTAAGAGATATCCTTCGTATGCCTGAATAAAAAATATTGTCGCATCCAATCACCGATATCTCTTTTGGGACATGCCTTCTGGCTTCCTGGAGCGCATCTATGGCGCCATACGCCATCATATCATTCTGCCCTGCAATAGCAGTAAAGGATACCCCCTCCTCTAAAAGCCCTCTGGTAAGCTGATAGCCCATCTGATATTCAGAATCCATTCTTGGGAACACAGTGTCTGCCGAGGCGTCTGCTGCCCGAATAATCACATGCTCCTTTAGGCCTTCCTTTTCAAACTCATTAACAAAGCCTTCAATTCTCTTAGAGCGCTGCCACTGTCTTTTTGTCAGAGGCTGTGTAATAAAGGCCACATCCTTATGCCCCAGGTCAAGCAGGTGCCTCGCCATCATCCTCCCCACAACCGTATTATCCTGGTTTATCGCATCTACTGTTGTGGTTTTCTCTTTATTGCTAATAATCACAAGGGGAATCCTCCCTGCCATCTCCTCTACCTGGGGCTGCAGCTCAGGATTGGGATTACAGGTATAAATGACTCCCTGAGGATGCAGTTCAGGTACCATTCTCAGATATTTCGCCTCTGTGGTGGGGTCTCTCTGCGTATTGCAGATAAACACGCCATAGCCCTTCTCATTCGCAACTCCCTCAATTCCCTGAAGGAGCATCCCATAATATGGACTGGTAAGAGTAGGACAAAATACAATAATCAGCTTTGCGCTTCTACTGTCCCTGCGTTTCTTGTGTTTAGGAGCCTGATAGCCAAGAGCTATGGCTGCCTGCTCTACCTTTTCCCTTGTTCCCGGAGAAAACGAAACATTGCTTTTGTGATTCAGAATCATGGATACCGTAGCCTGGGAAACGCCCGCCTCCTTTGCCACATCCACAGATGTAACCTTCTTTTTCATTCCTTCTGTTTCTCCTCTACAGCTCAACTCTTCCTTCCAGAGCCCGCAAAAGAGTGACCTCGTCAATATACTCCAAATCCCCTCCCACAGGAACGCCGCTTGCGATTCTGCTTACCCGAATACCTGTGGGCTTGATAAGCTTGCTGATATACATAGCGGTCGTCTCTCCCTCAAGGCTGGAATTTGTGGCAATAATGACTTCCTTTACATCGCCCTGAAGTCTCCTCATCAGTTCCTTTAGCTTAATATCGTCCGGACCAATTCCAAGCATTGGAGAAATCGCTCCATGAAGCACATGGTAGACTCCGTCGTATTTTCCGGTTTTCTCATAGGCAGCCAGATCTCTTGTGTTTTCCACAACCATGATTGTGGACGAATCTCTCCTTGGATTGCTGCATATGGGACACAGCTCCTCATCTGTGAGCGTATAGCAGTTCTTGCAGTAACGCACTCTGGCTCTGGCCGTTGTAATAGCGCCTGCAAGCTGCTCAACCTGCTCCTTTGGCATATTCATAATATGAAATGCCAGGCGTTGGGCTGATTTGGCTCCAATACCCGGCAGGCAGGATAATTGTTCAATTAATTTACTGATATAACTGCTGTAATAATCCACTGCTTTTCTCCCTCAGGCATCAGAATGGAAGTCCGCCTCCCAGGCCTCCCAGACCTCCTGTCAGCTTTGACATAACTGCTGCATTTTCCTCGTCAACCTTGCGTATTGCCTCGTTCACAGCTGCCACGATCAAATCCTCAAGCATTTCAATATCGTCCGGATCTACGACCTCCTCTGCAAGCTTTACCGCCTTGACCTCTCGCTTTCCGCTGATTGTAACCTCCACAGCGCCTCCTCCTGCTGCTACTGTGAATTCCTTTTCCTCCAGAGCCTTCTGGTTCTCCTCCATCTGCTTCTGCATCTTCTGCGCCTGCTTCATTAAATTATTCATATTACCGGGCATCATGCCCCCTGGAAAGCCTCCACGTTTTGCCATGTTTTAAATCCTCCTGTTATTTCTGATAATGCTGGGATCAAAAGGTATTTTGACCCCTCTGATACCGGATTTGCGGCCTTTTGCCCCTGGTATCATTATATACTATATGAAACCAATTATTACTGCTTCCTCCTTGCTCCAAATAAAAGCGCAGTCAAGGGCAGCTATCTTGTCTGAGGTTTCATATCTTCTCATTCCTCTGGTTTTTCCTCCACTACAACATCCATATGAATATTTTCTCTTATGGCCTGGTCCACCGTGATATCAGAAAGCACACTCTTCTGATCCTGGTCAGCTATGAGAAATTCCACAGGAATGACCTTGCCTGTATGTTTTGTGATAAGCGCCTGAAGCTCCTCCTTATAATCCGGGTTGTCCAGAAAGCTTTTTGCAAGAAAGCCCTGAAATTCCACATACAGAACAGGCTCCTCTGTCTGGGTATTAAATTTGGGCTGTGCCTGGAGAAGCTGATTCTTAAAGAGGCCGCCAGTCTCCCCCACAATTCTTTTCCAGTCTGCTGCAATTCTCTGAAGATCACCTGGCGCTGCCTTAGAGGGCTTCGTCTCCTTTTGAGTTTGTGCAGGCTCTGGCGCAGACGCTTTTTCTCTGACAACAACCTCGCGCACAGGATTGTTTTCCAGCTTTTCTTCCAAAATTCGGATGCGCTCCAGCACAGAGCCAAGGTCTGTCTCCATCTGAGGACGGCACAGCTTGATCAAGGCGATTTCCACCTGTACTCTCTTCTGCACAGAATAGCGCAGCTGATTCGACAATTCAGAGAGAATCCGAATATACCGCATCAGAGTCTCTATCTGCACAGCGGCGACCTGTTCCTTTAATGCCTGAAGATTTTCAGATGAAACGTCCACTACCTCTTCTGGCTTTTCAGAGGTCTTGACAAGAAGAAGGTTCCTCATATACCAGGTAAAATCACCCACAAACTGTCCCAGCTCCCGTCCGCCTATAATAAGCTCTTCAAGGATATGAATCGTCCCTGTGACGTCTCCTGAAAGTATCCGCTCAAAAAGGCGGCCAAATACCTCGCCATCCACAGCTCCCAGAACCTTCAGGACCTTGTCATAGGTCAGCTTCTCACCCAGATAAAAGGCAATGCACTGATCCAACAGACTCAGAGCATCACGCATAGAGCCGTCGCCGGCCTTTGCCACATACCGTACTGCCCTGTCTTCTGCTTCCACGCCCTCTGCCCTCAAAAGATCGCTCAGGCGTCCGGCAATTGTGTCTATTGTGATTCTATGAAAATCATATCTCTGGCACCTCGACAAAATCGTTATGGGAATTTTGTGAACCTCTGTGGTTGCCAGAATGAACATTACATAGGCCGGAGGCTCCTCCAAAGTCTTAAGAAGCGCATTAAAAGCGCCCACAGAAAGCATGTGGACCTCATCAATAATATAAACCTTATAGTTTCCCTCTGCCGGACGATATGCCACTTCTTCCCGGATTTCTCGAATATTATCGACGCCGTTGTTGGAAGCGGCGTCGATTTCAATCACATTCATAGAAGTGCCATTCTGAATGGCTTTACACATTTTGCATTCACAGCAGGGACTTCCGTCTATGGGATGCTCGCAGTTCACAGCCTTTGCCAGAATCTTGGCTACTGAGGTTTTTCCTGTTCCTCTGGTGCCGCAGAACAAGTAAGCATGTCCCAGACGTTTTGCCTTAATTTGATTTGTCAGTGTTTTTACAATATGGTCCTGCCCCTTCACATCCTGAAAATTGTCAGGGCGAAACTTACGATAAAGAGCAGTATAACTCATAAAATGAAACTCCTATCTAAACAGATATGCTGCCTTTAATCTCCAAAGCTGATTCCTATCTCCTTTGCCGCCTTGACAGTCTGGTCTTTTGGAGATACCATCTTCAGCTTTCCGGCGCATTCAGCAAGAGGCACTCTCTTAATCTTATTGTTTACAATGCCTATCATAATGCCGTATTCCTCATCCATAATAGCCTCTGCTGCACCAGCTCCGAGTCTTGTAGATAATACACGGTCATATGGACACGGTTCTCCGCCTCTCTGTGTATGGCCTGGAACTGTGATGCGGACCTCGGCTCCTGTCTCTTTGAGAATACGGTCTGCAATTTCATAGGATACGGACGGATATTTCTTTGCTCTCTCTGCCAGCTTCTCTTTGAGCTTTTTCTTTGGAAGCTTAGAATCCTCCTTGGAAATTGCGCCTTCTGCAACTGCAAGGATGGTAAATCTCTTGCCAGCCTTGGTGCGCTTGTCTATTGCTGCGCATACTTTCTTGATATCATATGGAATCTCAGGTATCAAGATGATGTCCGCGCCTCCGGCAAGTCCTGCATGAAGAGTCAGACTTCCCACCTTATGTCCCATAACCTCCACAATAAATACTCTTCCATGGGAAGCAGCAGTTGTATGAATACAGTCAATGGCATTTGTGGCAATATCAACAGCGCTCTGGAAGCCAAATGTCATGTCTGTTCCCCAGATATCATTGTCAATGGTCTTTGGAAGATGAATAATATTCAGCCCTTCCTCACGAAGAAGATTGGCAGTCTTCTGTGTTCCATTGCCGCCGAGAATTACCAGGCAATCCAGACAGAGCTTATAATAAGTCTGCTTCATGGCCTCCACTTTGTCCAGGCCCTTGCTGTCAGGAACTCTCATTAATTTAAACGGCTGCCTGGAGGTTCCGATAATCGTTCCGCCCTGTGTCAGGATTCCAGAGAAATCCTTGGAGGTCAGCATACGGTACTTTCCATAGATAAGTCCCTTATAGCCATCGTCAAATCCATATACTTCAAGCTCATCAAGGTTATTGCTCAGCGCCTTTACCACGCCTCTCATTGTCGCGTTCAAAGCCTGACAGTCACCGCCGCTTGTCAGCAGACCAATACGTTTCATCATAGTAGTACACCCCACTTTATCTTAATTTTATGCTTATTATATAATATTTTTTCCATTCTCTCAACCTAAAAATACACCAACGCTTGACAAATTCGATTTTACCCTCTATAATAAAGCTTGCGCAGCCGGGGAGATAGCGGTGCCCTGTACCTGCAATCCGCTACAGCAGGGGTGATGCCAATCTGAGGGTTGTTCTTTGTGAAGCTGCCCTTTATAAGTGGCGTTGACGTTTGGGTCTCACGCAGCAGAACCTTATGAACCGTGTCAGGGCAGGAATGCAGCAGCACTAAGTAAGACCATCTGTGTGCCGTGAGGGTGCCTGGGCCGAGTTAACTGTAAAGGTAACGTTTGGGAAGGCAATTCAAGGTGCGGCGCGCAAAAAGTGCGTATCCAGGAGAATCTGTTTGTTCAGGTTCTCCTTTTTTCAAAACTCCCTTATTCTGGCTGAGCCTATGGCTTCGTTTCATATGGTTCGCCCTCTGGCTGAATCATCGTCCTTAGTCGCTTAGCAATGAAATCTTACACAACATGGCAAAATTTTAGTTCTGGCTTGTCCAGGTTAGAAAACATGTATATATTAACGAGAGGATTGTACTTCCAATGATAAAGAAAATAGTTCCCCTTTTCCTTTTATCTCTGCTCATTTCCACTTCAACTGCAGCAGATGAGCAAGACAGACAAGCAGACACAGAAGCTGAAATCTTTTCCTCTGATGAAGCAGAGGAAAGCATAGATGTTTCTGAGCTTCCGTCTTCTGCTTATCTGGATGTGCCGGAAATTCTTCAGAATCCGGAGCTTCCCACAGGCTGTGAATCTGTCTCTCTGACCATTGCCCTTGTCTATAAGGGCTATGAGCTTGAGAAGACCACCATTGCTGAGGATTACCTGGTAAAAAGCACTACAGACGATTTTGTTAAGGGCTTTGTCGGAGACCCCTTCAGCAGCGAGGGAATGGGTATCTTCCCTCCTGGCCTTTTGTATACGGCCAGAAAATATTTCCGTATTCAATCTTCAGACGAAATAGCTTCTGATATAAGCGGCTCTGATTTTACAGACCTTCTCGCTTATGTCGCGGCAGGAGAGCCTGTGATTACCTGGTCCACTATGTATTTATGCGAGCCAGACTTTTCCGACTATTCCATCACCTATATGAATGAAGAATATACCTGGTATTACCAGGAACACTGTGTTGTTCTCTGTGGATATGACCTTGAAAAAGGAACCGTCACAGTCAGCGACCCTCTGGAAGGCATCGTAGAACGTGATTTACAGACTTTTTCCGATATCTATGAGAAAACAGGCAAATATGCCATTATTATATAAAGAGGCCTATCTGCTTACGCAGCGTTCACCAGGAATGCCGAGCCTCTGAGTTTGAAAATTTTCCAGGCAGGAGAAGAGCAAAATATGTCATTTTGCATTTTCCTGCTGTTTTTTTTGCTTTTTGCTTTGTCTCAATTCTTTAAAAAAGCCAGAAAGAAGCTGTGAACATTCCTCTTCCAAAACGCCCCTGCACACCTCCACCCTGTGGTTAAAGCCCTCCATCTCCAGAATATTAATGACAGAGCCAGCACAGCCAGCCTTAGGATTCATACTTCCAATAACCGCGCGATCGATTCTTGACTGAACCAGCGCCCCAGCGCACATCTGGCAGGGCTCCAGGGTAACATAAATCGTGCAGCCCTCCAGCCTCCAGTCTCCCAGCCTTTTGCTGGCCTTTCGGATAGCGTTGAGTTCTGCGTGAGAAAGTGTGTTTTTATCTGTATTCCTTCTATTATAGCCTCTGGCAATGATTTTCCCATCGCAGACAATCACGCAGCCAATCGGCACCTCAGCCAGAGCGTACGCCTTTTTTGCCTGACGAATAGCTTCCTTCATAAATCGTTCATCTTCTGTCATGTAAACTTCTCCCTTTTCTTGTTTTCTGATTATCATGATGGTCAAGCGGAAATTCGCAATACCCGCAGGGTACGATATCCGCTTCGCTGCTTGCTTGATACGTTAAAGTCAAAAGGTAAATTTCTGACCTTTTGGCCCTGGTATCTTATCATATCTGAACGTAAAGAAAATTTCAATAGTCAGTCGCTGCCCGCCTCAGTGGAATCCGCGTTACTGTTCACTCCGTTCTCAGTAACGAATCCGCACCATAAACAAAAGCATTTTCGTCTTTTCTCTTGCCAAGCCTTTGCCATGAGTTTACAATAGTAATAAATTTTCAAAAGGAAAGAGGAAGCTTTATGAAAATCTGCGGATTAAATAAGACAACACTTCTAGATTATCCCGGCAAGGTGGCTGCCACTGTTTTCCTGGGCGGCTGCAATTACCGCTGCCCTTTTTGCCACAATAGCTCTCTTCTTTGTCCGAATAATGAAACCCCAGCTTTGTCGCAGGAGGAGGTTCTTACCTTTTTAGAAAAGCGCAGACGAATTTTGGATGGAGTATGTATTACAGGAGGCGAGCCAACCTTATCAGCACAACTTCCAGATTTTTTACGTCAGATTCACTCCCTGGGTCTTTCCATAAAGCTGGATTCTAACGGAACGCACCCAGAGGTTATTAAGGCTCTCGCAGAAAGCGGGCTTATTGATGCTGTTGCAATGGATATTAAGGCTTCTCCTGAGAATTATCCTGCCTCTGCCGGCGTTTCAGAGCCATTGCTTGACAAGATTGAGGAATCTGTGCGTTTTCTTATGTCTGGAAGCCTTCCTTATGAATTTCGGACAACTGTTGTAAAGCAGCTCCACACAGAACAGGATTTTATCTCCATTGGAAAATGGCTTGCCAAAGCCCGGGCCTATTACCTTCAAGCCTACAAAGAATCTCCTGAGGTATTAAAGCCCGGATTCAGCAGCTATACCCGGCACGAGCTGGAGCGCTTCCGGGATATTTTAAAAAAAACCATTCCCATTGTTGAAATTCGGGGGATAGATTAGCCGATACCAGTATCCTCCTTTTCCCTGCAAAATTTCCACCTGCGGACTGTGCTTGAAATGCGGAAATCCAAACATATTTGCCATAAATCTCTCCTGCTGGTCATACATGCCTGGAACTCCCAGGATATATTGTCCGTCTCTAAGGCGCCCCAGCAGAAGATGACCAAATTGATAATAGCCATATAAGAGAAAACGATTATTTCTCAGCGCCCAGTCTCTTCGATTAAAGTTTGTCATATCTTTTATCTGGATTTTGCGGCACTGGGTAATTTCTCCGTCCTGAAAAGGGTCACATTCTGGAGTTCTTGTGTTTGTGTCCATTGAATTGTGCAAGCCGTTTGCAGCAGAATTCCTATCTGACTGTGGAATTCTTCTGCTCATCTCCATTCCAGGATCCTGAGACATCTTGTTTTCTGCGAAATTTTTCCTTATCACAGAGAACTCCTCTTCCTGAGAATTGTCCGGATTTTCACTTACTTCCTGAATGCGCGTATCTGGATAATTTTCTTCGCCCTTCTGGTCTGCACTGTTCTTGGCCAATTCTTCAGTCTTTTTCTGTTCTTCAGCTGTTAACGCAGCTTCTTCACCCTCCTTTGGTTTCTCGGCTGTTAAAACAGCTTCTTTGTTCTCCTTCGGTTTCTCGGTTG
>JAUNOP010000095.1 GCA_030537135.1 Eubacteriales bacterium | reverse complement strand
GTATTTTATTCTTCATTTAAAGATTTTATACCTTTCTATATGTTATTTATACCTGTTTTTTGTATGTTTTTGTATAAATTTTCTCTATTTTTTCATCAGTTTTACATTTGACCAATTTTGTTTTGTGCATTATAATTAATGTTAACTGAGTAAAACTTACTTTTTATCAGAAACCGAGTGTTCATATACAAGGGAGGTATCACATATGGCGGACAGAGTAACCATTCAAGATATTGCAGATGCTCTGGGGGTTTCTCGCAATACAGTGTCAAAAGCTATCAACAATACAGGCATCCTGGCAGACTCTACAAGAGAACGTGTTTTACAAAAGGCAGCAGAAATGGGATACAAACAGTTTTCTTATCTGAGTCTTACCAACCTGGGCAAGGAAATTCCTGGTTCGCAGAAAGCAGCGGCTACAGAAATCTCTGTATTTACTACCAGCTTTTTGGGAAATTCTCATTTTTCTTTTCCTGTGCTGGATAATTTTCAAAAAGAGCTTTCTCAGCTGGGCTATAGCATCACCATACATCGAATTCTGGATGAGGATATTGCTGCTCTTCGTCTTCCGGCATCCTTTCATAGTGAAAAAACTGCTGGTATTATGTGCGTGGAAATGTTTGATCACAGCTACAGCTATATGCTCTGCGAACTCGGCATTCCCATCCTCTTTGTAGATTCGCCGGTATGCGCTCTGGAAAAGCCCTTAAGAGCAGATCAGCTGTACATGGAAAATCAATCCAATATATACAGCTTTGTCAGAGAAATGGTGCAAAGAGGAAAAAAAAGAATTGGCTTTATCGGAGAATATCTGCATTGCCAGTCCTTTTTTGAGCGCTACCTCGGCTACCGCAACGCCATGTATCTTCTGGGACTTCCCTGTCCTGACGAGTTGTGTATCATCGGCAATAAACAGGGCGTTAGAAATCCCTCCTCAGCGGATTATCAGGAATATTTAAGGGAATGCCTTAAAAAAGTCGGCAAAATGCCGGATGTATTCATCTGTGCAAATGACTTTGTGGCTCTGGATGCCCTGCAGGTTCTGCGCAGATTAGGTTATTGTGTTCCAGAGGATGTGTACTTGTGCGGGTTTGATGATTCTCCCGAATCCAGAGTTGTAACTCCTTCCCTGACCACGATTCATATTCATAGCCAAATCATGGGATTCTCTGCTGTACATTTACTGATGTCCCGAATCAAGGAGCCCTCTCTGAATTTCCGGACACTTCATACAGAGACGAGTTTGATTTACAGAGAATCCACAAAAGGATAACACAGCCTTTGCCAGGCCCCGGTCAGCTGCCCGGCAATTAAATAACCGGGAATTTCCACTTACTTTTCTGACCCAGACAAGCCAGAATCAAAATTTTGGCATCTTGCGCAAAATTCTGGTGTTAAGCATCCCCCGTACCCACCGCTTAGTACTCTGCGCACTTGAAGCGGGGGAATGCTTATCTGGGTTCAAAAAAGGAACTGCTCCTGCCAGGATAACTTGCTCCCTCCTAAGTGACAGGTTTTTATTGTTTCACCTGTCTGCCTGGAAGGGAGCATGTCAAAAATCCACAGAAACAGTTCCTTCTCTTTTCCAAACTCCTCTATATTTCTCTTCTATCTGTCTTCTTTTTCAGGAAGAGCTACTTTTCTTTTCACTGAAACATTCTCATCATAGCAGCTGAAAATCTGGTCAACCTTCTTTTCGTTCATTTTCGGAGTGATAAGGCTCACCACCGGGACAATCACAAGACCTGCAACCATTGCCGCTGCTCCGGCATTAATCGGGGAGGCAATGAATTTCAGGAACATATTGGATACAGTGATTCCTACTCCTGCGATAAAGCTCGCCCAAACAGCTGCAGGAGTGGTTTTCTTCCAAAACAGTCCGTACAAAAACGGCGCAAGAAAGGCTCCTGCCAGGGCTCCCCAGGAAATTCCCATGAGCTGTGCGATAAAGGTGGGTGGGTCAAGCGCAAGGATAACGGAAATCACAATAAAAAATACAATCAAAACTCTCATAACAAGAAGCTGCTGCCTGTCGTCCATCTTTTTTACAAGATTCCCCTTTATAAAGTCTAGCGTCAGCGTAGAGCTGGAAGTGAGAACCAGAGAAGAAAGGGTGGACATAGAAGCGGACAGAACAAGAATAACCACAACACCGATAAGGAGATCCGGCAGAGTCGAGAGCATGGCAGGGATAACTGCATCATAGGCCACTGTTCCTGCCTCTGTGTAAATCTCCGGGCTGTCAAACAGACGGGCAAAGCCTCCCAGGAAATAGCAGCCTCCTGAAATTATAACAGCAAACAGAGTGGAAATGATGGTTCCTGTCTTTACTGCCTTCTCATTTCTGATAGTATAGAATTTATGTACCATCTGAGGAAGTCCCCAGGTTCCAAGCGAGGTCAGAATAACTACGCCCAGAAGGTTTACCGGGTCGGGTCCCACAAAGGCAGTAAATGCTCCAGGCTGTCCCAGAGTCACCTCCACATCACTTGGAATCTGCGCCAGCTCTTTCACAGCATTTATAAATCCTCCCTGACCGTTAAGCACAGCTCCAATAACAGCAATAATTCCCACAATCATAATAATTCCCTGAATAAAATCGTTGATAGCAGTAGCCATATATCCGCCCAGGATAACGTAGATGCCTGTCAGGGTTGCCATCAAAATAACGCAGGCTGTATAGGGAATATCAAAGGACATTCCGAACAGTCGGGACAGACCATTATACAGAGAGGCTGTGTAGGGAATCAAAAATACAAACACAATGCCAGATGCTGCAATACGAAGCGCATTGCTGTCAAAACGCTTTCCAAAGAAATCAGGCATGGTTGCCGCCGAGAGGTGATGCGTCATGATACGAGTGCGCCTTCCCAGGATTACCCAGGCCATCAGGCTTCCGATCAGCGCGTTCCCGATTCCAATCCAGGTAGCTGACATTCCATATTTCCAGCCAAACTGTCCGGCATAGCCCACAAACACAACCGCCGAAAAGTATGAAGTTCCATAGGCAAAGGCAGTGAGCCAGGGACCCACACTGCGGCCGCCGAGAACAAAATCATTCACATTTGAAGCATGTTTTCTGGAATATAATCCCACTCCTATCATTACTCCAAAAAACAAAATTAACAGTGCCAGCTTTACAATCATAAAAATTCCCTCCAAAAAGTAGTTTTTGCGTTTCGCTTTTGTGCGTTGAAGTTTAACGCTTTTAATCAGTAAACTTTTTTCAGTATATCATTTTTCAGAAAAATGTCAAGATTTTCAGCTGTAAATTCTCATATTT
>JAUNOP010000060.1 GCA_030537135.1 Eubacteriales bacterium | reverse complement strand
TCTGCCGTGCAGGCAGGGCTTGGGACGCTGTGGTATAAGTTCAGCTGAGAGACTGTTGCATTGGGAGAGGAGTAATTCAAATGCTGGAGATCACAACAACGCAAAAAGCGAGAAAATTTCTTTTGATTGGTGTGTTTGGCGCTTTTCTGACCCTGATTGGAGATCTTCTGATCGGGTACATAAAATTCACGGCATAGGCACATCCAATAAGAGTCTGGGGGCGATCATCCTGTTTATCGCCCTGTTTATTGGGTTTGGAAAATACGTCAAGCAAGAGGATTTGAATCTGCTCTGAAAACACGGAACTATTTTCACCAGGGAGTTTACCATTGCAAGCGGCGAGCCGCACTGCGACTGCCACTATCATAAGGAGAAAACGATATGAGCCGACATGACGAAATCAAAAATGCCTACAAAATGCTAGGCAAGGAAGCCACCTTCTACGATGGCATGATCACCTGCTCCACCCTGCCGGGAAAGGCTGTGTGCAGGCTGGTCTGGAATATGGATAAAGAGAAAAATGACCGCTACCTGGAGCGTGCGCTGTCCGGCATCCCGGAGGACTTTGCCGGAAAGCTGCTGGAAGTGCCGGTGGGAACTGGCGTGCTGACGATGCCGGTCTACCAGATGCTTCCCAACGCGGACATCACATGCTTGGACTACTCCCCGGACATGATGGAACGGGCAAAGCGCCGTGCACCGGGAAATGTAACCTTTGTGCAGGGCGATGTGGGCAAGCTTCCCTTCGCCGGCGGCAGCTTTGATCTGGTGCTGTCCCTGAACGGCTTTCACGCCTTTCCGGACAAAGAGGCGGCTTATCGGGAGATTTTCCGGGTCTTAAAGCCCAGCGGTATGTTCTGCGGCTGCTTCTATATCCGGGGTGAGAACCGCCGCACCGATTGGTTTATCGATAAGCTCTACACCCCGAAAGGATTTTTTACTCCGCCCTTTGAGACGGCGGACAGCCTGCGCCAGCGGCTGGCAGAAATGTACACACAAGCGGCTTTGGAAACAGTGGAGTCCATGGCTTGCTTTATCTGTAAAAAGTGAGGTGACCGAATGAAAAAGCAATATTTCGAACCTGAACGAGATGGATTTTATGGGGTCTACTACCCAAACCCAGCCTCCAACAGCAAAAAGGCGATCATCGCAATGCTGGGGGATTCCTCGGATGACTGGATGGCGGCATCTGGTGTGAAATGGCTCCATAAGCGTGGATGCAATGTGATGGCGATGTCACCGGACAAGAAGGATTACGGGCACCATAACTATCCTCTGGAACGGTTTGGGAGAGCGATTGGTGTCTTAAAGGATCGGGGGAATGATAAAATCGGCATTGTGGGAGCTTCTACCACAGGCATGATGGCGTTGGTGACGGCATCTTTTTACCCGGAGATTACACTGACTATTGCGCTCACGCCGCCGGACTTTATTATGGAGGGCTTTTATCAGGGAAACAAGGATGGCGCAAGGGAGTGGCCGTCCGATGGTTCCAGCGTGACCTGGCAGGGGCAGCCGCTTCCTTATCTGCCTTATGCCTACCGTCACCCGCAATACTGGCAGCAGATCATGGCAGACTCCAAGGCCGGCGGAGATCAAATTGCAAGCCGTCCTATGTTTGAGGAATCAGAGCGGCGGCACCCTGTCAGGGAAGAGGAAAAGATTAAAGTTGAGAACATCAAGGGGAAGCTCATCTTTGTAGGCGCGGAGGATGATGTACTGTGGGACACCTGCAAATATGTACGCCGGATGATGAAACGGCTGGAGGCGCGGTCACATGAATGCGAAGTGGAAGCGCTGCTCTATGAGCATGGTACGCATTTCGTGTTTCCCCAGACCATGCTGACTACCATGCTTCCAGCAGGTTCTGGACTGCTGGTTCGTTTCATGTTTAAGGCAGGACGGCAGTACCCGAAAGCGTGCAAACAGACCCGGATCGATATTGATGAAAAGCTTTCCAACAGTATTTTGAAATGGTGAGGGGTAAAACATGAAGACGACCTTACTTTTACGAAAAACAATAATCGGTTCCCTGCTGTGCGGTATCCTTGGATGTTTCTGCTTCGGCGCCGGCGATTGGCTGATGATCTATGGGGACACGATGTATATGGGAAGTATATCCTGGCTGACAGTGGGTGCAGCGGCTATCGCCCCCTGGCGGAATGCCCTTGCCATGGCGCTGGCATTTCTTTACCAACGGTCTGATGAGTGAGAGTATGTTGATCTGGTTTGCGATTATGGTATTGTGGAGTGTTCGCCATCGAGGAAAACGCTGCATTCTATAATCCCAGAAAAAGAAGGATGAGGAACATGGAAAAAGTAAATATTCAGGGCGTGCCGGAGACTATGCTGCAGACATTGTTTGCCCGGGCAGCTCATTCTCAGAAGAGAGACCACAAATTCTATGACAAAAAGGCCATAGAGATTGTAAAGCAGTTGGACTATGATTTCTCCAAAGCGGAGAAGGATGCGGCCATGAGCAGCGGCGTCATCGCCCGCACCATTTTGCTGGATCGGATGGTGGGCGCTTTCTTAGAGGAGAATCTGGATGTAACCGTTGTTAATATCGCCTGCGGTCTGGATACACGGGTCTATCGACTGGATAATGGACAGGTTCGCTGGTACAACCTGGATCTGCCGGAGGTTATTGAGATCCGGCGGCGCTTTCTGTATGAGCAGGGGCGTATATCTACAATTGCCAAATCAGCCATGGATGAAAGCTGGGCGTCAGAAATCGAGGATCCGACGGGCAGAGTGCTTGTGGTGATCGAGGGTCTGGTCATGTACCTGACCGAGACAGATGTAAGGAAGATTCTTTCCATCATCTGCAGCCGGTTTAAGCATGCGGAGATCATCATGGAGACCATGAATCCCTTCATCATGCGGCATATGAAGGAGAAATCCATCGAAGCCAGTAAGGCTCGCTTTACCTGGGGTCTGAAAAACGGCAAGGAGCTGGAGCGTATGTCGCCGGAACTGACTTGGATAAAGGATGTAAGCCTGGTGGAAGGGCTGAAGGAGCTGTACCCGATATATCATGTGCTTGGGCGAATACGGCCTGTCAGAAACATCTCCAATAAGCTGGTAATACTGAGAAAATAGGCCGGAGGCAATTAAGGAAACCATGAGCGACAAGAACAAGCGTATGCTGAAAAATGAGGTTGAGCAGATGTAAAAATGCGGAGCTGGAAACCGTCTCACAGGTTCCCAGCTCCGCGCCGTTTCAGTATTGGAGAAATTCAGTCGGTGTCATAATCATTGGATTTTTCACGCCGGATTCTAAAAAATCTTTATCGCCGGTCAATAAAACATCGGCCTTTGCTTCTATGGCTGCCAAAAGAATCGGGCGGTCATCTTCGGGAAATCGTGCCGGTCATTTGTGACAGGCAGACGAGGAAGAAAACGCCCCGTTCCAAGAAAAAAAAGCCAGACCGGGAACGGTCATAATGGCTTCCAGAGCGGCAAGTTTGATGAATCTGCCAATGTTTCTTCCGGTATCTTCCGAAACGTGATATACTCAAAAAAATTTCAAATTACCTATTGACCCTCACGGAGCGTCATAGATTAAAGTGAATATATCAAGAGCAGGAGGCAGGCAGCTATGAGGACGGTAAAGGAAATATCAGATTTAACAGGTATCAGCGTGCGCACGCTCCACTATTATGATGAAATCGGGCTGTTAAAGCCGACAGATAAAAGTGAAGCGGGATACCGGCTTTATGACGATAAGGCATTGGAAACATTACAGCAAATTTTGTTTTTCCGTGAATTTGACATTTCATTGAAAGAAATCAAAGCTGTCATGGAAAATCCGGCGCTTGAAAGAAACCAGATTTTGCAAATGCAGAGAAAAATGCTGGTGGCAAAGAAAGAACGCATGGAGCGTTTAATTTCCAGCATTGACAGTGTTTTGAAAGGAGATAATACAATGGACTTTGAAGTATTCAGCAAGACAGAGTTAGAGGATATGTATAACTCTATGGCCGCGAATATGAGCGAGGGACAGAAGGCACTTTTCATTGAGTATTATGGCAGCATGGAAGAATGGAAGAAGAAATTCCTTGAAAATGCTTCTACTGAAGCCGTTCAGAAAAACTATCAGAAAATCGTGGAGTGGTATGGCAGTAAAGATAAAGCATTAGAAGCAGTTAAAAATCCGGGGAATACAGAAATTTTTACGGCTTATCAGAAACGGCTTGGAGCGATTATTAAGAAACTGGCAGAAAAGAAAGGGCATGACGTAAATTCCTTTGAAGTAAAGGAGTTAGTTGGAGAATATGATTTTGTGACAAAACAGATGTACCAACTGCCTGACGCTACTTCTATGATGCTTGAAATAGCTACCGCCTATCGCACAAATAAGGAAATTCAGGCAGCACAGGACAAAGTCTATGGGGAAGGAACAACCGAGTTTATCGGACAGGCGATAGAAGCCTTTTATCAGAAAAAATAATTCATAGCAACTAAATATCTGCCGCCTACCGGCAGCACTACCGAGCAGGAAATCTTTGAAAGATTCCCTAAAAGCGAGATTGTCCACACGGAAATCGTGCCGCCGCTCACATCATAAAAATGTAACTGTCAACCAACCACAACCCTTTATGGAGGAAAGGGGGAATTTGCATGACCTGTACAGAAGAATACAAGGAGCATATCGAGTACACATTCCATGCCTTTTGTAGAGTTGTTATCCGCAACGCCATGTATACTGGGGGGAAACTGCCGTGCTACGCAGGAATATGAGATCTTTCGTATTGAGCTGCTTTTACCCTGTGTGGACGTGATATCATCGTGATAAAAAGAATATTTGAATGAGTATTCAGGTATACAATGCCCCGGAGCAGGATAAATCTGATAAAGAAGTACAATTTAGATTCGTTAAGAAACAGTTTAGGATATGATAAGAATTCACGATTATTATAATCTTATCAAAAGCAAGACAGCAGCTTTTGAAAATAAATTATAATAAGAAAGGATTTGATACGATAATGAAAAGAAGAAACAGATTTATTCCATTACTGCTGGGAGCAGATTGAAAAGGACACCGTTGTTTTACGCGAAGCTGCGCAGAAAGCTGAGACAGAGAGCAAGGCTGACAAAAAAGCCGAGACGGATAAAAACGAACAGGCTGACAAAAAGACCGAAACAGATAAAGATAAGCCGGCAACAGAGACGAAATAGTGATATAAAACAAACAAATGGTATTTATAATAGAGTTTTTAACCTTATTCATTTATTAGGATACCCTATTGTTACATGATTCAATTCAGATATTTGCAGGCTTTTTGTTGATTTTATTAATATTTTTTTGTCATTTTTCGGTTTTTTACGGTAAAACTTGGATCGACTGTCCTTTAGAGGGTAGAAGGGGATTCCCTTACTACTTTTTGGAGTTTTTTGATTGGTTTCGGATTCTATAGGGACAGCAATGCAAAAGAATGGAAATGCAGACCACATCAGGATTCTGTGAAGAAACTCAAAAGCAAACGGAAGGAACTGACTTGTAGAAGAATACCGGGTGCAGTCACGGAGAAGATTGAGAAAATCAATCAGGTGACGAGAGGCTGGATTAACTACTATGCTCTTGGTTCCATGAAGACAACAATGACAGAGATTGACGCACATCTAAGAACAAGACTCAGAATTATCATCTGGAAACAGTGGAAAGTGCCGAAGAAGCGACAATGGGGATTGCAGAAGCTGGGGATTGGAAAAGACCTCGCAAGGTTAATAGCGTATTGTGGCGACCGCTATTATTGGGTTGCCACCAAAACGTGTGTCAGCAGAGTAATCTCTAAAGACGTGTTAGGAAGAGCAGGACTTGTAAGCTGTCTTGACTATTATAATGAGCGTCATGCTTTGAAATTATGTTGAACCGCCGTATGCCGACTGACCTGATATTCCCTCTAAATATCCCCGGATGCTCATGCTCAGTCCGTTGAAAATATAGAACATTGCGATGGTTTTGAAGAATCTTTCACCGATGGACACAGCTTCTGCACCCAGGCCGAATATGGAAAGAAGCGTTTTTCCGAAAGCAATAATAACAGTGGACAAAACAACAGATATTGCTGCCATTATAAGTGAGCCAAGACGAAAAATTTTCTTTGTTCATTTTCTGTCCTCCAAAAAAATAAAGAGGCGTTGCTTTAAGCTACCATACGGTGAAACCGTACCACAGGGGTAACTTAAGAACGCCTCTTTTACTATTGATGTTCATAATAACATTTTCGGAGTGATCCTGCAAGTTCCAATCTCTGATTCCTTCCACTTTTGATGCCCCTTTTGATGATAGTGCCGACGGTTGTTGCTATCGCTGCCTGTGACACTTTGGGCACCAATTATATTTCAGTTAGTATATCATGCAGATAACAGGTAATGTTATGATAGACAACAGTGTTGTTACAAATTGAGTGAAAGTGGCACACATGATCAGAGCAACCTGATTGCGTTGCGTAAGTCCTGTCATTCACAGATTCATGCGAAGCGTGGGGATCGATGGGGATAAGGTGGGGGTATGTAAATCTCTACAGACCTATCTCCTATAAAACGGTGGGTGCTGCGTGTGCAGTCGCGAAATGAAAGATGGGGACAGCTCACTGAAAATCCATTGATAAATCGTGAAATAGTTACTATAATTTAAATGAAATTCGGCAAAACGATAAAGTGCCGAAAATTGTTTAAATAATTACCACGAATTTGGATATACTGGAATTGAGGTGAGTAATATGACAAAGACAGCACAGATTTCCAATGACCAAATGATTTTTTCAGTTCAAGAGCTGAAAGATAAAGGTTTTTCATATTATAAAATCAATCAGATGGTTGACCAGGGGATCCTGATAAAACTGAACAAAAAATAGAATGAAAATGGAGTTCCCGGTTCTGCTGGACATGGAGGTTCCGAAGGTATATGCCTGTTCGATTTATTCCGTCATAGCAGAAAAGTTTGAGGCTTTTGTTTCTTTGGACCTTGCAAATGGTAGATATAAGGATTTCTATGATATCTATGTTTTGGCTGACAGATATGATCTTAATGGCGTAGAATTAAAGAATGCGATTGTAGAGACCTTTACCCATCGTGGATTCAATTCACAACAATAATTCTTTTGAGCAGACATGGAGTAAAGAAACAAAAAGTTGGATGTAAATACATAAAATTAGTAATAGGGATTGTGTAGAGATACATGGTCCTTTTATTTTGCAAGGAATTAGGGAAGGAGGGGATTCCGATGGCAGGAAGAAAGCCAAAGCCTACAGCGGTTAAGAAAAAAAAGAAAACTGAATACAAAAGAGCCAGCTCCGGCAAAGAGAATGCCTACCTGTCCTGACTGGTTAGTGCCGGAAGCAAAGAAGGTAGTCGTCAATCCGGTTCTCGGACGGAATGATATCATCTTTATAATAAATAATAGTTGGGGAATGCTTCATGAAACAACCCTGCTGAACTATGAGATGCAGATTGATTTTATTCGCATTTTGGAGTATAATATCCTTGATTTTTATACCCTGCTGAGGGTAGATTGCAACACAAGGAATGGGGTTGACTATGGAATACTTATCTATTAAACAAACATCAGAAAAATGGGGAATTTCAAAAAGAAGAATTCAAACCTTGTGTTCAACAGATAGAATCCCTGGTGCTAAAAAGATTGGCTACTCATGGATCATACCTGAGAATGCAGAAAAGCCAGCTGATGCTCGCATTAAATCGGGAAAATATCTGAAGAACAAAAGCAAAAGCAGTTCCGAAGCTTTGAAATAATAAGGTTTAAGGAGGCAGCATACGCATGAGAATCTTTGATAATATTTCTGAAATTGTGCGTGACGATATGGCCGCTACTATTGCAAAAGGAAGCAAGGTACCCGTTGCAGCTGCCTGCTTTTCCATGTATGCATATAAAGAATTAAAAAAATAGTAAGAAGGTGTGGATGAGTTCCGTTTCATCTTCACCTCACCGACTTTTATAACTGAGAAAACCTTGAAAGAAAAGAGCAGGATGTTTCAGTCTTCCCAAGCAAGCTCGATAAGTACATGGATTTGACGCACAACAAGGGCATCAATCTTACCCAGCGTGGTCGTGAGCAAGGTATCCGCAGACTTATGAGTATCAATCTACTGAAGCGCTTGGAAAGCTCTGTGTTTTCATTCAATCTGACGCTTAACCGTATTCGTGAGTTGATTACCAAAACTATCGACACGATCAATCGTTTTGAAAAATGTGGTGTATCCGATCTTGATATGTATGAGGTGTCTGATACTGAGTTTGATATCGATGACGGTAATACGGATTTCTTCTCTGTGGGCAAGAAGGAAAAGATTGATCTTGCTGATATGGACTACTGTACATGGAGAGGTGAGCTTCAGGCAGATGCAGATATTCTGGAGCTGCTGACACTTATGATTGCGGACATTACCCCAGAATACGACACGAAGCTGCAAACACTATTTGACCTGATTTCTAAGAAAATCGAGCATCCGATCAATGGAGGATTGAAGTGATTGAACGGTTTGCACTGGGCGAATACACTTTGAAACCCGAAATGACCGCTGCTATTGCTAATCTCGGTAAAATTGCCGCGTTGCAGAATGATATAGCTCCAGCAACAAGGGTTATGAGAGAAATTGCAAAGCAGTTTGCATCATATAAAATTGACATTCCCCCTGTTGTAACAAAATTACAGCAAAGGCTGTCTGAAATAGACTTTGGAACATTGCCGAATAGCGGCGATGCCCAGCAAGATGATGAGGAGGAAAATTCTAATGGACAAGATGAGAATGGAATCTCTGGATATAACCGCTCAGAATGTGGAGCGGATCGGGGCATTGTTCCCTAACTGCGTCACCGAGACGGTTGATGAAAATGGCAAGCCTAAGAAGGCAATCAACTTTGAGCTGCTGAAACAGATGCTCTCTCCCGATGTGGTGGAGGGCGATGAGCGGTATGAATTTACATGGGTGGGCAAGAAGGCGGCTATCGTAGAGGCCAACAAGTCCATCCGCAAGACGCTACGCCCCTGTGTGGAAGAAAGCAAGAACTGGGACACCACCGAAAACCTCTACATCGAGGGCGACAATCTGGATGTTTTGAAACTCTTGCAGGAGAGTTATCTCGGCAAGGTGAAGATGATCTATATCGACCCACCGTACAACACTGGCAACGACTTCATCTATGCCGACGATTTCATGCGTTCGCAGAAAGAAGAAAATCAGCAGATGGGAATGTACGATGAGGACGGCGACCGCTTGTTTAAGAACACCGACACCAACGGACGCTTTCATTCTGACTGGTGCAGCATGATCTATTCCCGGCTGATGTTGGCAAGAAATCTGCTGACAGATGATGGGGTTATCTTTATCAGCATCGATGATGTTGAACAGGGGAATCTCAAGAAAATATGTGATGACATTTTTGGCACATGTAATTTTATAAATACTGTTATCTGGGAAAAGCGATATAGTCCCCAAAATGCTGTTCAATGGTTTTCCGAGAATCATGATTTTGTTCTGGTGTATGCAAAAAACAAAATGTTGTGGCATCCGCAACTCCTTGAACGGACCGATGAGATGAATGCCAGATATACAAACAGAGATAATGACCCGCGTGGTCCATGGAAGGCAGAGAATTCTACTGCCCAAGGAGGACATGGAACAAAAAGCCAGTTTTATGTTTTGAAAGCGCCCAACGGAAAGGAACATCATCTCCCAAGTGGACGTTGTTGGCTTTACACCGAAAAGGTGATGGCTGAAATGATTGCCGATAATCGTATATGGTTCGGAGAGGATGGAAACAATGTTCCCGCAATAAAAAGATTTTTAACTGAGGTTAAGCAAGGTGTCGCTTGCCAAACCATCTGGAACTACGAAGATGTTGGCCACAGCCAAGATGGGAAGAAAGAATTGAAAGCTTTGTTTCCAGAGGCTGTCCCCTTTGATACTCCTAAACCTACAAGATTGGTAGAACGAATGCTGAAGATTGCATCTGAACCCGATTTTATTGTCCTCGACTTCTTCTCCGGCTCAGCCACTACCGCCCACGCTGTGATGCAGCTCAACGCCGAAGACGGCGGACACCGCAAATTCATCATGGTGCAGCTGCCCGAAAAATGCGACGAAAAGAGCGAAGCGTATAAAGCTGGATACAAGAATATCTGCGAAATCGGCAAGGAACGTATCCGCCGCGCGGGCGAAAAGATCAAGTCTGAAAGTCCCATGACAACGCAAGAACTCGATGTCGGCTTCCGTGTCCTCAAACTGGACGACACCAACATGAAGGACGTCTACTATGCCCCCGATGACTACAGTCAGGGCTTGCTTGCCGGTCTGGAATCCAATATCAAGGAGGACCGTACTGACCTCGACCTGTTGTTCGGCTGCCTCATTGACTGGGGTCTGCCGCTGTCACTGCCGTATTTTTCTGAGCAGATCAACGGATGCATTGTTCACACCTACAACGACGGCGACTTGATTGCCTGCTTCAATGAGAATGTGCCGGACAGCGTGGTCAAGGAAATCGCCAAGCGTCAGCCGCTTCGTGCGGTATTCCGCGACAGCAGCTTTGCAAACAGTCCTGCCAAGATCAATATTACAGAAATCTTCAAACTGCTTGCACCGGATACCAGAGTGAAAGTCATTTGATGAGAGGGATGATTATGGAAAAGGATAAGAGCTTCATTTCAAAGCAGCCAGAAAATCTCTCTCCTGAGATGACAGTGCTGTGCCAGAATGCCATCGACTTGATGGAGTATGCCCGCAGGGTTGCTGCAAAGCAGGTCAATCTGGTACAGCTTATGACTTACTATTCTCTTGGCCGCTGGATCGTGGAAGAGCAGCAGCACGGCAAAGATCGTGCGCAGTATGGAAAGCGAGTCATCAAAACCCTTTCTGCTGCTCTGACAAAACAATTTGGACGAGGCTTTTCTGTTGATACGCTTGAAAACGCAAGAAAATTTTACCTGAATTACCAGGAGCGAATTTCCGAAACAGTGTTTCGGAAATTTGCCGTTGAGAAATCCGAAGCAGTGTTTCGGGAATTTGAAGAAAGCGTCCCGTTCGTCCTGCCATGGTCGCATTATTTACAGTTAATGCGAATCAAAAACAAAGAAGAACGCAGATTTTATGAGATTGAAGCTGCTGCCTCTGGTTGGAGCATCCGCGTTTTGCAGCGCCAGTATAATTCCAGCTTGTATGAGCGTTTGGCACTGAGTCGTGATAAGGACGAAGTAATGCGCCTTGCATCGGAAGGATTGGTTATAACGAAGCCTTCTGACATTGTGAAGCAGCCAACTGTCTTGGAGTTCCTGGGATTAGAAGAAAAGGCGGCATATTCTGAGACTGACCTGGAATCTGCCTTGATTGATAAATTGCAGAAGTTTCTGCTGGAGCTTGGCAAGGGCTATCTATTTGAAGCACGTCAGAAACGGTTCACACTCGATGAGGACAATTATTATGTGGATTTAGTCTTCTACAACCGTCTGCTCCGATGCTATGTCCTGATTGACCTGAAGATTGACAAGCTAACCCATCAGGATTTGGGACAAATGCAGATGTATGTTAATTACTATGACCGCTATCAGAAGCTACCAGAAGAAAATCCGACTATCGGCATTCTGTTGTGTAAGGAAAAAAATGATGCACTTGTAGAGATAACGCTTCCGGAGAACAGCAACGTATATGCTTCCGAATATAATCTCTATCTGCCGGACAAGAAAGAGCTTCAAAAGAAATTGAAACAGTGGATAGAAGAAGAAACCGGAGGAGAGGATGAATGAAACTTCAATTTAAGCACCAGAAGTTCCAGGCAGATGCTGCAAAGGCTGTGGTAGATGTCTTTGCCGGACAGCCTTACTTAACTCCGACTTATATGATGGACAGAGGCACCGGTACTTTTCAGATCGGCATGAATGAGGAAGAAGACTTCACCGGTTGGAGCAACCAGCCGCTTGTGCCAGAGCTGTCCAATCGCATTATCTTGGAACAGATTCAGAAAATACAAAGAGCTTATCAAATTACACCCTCTCAGAAATTGGAGGGTGAAGGTTACAATCTGACGATCGAAATGGAAACAGGTGTTGGTAAGACCTATACCTACATCAAGACCATGTTTGAACTGAATAAGCACTATGGCTGGAGCAAATTCATTGTCGTGGTGCCGAGCATCGCCATTCGTGAGAGTGTCTACAAGTCCTTTGAGGTGACGCAGGAACACTTTGCTGAAGAGTATGGAAAAAAGATTCGCTTCTTTATCTATAATTCTGCCCAGCTTACGGAAATCGACCGCTTTGCGTCTGACAGCTCTATCAATGTCATGATTATTAACTCGCAAGCGTTTAATGCCAGGGGTAAAGATGCGCGTCGTATCTACATGAAGCTGGACGAATTTCGTTCTCGCCGCCCAATTGACATCATTGCGAAGACCAATTCGGTTCTTATCATTGATGAGCCGCAGTCTGTCGAGGGCAAGCAGACAAAGGAGCGCCTGCGCGAGTTCCATCCGCTGATGACACTGCGTTATTCCGCAACTCATAAGGCTGACAGCATCTACAACATGATCTATCGCCTGGATGCTATGGAAGCGTATAACAAGCGTCTTGTTAAGAAGATTGCTGTTAAGGGTATTACAGAATCCGGCAGCACGGCTACGGAAAGCTATGTCTATTTGCAAAGCATCAACCTGTCCAAGACTGATCCGACTGCAACCATTCAGTTCGACTTTAAGGCTGCCTCTGGCATTCGGAAAGTCACCAAGACTGTTGGGATTGGTTTTAACCTCTACGACCAGTCCAATGGCATGGAAGAATACCGCAACAACTTTGTGGTAAAGTCGATTGATGGCCGTGATGACTCTGTGGAGTTCCTGAACGGTATCAAAATCTATGCCGGTGATGTGATTGGCAAAGTCAGCGAGGAGCAGCTGCGCCGTATTCAGATTCGTGAAACGATTCTATCCCACATCGAGAGAGAACGCCAGCTGTACTACAAGGGCATCAAAGTCCTTTCTCTGTTCTTCATCGATGAGGTTGCCCATTATAAACAGTATGATGCAGCCAGAGAACCGGGCAATGGTATCTTTGCAGATATGTTTGAAGAAGAGTACCGCGACATCGTGGAAAATCTGCAGATGGGTATTGGAGAGGATGCGTATTTTCGTTACCTGGCTTCTATTTCTGCGGAGTCTACTCACGCTGGTTATTTTTCTATTGATAAGAAGGGCAGGATGGTCAACAGTAAGGTTGGCCGTAAAGAAACCACAACAGATGATGTTGACGCATACGACTTGATTATGAAGAACAAGGAGTTGCTTTTGGACAGAGACCCGAAGCGCTCACCAGTTCGTTTTATCTTCTCTCACTCAGCGCTGCGTGAGGGCTGGGATAACCCGAATGTTTTCCAGATTTGTACTCTGAAGCAGAGTGGCAGTGATGTTCGCAAGCGCCAGGAGGTTGGTCGTGGCCTGCGTTTGTGCGTCAATCAGGATGGTGAACGCCAGGATGCGAATGTCCTGGGCAATGATGTTCATAATATCAATGTTCTGACTGTCATTGCCAGTGAAAGCTATGATTCCTTTGCGAAGGGTTTGCAGAGTGAAATCGCAGAGGCTGTGGCAGATCGTCCTCGTGCTATTACAGTTGATCTGTTTGCTGGAAAGGTCATCAAGGACTCTGACGGTCATGAGCAGGTAGTTGATAAGGATACTGCTAACGCTATCATGTATGATTTGACCATTAATCGCTACATCGACAAGAAGGGTGCATTGACCGATAAATACTACGAAGACAAAGCCAATGGTACTTTACAGGTTGCTGAAGAAGTGGCTGATTCCGCAGCCTCCGTTGTGGAAATTATCGACTCCATTTACGACCCGAAGGCAATGCAGCCTGAAAATGCCCGCAGCAATAATGTTGAGCTTCAGGTTGATGAAGAAAAACTTGCTATGCCTGAGTTCAAGGCTCTCTGGTCAAAGATCAATGCAAAGTCTGTTTATATCGTAGACTTTGATACCGATGAACTGGTTCAGAAGGCTATTGCTTCTCTGGATGCTAAGCTGCGAGTCTCTGAGATTTTCTTTAAGGTTGAATTAGGCGCCATGGAAGAGATCAAATCGAAAGAAGCCTTGGAATCTGGAGCTGCCTTCGTAAAGGAGACTTCTGCTTCTTACGGTACGCAGACACGGACTTTCGCTAACAGCAGTGTGAAATACGATTTGGTTGGCAAGCTGGTGGAAGAGACAAAGCTGACCCGTAAAGATGTTATTGCTATCCTGCGTGGTATCCAAAAGTCTGTCTTTGATCAGTTCAAAGATAATCCGGAAGAGTTCATCATCAAGGCAGCTGCGCTCATTAATGATGAAAAGGCAACTGCCATTATCCAGCACATTACTTACGATGTGTTGGATGAGCGCTACGGTACGGAGGTATTTACTGATTCGACCATTAAGGGCAAGCTGGGCGTCAATGCAATGAAAGCAAAGAAGCATTTGTATGATCATATTGTTTTTGATTCCACCAATGAACGCGACTTTGCTACCGAACTGGATACCAATACGGATGTGGCCGTATATGTGAAGCTGCCGGATGGATTCTATATCTCGACCCCGATAGGACACTATAACCCAGACTGGGCGATCGCTTTCTATGAGGGAAAGGTAAAGCACATTTATTTTGTGGCTGAAACCAAGGGATCTATGTCTTCTATGCAGCTGCGTCTGATTGAGGAATCCAAGATTCATTGTGCTCGTGAACATTTCAAGGCTATCAGCAGTGACTGTGTTGTATATGATGTTGTGGACAGCTATCAGAGCCTTTTGAATAAGGTGATGAGATAAACGGTTGTTGCTGGGGTGGTAATAAGAGGCTACTAAGAGCCAAATGACTGATTCTATGTCCAGGCTGAAGAAGATATGGTGATTATTATATAGAATACGAGGAGGTATAAAATGTTTGAATCAGGAATGTTGTTTCATTGCTGTATGAGCAGCAGATATGGTGGTAATATCTTAAAATTACTACACCATTTACTACACCACTTGATGATGTAGTTGCAGGGATTTACAGAGACTTATGAAAATTTGAAGAAAAAGCGAAAGTCCGAAAACCCTTGCAAAATCAACATTTTCGAAACTTATGGAGGGATATAGAGATTATGGTAAAAGTGCTTTTCATCTGCCGCGGCAATATTGAAATTTGAAATAAATGGAGTCAGTTTTCCGTTTGGAGGAATTTCTTGGAATAAAAGTATTTCTACAAAAGAAATGTTTGCACATTTGTTGTTGTTCCTTGAGTCAAAGAGGATATTAATAAACCCGATTGAGATGGAAAAGAAGGAATGGTGCATAGAGTCTGTTTTAGAAATTAAGCAAAAACTTATTACTATTACAGAAGGTTTGGAATTAAATGATAATGAAAAAGAGATAATTTTAAACCTTAATCCACAGAGTACAAAGATGTCACTAAGCGCCTTGCAAGGAAACAACGGCCGGCTCCTAAGGTTACGTTACAACGCTCACCTTGGAAAAACCTAAGTTGGGAGCTGAGTCCGATAATTACGGAGGCTGACAAAAAAATTAAATACGTCCCAATAGCTCAGTTGGATAGAGCACACGCCTCCTAAGCGTGGGGTCGGAGGTTCAAGTCCTCTTTGGGACGCCAGCTAACAACGCCGAAAGCCTTTGTTTTCAAGGGTTTTCGGCTTTTTTTAACAAATTCCAGTGTGATTGCTGAGACGAAATAATGTTTTCAAATTTTACTTCAAATTCTGATTTTTGACAAGCCCTAAAAAATCGAACTGCTGTGATAAGACAAAAATTTCTGCTAATCATTAGCAGAAAAAGGGCCGTTTTTGCTAATGAAAAGGCCCTTCCAGCTAATTAGGCGAAAAATCGTGCTAAAAACCTTGCTAATACAAAAGGCGGATGTTCCGAGTGCTAAGCCGTTATAAGAAATAAAATTGAATATTACCATGTACATAGAGCGTCTATTTGCCCCTGTATCGGGGATGGATAGACGCTCTTTTTTTATGCCCAAAATTCATGGGTAAATCTGAAAGATTGGAGGTTTGATTTTTGAGTAAGATCTTCTATTCCCCAGACAAGCCAAACGACTGCTGTTACTGCCATTTCTGGAAAAACAATAAAACGGGCTGCTGTCTGAGCGAAGAAAATTGTTACTACTTAATCTCCGTACCCCCAAAGCCGAAGTCGGAATGTGAAGGTTGTCCTTATGGGCGGGATCATCCCTGCATCGGCTGGTGTACCAGGAAGATTATGAAGGAAGTGGGGGTGCGTTGATATGTATGAGTATGAACGCAATCGCCGTGACAAGCCAAAATGCTGCAAAGACTGCGAGTATTATCAACCCCGATGGAAGTACCGCTTCTGCTTTTTTGTCCGATGTCCGTACAAGCTGAAGGATACGACTTTCCGCAGAACCCCTCTGAAAAAAGAGTATTTCCCGCAGAAAGAGGTGGTGAGGATGAGTGACGTATGATTATTTCTATGGTCAGCAAGCGGAGATGTTCACATTCTACCGTGTTCCAAAGGTGCTATTCACCGAGGATTGCTTCTGGAATGTATCAACCGATGCCAAGCTGCTTTACGGTATTCTGCTTGACCGCATGAACCTCTCAGCCCGGAACAATTGGCTGGACGAGGAAGGCCGTGTCTATATCATCTTCACGATTGAAGAAATCAAAGGAGCGTTAGGCTGTGCCGAAAAGAAAGCGGTGAAGCTGCTGGATGAGCTGGAAAAGAAATGCGGTTTGATAGAACGCAAGCGACAGGGACTGGGGAAACCGAACCTGATCTATGTAAAGAACTTCATTTCCGGTTCTGTGGAAAGAC
>JAUNOP010000012.1 GCA_030537135.1 Eubacteriales bacterium | reverse complement strand
GATATTTGTCCTCAATACCTGCTTTTGCTGCGATTTCTGTAATCGGCAGCATCGTGCACTCCTGTGCAATTTCGATGTCAGTTTTAAATCCCATAGAAATTACCTCCTTTTTTTCTATCCGCAATAGGATTGTTCATGTATCGCAACAGGTCTCCCTGCTTGCTTCATCATTTTTCTCTGTACAGGGCTTTTGCCCTCACAGCGCAGTAAGCTTTTCCACTGCCTTCAGAGTCCCGATAATCACATCTCCTGTCACAGCCATGTCTTCTGCCTGAAAGCATGCAGGAAAATTATCAGAAAACAAAATCTGAGCTGACGGCGGAAACTCGTCGTCTCCCTCCCAGAGAATCAGGCGCACCCGAAAATCAGGAAGAAGCTCTATTTCATAGGCAATATCTCCGAATTTCACAGGCAAAGCTCCCATTTCTTCGAGAATCCGCTGAAAAGTCTTCTGCTTGTTTCCATAGCTGTAGGCCAGACGAAGAATGCATCTGCCATTAAACTGCCGAAGATATACATCGCCCCAGGGAGTCTCCCGGTAGGTCAGAAATTTTCCTGTGGAGACCACATGTGAGGCCTCCAGAAGATAGCGGATTACCAGAATCTTTGCCTTCAGAATCTCCTCCAGAGGATAAAAGCCACAAGCTCCCCCTGTATGAGAAACCTCAAAATCCGGGAAATGAACCTGATAGGAAGTTCCCATAAAGCTTATAGTAAAATTCTGTGTTTCTCTATCATAGGGAAATCCAGTACGCCCAGAGATTTCTTCAGGGTCTGCCGACCGAAAGAGTTCCATATAATGCTCCCATGGTCTGCGCTCCAGATTATCCTTGTCATATTCCAATTGAAAAGACATGCTGTCACCTCAGTATCTTTTTCATTTTTATAGCTTCTCCATCACAGACGGGAAGAGAGTGGTGTCTGTATGAGGAAGGAAGCAGGCTCCCACAAATTCGTCCATATAGGTAGGAACCGTGGAAAGCTCCAGATAGGTCATATTGCTGGCCAGCTCATAGGTCTTCTTCTCTGCCTTTGTGGAGAGCAGCATTGCATAAGCGCCGCTTAAGGAAGAGTTTCCGATATAGTGGAATTTCTCCAGCGGAATGTCAGGGAACATACCAATATTCACAGCATTCTGCATATTGATTCCGCTTCCGATTCCTCCGGCTACATATACATCGTCAATCATGGATACATCAAAATCCAGGGAAGAAAGCATGGTGCGGATTGCTGAGAAAATAGCGCCCTTTGCGCGCATAAAATTGTCAATGTCAACCTCTGTAATTTCCACATCCTTAACAGAGCCAGATTCCTCTTCAAAGGCAAGAACATAGCTTCCCATTCCGTATTTATCATGGCGGACACGTCTTCCCTCCCGCACGAATTTTCCTTTTGGATTGATGATTCCGCTAAGGAACAGCTCGCTGATAACGTCAATGATACCAGAGCCGCACATTCCTACGGGCTTTGTTTCTTGATCGCCAATTACTCTGTAGCTTGGTTCCATGGTTTCCCGGTCAATGGTACAGGCCTCAATCGCTCCGTCCGTGGCGCGCATACCGCAGCTGATATCGCCGCCCTCAAAGGCAGGCCCAGCCGAGCAGGCGCAGCTCATCATAAAGTCAGAGTTTCCAAACACCAGCTCTCCATTGGTTCCAAGGTCAATGAACAGAGAAAATTCCGGCTTGTTCCAAATCATGCTCACCAATGTTCCGGCAGTGATGTCGCCGCCTACATAGCTTCCAATGTTTGGAGCCACAATAATATGAGCATCTTTATTAATATCAATTCCCACATCTGACGCAAACAGGGAATTGGTTTTGAAGAATGCAGGAATATAGGGTTCCATCCGAAGCGGATCTGCATCAATTCCTGCAAACAAATGATTCATTGTTGTATTGGACGCCACACACATCCTATAAATCTGATTTTTGGGAAGCTTCGCTTCTCTGCACATTTCGTGAATCATGGGGTTGATGGTTTCTTTGATGACTGCATCCTGAAGCTTTCTTTTTCCTCCAGGCTTCTGCTGTTCAATAATACGATTAATGACATCTGCCCCATAGCGAATCTGTCCATTTCCAGAAGAGCCCTTTGCCAGAATCTCTCCTGTTTCCATATTGAGAAGAACCGCTGACACTGTGGTTGTTCCGATATCTACTGCAAGTCCTGCAACTACTACCTCGTGGTCTGCCCCAAAAATGTCGTACACAAACATATCGTTCGGTGTGGTGCGTATCACACATTTTACCTTGAAATGATTTTCTCTCAAGGTTCCGGGCAGCTTTTTCAGTACTGCATAGGGAATGCGGACTCTTGAAATATTCAGATATTTTCTGAGGGCTCTGGTCAGCCTCTCATTATCCGGCATGGTATCGTCCAGACTTGGCTCATCCATAAAGACGTCCACAATGTCCAGACTGTTCCGCAGCTCGATACCTGCCAGCTCAATACTTGTCTTTGCTTTTTCAAAAATAGCTATTTCCTCTTTGGAGCTTAAATCCGCAACCTTCATACGGCTCTTATATGCTGATGCAATATCTGGCACCAGAACCGTCACGTCCGCACAAATCTTGCTGACACATGCCAGTCTCCAACCTCCGCTGTACTCTTCCTCTGAAATATGAAGAGTTTTCTTGGAGTCCAGCTCTCCGCTTTTTAACTGCACCCGGCATTTTCCGCAGGAAGCATTGCCTGAGCAGGGGGCGTCAATCGCCACATTTGCATCTCTGGCAATTTCCAGAAGATTATCTCCTGCATTTGCATATGTTTCCACTGCGCTTCCATCTTCAAATGCAAACGTTACCTTAAACATAGGAAACCACCTTTCACTGTGTAAAAAAGGGATTTGGGACTGCGCCCAAATCCCCTTGGTCATCACTTATACGATTAGATTTCCAGATAGGAATCTGCATATAAGGTATTGCTCTTAAAGATATCGCAGGACTTAATGGTTTCCATCAGTCTTAAATCACATGGATTTACGATGGCTGAGGTCAGACCCTGCATCATAGCCATAGCAACCAGAGCAGAATCCATAATCGGACGGATGTGCTTTGGCATACCATTGGAATTGTTGGAAAGTCCGCCGGTGGAGTTCAGTCCCATATCAGAGAACATCTTGATTGCTTCCAGAACCTCCATCTGCTTGTCCTGCATTCCCTTTACAACCAAAAACAGCGGATCAAACCACAGATCAGAAGGATCCATTCCGAGCATCATGCCTCTCTCCAGCATATTCTGGCAGTGCATCATACGCTCGTCATTGTCAGCGGCAATACCCTCTGCAGAGCACAGAGCAATTACAATAGCATCATTGGCAGCAGCCAGATCAATATTTTCGATTCTTCCGCCTGCATCTGCAGAGTTTACAATCGGTTTTCCCTTTGCTCTGTTGTATACAGAAATACCAGCCTCAATAGCCTTCTTATTTGCTGTATCCAGTGCAAGAGGAACATTGTCAAATTCTGACTGAAGGAGCTGTACAGCCCATTTCATCAGGTCTTCTCCATCGTTCTCAGCAGGTCCGATGTTTACATCCAGGTAGGTAGCGCCTGCATCGAGCTGCTCTTTTGCTCTCTTTAAGATAGGAGCTGGATTTCTGGTAGCCATAGCATCACGGATGACTGGAGAAATGCAGTGAATTCTTTCTCCGATTGTTACAAATTTTGCCATAGTCTTGTTCTCCTTTATTGTTTTTATATAAAGCGGCGCCGCGCGCAGCCTCCTGCTGTCAGAAGCAGCCAGAGGCGCTCTTGGCGCGCTCTGCTTTCTTCAGGAATGTGGGACTGCACTCGCAGCCCACACTCCGCCATTTTTTTATGCCTGAAGATCCTTCATGAATTTCACAAGCTGTACGGCTTCTCTTGGTCCCACGATGATTTCCCATCCCGGGAGCTTTGCCTCGAGGTCGCCCTTTAATACAGCTACCTTGCCAGGAATAACCAGCTTTCTGCTCTTTACCTTTGGCTCCACCTCTGTCTGGATAAACTTGGAGATGGTGTTTCCGGAGAACTTGCCTGCTGCCCAGGAGGTCAGAACAGACAGTCCGCCTGCATCGCTGATGGTCAGGTTGCACGGTACGCCGGAGCGTTCCAGCTCGCCGGATACAACAAAGTATGTAAGAGCAAAGTCTACTGTAGTCAGAACAACGGAATTCTCATCTGCACCATTAAGCGGATAGATGCCAGGATTTACCTTCATTGGCTTCTGTGGGTCAGTGAACACGTTCTGACGCAGTCCGTACAGAGGCAGTGCTTCTGCATAGGTCATCTGGTCTACTACAATAATGGAACCATATCTCATGGTGAACAGGGACAGCAGAGCTGCCTGCATATATTTATCCTCAGCTGCGATACCTGTGGTATCCACGATAGAAGGATATCCGAAGGTTCTGTTCTGATCCTTCAGAGCTGCACGGCGTACAAGAACAGCGTTCTTGAAGGTTTCCTTAATGGAAGCGCCTGTCACGTCTACTACCAGGTTCTTGTTGCCAAGCTTCTCAATAGCTGCAACTGTGTCATACAATTCGTTCAGATCCTTGCCGGAAACACCCAGAACAATTCCTGCATCCTTGGCAATCTTATTCATAGCCTCATAGTTGGAAGCATCTGCACCATTTAAGATCGGCTTTCCATCCTTGCAAAGGGCAACAGCCTCAGCAGCTGCATCCACATCCTTGCAGTTAATCACTACAACTCTGTTCAGTCCCTTTACCTTGTTGATGATGGACAGGAAATTCTCCTTGTGAGCGCCGCAGTAGGTTACATATACAGCCTCTACGTACATTCTCTCACCGATACGCTCATAGTCTATCTTCTGAAGCTCTGCGATCTTCGCATCTACAGCAGCCTCGTCCATGCAGCAATCCAGCTTAACAGCATATCTGGTTCTGCTCACATAGGTCTTCTCATGTCTGTACATAACAGTCTCGCCGCCCATGGTGAATTCTGCTGCGCCGGCTCCAGCCTTAATGGTCTTCATTGGCGGTGCAGTAGCCTCGGACAGAGAAGCAATTGCTTCGTCAGACATATGCGGACACTGCTCAATCTTCATTGCGCCCTGAGCAACCTTCATAGAGAAGGCCATACAGGTCGGGCAGCCGCATTCCTTACAGTTTTTCTTTGGTGTTAATTTAAAGATCTGAATACCATTCAGTGCCATATCTTCTTCCTCCTATTCCATTACGCAAGTTCTTTAATCATTTTGGAGATTGTTGCTACGGACTGAGGATGTCTCAGGATAACAGCGTCAGAGCCTGAAGCCAGGTCAGCAGCAGCAGTCATAATTTCCATATCGATTCCACGATCTTCCTGGGAGCCCCATTCAGGCATATCTGCTTCAGAAGCAGCGGCCTCTTTTGTTCCCCAGGTTTCAGAAGCAACCGGTGTAATGATAGGCATCTGCAGCATATTATCATTCTGGGATAAAGCTGCACCTCTGATACGGTCCATGGTGGATACTACATACTCATAGCCATAGCCAGCAGCAGCAGAACCAACGTTCATGACAATCTTCTGTGCGTTCACACCCAGCTGGGTAGTGATAACGTTCAGCTGTTTTGCCAGGTTGATATCTACAGAGGACTCAGCGCCTACAATCTGATTATAGGCAAGGCCAGCAGCAGCACCAATTGTCTTGTAGTTTTCTTCTTTTTCAGACATAATCAGGACGTTTCTGCCCTGAAGAGCCTCGGCTACCTTTGGAAGAAGCTCTGCATCCTTTTCTACATTCTTGCAGCCTTCTACAACCAACGGACAGTCAACGGCCTCAGCCACCTCGTTTACTACTGCAATCAGCTCTTCAACAGACTTGTTTGCACCGTTCGGATCTCCGCCCTCCAGGAACAGAGCAACAAAATCCGCGCCCTCCATGGCAGCTGCCTTCTTAGCAGCCTCTCCGATAGTTGCGCAGTCTGCATAATAGGCCTTGATTCCCTCAGAGGAAGTCTGTCCCAGGTCGGAAATCTCAACACCGATTTTTGCAGTATTTGCGGTAGGAGCGTCAAAAGCATAGAGCGGCAGGGTGGAATTTCCGCCCAGGGCTACTGTCTTTTCTCCGCTTCCAATTGTGACTGTGTTAATCTTTGCATTGAACTTTTGTGGTTTCTGATTAAACGGCATTTCTTGTAAGCCTCCTTGATAAAATAATGTTACACTCTTACTCCGCTTTGATAAGAGCATAAAACTGTTAAGATTAGTGCTATGAAAAGCGCTTCTGTTACTGATTCAAAAAAACAGCAGAAAGCTTTCCTCTCATAGTATACTATATTCTGAGTTTTATTGACAAGTCAACGGGCCGCAAAAAACTCAATTTATATAGGAAACCAGGCATTTCTGGAGACATATTCCGCTTTATGTGGCAGAGGTGCCGGTTCCGTCAAACCACAGAGAAATGCCAGGGCATTTCTCCGCGTGGTTTGCCTGATTCAAATTCCCGGTGGGAAAGAAAACTGTGTCAAAAAGCCATTGTTTTAAGGATAGAATTACATCATCGGATCCATCATAAGAGCCGGATGTCCCTTTTCTGTCAGGAACTCTACCAGAGTCTCCGGATCCTGTGCAACCGTCTCATCACCGATCATATCTGTGAAGTTCTCAATTCCGTACAGTTCCTTTGCAGAAGCATTCAGTCTGTCTGCAACAAACTCCTTCAGCTCCTTAGGCATCCATACGATTCTCTCAATGCCGCCCTCAGCCTTCATGAATTTCTTGGAAGCAATGAAGTGCTTGCCATGTCCCATAAATCCAGGTGTCTGTACACCGCCGCCGGTCATGGAAGCCATCTCCGGGAAGGTCATTCCAAGAGGAGTCATGCCTGCATACTCACGGTTTGCGATAACCACGCCATTGGAGAATGGCTCGATACCGCAGATACACTCAAAGCATCCGCAGGAGGTCATCGGATCCTGCATAATGGAGTACAAAGTAACATGCTCCAGAGCGCCCTGAGAATATTTCTTAACAGCCTCGTCTACATCCTCATAGGAACCAAGCTCCTCGTCAATCGGACGGGTCTTTGTAACAATCTGGCAGGGTCCTGCAGGGTCAAGCTCATTGGTAGCCTTTGCATCCAGCCATGAAACAGCGCCGCACAGACCAAGTCTTTCAGGAGTAACGATACATACATGAGACGGGGAGAAGGCCTGGCAGAGGATACAGGTGTAGTATACATCTACGCTCTCATCCGTCAGGTTTGCCAGACGGTCATCACGCTGATTGAAAATCGGGATAGCCACCTCATGACGGATTCTGGTACATTCTGCAGGATCTGTGTAGATAATAACCTCGCACTTGTCTACAACAGCGTCAAACTCATTCTTAACCTGTGCATACAGAACCTCTCCAATATGCTTGATACGGAAGCCTGCATTAAAGGCGTCAATGCTGATACGGATACGCTGCATGTCTCTCTGACCGGTGTGATATACACCCTCAATGCAGTTGATATAGTTGTGGAACTTACGCTCAATAACAGGCTCAAAGTCAGGCTGCATGTTCTTGCCGGCAACCTTTACCACATAAGCAATGCTGTTCTTGCTTCCGAGAGCCATCTCGTCTGCTTCTGGTCCAATTACGGTAATCTTATGATCCTCTACCTCGCTTGCCTCGCAGGTATGAACAAGCTCTGCGCAGTCTACACGGGAACCGTCGAATTCTACCTGCATATCCTTACGGCGGATAATTTCGCCCTCAAATGCAGAAGCAAAAGCAACCGGAATGTCAATATTGGTAATCTTAATCTTAATGTCACGGGCTTCCAGGGAAGTTGCATTCCACTTGGAGATATCTGTCTGGCAGATAAGGCTCTTCGGAACTCTTGCAACATCCTCCTGATTGGTGATAACCGGGAAGCCAAGAGCGATTGCGCCGGCTCCGCAGGCCACGATAACATCGTTCAGAGGAGCAAATGCATTTACAAATGCAGGCACTCTCTTCATTGTATATTCCATCAGAGTAGCAGCGTCTCCTGGCTTTACATTACCGAAAATCAGGGCAGCACGGAGAGCTACGGATACTACATGGATAACAGAGGTTACATCCTTGCCCAGAGGAATGACACGCACATTTGCGCCGGTCTTGTAGCCGATTTCTGCAAGCTGATCAATAATATCTCCTACCAGAGTAATCAGGATGCCCTGTGCCTGATAGGATTTTACAAGAGCTGCTGCCTCTTCCGGAGAAGGAGCTGCACCAAGAATAACGGCAACGCCAGGGATATCTCCGGTAACAAGCGGAACACCAAGCTCACGGATAACTGCGTCTGCCAGATGGCCGTAGCATGGCTCTGCATAAGGAACTGCGCCGTCCATATATTTCAGAACCTCGATGAACTCTGCACACAGGGCAGTAGCAACACCGGACATAAACACGTCATGGGTTCTCTTCTCTCTTGTCATAAGGCTCTTAACAACGCCAAGAGCTTCCTTCAGCTCTGCCAGGGTGTTGATTTTCACACCGGTTACTGCATAGTAACATGGCAGAGAATATGCGGTATTCGGAAAGCTGACCGCCTTGTCAGCTCCATACTGCTCAATTGCCTGATTGATGGCGCCTTCGGTCAATCCATAGACTGCATCATTTCCCGCGAAAACACTTTCAAATAAAGTCACTGTTATACCTCCTATATTTTACGATCATTGACGATCGATTTTTTCTTTGATGGCTCGAATTTCACTGGTAACTGCTTCACTGAAATCATAGGGAGATTTGCCCTGTCTGTCCGCGTCAATTACCTGTGTATTGTAATGAATCATTCCAAGAAGATCCTCTGACGGAATTTTTGCACGTATAAAAGCCTCGTCCTCTTCATCCCGCACCTTGTTGGCAACTACCTTGACCTGGGAAACTCCCAGATCCTTTGCAAGACGCTTTACATTTCTGTAGGTCTGTACGCTTCTTGCTCCTGGCTCAATCACCACAATAAAGGCGTCCATTCCCTCTGTGGTTCCGCGACCCAGATGCTCAAGGCCTGCCTCCATATCCAGAATCACAACGTCCTCTCTGCGCAGCACAAGGTTGCTGATAATTCTCTTCAGCATGACATGCTCCGGACACACGCAGCCAGCTCCGCCTGTTTCCACAGTTCCAAGAACCAAAAGGCGCACGCCGTTGCAGAGCTTTCCATATTTGTCAGGGATATCATCCACCTTTGGATTCAGATGGTAAAACTGATTTCCTGGTGTTGCCCCTGTTCGTTCCTCCACGAGCCTTCGCATCTTTGATATGGGAACAATGGAATCCAGAGTTTCCTCATCAAATCCAAGCGCAAGCCCCAGATTTGCATCTGGATCCACATCCGCTGCCAGAACCGGTCTGCCCTCTGCTGCATAGAGTCGCGCCAGAGTCGCCGCAAAGGTTGTTTTTCCAACGCCGCCTTTTCCTGTTACTGCAATCTTCATTTTCTTTCATCCGCCTTTATTTATTCTACAGCCCTGTGCGGCAAAACAGACGATTCTCTGTCTTGCCGCCGGCCCTAATCCCTGCCGTTTCCGGCTGCCAGATTAGATTCCCAGAGCTGTTCTCTTTTCTTCAATTCTTTCAATCATCTTGTCAACCAGCTTCTCGATATCCGTCTCTACTGTGTAAGCAGCCTCTACCCAGTCTCTGATTCCATTTGTCAGAAGATCTACCACCTGTGTGGAACCTGTCACATATGGTGCTACGCCAAGGAATGTATCAATACCAGTAGCTACTACGTAATTTCCGATAGAAACAGCCTTTTCGGACATCCACTCTGGTGCGCAGCCTACAACAGGGAGCTGGGAGATATTCAGTCCAGAATCCTTTGCAAGGGTTGCTGCCAGAACCATCATACGGCTGATATCCACACAGGATCCCATATGTAATACAGGAGGAATGTCTGCCAGCTCACAGACACGCTTCAGACCGTCTCCGCAAAGAGACTTTGCAGCCTTATCCATAAGTCCTGCCTTTGCAGCAGCCTGTGCGGAGCATCCTGACGCAATGACAATAATATCATTTGCAATGAGCTTCTTCATCAACTCGATATGTGCGGTATCTGGTCTTACCTTCGGGTTGTTGCAGCCAACCATGGCAACAGCTCCGCGGATAACTCCAGAGGTGATGCACTCAAGCAGAGGCTTGGTGGTTCCAGTCTCATCTACCTGGGAATTGGTAACGCCGTCAAGAACCTTTACGATTGCTTCTACAGAGTAGCCTACGGTTGCCTTCTGCTTCATCTGCGGAATGTGAACCAGCTCAGGTCTTCTGTTCTTAAAGTTCTCAATAGCCAGCTTTACAATAGCCTTTGCATTCTCTCCTGCATTTTCCGGGCTGAAACGGATATAATCGGATTCCGGCATCTGTGCGATTGGAGAGGTTGTCACAAATTTGGTGTGGAAGCACTTAGAAAGCGGTCCAAGTGCAGGGAAGATGCACTGAACGTCAACCACAATTGCCTCGCAGGCGCCTGTCAGAACTACATTTTCCTGCTGCAGGAAGTTTCCTGCCATCGGAATTCCGCGGCGCATAGCAACCTCATTGGAGGTACAGCATACACCAGATACGGTGATTCCCTGTGCTCCCATGGATTTTGCATAGTCGATCATTTCCTTGCTGTCTGCATACTCGCAGATCATCTCAGAAAGGCTCGGATCATGTCCATGAACAACGATGTTCACATTCTCGGCAACCATAACGCCCAGGTTTGCCTCTGTCTCAATTGGTTTTGGAGTTCCGAACAGAACGTCAGAAAACTCGGTTCCTGCCATGGAGCCGCCCCAGCCATCGGACAGGCCTGCTCTTAATGCCTGGCGAATCAGGGCTTCCGGCTTGGAGGAACATCCCATATGAGTCATATGTAAGGAACAGGAAACCTCACGGTCAATCGCACGAGGAGCAATCTCCTCTCTCTCCCAGATTTCCTGTGTATGCTTTGGAGCTCTCTTTAAGAAGTTCTGATATCCGAATACCTTTCCATATTCAGAAAGTCCCATATAAGCTACCTCATGAGCCAGATCATAGATATCCTTACCCTCTGTCTCTACTCCCCACTCCTTTGCGATACGAATGAGCTTCTCAGGGTCTTTTACCTTGTAATTTCCGTCAGGGCTTGTGCAGTACAGGGTATGGCAGATTTCACGTCCATGGTCAGAATGTGTAGCGGCTCCGCCTGCAGTAAATTTCAGATAATTTCTTCCTACAATACCATGCGCATCACAACCGCAAATTCCTCTCGGCGCCTTTGGTGTGATACGGCAAGGTCCCATAGAACAGATACGGCAGCATACGCCCTGCTCGCCGAATTTACAGTGCGGAGTCTGTTTTTTTACACGGTACTGCCACGCGTCAGCGCCTACCTTTTCTCCAGTCTCCAGCAGTCGGTTCGTACCCGCTTCGAATTCTTCCACTGTAGTTAATTTGAATTCACTCATTATTGACCTCCTTATCAATTCCTATACATGGCTTCATGTACATCGTCTTTTTATATTTTTTTCTTGAAAACCGGTGAGCAATATCCCATCCCCTCCCATGGGTTATGAGAAAGTAAAAAATTCCCGGAGCAGCATCCATATGGATTGTACGTCCAGCTTTTCACCCGATTTTTGTCTAACCGCAGAACATCCCGGCCGCAGAGGGTACTGCGGCTGGGGTGTCAGCTTCATAATTCCAGACTGTCCACAATAGAACGCAGAGCCTTCTTCACAGGATTGTCCTCTGGAAGAGATACTGTTGCCCTGCCTTCGCAGTCATATTCATATACCATTTCATCCTGCGGGACCACACCGAGAAGGCGAAGTCCCTGAATCTGAATTTCTTCCTTGATGCCGTCGTTGAGTACGCCGCCTGGAGCCCGATTCACAATCAGTCCCATTGTCCTGGGCTTCATTCCGCATTCCTCCACAAGCCTAGCAATACGTCCTACCGCCTGGATACCTCTCCTGGAACAATCGCTCACCAGAATACAGGTCTGCATTGTAGGCAGAACGCCTCTGCTGATATGCTCCATACCGGCCTCATTGTCCACCACAAAATAGGGGTAGCTGTTCTGATATTTTGCAAGCTGAGTCTGAAGCAATCCGTTTACAAAACAATAGCAGCCCTTTCCCTGCGTGCGTCCCATGACAAGCAGGTCAAAATCATCATCCTCCACAAGAGCGTCCTCAAAGCGGAGTTCTGCATAATCTGCCTTTGACATGCCTGCTGGGATAGGATTCTCCTTTGCCAGCTCTGCACGGGCAATTTCTTCTCTTATATCTCCCAGAGTGGTTTCCACCTGAACTCCGAGAACTTCATTCAGATTGGAATTTGCATCTGCGTCTACAGCCAGGATGGGTCCTTTTCCTTTTTCACAAAGATATTGAATCATCATTCCACACAGTGTGGTTTTCCCAACGCCGCCTTTACCGGCGACAGCTATTACATGTGCCATGAATACGGGCACCTCCTGAAAAAATTATCTATTTTCTTATACCAGAGTACGGATACCAGACTGATTGATAATGTCTGTAACATCTTTCCACTTATTCAGAGCGTACAGATGGATACCGTTAATGCCCAGTGCGCGGTACTCATCAATCTGCTCGATCGTATACTCAATACCAGCCTTCTTAAAGTCTGCCTTCTTCTGGTCAACTGCTGCGTCAAATGGAGCCTTGTCAAATGGATTCGGGAAAATCCAGTGCTTGGAAATAATCTCGCACAGCTTACGCGGCATCACGCAGCCATTGCGGGAAAGCGCCATATTGATGGTAGCTGCCTGATCCAGAATCGGCATGATACCTACGTCAACCGGCAGAGTAACGCCTGCGGTGCGGATAGCATCCAGCCAGCGCTTGAACTGTTCCATATCCCAGCAGAGCTGAGTCATGATATAGTCAGCGCCATTGTCCTGCTTCTGCTTGAGAACGGCAATATCTGCTTCCAAGCTGCGGCATGCAATATGTCCCTCAGGAGAGCCTGCAACTGCAATCTCGATCTTATCACCGAACTCCTTGCGCACAAAGGCTACCAGGTCTGTGGCATATTTGAAGTCTCCGCCTGTTCCTGTCCATCCAAAAGGAAGATCTCCGCGGAGCGCCAGCATATGATCCACGCCATTGTCCAGATAATTCTGGAGCTGCTCCTTGATTCCCTCACGGGTGTTGCCGATGCAGGTAAAATGAGTTACAGGAATTGTTCCCGCGTTCTGAATCATCTTACATACATCCATGTTCTTTCCTACATTAGTTCCGCCTGCGCCGTATGTACAGGAAATATATTCCGGCTTGAACTCACACAGCTTTTCAATAGTTCCCGGGAGCTTCTCCATACCCACATCTGTCTTTGGCGGGAAAAGTTCAAAAGAAAGAAGCTGCCTTTCCTTCATGAGTGCTGATAATTTGACTGACATTTTTTTCATTACCTCCGCTTTCGTGATTTTTTTACCTGCCCCGTTGCCTGGGCAGGCAGCCAGCCGACCGGATCCGGATCCGGCTGATCATATGTTTTTAAAACATATGTTATATATTTAATAAGGCTTTTCATTTTTCTAAAGAAAAGCGCTACATTAAAATACTCTCTGCTTAGCAGTCTAGCATAAATTCAGCTTTACAATGCTGTTTGCCAGATCCACCATGAGAATTTCTCCCTCTACAACAGTCTCATCTCCCATGATGTCCCGAAGCGTAATGGTTCTGCCGTCTACATCAATGCGGCTGACATTACGGAGAATCACGGAATTATCCTGTTCCTTATATACGGTTGCCAAACACATTTTTTTCATCTCCTTTTTGTGAATTACTGCAGACCAAGCTCCTGCTTTACCAGGTTCAGAGCAAGGCTGAGACGAAGATTTCCCTTCTGGAAATCGCTCACGCCGTCCTTAATAGACTTTGCGGCAGCATCCATTCCAAGCTTCTTGAGGTTGTCTGCCATCTGGTCCAGTTCCATGGCATGATGTTCATTGTGCTGAAGCATATAAGTTAAAAGGGCCACTGTCTCATTCTTGCAGTCGCCTCCAGTGCAGGAGCCGCAATGCTGATGTCCCTCACTGCATGTCTCATGCGCATGTTCATGAGAATCACTGTTCTCATGGCTATGCGCATGGGTATGCGTGGTTCCATCTGCATGAACATGTTCATGGGTATGCTCATGTCCATGATGAATCAGATTCCCATTTTCATCCTTGATTAAATGCATACTTTCTCCTTTCAGCTTCTTCTCAGAGAAAAAATCTCTTCCATCCTCTGACAAGAAAATATCAATTTACTGTTATTATACATCTTCTGGCATGGTTTATCAAGAATAATAATCTTAAATTTTTCTTTATTTTTGTTTCTTTTTGTGCATAATAGCCATATTTTTCCCTTCCTATTTTTGATTTTCCCTTCCTATGTTAATTCATTAACAAGTCAATGTGTTAAAGAAAGCCGTAAAACAATTAAAAAACACCATGGTATGCCCTGTTTGGTTGATAAAACCAGATAGAAAATCAGAAATTTTCATTTATTCAAAAGTAATCTTGTGATATAATAAGTAAAAATGCCTGTTTCAAGCAATTCAGGCTGGCTGGAGGACTGTATATGACAGCTTAGAAATATAGTCACCGGCGTGATTATGATAGAAAAATCAGGAGGAGATTATGTTACGAAGAACTACTTTTCTCAATACTGACAGAGAAATGCCCCTTCTGGGTCTTGGCGTCTATAAGGCAACCGCCCCCGGAGAGGTAGAGCAGGCCATTCAATGGGCCGTTCAGGCTGGCTACCGTCTCATCGACACCGCCTCTGTCTACAAAAATGAAGACGGGGTAGGACGTGGAATCGCTTCCTGCTCCATCCCGCGCAGCGAGCTTTTTATTACAACAAAGGTGTGGAACACTGCCCAGAGGCTCGCAGATGTGAGGGGTGCTTTTGAACGGAGCTTGGACAGGCTCGGACTCGACTATGTTGACCTCTATCTGATACACTGGCCAGTACCCGGATGTTATCTGAACACCTGGAGCATATTGGAGGAACTCTACCACAGCGGACGCGCCCGTTCCATTGGCGTGAGCAATTTTGAAATCCGTCATCTTGAGGAGCTTGCCAAGTATTCTGATATTGTTCCCGCAGTCAATCAGATTGAAGTTCATCCTCTGCGCTATCCAAAGGAGCTGGTAGAATATTGCCAGGAAAGAGGCATTCAGGTGCAGGCCTACGCGCCTCTGGCAAGGGGAGCCTACCTTGATGATGATATTATGTGCGTTCTTGCCACCAAATACGCCAAAACACCGGCTCAGATTGGACTTCGCTGGGCGCTTCAGAAAGGAATCGCTGTCATTCCCAAATCCACAAAAGAACAGAGAATTCTCGCAAACGGAGACCTCTTCAGCTTTGAAATCCAGGAAGAGGACATGGCTATCATCGACACCATGAACCAGAATTTCAGAAGCTCCAGCATTCCGGAGGATCTTAGAGATATTCCTTTTTAAACGAAACGGACATGATTCGTCCTCTGACCGAATCACCGCCATACCATAAATGAAAGCTGCTCACATTTTTCAGTGTGAGCAGCTTTCAGAATTTTATTCCCATGGAAGCATGGGAGTCTCTACCTTTTTGTCTCTGAGCATCAAATCCATCACAGCCTCAGAAGCAGGCTTATCTTCAAAGAGAACCTTGTTCACCTCGTCAATAATCGGCATCTGCACCTCATATTTCTCTGACAGCTTTTTTGCTGCCTTTGCCGAATACACGCCCTCCACTACCATGTGAACCTCATCCAGAGCCTTTTGAAGCGTAAAGCCCTGTCCCAGCAGATAGCCTGCCTTTCGGTTCCGGCTGTGTACGCTGGCGCAGGTGACAATCAAGTCTCCGATTCCAGAAAGCCCATAAAAAGTCTCTGCGCGCGCTCCCATTTTCACGCCGAGCCTGGTAATCTCTGCCATTCCCCTTGTTATCAGGGCTGCCTTTGTATTATCCCCATAGCCAAGGCCGTCTGCTGTTCCTGCTGCCAGAGCAATCACATTCTTAAGCGCCCCTCCAAGCTCTACTCCCAGCATGTCAGGAGTCGTATATACCCGAAAGACCGGATTCATAAAGATTGCCTGCAGATATTCAGCAGTACTCTGCTTTTTGGCGCTGATAACACAGGAGGTTGGAAGCTGTCTGCTCACTTCCTCTGCATGACTTGGTCCAGACAAAACTGCTGCCTCGCAGTTGGGAATCTCCTCCTCAATAATGTCCGTAAGGGTCATAAGCGTACTCTCTTCTATTCCCTTTGCCACATTTACGATTTTCAGACCATCTCTCACATAGGGAGCCATCCTTGCTGCTGTCTGCCTTGTATAAGCAGAAGGTACTGCAAGAACCGCAGCCTCTGGTTCTCTAAGGCTTTCCTCCATGTCGGCAGTGATGCGAATGCCTTCTGGAATTTTCACTCCAGGAAGCTTTAAGACGTGTTCTCTTTTTTCAAGGAGCATACTGGCCTCATGATGAGACCACAGCATAACCTGATGACCATTCTCATACAAAAGCAGAGCAAGAGCAGTTCCCCAGCTTCCGGCTCCCAGCACACTGATTTTTGCCACGTTGCACCTATCCTTTCTTCCCGGATTTTCCGAGGAAAATTTTATTTTCGGTTCCGCTTAAGAGCCTCTGGATATTCTTTCTGTGACGATACAGTGCCAGAATCGTCAGAAACGCCATAACTGCGTACATTTCCAGCCTGTGCGTTCCATCCATCCCATAGCTTCCCATCTCTCCAAAGACAATCATAAGAATCATAGCCGCCACATACGAGGTGACAGAGCACAGGGACACATAATGCGTTGTAAAGAATATCGTAAAAAAGATGACTGCGCAGATAAGAAAAATCTTCCAGTCAAAGGCTGCCACAAATCCTACAGACGCTGCCACTCCCTTCCCTCCCCGAAAGCCCAGGTAAAAGGGAAAGTTGTGTCCCAGTATACAGCCTGCTGCCGCATACAGAGAAAGGAGCGGCAGAATATCCTCATACGAGGAGCGAAATACTGCCCTGGAAATCACAATAGCCGCCACACACTTGAGGCAGTCTCCGAGCAGGGTCATTGCTCCGGCTTTTTTTCCGAGCGTGCGCAGGGCATTGGTGCTTCCCGCGTTTCCGCTTCCATACTGGCGAATATCCATATGATGCGCTCTTCCGATAAAATATGAGGTCTGAAAAAGACCGCAGGCATAGCCTATGAGTATACAAATCAAACGTTCCATTCTTTTATTCCTTCTCTCCTCTTTCCCGGATAATAAACCGCAGAGAGGTTCCCCTGAACCCAAAGGCGTCTCTGATTTTATTTTCCAGATATCTGGTATAGGAAAAATGCATCAGCTCCTTGCTGTTGACAAAAATAACAAATGTCGGCGGGCGCACCGAAACCTGCGTCATATAGAAAATCTTCAGCCTCTTGCCTCTGTCAGAGGGCGGCTGCTGGAGGGCAATCGCTTCTGTAAGAATCTCATTAAGAACGCCCGTCTGAATCCTGAGAGTCTGATTCTCAATCACCATGTCTATAGTCTCAAACAGTCTGGATATGCGAAGTCCCGTCTTTGCAGAGATAAACACCAGCTCTGCATACGGCATATAGGAGAGCACCTCGCGAATACGGTTTGTGTACTTATAAATGGTCTTGTCGTTCTTCTCAATAGCATCCCACTTATTGACAGCAATAATTACGCCCTTTCCCTTGTCATGCGCAATTCCCGCAATCTTTGCATCCTGCTCGGTCACGCCCTCTTCTGCGTCAATCATGATAATTACCACATGGGCTCTCTCTACTGCCGTCACAGTGCGGATAACGCTGTAGCGTTCAATATCCTCTTTTACCTTTCCCTTACGGCGAAGTCCCGCTGTGTCAATAAAGATATATTCTCGTCCCTGCCATTTCACGCGAGTATCCACAGCGTCTCTTGTAGTTCCCGCGACATCGGAAACAATGACTCTGTCCTCTCCGAGAAGCTTATTAATGAGGGAGGATTTTCCTACGTTCGGCTTTCCGACCACCGCAATATGCGGAATATCCTCCTCCTCGTCTGCTCCTGTATTCTCTGGAAAATATTTCACCACTGCATCCAGCATGTCTCCAAGTCCCATACGGTTGGCAGCAGAAATAGCCATCGGCTCCCCGATTCCCAGATTATAAAATTCATAAACATCCATCATATACTTCTTTACACTGTCAGCCTTGTTCACTGCCAAAACCACTGGCTTTCCGCTTCTCCTGAGCATGTCCGCAACCTTGGAGTCTGCATCCACCAGGCCCTGGCGTACATCTGTGATAAAAATAATCACATCCGCCGTGTCAATGGCAATCTGTGCCTGCTCCCGCATCTGGGACAAAATAATATCCTGACTCTCCGGCTCAATGCCTCCGGTGTCAATCATGGTAAAGGTCTGATCCAGCCATGTCACCTCCGCATAGATGCGGTCCCTGGTCACTCCGGGCGTATCCTTTACAATCGAAATGTTTTCGCCTGCAAGGGCGTTGAACAGGGTGGATTTTCCCACATTCGGACGCCCTACAATGGCTACAATTGGTTTACTCATAATATTGTCTCCTTTTTTTATTTCCTGGCTCTGCTTCCCCGATAACAGCCTTCACCAAATCCTCTCCTTCTCTGTCTACTATCTGAACAGAGACGGAAAGCCTCTTCTCCAGTTCGCCTACTGTCAAATCATCCAGGAATACATCCTCCCCACTCCGAAGCATATTGCAGGGAAGAAGAAGCTGCTCGCCAAGCTCCCTGCCTGAGAGCTGCTCTGTGAGATCCTTTCCTGTAATCAGTCCGGATACTGTAATGCTTTCCCCAAAGAAGTGATTGGTAATTTCATAAACCTGCGCCTTTATACAGGGAAATTTCTCCTGAATTTCTTCCAGCAGCATACGGATATACGGAGCTGCCAGCTTCCCTGTTGCCAGAGAAATCCTGCGGCTTCTGCCGTCTCCCTCCATCATGGCAAGGCTTTCCTTCACCTCGTTCAGAAGAAGAGTAAGCATCCCCACGCCATTTTCAAGCTGAAGATAACCGTCATAGGATTCTTCCTCTGGAAGTTCCCTTCCTGCCAGAATATACCATTCGTCAGAGGCATGAACAAAATGGCTGCGATATTTTCTATACATCTTCTTCTGCCATCTCTCTACCTGCTCAATCAAGGCGGCAGCATCCTGCCTGTCAAAGGGTTCAAGAACCTCAAGACCCTCCCTGAATTTCGACAGGCCGACCGGCACAACAGATACGCTCTCCAGAACCGGAGCATAGGCAGAAAGCTTCTCAAGACTGTATTCAAGCTCTGCCCCGTCATTTATTCCTTTACAGAGGACAATCTGTCCATTCATGGAGATTCCTGCCTCATACAGGCGGTCTACCTTCTCAAGGGCCTTCCCTGCAAAGCGGTTTCTGAGCATCCGGCAGCGAAGCTCTGGATTCATTGTCTGAAAAGAAATATTCATAGGCTCCAGACGATAACGGATAATCCGGTCAATGTCATGCTCGCTCATGTTGGTCAAAGTCACATAGTTTCCCTGCATAACAGAAAGTCTTGAATCGTCATCCTTAAAATAAAGCGTCTTTCTCATTCCAGGAGGCATCTGGTCAATAAAGCAGAAAATGCAGCGGTTCGAGCAGGAGCGATAATCATCCATAAGACCGCTCTCAAATTCCAGCCCCAAATCCTCCTCAAATTCCTTCTCTACTTCAAGCTCCCATTCTTCTCCATTTGGCTTTTCAATAAGAACCTCCACATATTCTTCGTTCAGGAGATACCGATAATCAAAATAATCCTCCACAGGGCTTCCGTTAATTTCCAGAAGGATGTCTCCTGGCTCCAGTCCCAGCTCTTCCCCGATGCTGTCAGGAAGAACCCTGGAAATCACATGTTTTTGTTTTTTCATTGCTTTTCACTCCACTCAAACTCTATGAACAGCAACCCTATCATACGTTACTGCTCACTCCATTCCCAGTAACGAGGCCAAAATTCATTCCAGATTGCCTGCGGCAATGGAATTTTGGCTTGTATGTCTCGGGATTTTGGCATATACATGCCAAAACACCTCGCGGGACAGTAACCGTGTGAGCAGCAACCCTATCATACCAATTTTACAAGTAAAAATCAATAAATTCCTTGACTCAATTTATAGCAAATGTTATAAATGTAATTGAAGGTGGTAATTTACAGCGCCAGGGCAGGCCTTTTCGCTGTAAATGAACCATTGAGATGAACGTGTGATCATACATAGGAGGTTTGTTATGCCAAATATAGAATTACTAGAGAAATCCCTTCCCGTCGCCCCTATTAAGATTGCGGCGCTCTCCGGCTGCCGTCCGCTTGCTCAGGAGGTGGACAAGAAGCTGGTAAAGTTCCGCAAGGAGCTGGTAGAGTATAAAACATCCAAATCCGGGATCATTCCCCAGGGCTATTCTGAGAAGTCCTTTCTCGTACACTGTGAGTGTCCCAGATTCGGAACAGGAGAAGGAAAAGGCTATATCAAGGAATCTGTCCGCGGCGTTGATTTGTTTCTTATGGTGGATATCACCAACTACAGCCTTACCTATAAGGTGTGCGGCCATGAAAACCACATGTCTCCGGACAATCATTATCAGGATTTGAAACGCATTATCTCAGCTGCCACAGGCAAGGCGCACAGAATCAATGTGATTATGCCCTTCCTCTATGAAGGCCGTCAGCACAAGCGCTCCAAGAGAGAATCTCTGGACTGCGCACTGGCCTTAAAGGAGCTGAGCGATATGGGAGTATCGAATATCATTACCTTTGACGCTCATGACCCAAGAGTACAGAATTCCATTCCTCTCAATGGCTTTGATAATTTTTTCCCTACTTATCAATTTATGAAGGCTCTGGTAAAGAATGTCCCTGACATCCGTCTGGACAATGAACACCTGATGATTATCAGCCCTGACGAGGGTGCCATGTCAAGAGCCGTATATATTTCCAATATTCTCGGCGTGGATATGGGTATGTTCTACAAGCGCAGAGATTATTCTACCATTGTAAACGGCAAGAATCCCATTGTTGCCCATGAATTTCTGGGAGATTCTGTGGAAGGCAAGGATGTGATTATCATTGACGACATGATTTCATCAGGAGAAAGTATGCTGGATGTATGCCGTCAGATTAAGGAGCGGCGCGCAGGGCGTGTGTTTGTCATGACTACCTATGGTTTGTTTACAGACGGTTTTGACAAATTTGATGATTACTATGCAAAAGGATATCTGGACAAGGTAATTACCACCAATTTGAATTACCGCGATCCTGAGATCTTTGCCAAGCCCTATTATGTAGAAGCAAATATGAGTAAATATCTGGCAAGCATCATTGACATCATCAATCACGATATCTCCGTGGAAAGGGTGCGCTCCAGCAATGAGAAGATCATGGAGCTTATGAAAAAGGTGAATAAAAGATAGGCTGCAAAAGGCTTTGGGGAATCCCACAGGGTGGGATTCCTCTTTTATTGGGAATAAAGCCCCAGAAAGGCGGCAAGATTCCCTCTCTTTCCCCTGGAAGCGCGATGGGAAAAAAGAAACTCAGGGTTACAGCAGGTGCAGATTCCAGGAAGCAGAATGTTTTCGGGCTGCACACCCGCGTCCAGAAGCACCCGTTCATTGGCCTTCCACAGATTCAGCTGATACTTTCCGTTTTCCTTTCTATAGAACAGGTCTCTATGGTACTGTTTTGCAAAGCTCTCTGCAAAAAGCTCTGCCACATCCTCGCTGACCTCATAGCAATCCTGACAAATAGAGGGGCCAATCGCCGCAAGCACCTCGTCAGGCCTGGTATGATACGCGCTCTCCATTGCTTTAAGCGTCTCTTTTCCGATTTTTCCCACTGTTCCCCTCCATCCGGAATGGCAGAGGCCAATCGCTCTATGCACAGGATCCACAAAATACAGAGGAACACAGTCTGCATAAAAGGTCGCCAGCACAAGTCCCGGAACATTGGTAATCATTCCGTCTATATCTGTGTAGTCGCGAGGACAGGTGATTCCCTTGCCCCTGTCTGCCTCTGTGACTATCCGCACGTTCACCGTGTGCGTCTGGTCTGAGGTCACGATATTTTCCACGGCAAAGCCCATGGCTCCTGCGATTCTCCGATAGTTCTCCCTGACAGCCTCCTCCTTGTCTCCTCTGGAAAAGCTCAGGTTCATAGAAGAGCAGACGCCCTCGCTTACACCTCCAAGCCTGGTGGAAAAGCCCTGCACCACAAGTCCCGTCCGCTCCAGGACAGGATAGGACAGCCAGACGACATCGCCTGACCTCTTGATTTCCAGAGCTGATTTTCTGTCCTGTTTCCATCTGATTTTCATTCTGTTCTCCTTCGTATTCTGAGATAATTTCTTTCTAACTAAAGTCTTGCGTCAAAAGCATTTTTCACCCACAAAATTTTCTCTCCCTGAATTCCTACCACGTCAAAACGGCAGGGAAGGTCTTCTCTGCCCCTCTCTTTTGTAAGATACCAGACTGCTGTGCGGCTGATACGCCTCTGCTTTGCTGGATTGACTGCACATAAGGGGCCTCCCTGCGCAGACGTCCTGCGGAATTTTATTTCCACAAAGACCAGACTCTCTCCGTCCTGCCCAATCAGATCTATCTCTCCTGCCGGACACCGGTAGTTTCTCTTTACCAGCCTCATGCCCTTCTTTTCTAAAAAAGCAGCGGCTATTTCCTCATACTGTGTACCCAGAGTCCGCGTGTTGATATGTATCGCCCGCCTTTCCTGCTACAAGATATTTTTTAGAAAGCTCTGTCTATGTATAGGAGAAGGACCATGCTCCCTGATCGCACGAATATGAGCCTCAGAGCCATAGCCCTTGTTTGAGGCAAAGCCATACTCTGGCAGGATTTTATCGTATTCCTCCATCATTCGATCCCTCGTCACCTTGGCAACAATGCTTGCAGCGGCAATGGATGCGCTCTTTGCGTCTCCCTTGATAATCGGAACCTGGGGAATGGAGATTCCCGGAATTGTGACTGCATCGTTCAGAAGAATCTGAGGAATCACAGAGAGTCTTCCTACAGCCTCTCTCATGGCCTCATAGGTTGCCTGAAGAATATTGATTTCATCAATCCGCGCAGGGCTTACAGAGCCAAGTCCAACAGATACTGCCTCTGATAAAATCCTGTCATGCAGCTCTTCCCTCTTTCTGGCGGTAAGCTTCTTGGAATCATCCAGCAAGAGAAGCGTACAGTCCTTTGGAAGAATCACCGCGCAGGCCACCACCGGGCCTGCCAGAGGGCCTCTTCCCACCTCATCTATACCGCACACATAACCCAGGTGTTCATATTTGCGCTCATATTCCTTCATTTTCTCCATGCGGCAAAGCTCTTTTTCCAAAAGCTCCTCCCGCCGCCTCTCCCTTTCAAGGAGCTTTTGCACACCGGCGCGCCCATCCTGTGCATATTTCTCATATAACGCGCTCCTGTCCTTTTGAGACGCCTCCTGGAAGCGCCGTTTTATCTCCTGTATTGTCTCCATAGCTTAAGCTCCTTTTACTCCTGAGGTCTCTCCAAGGTAATTCTTCCGATTTTTCCATTTCGGAATTCCTCGAGAAGAAGGGAGGCTGCCTTTGCATAATCCATATCGCCCCCCTTTTTGATGCAACCTCTCTTTGCGGCAATCCGCTCCAGCACTTCCACGGGTTTTCCCTCTTCCTCTATCTCATAACGTGCTGCAAGGATTCCCGGATAATTTTCCCGGACACGGTCTATCAGCTCCAGAGAAAGCTCCTCCAGATTAAGAATATCATCCTTGACAGAGCCGATAAGAGCAAGATTCACTCCCACTCTCTCGTCCTCAAATTTTGGCCAGAGGATTCCCGGCGTATCCAGAAGCTCTGTCTCCTTATTAAGACGTATCCACTGCTTTCCCTTTGTCACTCCGGGCTTGTTTCCTGTCTTTGCGCAGGCTCTCCCTGCAAAGCTGTTGATAAACGTGGATTTTCCTACGTTAGGGATTCCTACCACCATTGCGCGGATTGGACGATTCTTGATTCCTCTTCTTTTGTCTCTCTCAAGCTTTTGGGCGCAAGCCTCCCGGATAATGGGCGAGAGCGCCTTAAGCCCTGCCCCTGTTTTGGAATTCACCTTTGCCGTAAAGCAGCCCTTTTGCCGAAAATAGGCTGCCCACTGCTCATTTTCCGCCTCATCCGCCAGATCTGATTTGTTCAGAAGAATCAGTCTTGCCTTATTCCTTCCAAGCTCGTCAATATCAGGATTTTGGCTGGAGCGCGGAATTCGGGCGTCCACAAGCTCAATAATCAGATCTATGAGCTTTATATCCTCCTGCATCTGGCGCTTTGCCTTTGTCATATGACCAGGGTACCACTGTATATTCATTTTTTCCCCTTTCATGACGCACTTGCTGCGTCTTATTCTATAAGTCCAAAGCTCTCAAACGGAGAAATCTGAAACCACAGCTTTCCTGCAATGTATTTTTTCTGAACAATTCCGATATCCGCATAGCGACTGTCCTCGCTGTTGTTTCGATTATCCCCAAGCACAAAATATTCGCTGCTTCCAAGGTTTATTGTATCTGCTGCCAGTCCTGCGCTCAGCATAGCTGGAAAATCATATTCCTCTGTATAGATTTCACCGTTAATCAGGATATTTCCGTCCTGAATTCGGATGCTTTCTCCTGGAAGACCAATAACTCTGCGCACATGCAGCACCGCATCCTCACTGCTGCTCGTCTTAAAGGCAATGATATCTCCTCTTTTCGGAGAGCTTATTTTATAAATCATCCGATTCATAAAAAATCTGTCTCCCACTGCAATGGAAGGTTCCATAGCAGTCTCCTGCATGGTAATGGTCTGGAAGAAAAAAATAGCCACCACAGAGGCCAAACCCAGGGTGACAAGTATCTCAAAAACCCAGGTCAGAACAGATTTCACCTTCTGATTTTCCAGTGTCTCTCTGGTTGTCCGGATTAATTCTTCTTTTCGTTTCTTTTTCTTTGATTTTTTCTTAAATTTCATAAATACCTCTGCACGCTCTGGATTTTTTCACAAAGTCCGGAGCTATTCCAGAATCTGAATGGAAAAACAGGGACAATTACCTTCGTACTTGTCCCTGAGTGAGTTCCATTGATGAAATTATCGGATAGCTTCTTTTACCTTTGCAGCCTTACCAACGCGCTGTCTCAGATAGTTCAGCTTTGCGCGGCGAACCTTACCATGACGAACCACCTCTACCTTTGCCACATGCGGGCTGTGCAGCGGCCAGGTTTTCTCAACGCCAACGCCATTAGAAGTCTTTCTTACAGTAAAGGTTGCTCGGTTGCTTCCACCCTGCTTCTTCAGTACAGTACCCTCGAAAATCTGAATTCTCTCGCGGTTTCCTTCTCTGATAACAGCATGTACTCTTACTGTGTCGCCTACACTAAACTCCGGCACCTCTGCCTTGAGCTGAGCAGCTTCAATGTTCTTAATAATCTCGTTCATGATTTCTTTTCTCCTATTCTTCCTGGATGTTCTTAATACGCTCATCCTACGTAACAGCGGACCATCTTTTTTTAACAAATGCACAGGAAAAGCCCCTGTACTCTGCAACATCCGATATTATACTATAGGTTTGCAGGATTTGCAAGGATTTTTTTTCTAATGATAAATTTTCCTTCCAGCAATTCTTTACTATTTTTCGGGTATGTAGTAAGATAAGGAAGGGCTGCCGGAAATATTTTGGCAGACTTCAGAAAGGACAGATGAAAAAATGGAAAAGATAGGAAGAAACGACCCCTGCTGGTGCGGCAGCGGAAAGAAATATAAAAAGTGTCACGAAGCCTTTGACGAGAAGCTTGCGCGTATGGAAAGACTTGGCTGTCTTGTACCGGGAAGGGAGCTTATTAAGACTCCTGAACAAATTCAGGGCATCCGGGAGAGCGCTAAAATCAATATTGCGGTTCTTGACTATGTGGCAGCTCATATAGGGCCAGGAGTCACCACAGAAGAAATCAACCGGTGGGTACACGAGGAAACCGTGTCCAGAGGCGGCATTCCGGCTCCTCTGGATTATCAGGGCTTTCCCAAAAGCGTATGCACCTCTGTGAACGAGGTGGTATGCCACGGCATTCCCTCTGAGGATGAGGTTTTAAAAGAAGGCGATATTATAAATGTTGATGTGTCCACCATTTATCAGGGATATTTTTCAGATTCTTCCCGCATGTTCTGCATCGGCGAGGTAAGTCCTGAGAAAAAGCGTCTTGTAGAAGTTACCAGAGAATGCATGATGCAGGGACTTGCCAATGTAAAGCCTTGGCAGCCCATCGGAAACATGGGACATGCGGTTCATGCGCATGCAGTAAAGAACGGCTACACAGTTGTACAGGAAATCGGCGGTCACGGCGTAGGCCTGGAATTCCATGAGGATCCATGGGTAAGCTATGTGTCTGAGCCTGACACTGGAATGCTGATGGTTCCTGGAATGATGTTCACCATTGAGCCCATGGTCAACATGGGAGGAGACGAAATTTACACAGACGAGGAGGACGGCTGGACCGTACGCACAGAGGACGCCCTTCCCTCTGCGCAATGGGAAATCCAAATCCTTGTCACAGAAAACGGAGCTGAAATCATTTCTTACTAATTCTGCCAGCTTCGTTCTTGGGTACATGCTAACCAGATAGAGAAGGGTATCTGAAACAACAGATACCTTTCCCTGTCTGGTGCGATGCACAGCGAACAAGGCTGCCCTTTCGATGGCAACGCATTTCCTTGCTACCCAAGAGCCACATCCAAAACCATCATAAGAACAAAACCAACGGTAAAGCCGATGGTTCCAATATCGCTGTGTTCTCCCCGAGAGGCCTCTGGAATCAGCTCCTCCACCACTACATACAGCATCGCCCCTGCTGCAAAGGACAGAAGATACGGAAGAACCGGAGTGATGTAGCTGGCAAGAAGAATGGTAAGGCCTCCGAATATCGGCTCCACAATTCCTGAGAGTGTTCCCATGAAAAAGGCTTTTCTTCGGCTCATTCCCTCCTCGCTCCTTAACGGCAGGCTGATAATGGCTCCTTCAGGAAAATTCTGAACGGCAATTCCCACAGACAGGGCAAAGGCCCCTGCCAGAGTAATCTGTGCGCTGCCAGAGAGCATACCGACAAACACAATGCCAACCGCCATTCCCTCTGGAATGTTATGGAGCGTCACTGCAAGGACAAGCATGGTCGTTTTTTTTAGACTTACTGCAGGTCCCTCGCTCTTTGTGCTTCCCATGTGAAGATGAGGTATGATATGATCCATAAGCAGCAGAAACGCCATTCCCAGCAAAACGCCCGCACAGGCCGGAACAAACGCAAATCTTCCCATACTCTCTGACATCTCCATAGCAGGAATCAGAAGCGACCATACAGAGGCCGCCACCATCACTCCTGACGCAAAGCCAAGAAGACTCTTCTGCACCAAAGGCTTAAGCTCTGTTTTTACAAAAAACACACAGCCTGCTCCAAGCGTAGTTCCCAGAAACGGAAGCAAAAGTCCCCAAAACACATTCTGCATATTGTCCTCCTATCCATTTTCTTTTTTCTTCTCTCCAAATATTATATCTATTTTTATTCCAAAAAAAGCCCCCTATAGTAGATTTATTCTCATTTACAAAAAATATGTTACTGTTTCGCAGCAATATGCTTCGCAATGCACAGAAATACCACAAAATGCGGCATTTCGCGCCGCTTGTCTCGGGATTTTCGTACCAGAGGCACGAAAACACCTCGCGGAATAGTCGCTCGCCAACAGTAACAAAAATATTCCTCTAGCTCTCAGAATTTTCTCTTTGTTTTTTTCTCTGCTCGTGAAGCCACGCCCACTCCTTACCCGTAAGATCCGCCTTTTTGAGAAGATCTGGCCTCCACTTATCTGTCCGCAGAATGGACTGCTCTCTTCTCCACCTCTCCACATTGGCATGATGGCCAGATAAGAGAACCTCAGGCACCTTCCTCTCGTGCCAGGTCTCCGGGCGGCTATACTGCGGATATTCCAGAAGATTTCCGGCAAAGGATTCCGTCTCTCCTGATTCCTGGTTGCTTAACACTCCCGGAACCATTCTGGATATGGAATCAATCATCACCATGGCAGGAAGCTCTCCTCCTGTCAGAACATAGTCCCCAATGGACACATAATCTGTCACAATCTCCTCCAGAACTCTCTCGTCAATTCCCTCATAATGACCGCACAGAAATATCAGGTCCTCCTCAAGAGCCAGCTCCCTTGCCATAGCCTGATGAAATACCTTCCCCTGAGGGGTGAGGTAAATAACCCTCGGTTTTGTGCCGATTTTCTCACAGACAGATGCATAGGCCAGATACACAGGCTCTGCCTGCATCACCATTCCTGCGCCGCCGCCGTAAGGATAATCGTCTACCTTCTGATGCTTGTTGAATGCAAAATCCCGGATATTTACAGCCTCCAGACTAAGGATTCCCTTTTGCATGGCTCTTCCTATAATGCTGGTGTGAAGTCCCTGCTCAATCATCTCAGGGAACAGAGTCAATACATGATAATTCATTTTTTTCATCCTTTCTTCTGCATGGCAGGTCCTGCACCTGCCATAAAGGTAGATATGAAAGCTTACTTTTATACTTTCAGTCCAAAAGTCCCTTCATAAGGTGTACTGTCATACGGTTTTCCTCTACATTGATATCCAGAATACAGTCGCGGATAGCAGGCAGAAGGATCTCTCTGCCGTCAAAGGCTTTGACTACATACACATCATTGGCCCCTGTCTCCATGACGTCCTTCAAAGTTCCAAAGAACGTTCCATCCTCCAGGTAAATCTCCATGTCAATAAGATCTGCAATATAATACTCATCCTCTTCCAGGGGAATCCCCTCTTCTCTTGGAATCCACAGTTCTCGTCCCCTGTATTTTTCAATATCATTGATATTATCAAAGCCCCTGAATTTCAGGATGGCAAGGTTCTTAAAGAAGCGTACCTTCTCAATTTCCAGGCGAAGATAATCCCTTCCCGTGTCCAAAAGCACATATTCCAGGTCAAGGAAGCGCTCTGCGCTCTCTGTTGTTGGGTAGACCTTCACCTCTCCTCTGACTCCATGAGTTGTGGTAATAACTCCTACTTTTAAAAATTTCTCCATATGTGTAATTTCCTTTCTTGTAGAGATTGTATTCGATTGTAGGCACATCTGCCAGCATGGCAGGCGCACGACGGTCTTATCAAAGAAAAACCAGGGAGCTGTCTGCCTTTCGGCAGCAGCTCCCTGGCTCTATCCTGTATGCAGACGAATATTACTCCTACTGCAGAATGTCCACAATCACTTTTTTGCTGCTTTTTGATGAAGCGGCCTTTACTACTGTACGGATTGCCTTTGCAATACGTCCCTGTCTTCCGATTACTTTTCCCATATCAGAAGCTCCAACCTTTAATTCTATCAGTACCTCATCCTCTTTTTCAGTTTCGGTAACTACAACTTCATCCGGATTTTCAACAAGAGATTTTGCAATTACTTCTACAAGTTCTTTCATTACATACCTCCCTGACTTTATCATCTCCAAACGGAGCGTGAGCCACTGCCTGGTACCTGCCAGTCACTCTTATTTCTCAATTCCGGCAGCCTTCAGGATTTTTCCTACAGTCTCAGTTGGCTGAGCGCCAGCAGCCAGCCACTTTCTGGCAGCTTCCTCGTTTACCTTGATTGCGCTCGGTTCTACATTCGGATCATAGGTTCCGATTTCCTCGATGCACTTTCCATCTCTCTTTGTGCGGGAATCTGCAACAATAATTCTATAAAAAGGTGCTTTCTTTTTTCCCATTCTTGTTAATCTGATTTTTACTGCCATTGTTCTTTTCCTCCATACTATCACTCAAAATTTTTATTGTGTATGATTACTCATCATCCTTATTTATATGTTAAAAGGGAAGCTTAAAGCCGCCTCTTTTACCACCCTTGCCAGCCAATCCGGACATCTGCTTCATCATCTTTTTGGACTGTTCAAACTGCTTTACCAGACGGTTCACCTCGCTGATATCCACGCCGCTTCCTCTTGCAATGCGGTTCTTTCTGGACGGATTGAGAATCGATGGATTTGCTCTTTCCTGAGGAGTCATAGAGAGAATAATGGAACGGGTGCGCTCCATGGCGCTCTCGTCAACCATCTCATCGATGTTCTTCAGCTTGTTTCCTCCAAGACCTGGAATCATGTTCAGGATACTGGAGAAGCCTCCCATCTTTTTCATCTGCTCCATGCTGTCCAGATAATCATTGAAGTCAAAGTCCATTTTCTTGAGCTTCTTGCCCATGGCCTCTGCCTTTTCCTTATCAAGCGCCTGCTCCGCCTTCTCAATAAGGCTCATCACATCGCCCATTCCAAGAATGCGGGACGCCATTCGATCCGGATAAAACTGCTCCAAATCCGAAAGCTTCTCGCCCATACCTACATATAACAGCGGCTTTCCTGTGACTGCCTTGATAGAAAGGGCTGCGCCGCCTCTGGTGTCGCCGTCCATTTTGGTAAGAATAACGCCATCGATTCCGACCTTCTCTGTAAAGGTCTTGGCTACATTCACCGCGTCCTGTCCGGTCATGGCGTCCACCACCAAAATAGTAGCGTCCACCTCAATATTTGCCTTGATATCTGCAAGCTCCTGCATCATACCCTCATCAATATGAAGGCGGCCCGCAGTGTCTATGAGAACCACATTCTGCTGATGGATCCTGGCATGCTCCACGCCTGCCTTTGCAATATCCACGGGATTCTGCTTATCTCCCATGGAGAAGACCTCCACGCCCTGCTTCTCACCATTCACCTGAAGCTGTGTAATAGCAGCCGGACGATAAACATCGCAGGCAACCAGTAGCGGCTTTCTTCCCTTTGACTTGAGCTTTCCTGCCAGCTTTGCCACAGTGGTGGTCTTACCTGCGCCCTGAAGTCCGGCCATCATCAAGACCGTGATCTCATTGGCAGGTCTGAGCGGAAGCTCTGTGGTCTCGCTTCCCATGAGGTTGACCAGCTCTTCATTTACGATTTTGATAACCATTTGGCCTGGGTTCAGACCGTTCATCACATCTGCGCCCACAGCCCTCTCCTGTACAGACTTGGTGAACTGCTTTACTACCTTAAAGTTCACGTCTGCCTCCAGAAGCGCCATCTTTACTTCCTTGAGCGCTGTCTTCACATCTTCCTCTGTAAGGCGGCCCTTGCTCCGAAGCTTCTTGAATACATTCTGCAGCTTATCTGTCAGACTTTCAAATGCCATCTATTATAATTCCTCCAAAATTTCATTGGAAATTGCCTCAATATCACAGGCATTGTATTTCCTGGTCAGTTTATGGATTTCACGAACCTTTTCGCGGATATGCACAAATTTCTCCACAAGATGAAGCTTATCTTCATACTCCTCCAAGGCTCTGTTGCATCTCTTAATCATATCGTGTACACCCTGTCTGCTGATCCCAAGCTCCTCTGCCACCTCGCTGAGGGAATAATCCTCAAGCACCACGGTCGCATATACCTGGCGCTGTCTCTCCGTGAGAAGCTCGCCGTAGAAGTCATACAAAAGTGTCTGCTCCACAATTTTCTCCATTTGCATCACCTTGGCTATCATACAGGAAAATTTCTTATCTGTCAAGTGTTTTTTCTTTACGAACTTATCATTTGCCGCATGACTGAACACTTACAGTTTTTAATATGCTCTTGCCAAGTATCTTCTCAGATGGTATATTTTTTTATAAGCTTCGATGGGAATGACCTTAACATCCAGGCTTTCAGCAAATCATAAAAAGGAGATAAAGCAATGGAAAAAGCAAAGGTTTATTACACAAATATGCGCACCGGATTTAACTATACGCTTTTAGATAAGCTAAAAAAGCTCATCCGTACTGCAGGCATCGGGAACATTGACTTTGAGGGAAAATTCACGGCGATCAAGATTCATTTCGGCGAGCCGGGAAACCTGGCCTTTCTTCGCCCCAATTATGCCAGGGCTGTGGCAGATGTTATCAAGGAGCTTGGAGGAAAGCCATTTCTCACAGACTGCAATACACTGTATGTGGGAGGAAGAAAAAACGCCCTCGACCATATAGAGGCAGCCTATATGAACGGCTTTTCCCCATACGCTACCGGGTGCCAGGTGATTATCGCAGACGGACTCAAGGGAACGGACGAGGTGTATGTTCCTGTGGAGGGCGGAGAATATGTAAAGGAAGCCAAGATTGGCCGCGCTATCATGGACGCCGATGTGTTTGTCACACTCTCTCACTTTAAAGGGCATGAGGCAGCAGGTTTTGGAGGCACTCTGAAAAATATTGGAATGGGCTGCGGCTCCAGAGCCGGCAAGATGGAAATGCACAGTGCAGGAAAGCCCCATGTAAAGCAGGATTTGTGCATTGGCTGCAAACGCTGTGCAAAGGTCTGCGCACACTCAGCTCCAGAATTCATTGACGGAAGGGCTTCCATTAATCACGATAAATGCGTCGGCTGCGGAAGATGCATCGGCGTATGTCCCAAGGATGCTGTGCGGGCTGCCTCCGACGAATCAAATGATATTCTGAACTGCAAGATTGCCGAGTACAGCAAGGCCGTTGTAGACAAAAGACCGCATTTCCATATTTCTCTTGTTATCGACGTGTCCCCATACTGTGACTGCCACTCTGAAAATGACGCTGCCATTGTGCCGGATGTGGGCTTTTTTGCCTCCTTTGACCCGGTTGCTCTGGATAAGGCCTGTGCAGACGCTGTGAATGCACAGCCTCGAATTGCCAATACAGCCCTCTCTGAGGCAGACCCTCATGACCCCGATCATTTCCACGCCATCTTCCCGACTACAAACTGGAAGAGCTGTATCGAGCATGCCGAAAAAATCGGCCTTGGAACCTCTGAATATGAATTGATTGAGGTGAAATAAAAAACAGCAGAAAAAGTCCCCCGCTTGCTGCTCCTTGCAGCTAAGTAGGGGACTTTTTTAATGCAGGCAGGCGAAAATCCGCAATATCCATAGGGGACGATGTCCGCTTCGCTGCTTGCTCACAACCGTAGATCTGCGTCTCTTACAGATTGATTCGGATAATCTTTGGCCTGTAGCCATTCTCCTCCAGAGCGTCTACAATCTGGTTCTTATGTTCTGTTCCAAAAGCCTCCAATGTAATCTTCAGCTCCACAGCTGCATTTCTGTTTGTGCTGACAAACTGGTTATGGTCAAGCTTGATAACATTTCCCTGATTTTGCGCAATAATCGTAGCCACGCGCACCAGCTCGCCGGCTCTGTCCGGCAAAAGCACAGACACTGTGAAGATTCTGTCTCTCTGAATCAATCCATGCTGTACCACAGAGGACATGGTAATCACATCCATGTTTCCTCCGCTCAGGATAGAAACCACTTTCTTGCCTTTAAAATCCAGGTGGCGAAGCGCCGCCACTGTCAAAAGACCGGAATTTTCCACAATCATCTTGTGGTTTTCAACCATATCCAGGAAGGCCACAATCAGCTCGTCATCCTCTACAGTGATAATCCTGTCCAGGTTTTCCTGAATATAGGGAAAAATCTTCTCGCCCGGACGCTGCACGGCTGTACCGTCTGCAATCGTGTTCACAGAGGGAAGTGTCTGCACCTCTCCTGCTGCCAGGGAAGCCTTCATGCAGGCAGCTCCGCCCGGTTCCACACCAATCACCTTGATATGAGGATTCAGAAGCTTTGCAAGGGTAGCAACGCCGGTTGCCAGTCCGCCGCCGCCAATGGGGACCAGAATATAGTCTACCAGAGGCAGCTCCTGCACAATCTCCATGGCAATGGTTCCCTGCCCTGTTGCAACAGCCAAATCGTCAAACGGATGAATAAAGGTATAGCCTTCCTTTTCCGCCAGCTCCAGTGCATATTTACACGCCTCGTCATATACATCTCCATAGAGAATCACCTCTGCGCCGTAGCTTCTCGTATGCTCAACCTTGATAAGAGGAGTTGTGGTCGGCATCACAATCACTGCCTTGCAGCCATATTTGCTGGCAGCATAGGCTACCCCCTGCGCATGGTTTCCTGCTGAAGCGGTAATCAGTCCCTTCTCTCTCTCCTCCTGACTCAGAGTGCTGATTTTATAATAGGCGCCGCGCACCTTGTAGGCTCCTGTTCTCTGCATGTTTTCCGGCTTAAAAAACACCTTGTTTCCTGTAAGCTCGCTAAAGTAGCTGCTCTTAATCAGCTTTGTCTCCTGTGTGACCTTTTTTACAATTTCTGAGGCCTCCTCAAATGCCTCCAAGGTTAACATTTCCATCTGTGCTTCTCTCCTTTGTACTGTCTCATTTATTGTGTCCTTATCCATTGTCTTCCTTTTCCGTGCTTCCCACCCTACATATCTGAAGCAGCAGACTTATCCGACTGGTCAAACAACGCGTTTACAAATGAATCTGCGTCAAATTTCTGCAGATCGTCAATCGTCTCTCCGACTCCAATATATTTTACCGGAATATCCAGCTCAGACTCAATCGCCACTGCGATTCCGCCCTTTGCCGTTCCATCCAGCTTTGTCAGGATAATTCCATTGACATTTGCCACCTCAGCAAATTGTCTTGCCTGAACAAGAGCATTCTGTCCTGTGGTTCCATCCAGAACAACCAATGTCTCCAGATAAGCCTCTGGGTATTCTCTCTCCAAAATACGGTAAATCTTACGAAGCTCCTCCATAAGATTCTTCTTATTATGCAGCCTTCCGGCTGTGTCGCACAAAAGCACATCTGCGTTTCTGGCCTTTGCGGCTGCCACTGCGTCATAGATAACAGAAGCCGGGTCTGCACCGCTCTGACCTCCGATAATCTCCACGCCCGCCCGGTTTGCCCATTCTGTGAGCTGCTCGCCTGCTGCTGCGCGGAAGGTATCTGCTGCTGCCAGAATCACCCGCTTTCCCTGGTCTTTGAGCTTGCCGGCCAGCTTTCCCACAGAAGTGGTCTTTCCCACGCCGTTCACTCCAATAACCAGAATCACGGATTTTCTGTTTTCAAATTCATACTCTGTGCTGTCCACATGCATCTGCTGCTTGATGCTGTCAATGAGTACTCTCCTGCATTCAGAAGGCTCTTTGATTTTCTGCTCCTTTACCGTTGCCTTCAGATTCTCCAGAATCGAGTTGGTGGCATTGATGCCGATGTCTCCCATGACCAAAGTCTCTTCCAGCTCCTCATAAAAATCGTCGTCAATGCTGGAATATCCATTGAAAATAGAATCAAATCCAGCCACAATATTGTCCCTGGTCTTTGTAAGACCGCTGACCAGGCGTTTAAAAAAACCCTTTTTCTCCTCTGCCATGGCAATTCCTCCTAGTGATGTCTGCACAAGCGGACATGTCTATTTTGTAAGGCTGCTCTCCACCAGGTCCACAGAAACCAGTGTGGAAACTCCCTTCTCCTGCATGGTGATTCCATACAGACGGTCTGCAGCATTCATGGTGCCGCGCCTATGTGTTATTATAATAAACTGTGTGTTTTTCGTCAACTTTTGTAAATATCCGGCAAAACGTCCCACATTTGAATCGTCCAGCGCTGCTTCAATTTCATCAAGCAGGCAGAACGGGGAGGGCTTAAGGCTCTGGATAGCAAACAAAAGGGCAATCGCTGTCAAAGCCTTCTCCCCGCCGGAAAGCTGCATCATATTCTGAAGCTTTTTTCCCGGAGGCTGGGATATGATATTGATTCCGGCTTCCAGAATGTCTTCTCCATCGGAAAGCTCCAGGCTTCCTCTTCCGCCTCCGAATAATTCCTGGAATACTCTGTCAAATTCCCGTCGGATTTCCTGAAATTTTTCTGTGAACTGCCGCCTCATGCCCTCTTCAAGCTCAGTGATAATATCCTCCAGAGTGGCCTCTGCCTTGACAAGATCCTCGTACTGGGCAGTGAGAAAGGCATGTCGCTCTGAGACCTCCTTATATTCCTCTATGGCGTTGACATTCACTGTTCCAAGGCGCTTGATTGCCTCTCTCTCAGATGCTATCTGCCGCCTGAGTTCCTCCCTGTCCTGGTACTCTTCCTTCCTGTAGGAAAGGGCATTGTTGGGAGTCACCTCATATTCCTCCCACATATAGGAAATCAGCTTTTCTCTAGATTCGTCCAGCTTTTCCATCTGACTTCTTAAGCGAAAGCTTTCCTTATCCAGAAGACTCACCTCACTGGAGAGGGCGTCTCTTTTCTGGAAAAATACCTTGTGTGAGGAATTCATCTCCTCACGCTCCTTTAAGAGGCTTTCCAGAGCCTTTGCCGCCCTCTGCGTCTCTATACGCGATTTTTCCAGGATATTTCTGGCTGTCTGTATTTCCTCTTCCTTTCCGGCAATCTCTTCTCCACATATGGCCAGACCTTCTTCCAGCTCCTTCTTCTCTGCAAGAAGCGCCTGAAGCTCTGTGCGGATACGCTCTGCATTCTCATTCTGAAAGCTTGCCTTCTGCTGCAGAGCAGAAGCCTCCATGCGGATCTCCTCCAGCTCCTTTGTCAGTGCCGCTTCCTCTTCCCGATATTTGCTCAGCTGCTTCTGTCTCTCCTCAATAAAGGCATTCAGCTCTTTTTCATCCCTGCTGGATTCCTCCAGCTCCTTTTGGATAGCAGCATCGTGCGTATCAAGCTCTCTTTGCTGCTGACGGATATCCTGCTGCTCCCTGGCAACCTCTGCAAAGCTGTCTTTGATTTCCTGCTCTCTGGACTCAAACTGATTCATTGTGACCTTAAGCGTATTCTGACGAATATAGGCCTCCTGAAGCTTTTCCCGGATTTCACTGCTCCTGTCTCTGAAGGACTGGCGCCTTGTACGGCATTCTTCCAGGTTCTTCTGCAGAGCTGCCAGATTTTTCATCAAATCACGAACCTTTTGCTCCAGCTCCTGAATCTCCCTTCTTCTTCCAAGAAGATTGCTGTTGTTCTTGAACGCGCCTCCTGTCATAGAGCCTCCCACATTCAGAAGCTCTCCCTCCACAGTGACCATGCGGATGGTATAGCGATATTTTCTCGCGATCGCAATCGCCCTGTCCATATGCTCCACAACCAAAATTCTTCCCAGAAGATATTTTGCGAGTCCTTCGTACTCCTTTGCTGTTTTCACGAGGTCGCTGGCAATGCCTATCACGCCCGGCTCCTTTAATGCCTGACGAATGTTTCCATCTGTTCTTCCTGTCACAGCTGTCAGCGGAAGGAAGGTCGCACGGCCAAATTTATTTTTCTTCAGGAACTCAATCATTTGCTTGGCTGTCTGCTCATTATCTGTCACAATATTCTGGATGTTTCCCCCAAGCGCTGTCTCAATCGCAATCTCATAATCCTTATCCACCTGGATGAGATCTGCCACAACGCCGCGGATTCCAGATACTCGTTCCCTCTGTTCCATTACTCTGCGAATGCTGTTTCCATATCCGTCATATCTCTCTGTGAGGTTGCGAAGCGATTCCAGTCTTGAAGCTTCTCTGTGATAAGCGCTCTGCGCCTCCTGTGCGCGTTCGCTCAGATCATGGATGGTCTCCTGAAGCGTCTGAATTTCTGCATTCAGGCGTTTTTCCTCCCTTTCCATGCTCTGAATATTTTCAGAAAAGGCCTGATACTGCCCTCTGGCTTCATCCAGGCTTCTCTTATTCTGTTCCTCCTCCGCTTTAAGGCTCAATCCTCTTTGGTTGAGGGATGCCCTGCGGATAGCTGTCTGCTCCTTCATGGTCTGAAATCTCTGTGCATTTCCCTGCGTATCTGCACGGCTGTTCAAGAGCTCAATGATCTCACTTTTTCCTTCCTCAACAGCCTGCATACAGGCCTGGATTTCATCCATAAGCCTTTGCATAGACTGCTCTGCTTCTGAGAGGCGCTTTGCATTTTCTCTTCTCTGTACGCGCAGAAGCTCTTTCTCTTCTTCATAGCCTTTCTGTGCTTTTCTATGCCTTGCGCAGTCTCCCTCAATGCTCCAAAGGCGCTTGTTAAAGTGTTCCTGATTCTGGCTGCTTCCGTGGATCTGCTCCTTTAGAAGCCGGATGCCGCTCTCCAGCTCCTGCTGCTTTAAGGCGTCCTCCTGGCTTTTTCTCCGGTTCTCCTCAATCCGATTGTTCAAAGCCTCCAGTCCTGCCTCGATTCTCTCATATTCCGCGCCGGTTCTGGCAAACGCCTCCTGACTTTTTGACAGATTCTCCTGTGCAAGAGAAAGCCTTACCCCTATCTGCTCCAGTTCCTCCTGGATACGAGCGCTCTCCAAAAGGAACAAATTGACGTCCATGCTTTTCAGTCTCTCTCTCTTGGAAAGATACACCCTTGCCACCTCTGCCTGACGTTCCAGAGGCTCCAGTCGTCCGGTGAGTTCGCCTAAAATATCTGTCACACGGGTCAGATTCTTTTTCTCCTCCTCAAGCTTTTTGAGGGCGCTGAGCTTTCGCCTCTTAAACTTTACAATTCCGGCAGCCTCATCAAACAGCTCTCTGCGCTCCTCAGGTCTTCCGCTCAGGATTTTGTCAATCTGTCCCTGCCCTATAATGGAATACCCTTCTTTTCCGATACCAGTATCATAGAACAGCTCCTGGATATCTCTCAGTCTACATGAAGCGCCGTTCAGAAGGTATTCGCTCTCCCCGGAGCGATACAGCCTTCTTGTAACCGTCACCTCCTGATAATCCACGGGAAGCTTTCTGTCGCTGTTATCCAGAGTGATTGCCACAGACGCATAGCTCAAGGGCTTTCGAGACTGCGTACCCTGAAAAATAACGTCTTGCATGTTTCCGCCTCTGAGCTGCTTGGCGCTCTGTTCTCCGAGAACCCACCGCACAGCATCTGCAACATTGCTCTTTCCACTGCCGTTTGGTCCCACAATTCCTGTAATTCCATTGTGAAATTCAAAGACAATCCGCTGAGCAAAGGATTTGAATCCAAGTACTTCAATGCTTTTTAAATACATACGTCACCTGCCGCTTTTGATGTCTGTTACTGCCTGATAGGCTGCTGCCTGCTCGGCCGCCTTTTTGGTGTGTCCCTTTCCCTTGCCCACGCATCTTCCATTTACAGTCGCCTGCACAGTAAACACCTTATTATGGTCAGGGCCTTCTTCCTTTAATACCTGATAGGCTACGGAGTTCTGTCCATTTTCCTGTACAATTTCCTGTAAGATGGTCTTGCTATCATAAAAGAGCTGCTTATGCTCCATATCATTCAGAATAAACCTCATCACAAACTCTTTTGCATTAGCAAACCCACCATCCAGATAAATGGCTCCTATCAGCGCTTCTGTAGCGTCTGAGACAATAGAATCCCTGCTTCTGCCGCCAGTCTGCTCTTCTCCTCTTCCAAGAAGCAGATAGTCCTCCAGGTGAAAGGCTCTGGCGCAGATAGCAAGCGTGGGCTCGCACACCATGCTTGCCCGCTTTTTGGTCAGCTCTCCCTCTGGAAGCTGGGGGAAGGCGTGGTAAAGAAATTCACTGCTTACAATCTCAAGCACAGCATCCCCCAGGAATTCTATCCGTTCATTGGAGTTTTGTTTTCCCATTCTTTTTTCATTTGCATAGGAGCTGTGGGTCATAGCCTGTCTGAGCAGGGCTTTATTGTGAAAATGATAACCTATGGTGTCTTCCAGAATGCTTAATTTATCCTTCATACATTTTTCCTCTTATATAAAAACTGCGGGTGCTGCAGACGCAGCACCCCTCTGTCAAAGCGCATACTGTACAAATCCCGCGGATAAACGAATTATCCAAGTGCATTTCTGATAGCCTCTGCTGCAGCACCTACAGAAGTAATGCCCTCTGCTGTCTCAGAATCGATCTCAATGTCAAATTCCTCTTCAATGCCCATAATAATCTGGAAAATATCCAGAGAATCTGCTCCCAGATCATCTACAAAGGTTGTTTCCTCAGTAATCTCATCCTTGTCTACGTTCAGTACGTCTGCAATAATGTCTTTTAATTTTTCCAGTTCCATATCCTTGCCTCCTGCTTTTCTTTTAAAACTTTTCGTAACTGCCGGTCTCCTTCTTCCTTTGCGGCAGCCTCAGAACTGTCTGTGCAGCGCTTACTCCTGCTTCTCTTGTTCCAGGATATGCTCTGCGATTTTCTCATTAATCCTCTGATGCTTAAACTGTACGCACTGGAAAATCGCATGCTTGATTTCTACTGCCTTGGCACTTCCGTGAGTTTTCACAACCAATCCCTTCAGTCCCAGAAGGGGGGCTCCGCCATACTCGCTGGCATCAAAATCCTTTAGTGTTGCCTTGAGCGCCGGCTTTACCAGAAGCGCTCCGATTTTGCTGCGAAGGCTGGTCATCATGCCTGCTTTGATTTTCCTTACCAGGGCTCCTCCCACGCCTTCATAGAGCTTGAGGATTACATTTCCTACAAAGGCCTCGCACACAATAACGTCCGCAAGTCCCTCCGGAATGTCCCGCGCCTCAATGCTTCCAATAAAATTGATGCCTTTGCATTCCTTGAGAAGAGGAAAGGTCGCCTTTACCAGAGCGTTTCCCTTCTCCTCCTCAGCGCCATTATTGACAATGGCGACCTTGGGATTTTTCACACCCAGTACATTCTCCATATAGATAGAACCCATCTTTGCGAACTGTACCAGATGGGAGGGGCGCGCATCCACATTTGCTCCGCAGTCTACCAGCAGAGAGACTCCCTTTAGCGTGGGAATCAGAGGAGCCAGCGGCGGTCTCTCTACGCCCTTGCTTCTGCCCACCAGAACCTGTCCGCCTACAAGCACTGCTCCTGTACTTCCTGAGGAGACAAAGGCATCTGCCTCCTGCTTTTTCACCAGATTCAGCCCTACTACAATGGAGGAGTCCTTTTTCTTTCGGATTGCATTTACAGGAGGCTCTGCTGTCTCAATAACCTCAGAGGCCTCTACAATCTGAATACGCTTCTTTGAATAGCCCTCATACCTGGCAAGCTCCTTCTCTATGACAGGTCTCTGACCTGTAAGAAAGACCAGGATATCCTTTCTCTCCTTCACTGCCTCCACAGCAGCCTTCACCGGCTCCACAGGCGCATTGTCACCGCCCATGGCATCCACTACAACCTTTACCAGTTCTGCCATATCTTTTCCTCCTGAAGTTTGCCGGAAAACCGCCAGTTTCAGGCAGCTTTTTCCAAATACACAAACCCTAATTGTTATCATATAAAGTTCATATAGAAAAGTCAAGAAAAATATGTTTTGCGCCAAAGGTTCCTTTGTTGTTGCCGTTCACTGCCTCTTCCTACATCGTAATGGCAGCCAGCTTGCCGCCGGTTGCTTTTAAAAGTCCCTCCACAGGAACCTTCAGCGTCAGCCCAATTCTTCCGCCGCTCACATAAATTTCCTTAAAATTCTCTGCCGAACTGTCAAACACTGTAGGAAAATGCTTTTTCATCCCAAGAGGACTGCAGCCGCCCCGCACATAGCCCGTGACAGCTGTGATGTCCTTCACATGGATCATATCCACGCTTTTTTCATTCACAGCCCTTGCTGCTGCCTTTCTGTCCACTTCCTTTTCAATGGGAACCACAAACACATAATATCCCCCGGACCGTCCGCACATAACCAGAGTTTTAAAGGACTGCTCGTGCGAAACTCCGGTGATATCTGCGCAGTGAATCCCGTCTATAAATTCCTCGCACTCATACACAATCGCCTCATAAGGCACTTTCTGCCTTTCCAGCATACGCATGGCATTTGTCTTTGCTTCCTTTGCCATTTCTCTGTCTCTTCCTTTCATACCCCTTACAGCAGCTTATCCTGTTACCTGATTTCCGGTGTAAAGCTGATAATACTTTCCCTTCTCAGCCATCAGCTCATCATGAGAGCCTCTCTCAATAATCCGTCCCTGCTCAAGAACCATAATGCAGTCACTATTACGTACTGTGGAAAGCCGATGCGCAATCACAAAGGTTGTTCTTCCCTCCATCAGGTGGTCCATTCCCTCCTGCACCAGTCTCTCTGTTCTGGTATCAATGGAGCTGGTGGCTTCATCAAGAATCAGAACCGGAGGATCTGCAACCGCTGCTCTTGCAATGGCCAGAAGCTGCCTCTGTCCCTGGCTCAGGTTTGCTCCGTTTCCATAGAGCATGGTCTGATAGCCTTCAGGAAGCCTTCGAATAAAGCTGTCTGCATTTGCAATTTTGGCTGCCGCTATGACCTCCTCGTCCGTGGCATCCAGCTTTCCATAGCGGATGTTTTCCATAACTGTCGCTGTAAAGAGGTTTGTTTCCTGAAGCACAATGCCTATAGAGCGGCGCAGGTCCGCCTTTTTAATCTTATTGACATTAATGCCGTCATATCGGATTTTGCCGTCCTGGATATCATAAAAGCGGTTCAGGAGGTTGGTAATCGTTGTTTTTCCTGCGCCAGTGGAGCCTACAAAAGCAATTTTCTGTCCCGGCTTTGCATACATCTTCACATCATGCAGCACAATCTTGTCGTCATTATATCCAAAATCCACTCCATCTAAAACCATATCCCCGCAGAGAGGCACATAGGTAGTGGTATTATCTGCCCTGTGATAATGCTTCCATGCCCATTTTCCTGTGCGCTCCCTGCTCTCTGTAAGCTGTCCATTCTCTTCCTTTGCATTGACCAGCATGACATAGCCCTCGTCTGTTTCAGACTTCTCATCCAAAAGCTTAAACACACGCTCAGCGCCTGCCAGAGCCATCACAATACTGCTCATCTGCTGGCTTATCTGGTTAATGGGCTGGCTAAAGCTCTTGTTAAAGGTAAGAAAGCTTGCCAGGCCTCCAATCGTAAAGCCTCCTACTCCGTTAAAGGCCAGAATGCCTCCCATCATGGCGCACAGCACATAGCTGATGTTTCCGAGCTGCGCATTGACAGGCGCCACCACATTGGCAAAGGTATTGGCATTGTCAGCGCTCTTAAACAGAGCGTCATTAAGCTGATTAAATTTTGCAAGGGCTTCCTCCTCATGGCAGAAAACCTTCACAACCTTCTGTCCCTCCATCATCTCCTCAATAAAGCCGTTCACTGCTCCCAGGTTCTTCTGCTGCTCTGCAAAATAGCTGCCGCTTAAGCCCGCCAGCTTCTTGGAGCAGAGCATAACCACAATAACCATTGCCACTGTGAGAATGGTCAGGGGAATATTCAGAATCACCATACTGATGAACACGCTCACAACCGTGATAACACTGGAGAGCATCTGAGGAAAGCTCTGGCTTATCATCTGGCGCAGGGTATCAATGTCATTTGTATAAATAGACATGATGTCTCCGTGCGGATGCGTATCAAAATACTTGACAGGCAGGCTCTCCATCTTGCTGAACATCTCATTTCTGAGATTTTTCAGAGTTCCCTGTGTCACATAAATCATAATTCTATTATAGAGATAAGTAGAGGCAACTCCCACTGCATAGATGGCAGCCACCCTTAAAACAGCTCTGGCAAAGGGCGCAAAATCCGGCGCCTCTGCCTGCGTCAGCGGCACAATATAATCGTCAATCATGGTCTTCATGAACATAGTTCCCTGCACATTTGCCAAGACTCCGACAAAAATGCCCACAATCACCACAAATACATGAAGCTTATAGGTGCGCAGCACATAAGCTGCCAAACGCTTCATCAATGCGCCCGGATTCTCTACCCTCACACGGGGTCTTCCCATTCCTTTTGGCCCTGGGCCTCCCATTGGCTTCTGTCCTGCCATTACGCCACACCTCCATTCGACTGATCAAAATCTCCGCCTCCCTGGTTCTGGGATTCATATACGTCACGATAAATCGCATTGGACGAAAGAAGCTCTTCATGTGTTCCAAAGCCATTGACTTTGCCGTCCTCCATGACAATGATTCTGTCTGCATCCTTTACAGAGGAAATTCTCTGCGCAATAATCAGCTTGGTCGTATTCGGAATTTCTTCTGCAAAGGCTCTGCGGATTTTGGCGTCAGTAGCTGTATCCACAGCGCTTGTAGAATCATCCAGAATCAAAATCTTCGGCTTTTTCAGAAGCGCGCGCGCAATGCACAGCCTCTGCTTCTGTCCTCCTGACACATTGCTTCCGCCCTGCTCTATGTAAGTCTGATATTTATCCGGCATACGCTCAATAAACTCATCTGCACAGGCCAGACGACAGGCACGGATACATTCCTCCTCGGAAGCATCTTTATCTCCCCAGCGCAGGTTATCCAGAATCGTTCCGCTGAAGAGAACGTTTTTCTGAAGCACAACAGAGACCTGATTTCTAAGAACCTCCATGTCATAGCTGCGCACATCGATTCCGCCCACCTTCACACAGCCGGCTGTCACATCATACAGACGGCTTATCAGGTTCACAAGACTGGATTTGGCGCTTCCTGTTCCTCCGATAATGCCGATGGTCTCTCCGGCGCGGATATCCAGATTGATATCCTTAAGAACCGGTTCCTTACTATCCTTTTTGTACGCAAAGTCCACATGCTCAAAGACAATGCTTCCATTTTTCACATCCATCACCGGCTGCTCTGGATTGGAGAGATGGCTCTTCTCATTCAAAATCTCTGTGATACGCTCTGCAGAGGCAATACTCATAGTAACCATAACAAAAATCATGGAGAGCATCATCAGGCTCATCATAATATTCATGCAATAGGCAAGGAGGCTCATCAGCTCTCCTGTTGTGAGCGTATCTGAAACAATCATATGCGCTCCGAGCCAGCTGATTCCCAGGATACAGGCATATACCATGAGCTGCATGACAGGCATATTCATTACAATCAGACTCTCTGCCCGTACAAACATGTTGTACACATTTACTGCTGCCTTTGCAAATTTATCATCCTCATATTCCTCTCGCACATAGGCCTTTACCACACGAATTGCCGTGATATTTTCCTGCACGCTTGCATTCAAATCATCGTATTTTTCAAACACCTCTTTAAAATATTTGGTTGCTCTTCTCATAATAAACATGAGGAAAACAGAAAGGATAATAACTGCCACCAGATAAATAGCGGCAAGCCTTGCATTGATAAAAAACGCCATTGCCATTGCACAGATAAGGCTGGCAGGCGCTCTGGTAAACATTCTCAGAATCATCTGATAAGCGTTCTGAAGGTTTGTCACATCTGTGGTCAGACGTGTGATTAAACCTGCTGTGCTGTACTTATCAATATTTGAAAAGGAAAAGGTCTGAATGTTTTCAAACATGGCTCTGCGAAGATTTCTGGCAAAGCCTGTGGAGGCTCTGGCTCCGTGTTTTCCTCCCATCACACCTGTAAAAAGACCAGCTGCCGCAAGAAGAGCCATCATAGCTCCCACCTTATAAATATGTCCCATATTTCCGGCCTGAACGCCGTCGTCAATAATGGAGGCCATGAGAAAGGGCAGCATGGTTTCCAAAAGAACCTCCAAAAGCATATACACAGGGGTCAGGATAGAATCCCTTTTGAATTCCTTTACCTGCCCCAGCAGGGTTTTCAGCATAAGTTACAACCTCCTTTTATTTGTTTATTTCCCGAATCGCATCCACAAGCGCCTGTACCTGCGCCTCTGTTGTCGCCCAGCCAGTGCAGAAGCGAACCGCGCTGTGAGAATCATCGATTCTCTTCTGATATTCAAAGCCAAAGCTTTCTGAAAGTCTTGCCAGATGTTCATCCGGTATAATGGGAAAGATCTGGTTTGTACGGTTTTCCACTAACAGCGGATAGCCAGCTTCTCTAAAGGCCTCCCGAAGCCTGTCCGCCATTTTGTCCCCGTTTTGTCCAAGCTCCCAGTAGAGACCATCCTTTAAAAGCTCCAGAAACTGGAGTCCCAGAAGGCGTCCCTTAGCAAGCATTCCTCCCTGATGCTTTATCATGTACCGGAATTCCTCACCAAGCCCCGGCTTTGTGAAAACCACGGCCTCGCCAAAGAGGGCTCCAGCCTTTGTTCCGCCTATGTAGAAGACGTCGCACATAGATGCAAGCTCAGGCAGGGTAATATCATTGTCAGGCGCCTCCATTCCATAGGCAAGACGCGCCCCATCCACAAAAAGATACAGACTATATGCTCTGCAAACCTGATAGATAGCAGACAGCTCTGCCCTTGTATAGAGGGTACCAAACTCTGTGGGCTGGGAAATGTACACCATCTTGGGCTGTACCATATGCTCTGCGCTTGCATCCTCTCTGTGCGCCCGAACAGCCTCTTCTATCTGCTGCGCCGAAATCTTCCCCTCCCTTCCAGGAAGAGTAAGAACCTTGTGTCCGGTTCCCTCCACAGCTCCTGTCTCATGGACCGCAATATGTCCTGTGTCAGGGGCCAGCACTCCCTGATACGGGTGAAGAAGAGAGGCAATTACAGTGGTATTTGTCTGGGTTCCTCCCACCAGAAAATGCACCTGTACCTCTCTTTGGCACAGCTTCTGGATGACCTGCGCGGCCTGAAGGCAGTAATTGTCGCACCCATATCCAGGCGTCTGCTCCAGGTTCGTCTCAGCCAGCCTCCTCAGAATGCGCTCATGAGCGCCCTCCGTGTAATCACTGTTAAATAAAATCATGGTTTCTCTGCTCCTCTTTTATTGATATTTCTCTGCCCTGTCTCATTCAGAAAGGGCTTCTTCTGTTTATGATAACAGGCAAAATTTTGTTCGTCAATACAAAGATAAGCACCTATCACAAGGATAGATGCTTACAGGGTACTGTTCACTGCGTTCCCAGCAGCACGGTTTGCAATGCACAGAAATGCCGCATTTTACGCTGCTTATCTCAGGACTTTTGTGCCAGAGGCACGAAAATCCCGGCAAAAGCCTTACTTTCTTCGCTTTGCGTTTCTTTTCGGAGTTCTTTTTTCAGGTGTAAGGGAGGGCTCCAGCGTCACCTTGCGTCCCCGGATTCTCTTGCCGCTTACCATTTTTACAATCCTGGAAGCCAGATTTTCCGGCACGTCCACAAAGGTGTAGCTGTCATACATATCCACAGCGCCAATTCGCTCTCCTGGAATGTGCGCCTCGCCCGCCACTGCTCCCACGATATCCTTTTTCCTGATTTGATCCTTTTTGCCGACATTGACAAAAAGGCGAGACATTCCTTTCTCTGCGCCGCTCCTCTTTTTGTCCGGCGAAGTCCTTCTGCGCTCTCTTACAGGCGAAGCAATCTCCTCTATATCCAGATTGGCTGTCTTATATAAAAGGGCTGCCGCCATATCTGCTGCAGACATTCCCTCGCTCTCCTCCTGCTGCTCGATAACCGCATACACATGCTCAAGATTCCTGTTTTTCAAAATATCCTTAAGCTCCTCAAGGACTGCCGATACCCTGCAGTCAGTGATTTCCCCTGCTGTTGGAATGCTTCTGCGTTCAATGACTGTCCTGCAATATTTTTCAATGCTGCGCAGGCGGTAAAGCTCCCGTCCTGTAACAAAGGAGAGGGACATGCCGTCTCTGCCTGCGCGGCCAGTACGGCCGATTCTGTGTACATAATACTCTTCATCCTGGGGAAGATCATAATTAAAAACAATATCCACATGCTCAATGTCTATGCCTCTGGCTGCCACATCCGTAGCCACCAGAATATTTGTCTTTGCCTGACGGCAGTTGTTCATCACACGGGTGCGCACTACCTGATTCATGTCTCCATGAAGGCCCTCTGCCTGATAATTTCTGTTCTGAAGCTCAGCGGTCAGCTCATCAACCTGTTTCTTTGTATTGCAGAAAATAATGGAAAGACGGGGACTATACAGGTCAAGAAGCCTGGTGAGAACCTCTGTCTTATCCTTCTGGTGTACGTCATAATAATACTGCTGAATGTTGGTAACTGTCAGCTCTTTTTTGACAACCCGGATGATTTCCGCATCCTTCTGATAATTTTGGGCAATATCCATGATTTCCTTTGGCATTGTCGCAGAAAAAAGAACTGTCTGGCGTTCATCCGGAAGCGCCAGAAGCACCTGCTCAATGTCCTCACGGAAGCCCATGTCCAGCATTTCATCTGCTTCATCAAGAACAATAGTGCGCACATTTTCAAAGGAAACCGTCTTCCTGCGCATATGATCCAAGGTTCTTCCGGGAGTTCCCACCACGATCTGTGCGCCTGCCTTCAAGGCTCTGATCTGCTTTACAATTTCCTGCCCGCCATACACAGGAACTGTTTTGATTCCGTGCATATATCTGCACAGTCTGTGAAGCTCTTCTGATACCTGCATGGCAAGCTCGCGAGTAGGACACAGAACAAGTGCCTGCACATATTTGTCGGCAGGATTGATGTTTTGAAGAATAGGAATCCCAAAGGCGGCTGTTTTTCCTGTTCCTGTCTGCGCCTGACCAATAACATCCTTTCCTTCCAGCATGGCGGCAATGGCCTGCGCCTGTATAGGAGTGGCCTCCTCAAAGCCCATTGCCTCGATTCCTCTTAATAATTTTGGGCTGATTACCAGTTCGTCAAATTTCAAATTTATGTAATCCTTTCTGTTTTCAGGTTTTCACAATAAGGGACATGGCGCCGCCTTTTGCTGTGACGGACTCTGAGGCAGCTTATCTGCTTTGCCGGAGAAAAGACCGTTTTCACTCTCATAGCAGCACACGGATAAGTATCATATCATGAATGGAAGAAAATGTAAAGACATGTTTTTTAACGTATCGAGCAAGTCCCCTGCTTCAATTGCGAAAAGCAATAAGCTGTGGGTGGGGACTTGCTTGCCAAAGGCGTCTCGCAGAGCAGCGGTACATAAGCAGCAAGCTTTACAAAGCGGAAAGCTGTATTTTTTTTACCTGATAATGCGCATTCTGTATTGTCATAATCGCCAGAGTGACGGGCTGACAGCGAAGTCCTGCACAGCTTCCGGGATTCAGCCACAGGCGCCCGTCTGCTGAGAGTCCTTCGTAATATTTATGGGTATGCCCAAAAACCACCACATCCACTCCGTCCAGATTTCGCTCTACCTGCATACGATTATGCACCATAAAAAAGGAAACTCCTCCAATCGTAAAGCGCAGCGTTTTCGCCAGATTAGCCGCCCACTCTCCGTCATTATTTCCTCTCACAGCATACAAAGAATGTTCCATGCAAAGCTCATCCAGGATCCTGCGGCTGCTCCCAATATCCCCTGCATGGAGAACAGCCATACAGCCCTTTAGGGCCTCCTTTACTTCTGGCTTTAAGCTTCCATGTGTGTCGGAAATGATTCCTATTTTTATGACTTTATCTTCGTTTTTCATGCTCATTTCCCCTCAATTTTCTTGCCGGAACGCTTTCCCACAATCGTCAAAAGCACCCGTCTGTAGCTCACATATAGAAGAACAGCTGCTCCTGTCCACGCCGCAACCTCAGCAAAATACACGCCATATTCTCCCCAAAAACCGGGCAGTATCATAGCGCTTCCGATTCTCATGCAAAGCTCTGCAATCCCCGACGCCATTGGTATCAGCGTGTTTCCCATCCCCTGAAGCGCAGAGCGATAGATATGAAGACAATACAAAATCGGAAGAAAGAGTGAAAGCACAGTCAGATAATGACGCCCATAATCAAGCACCTGCAAAGCGTTGGGGTTGCCCTTTTCCACAAAAAGGCCTATCAGCTGCTCGCCAAATAGCAGCATCAAAACTGCAATAAGAACAGAGGTTGCAATCGCCATCAGCGCCCCTCTTTTAACTCCTGTCCGAATTCTCTCATATTCTCCTGCTCCCAGGTTCTGTCCTGCATAGGTAGAAACCGCATAACCAAAGGAAATGGCTGCAATTTCCAGAAGACCATACAGCTTATTTGTTGCTGTAAAGCCTGCAACAAAGACAACTCCAAAGGAATTAACAATGGACTGGAGAATCATTCCCCCTATGGAGATAATAATGTTCTGCAAGGCTACCGGACTTCCAAGGGAAAAAAGCTTTCTGGTCAGCCGCATATCCACACGCAGAGATTCTCTGTCTATCCTCAGGACAGAGCTTTTTCGTATCTTTTGAAAGCAGTAAATACAGGATACAACCTGTGCAAGCAACGTTGCCGCCGCTGCTCCTGCAATCCCCCAATGAAACAGAGCCACAAATAAAATGTCCAGAACAATATTGCATATAGAAGCAATCCCCATGGCAATCAGAGGCGTGGTGCTGTCTCCTATTGCCCGCAGCACTGCTGAAAGCCAGTTATAAGTCATCACAATGATGATTCCGCCGAACATGATGCGTATGTAGAGAAGGGCGTCGCTCAAAATCTCTTCTCTTGTTCCCATCAGACGGAGAACCGAACCTGTACTTGCCAGAAATAAAATCGTCACTGCCAGTGCAGACAAAAGAGACAGCACCAGAGAGGTTCCAAGCGTTTTTTGAAGCCCCTTCTCATCCCTTGCCCCAAACTGCTGGGCAAGCAGAATGGAGAAACCCTGCGTCAGCCCCTGGCAGACTCCAAGACTCATCCAGTTAAACCAGTCTACAGAGCCTACGGCCGCCAGTGCGTTGACTCCCACTACCTGCCCCACAACTGCCGTATCCACCAGCGTATAGGCCTGCTGAAACATATTTCCAAGCATCAGCGGCAGAGCAAAGGTGAGAATGAGTTTTCCGGGGCTTCCTTTTGTCATATCTTTTTCTGAGCTTTTCATGACACACCTCTAAAGTCTTTTGTATCGTACTTGTTCTGCCCGCGAAGGCAGAACCGTCTCATAAGTATAGCTTATATTTTGAGCTTTGTAAAGACATTAAAAAGGATTCTGTATGACCGATATTTATCTTTCGTATTCACTGCAAATATCATTCCATATTCTTCCTTTTTTCTGGTATAATCAAAAAAATAGATGAATTTTCTCAAAAAATCTTCCTTTTTTTCTATTTATCCGCTATACTGTCGTCAATGATACTTTTCGTGCTTCCATCCTCCTATTTTTACAGAAAGTGTGTTTAATAATGCAGAATACTCCTCCTCCCAGACGAAATTTTGGTATTCCAGACGATGCCTATCCCCGTTTAAAGCTTCCTGAAGAATGGCAGAAAAGAATGGACGAGCAGGCTCTCGCTTCCCAAAGCCGCTCCCAAACGCCTTCCAGCGGAAGAACATCCTCGGACAAAAGCCCTGCTTTGTCCGGCAACCGCAGCACACACAGAAATGCTGATTCGCGCAGGAATAGCGATTCACGCAGAAGTAATGATTCACGCAGAAGCAGCGATTCCTACAGGAGTACTGCTTCGCACAGAAATAATGATTCGTACAGAAACGTCAATTCACGCAGGAATGCCGCTTCGCACAGAAACCTTGACTCGCGCAGGAGCAGCGATTCCTACAGGAGTACTGCTTCGCACAGAAACACTGATTCGCATAGAAATGTCAATTCACGCAGAAGTGCCGCTTCGCACAGAAGCCTCAACTCGCGCAGGAGTACTGACTCGTATCGGAACCCTGATTCACGCAGAAATATCGACTCGTACAGGGATGCCAACCCACGCAGAAGCTCCGGCTCCCACAGAAATACTGCTTCCGGCAGACCCTCTTCTTCCGAAGCTTATAGATCTCCAGGCTCTTCTGGCAGGCAGAGGTCTTCTTCCAGAAGCCGCCCTTCTGCCTCCCGGCGCACCAGGGCGGCGGCAAAGCGCGCCCGTGCAAGGCAGGTACGAAGGCAGCGCACTGTGCTGCTGCTTGGCATAATCGCCATTCTTATTCTTATCACCTCCCTTGTGTGGAATACATACACCAAAAACAAGAAGCAAAAGGAGATGGAGGCAGCCGCAGCAGCAGCGCAGCAACAGCAGCAGGAGGAAGCAGACGCCCTCGCTCTGGAGGAGCAGAATACTCTCACCCTTCTGGCAGCGGGCGACAACATGTTCTATGACAGAATTTTGACGTCTGGTTCCAAAAATAACTGGAATTTTGATTTCCTTTATTCCAGAATTGCCGAGGATATTCAGGCGGCGGATTTTGCCATAACCAGCCAGGGTTCTGTCTTTACCTCAGACCACAATTCCGTCAGCGGCTATCCTTTGTTTGCAGCCCCCACGGAAGCGGCAGACGCCCAGGCAGCAGCAGGCTTTGACGCCATTCTCCATGCCTCCAGCCTTACCTTTGCGTTTGGAGAGAGCGGTGTCCTAAATACCCTGGAATTCTGGAAGCAGAATCATCCGGAAATTTATCCTCTCGGCATCCATGCAAGCCAGACAGATGCAGATACTGTGGCTGTTGCAGAGGTAAAAAATTTTAAGATTTCCATGCTCAATATGTGCCAGGAATTTTCCTCCTCTGGTTTTACTTCTGAAAACAGCTATCTTATTGATGTATTAAGCAGGGCGAGAGTCACAGCTCTTGTCTCCAAGGCAAAAAAGGAGGGAAATCTGGTGGTGTTCTTTCTTAACGCTGGTACTGCCGGAACCGAGGAGCCAGATGAGGCCATGCAGGAATGGGTAGAATTTCTGGTAGATGAGGGCGTGGATATTATTATAGGAAGTGGCTCCCACGTTGTTCAGAGCTATGAAATGCTGGAAAATGACGACGGCCATAAAACTCTTGTGTACTACTCCCTTGGCAACCTTGTGTCTACCCAGGAGTCTGTCAGCGGCCTGCTTGGAGGCATGGCTCAGATTACTGTAAAGCGCAGCGAGGTGACGCATGAGGTCTATGTGGAAGATTATACCATGCTTCCTACTGTCATGCATTATAATGAGAAAAAAGACAATTTTCAGGTTTATCCCCTGGATGAATACACAAGCGAGCTGGCAGAGGAACACGATATCCATCAATATTCGGACGAAGAGTTCACTTTAAGCAGTATCCGCACGCGCTTTCGGGAATTATCTGCAAAAATTACCGAGCAAGCACCGGAAAGCTCTGCTGACAGCATGCAGGAGGAAAATGCGGAGCCTGAAGCAAAATCTGACAGTGCAGCAGAGTAAAAAAGCAATACAGCCTGCGCATCATTTGTTTCCATGATGCGCGCAGGCTGTATTTTAGTTTCCCTTCAGGCGCTTTGCGGTTTTCTCTGCTCTCCTGTCTTGAAAAATTCTCCTTGACAAGCCTCTTACATTTTACTGCTTACTCAGTTCGCAGCAAGTTTCTTTTTACCTGCCCCTTTATTCTTCTGCTACATTTTCTGTGATAAACAGATCAATCACATCATGAATCGTCTCTTCATCTGCCTGAACGTCAATTCCAGCCGAAAGCCAGTAAGCATAATTTCCTACAAAATATCCCTGCAGCTCTTCCAAATCGCTCCCATAGCGAAACTCAATATGATAGGTAGAGTCCATGGTATCATCTCGCAGAAAGAAATAGGTAAATTCCCCGGCATCATCTATACTCTTATACACATCACACAGGAAAGACGGATCAATCTCCTGTCCGTTGTAATTCATTGTCTCTCCTTCGCCAATCTTATACTGTCCCAGATATTCATAGGTATGTGTACTCTCTGTTCCATCGGTCAGAACTGTTGTAATCTCATCACCCTTGAAGGCAAAGGTCTGTGCATCATTAATATAGAAGCAGTCAAAGCCCATGCTTTCAGGGGCTTCTGCATAAGCCTCAATTGCCTCCTGCCCATAAATATCACAGCTTATATAGCTCTTCAGAAAATCCACTGTCTCTGCTGCCTGCTCATCGCCTATCAATGAAGCACACTTTTCCACCCAATAGTCATCGTATTTCTCATCCAGAATCACCTGAAAGAGGTTTTCATACGTTGTTCCGTCCTCGCCCGCAATCTCAGGGAAAATGCCATATTCCTGCTGCTCGTCCGGAGACATTTCCTCAGCGCAAACACTCCCGATAATTCCCAGGGATAATACCGCTGTACACATACAAAGCCCTGTAATAATTCTTCTTCTTGCCTTCATTTTGTTCCTCCTGTTCTTTTTATACTTTAATGTTAGTTATAGCTAACTATCGTCAGTATACTACTCCCTCCGCCATTTGTCAACATATCAGAACTCTCTTTGAATCTTTCCGTCTTTTTCCAGTGTTTTCACGAAATAGCAGCTAGGGCAATATATAAACCTTCGTGAATGTCACATACTGCTTTATGATGTCTCCTTTCTGTCCGTCATAAATAACTTTAACTTTCACGTCTACGAATGTAGCTTCCGCCTCCGGGAAGAACTCCTCCGACGGGGAAATCCATGAGTAGTATATTCAATCGTATTCATAATTAATCTATCCGCTATTCACTTCCATTCTTTACATATGACAAAACATCTGCCATAGGTTTCTTCTTATAATACCTTACGCCGCAGCAGTACAAGGAGGCCTACGCGCCGAAAGACTTTGTCACAAACATTAGTGCTGGGAGCCTGTGCCTCCAGTGCCTCCAGCGTCTGCTCAGTCTCCTGGATCTCCCGCTGGAGCGCATCGTACTGCTGCTGGGTGATCTCGCCCTTCTGGAGCTGCTCATTGGCCTGCTGCGCCGGCTGAAACCAACGCGGTATTTATCAATTATTAAATTTTATTCCACAGGGATTTTGTACTGTCTATCGCATCTTCAAAGTCGATATCAGAGGCATATGGGTATTTTTTCTGATACGATTTCCACAACGTATGTAGCTGCCCATCCGTTTCGATGGCATTCATAATCTGGGGGCCTTCCGTTTTCAGGCTCTCTGTATTCCTCTTTTTACACGTCGCGTCAAACGCATTTCTCAAAACCGCTTCATCGATATCCCGTTCATATATTGAAAGAAGAATTTTAATATCGTAAAAATCTCTCATACGGGTGTTCAGAAGTCCCCTTGCAAGAACGGTTTGAAGCTTTTCTGCCAGGATTGTTTCAAGATTGTACGACCAGAGGCAAATCGTTCGGTCATTCAGAAGCAGCTTATACTGGTATTCAATTGTCCGTGGTGTGATCACATCTCCCGTTGAAATATCTATTTCATTGGCGTGACCAATTTACCCATGATAGCGTTCATGGTAAATCGGATTCCCGGATATTCCATCTCATCCATGATTCGGGATATTTCCTTAATCTCAAATTGAACGCCATCCCCAATATCAATATCCTTAATCTCAGTTACAATTCGCTTTGCATCCTCTGCGGACAAATTCTAATTTTTTATGCTCGTATCAATATCCATTGTGGATCGGAGGGCCACGCCCACCATTGCTGTTACGAGCATACCGCCTTTGATGATGAAGTTATCCTTATACTTCGATACGTCAACCCGTTCAAGGAAGCGCTCCATCATATAAATACGCATCAACGTCCTCGCATCTGCTTTATTCTGTTTGGCAGCATTTTTGATCCTGCCTTTAACCTGTCCTGGTGTAAGTTGCATTTTACAATAGTACCTCCATATATCTGCGTGTTACATTATCAACCCGAAACAGCTTTGCATACTTCATCAGCCGGTTCAGATTCTTATCTTTTCTGGAGACGTATGTCTTAAGGACAGAATTGAAATCCTGTGCTTCAATGGAATTCCTGCTTCTTACCAAATCACAGATCGTCCGTTCCAAATCGTACATCGGAACCATATTACCGTTATTATCATTCACAATGATCTTGCCAACATCCAGCAATTCTTTTTTGACCGTGTACACTTTGCAGGTTCCATCTGCTGTAAGCCGATGCGAATTATATCCGCTATATATCGTAAGTGTATGGACAAGAGGTTCTCTGTCCGTCAAACCATGATAATAAAAAGCTTCATCATGTAAAAAAATTGCATTTGGACATCTCTGATGAAGGATATACAGTTCATCTACCCACTCATCCGCAGAAGAATAGATTCCTCGACGGACCTGTTCCAATCCATTCTCCCTGACATACTTGTAAAACTTGAATTTTGATATTCCCGACTTTTCAGCGATTTCTGGCGTTATATAGTTATGGTTTTGAATCAATCTACTCATTTTATCCATCATATCACCGTCCTTCCGTGCTTATATCGCAAACAAAATAAGCACAAAAGTCAAGTGCTATTTAACGAGCGTGCTTACTTCATTATTAGGATATGCACATTCGTCGATTATTTCACTGGAAAAATCTGTTTCTAAACTTCCTAAAAAACTCCTACTCAACGAATTCATTATAATGGTTTGAGTAGGAGTTTTCCTGTATTATTCTTCGACATCCTCCGGATCACTCCGGATGAATTCCATGATTTTTTCATAGCTCCATTTACTTTCGGCAACAGCCTTAAGCAGAGCTTCCTGGTTCTCTTTCTTCTCTTTTTCACGAAGTTCCTTCAGAGTTTTTACAGCTTCATCATATGCAGCTTTTGTTTTTAACACAAATTCTTCTGCCTGCTCAATCTGTTCTTTTGTTGTTTTTGCTCATTTTGGTCTGGCCATCACTTTTCCTCCTTCAGTGCTGCTCTTATCTTGCCTGCCTCTTTTTGCACATATGCCGCATCCATCTTAAATGCTTTCAATATTGCTTTCTGTGTGGCGGTTACCGCATGGTCCAGCCGGTATTCGCCGTCTGTCTGCCTGATCATTTCAATCTTTTCCAGTTCTTTGATTGCCTCTGGTACATTCATGTAGTTGGCTTTACTGTCATCTTCCAGTACAGCATCTTTTAAACTTGTATATATTTTGTTTCTGATCACTAAAGCAACAAATTCGATAAAAATCTTTGCGTTCGCCGCTTCATCCGATTGGACTCGGATTGCCTTATTACCGAGATATGACTTGTCAGCTTTAAACAGTTTTTCTGATCCATCCCTGCTCTTGTAAAGTTCCAGGGCCTCTTTTGCGCTCATCTTTTTCGAAGTGATAATGCAGAAATAACCACAAAGATGTATTTCTTCTTCGATAACCTCACTTTTTTCCTGAGCCAGCTGTAAGACCTGATCTTCCTGTCCTTCATGATAGTAGATCGGTTTGAAATAGTGCGCATAACTCTTGTCCATCTCTGATGCTTTACCATAAACCTTCTTCAGGTTCTTTTTCATTCTGTCGATCTTTGCCTCCAACAGTTCCTGCTCGGAAGCGTGCTTCTGACTACTGTAAAACAGATGAAAATACCGGTCCTTATAATCAGATGGATAAAGTGTCCTCTCTATGGTGGTCCCATAAGTTTTATATTGCCTGATACAGTTA
>JAUNOP010000059.1 GCA_030537135.1 Eubacteriales bacterium | reverse complement strand
AGGTTCCGGCTGCTGAGAGAATCGACGTAGACGAAACCGGCAAGATTTCCGGATTATTCTAAACAGCAATACAGGAGGGCGCCTGACGGCCCCTCCTGTATTTTTGAGTCTACAGACTCTTTGCTCGCTCCTGTACGCTCTTTCTGAAATTAATTACCTCATGGTCATACTTTTCATTCATATATTTGGACTGAATCATAAAGTCTGCTGTCGCCTTATTCACAGCCATAGGAATATCATATACCTGTGCAATGCGCATCAGCGCCTTTACATCCGGGTCATGTGGCTGCGCAGTCAGTGGATCTGAAAAGAATACCACAAAATCAATCACGCCCTCCACAATCTTTGCGCCGATCTGCTGGTCGCCTCCCAATGGGCCGCTGTTATAGGCCTTTATGCGCAGACCTGTCTGGTCTGCAATCATACGAGAGGTAGTTCCTGTTCCATACAGGTTATGCTCCTTTAAGATGTCATAATTTTCCTTACACCATTGAATCAGCTTGGGTTTCTCATTGTCATGAGCAATTAATGCAATTCCCTTTTTCTCTTTGATTGTAAAAGTAATATAATCCTTTGCCATAAAAATCTCCTTTCCATGTTTTTTGACAGACAATCTGGCGGCTTTCCTGCATATAGTCCTTTTATACACAGGCGTTCTGTCACATTCCTGCCAAGTACAGCTGCTTTGAGGCGCCTGCCTGTTCCTGATGTACGCCTTTCTCAGAAGGACTATATATCTGGTAATTTTGGAACCACTGTAAGTAGTATTATAGCTGACACCGCCTCTCTTAGCAAGCCCAGCATGGAAAAAAGCGGCTGCTGCATTACACTAACACTGTCATTCCTCCATCACCATTTCAGAAAGCATATTCACTCCCCAGTAATCATAAAATTCTCTTTGGAAATGAATCCCATCTATGTCATACAAGTCATTGTGTTCCTCATATACAGATGTATTATCTATGTAATGATAACCCTTTTCCTCACTCATAGCCTTGACAGCCACGTTGTAATCTGGAATCTCTCTCCATTTTTCAGCCTGCTCAAAGGCCGGATCCTTTGCCGGGAATATAGAATTAATATAAATATCTGCATTTGGAAAATTTTCCTGCAAAAGCTGCACCGTCTTGTCCATCTCTTCTGCATAAATCTCAGGAGTAGGATAAAACCCGATGCTTACATCATTAATTCCATAGCACAGGAAAATGGAGTGCGGATTCAGAAGAGCAATCTGCTCCAAGCGGTCTGGAACCACCTGGATCGTGTTTCCTGCCTCTGCAAGGACTCTGCTTTCCTCCAGGAACTCATAGAACGAAAAGCCTACTGCTCTGGAATCCCCCAAAATCACATAATCATAAAACTGACTCCACACAGAAACTGTTCCAGACGCCAGAGCCTCGCTCCTCTCTTTTTTCTTAATCTGGTTAATTTTATCTGCAGTGGCATCAATATCCACTGCCTCCAGCTGCGCCAGATACTGTCTGCCATCCTGCACAGCTGCGCTGGAGGGCTTATTTCCAAAATGAAGAGCCGCCCCCACGGCCGCTCCTACCACTGCAAGAATAAGTACTGCAATTCCTGCTGTTCTATATGTGTGATTATTTTTAGGAGGTTGTTTTCTTGCTTTTGTCCTCTTCCCCTGGCTGGATTTCTTTTTCGTTATTTTTTTTTCTGCCATAGCACCTTCACTTCTTTTCTCCGTTTATATGACTCTATTCTAACTTATTTTTCATCAAAAAGAAACTCCTTTTGCAAACTTTCTTATCTTTTCTTAGAATTATAGGCTGTACTTCCGGTGCTTTGTCTTGTTAATCCCCCTGATAGATAAGGTTTATCTCTTTTTGTCCGTATTCAAAGAGTCCTGCCGTATGCTCGCCTCCTCAAGAAGGTGTTCTCCTGCGACCTTTAAAAACTCCGGGTATTCCCGCATCAGCCTGAAAAGCTCATGCTGCGCGCTGAGTCTGATACAGATATCCAGACATTCTTCGTAAATTTCCTGAGTCATGGGAATCTGACGTTCCACTGCTGCAAGCTGCTCTTCACTATAAGCCATCGTCACATCTAATAATTCTAAATACTGTTCATTGGATTCTTTATCTATTCTCATATTGTTTTCCATTCCCCCTTATTTGTTTTATTATAGATTATTGTGAATACATCCACAATATTTATTTCTAATTTAAACCAATATAATGAGGGTAGCGGTTATTATTCACGAGCAACTGTCCCGCAAGGTGTTTTGGCATGTATATGCCAAAATCCCGAGACATACAAGCCAAAATTCCATTGCCGCAGGCAATCTGGAATGAATTTTGGCCTCGTTACTGAGAACGGAGTGAACAGTAACGGGTAGCGGTATTCACGGGCGACTACTCTGCGGGGCGTTATTACGCTGTCTGCTCATACTGGTTGACCCCTCTTATGTCTAAGCCCTCATTCGTGCAGGCACGATTCGGTCTTAGCCGCAATACATAGTAATTTTACGAAAGATGGTGATGGCTATTATCGACTTTAGCCCGCTCTGGACAACTATGGAAGAGAAACATATCTCTCAATATAAGCTTCTCAAATCTGGAATTGACAATAAAACGCTCCACAATCTGAAAAGGAATCAAAACATCACTTTACTGACCATGGAGCGGCTCTGTGAAATCTTGGACTGTACTCCAAATGAAATCGTGAGATTTAAATAAGGGCTTTGGAACAATATGCTCTCTTCGTCTTGTCTTTTACCTGGCAGAGAGCTTGTGTTCTTTGCCGTGCAGAATACAGAGAAGCCTCAAAAATTTCCTTCTTCTGTCAATTCTCCGCCTCTTATGGCTTACATCTTCCGCACGGAGAATATCCCTGGCTTATTAAAGCTTCTCTGCTTGTATACACTTCCTCTAAATTTCCTGATGATATATCTGAAACACTGGAACACTCTGGCACGTGAAATTTTCCCGAATTCACATTCAAGATATATCTCCCCTCTGCCTCCATTTCCTCTGATGCTGTTTCCTCCCAGCTGTTTCCTGTGGCATAGTCAATCCCGACCCCTGGCTGCACATTATAGCAATATACATTGAACATGATTCCGTCGCCATCGTCCTCCACAGACTGTGCCTCCATCTGCACGCCGCTTGCAACCAGGTTATTCCCTTCAAACACAGGGGTTACTCTGTACAGAACATGATTTCCTGTTTCTTTGATATAGTCTGCCACCATGTTTTCAAACGGAAGCATTCCCTCCACATTCAAATATCTGGTGCCTGTAATCAGATTTTCCCTGTTTGCATTCTCAGCAGTAAGCTGATAGCCGATTAAATGGCAGCGATTATAAAGATATTTTCCATCTACGCAGTCATATTTGACACTCTGCCATCCAGAAGGCTTTACAGAGCTGATATTGCCTCTCTCCTCTGTAGGCATCAGGTCAAGCCCCACGCTCGCCTGTGCAACGGTACACCTCCCCAGAGAATCCAGCGGACTATAGGATTCATAAGATTCTGTAACCAGCTCATCTTCTGTAAAATCTGGTATATTATTTTCTAGGACCTCATAAGGCTTTCCTGTATAAAGGGCAGTCTGTGCCTCTGTACTCCAGCCTGACGGCGCTGTTTTTGTATCCTGGTCCAGCTCAATCGACATGCTGCATCCTGACAGGAACAGAACCATTGTCAGAAGCAGTACGCTTAATTTAGGTATTTTTCGCATTTTCTCTTCTCCTTTAAGGAAAAACCTGGTTGTTTATCGGTTTTCCCGTGTGTAGCTCTCTACTGTGATTTTTTCATGGGAATTTCCCTGAAATTCCCGGCTGCTCTCCAGCTTCCATCCCTCCATTTCAAAAAAAACATCTGCTGGATATATCCGATTCCAGCGATAAACAAGAAGCTTGTCTATCCTTTCTGTCCTGGGAAGCTGTTTTTCTACAAAGCAACAGCCCTCCCGCACTCTGTCTAAAAAATCGTCTGCACAGCAGATTCTCTCCTCTTCCTTTGGAAACAGCCCTGCTGAGTAGGTATCCATCCAGATATTTCCCTCGCAGGTTCCAAGAATATCCTCTGCTACTGCTCTGTCCCGGCTCTGTCTGCGCTCATTAAAAAGCAAGCCATTGTTGTCATCCAGACATATAATTGCTGTCATTCTTTTTTCCGCCCCTTTCTGGAACTATTATAAGATATTTTTCGACAAAAGGCAATTTATGATTTTCTTCCATAACGAACCCTCCTTTAAAAGTGACCTTTAAAAAATATCAAAAATTGGCTATATTAAAGTACACACATTCGTGCTATGATAAAGTCCGATCCAAGGAATCAGAAAATTCCCGTCTCAGATGCGCAGAGCATTGAGTGGCGGAGAAAAAATCTATCTGCGCAGAATCAGAGCTTCACCTGACAATCTGCGCAGCTCTGATTCGACTATGAGTCAAAAGCAAGGCGGATGTTACGCCCTTCAGGTATTGCAAATATCCGCTTAATAGAAAAAGAAAAGAGGAATTCTTATGGAAAACAAAAATTCTACTGTCATGAAGCTTGCACAGACCGCCATCCTGGCCGCTCTCTGCTTTGTCACTTTTACCTTTCTGCAGATTAAAATTCCAATGCCCGGAGGCGACGCTACCTCTCTGCACATTGGAAATGCGTTCTGCGTGTTGGCATCTCTTCTTCTGGGAGGCGTCTACGGCGGACTGGCAGGCGCTATTGGAATGGGAATCGCAGATATTCTGGATCCGGTATATATTCTGAGTGCGCCCAAAACCATTGTGCTTAAGTTCTGCATTGGTCTGATTACGGGTCTATTTGCCCACAAGATCGCTCATATCAATGAAAGCACAGATCCAAAATATGTGTTTAAATGGAGTCTTATTTCCTGCATCGCAGGCCTGGGCTTTAATGTAATCGCAGACCCTGTTGTAGGCTATTTTTATAAAATCTATATTCTGGGTCAGCCACAGGAGATGGCAAGCATTCTGGCAAAGTGGAGCAGCTTCTCTACCTTTGTAAATGCCATTGTCTCCACAATCCTGGTCGCTGTTATTTACAATGTCTTAAGACCTGCTCTTGTAAAATCAGGACTTCTGGTCATTTCCCACAGGCAGCATGCACATGCCTGATAGCCTAAATACCCTCAAAAAGAAGAGAAGTCAGACGCAAAAGACCGTCTGACTTCTCTTTTATTAATCGGATGGAGACGTTCTCTCACCCATCTGCTATGCCAGAAAGCAATCAGCGCAGCTGACGCCCTTCCTCTTGTTTTCACACTGCAAAAAGACCGCTAAAGCTATATACTTTAGCGGTCTACGTGCGTTAGAGGATTCGAACCCCCGACCTTTTGGTCCGTAGCCAAACGCTCTATCCAGCTGAGCTAAACGCACATCTGCGATTTCCTTCGCAACAATGAATAGTATATACGAAGAACGTCCAAATGTCAAGAGGGTTTTTATTTTTTTTTCAATTTCTTCGCAAGGCCTCAATAGGGCTGAGCTTTGCAGCCTTGCGAGCTGGATAGATACCAAAAAACACGCCCACAGCACAGGAGAAAGCGGTCGCTGTAAGAACGGTGCTCACCCGGATTCCAGGAGAAATCTGCATATCCATGCTGCTGCTGATAACGGCACAGATTCCATAGCCACCTGCAATTCCAAGAACAATCCCTATGATTCCTCCTATTGCCGTGAGAATTGCCGCCTCTGCAAGAAACTGAAGCATAATTGAGGAGGTCTTTGCTCCCAGGGACTTACGGATTCCAATTTCACGGGTGCGCTCTGTGACAGACACCAGCATAATGTTCATGACGCCGATTCCCCCCACCAGAAGAGAAATTCCCGCAACAAAGGAAATAAAGGCTGTCACCATATTCAGCATATCATTCAGGCTCTTAAGCATATCCTGGAAATTTTCGATCTGATAATAGTCCTCCCCTGCGCTCTGATGGCGTTTTTCCAGAAGAGCAATCACCTTATTTGCTCCTTCCTGAGAATCCAGAGCTTTGTCCAGCTGAACCGTAAGGCTAAAGAAGTAATCCGTATCTCCCACCAGGTCGGACATAGAGGTATACGGCACATTAATGGTCACAGGCATTCCGTCATAGGTGTAGCTCACAAAGGTTCCATTCTCCTTATGGGCAGTCACTCCGGCGATCCGAAAGCTCTTGCTCATGTCAAAGAAGGTAATATCAAGATACATGCCGACTACATCATCTGTTCCGAACAGGCGCCTTGCATCTATATCTGAGAGTACGCACACATTGCGTCCCTCCAGTACATCGGCCTCTGTAAAATAGCTTCCATGCTTCATATCATCGTTATTAATCATTCTGGCGTCCTGCGTCTGCGCTGTCACTGTAAGGTTGAAATTGCCTTTTCCTGTGACAGTCTCTGCACTGTAGCTTTCGGACATATCAACGCCTTCCACTTCATCCAGACTACGAATAGCCTGCACATCCTCGTCTGTAATCCACTCCTCTGATGAAATAGCTTCCTCGCTGCAGTAAATATAAATCTGCCCGCCTCCAATATCAGCAATCTCACTGTTCATCTGGTTCTTGGTTCCCTCTCCAATCGAGACAATAGCAATGACAGATGCAATACCAATAATGATTCCCAGCATGGTAAGAAAGGAACGACCCTTGTTTGCCATGATGTTCTTTACCGCCATTTTTATGTATTCCAGAAAGCTACTCATCTTCCTCATCCTCCAGGGTCTGTGCGCTCTGCGCTGTCTGGCCTTCCTGAAGCTCTCCGATTTCTATAATGACCTCATCGCCCTCCAGGAGTCCTTCCTCTACCTCTGTCATCTCTGCAGAGCTGATTCCAGTCACAATATCTTTTCTCACAACCATATTATTTTCAAGAACATAACAGAAAGAGCCGTCCTTTCCTACGTTTACTGCCTCCGCCGGAATAGTGAGAACATCTTCTGCCTTTCTGGCATGAATTTTCACCTTTGCATCTACTCCGATAAAAATATTTTCATCAGGATTATCAATTTTTACAGAGGCCTGGATAACAGAGACTCCCTTTTCATTGACAGCAGCGATTTTACTGACCTTTGACACAGTTCCAGAATAAGTATAATCTCCCATGGTGATATCTGCTTTCTGGCCTTCTTTAATCTTGTCAAAGTCATATTTGGAAATATTTACGTCCACACTCACATCCTCTGTGCTTTGCAGTGTGAATAGCTCCATTCCCTCTGTAACAGCCGCTCCCTGTACTGCCGCAGTCTCAGAAATAACTCCCGTGAACCCTGCTGATACACCCTTTTTTCCCTTTTCCAGCATTTCACGGGCATTTTCTATATCCATTCCATTCAGCTCACGGGAAATCTGCAGTTTTTCCTGCTCCTCCTCTGTGAGAGCAGGACTGTCTGCCTCTGCCAAGGTTTTCTGGGCAGAAAGCTCTGCCTGAAGTTCTGCAAGCTCGCTTGACGCCTTCTCAAGGGCTGCGTCTACCTCAGAAGTATCCACAATCGGAGCTGCGGATGAGGAAGATAAATCTGCACTGCTTGTGGCTGTCATATCCACAACCGGCATCTGGGGCGGAGAATTTTTCAGCTCCTCATAAGCATTCTGCGCCGTATTTTTCTGTATTTCCATCTGGCTTCTCTGCTCAAGAGCCAGATGCAGAGCCGCTTCATTCTCTGCGCTCGCATCTGCCTGCCATCTTGTGAAGGCCATGTCATAAGCATTAACTGCCTGCTGATAAGCAAGCTGTGCCTGCTGCAGATCATATTCGCGGATTCCCAGCTCTGCTTCATATTCTGGAAGAGTCGTTCTCTGATAGACGCTAAGAGCCTCCTCATAGGCCTGCTGGCTCGCCTGAGCTGCCTCACTGGCAGCCTGAGCCGCCTGAGCTGCTACTGCATTTGCCTGATTGCGGGCATCAATCTGCGTCTGAAGATTGACAGAAGAAAGCTGCTTTTTGAGTTGCGCAATATAAGCCTGCTTTGCTTCCACCTGCTGCTCCAGCTCTGCCTTCTTTGCCTTGGCGTTCTCCTGTTTTTCCACTGCCTCCTGCGCCTGTTTTACTGTCTGCTCATAATCTGCCTCTCCAGACTGCCCGGACAGCTCTGCCTTCTTAAGATTTTTCTCAAGCTCAGACACGTCAAAGGAGACCATAAGGCTTCCCTTTTCTACCAAATCTCCTTGTGAAAAATCCGCCTGCGCAATCTTTCCTGTCACAGGAGAAAAAATTTTTTCTACTCTGTTGCTGACAATAGTTCCTGATGCATCTACCTCAAGAGCTACTGTTCCCTTCTGTACAGGAGCCGTTTCTACCAGGGGAAGGGCTATTTCCTGCGGCCTGGAAAGCTGATATGCGCGCGCGCCTCCAACCGCCAAAACACCAATCACCAGAACTGTCGGGATTATCCTGCGCTTTTTTCTTTTTTTCTTTTTCATTTCTGCCCTTCCTCTCTGTCTGCATCAGGATTTGCATTCTGCCTGTCAGATTCTATTTTTCCATCCATAATGCGCACAACACGCTTTGCCTGTTCTGCGATTCCATTGTCATGAGTAATCAAAATTACCGTTCTGCCGCTTTTGTGCATATTGGTAAGTATTTCCATAATCTCCCGACTAGAGCCAGAATCCAGGTTTCCTGTGGGTTCATCTGCAAGAATAACAGGAGGCTGGGCAGCTATAGCTCTGGCTATTGCCACCCTCTGCTGCTGTCCTCCTGACATTTCCGCTGGCTTATGATGAACGCGCTTCTCCAGTCCCACCATTTTCAGGGCCTCCAGAGCCAGCTCCCTTCTTGTTTTTCTATCAATTCCTCTGTAAATGAGAGGCAGCTCTACATTTTCCTGTGCTGTCAGATTACTTATCAGATTAAAGCCCTGAAAAATGAATCCAATCTCCTTATTGCGGATTTCTGAAAGCTCGTTGTCCTCCATCTCTGAGACGTCTGTTCCATTCAGATAATAGGAGCCTGAAGTTGGGACATCCAGACAGCCCAGCATATTCATAAAAGTAGATTTTCCTGAGCCAGACTGTCCGATGATTGCCACAAACTCCCCCTTGTAAATATCCAGATTAATATGATCCAATGCCCGAACCTCATTCTCACCTGGATTATAAATCTTGCACATGTCCACCACACGTATCAGCGGCTCTTCCATAATATTCCTCTTTTCTTATCCTGCCCTTACAGTCATTCCTCCAAAAGAAAGGCAGCATAGGCCTTCTTTGCCTCATACACATCTGCCTTGCTTGTAATCTCCCACGGAGCATGCATACTCAGAACCGCAACACCGCTGTCAATTACTTCCATTCCGTACAAAGCCGCAATGTAGGCGATCGTACCGCCTCCGCCATAGTCCACCCTTCCAAGCTCTGAGGTCTGGAAGCAAACCTTATTTTCTTCAAAAATTCTGCGGATACGAGCCATATATTCTGCATTCGCATCATTGGAGCCAGATTTTCCTCTTGCCCCTGTATACTTATTAATCACAATACCTCTTCCAAAATACGCGGTGTTTTTCTTCTCAAAGGCTTCCCCAAACGCAGGGTCATAGGCTGCGCTCACATCAGAGGAAAGCATTCTCGAATTCTTAAGGGTTCTGCGAAGGGTCAGCTCACTGTAGCAGCCCATAGCGTCAAGAAGCTCTGCTGTAGCGTTCTCAAAGAAGCGCGACTGCATTCCTGTCGCTCCTACGCTTCCGATTTCCTCCTTGTCAACCAAAAGACAGCATGCAGTTCTCTTAGGAGGCGCTATTTCCAGCATGGCTGCCAGAGAAGTATAGGCGCATACTCTGTCATCCTGTCCATATGCAGCGATCATGCTTCTGTCCAGACCGCAATCTCTTGCTTTTCCAGCCGGAACAATCTCAATCTCTGCTGAAAGAAAATCCTCCTCTTCTATATCATATTTTTCCTTGAGGATTTTCAGAATATTTTCCTTTACTGCCTCCTTCTTCTTTTCATCTGGAACCTCTCTGAGGGGCCTGCTTCCAATCAAAATATCGAGCTGCTCTCCCTCAATCACCTCTGCCGCTTTTTTCTGAAGCTGATGTCCAGAGAGATGAATCAAGAGGTCTGTAATATAAACAATCGGGTCTGATTCCTCCTCACCGATTTTAACCTTGACGATTGTTCCGTCCTTTTTTGCCACGATTCCATGAATCGCCAGTGGAAGAGCCACCCAGTGATATTTCTTCACACCGCCGTAATAATGAGTATCCAGGTAGGCAAAATCCGTATCCTCATAAAGAGGATTCTGCTTCAGATCCAGTCTTGGAGAGTCAATATGAGCGCACAGAATATTCATTCCCTTATCCAGAGCATCCTCGCCAATATGATAAAGAGCCACGATTTTGCCCATTCCCACGCTATACACCTTGTCTCCTGCTCTAAGAGCAATGCCTTCCTTCTGGCAGCTTTCCAGAGAGCGATAGCCGCAAGCCTCTGCCTGCTTCACAGTCTCTTCCACGCATTCTCTCTCTGTTTTTCCTTCATCCAGAAACGCTTTATATTCACAGGCAAGAGCTTCCATTTCCTGCTCCTGTTCTTCTGTATAGTTAAGCCATGCGTTTTCTCGTTCCATGTTTTTCCACCTTTCTCCTAAAATTTACCATCCGGCAGATAATAAAAATCTCATATATCAGCATACTGCCTGATGAACAGTTATCATTATAATCCATTTCTTGGACAGATTCAACAGCTACCATAATACTCTTTCTCTGTAAACAGATTTACTGATAAAGGAGACGTTCGCATTCCGCTGCGCTATCTACTCATGCCTGATCGCTCCCTCTGCTCTGCCTCGTAAAGCCCCTTAATCCCCGCTGTTGCGCCCGTTTTTTCCACTGCCAGAGAACCGCAGGCATTGGCAAAGCGTGCGCACTCCTGAAAACTTCTGTTTCTGGAAAGAGCATACAAAAAGCCGCCTGCAAAGCAGTCTCCGGCTCCTGTGGTATCCACACATTCTGCTGTGGGAATCGCCCGCATCCACTCGCCCTTTTCCCTATCCGCCAAATAACAGCCCAATGCTCCGCATTTGATAATTACATGCTTTACACCGCAGGAGAGAAATTCCCTGGCCTGGTCCTCTGCCTTATCCTTTTCTGTGAGAAGAGCCGCCTCCTCTTGATTTGGAAAAAGATAATCCACATAGGAAAGCGCTGTACTCACTTCCCTGAGAGTTTCCCCGTTTTTTCTCTTTGTCATGTCTGCGCACAAAATTTTTCCCTGTTTTTTTATCCTTGAAAACAGCGTCTCCATCTCAGGAATTCCAAGTGCAGGTGATACAAACATGCTTGCCAGGGACACAATCCCTATCTCCTTAGGGATTTCCTCTGGTATATGGCAAATCCCCAGTCTCCGAAGAGTTCCCTGGGGATTTGTGAGGAAATTTCTGGCTCCATCTTTCTGCACAAGCACAACATTGATTCCTGTACACAGAGAGGCATCAGAAATAATATGGTTTGTCTGTATGCCCGTTCTGCGGCAGTGTTCCAATATCCATTCTCCTGCCTGATCCTCTCCAAGCAGTGTACACAGATAAGGCGTATCTCCCAGTTTTGCCAGAACTGTCGCCTCATTCAGGGCGTCTCCTCCTGTGGACATACAGATTTCCTCTGCACTGTAGGAGCCGCTGGAAAACACCTCCGGCTCTGCAGGCCGCACCAGTACATCCAGCACTGCCCCGCCGATTATCATAATCTTTTTGTTCATATGTAAAAATCCTTTCATCTGTCATAAGAAAAAGCCCACTGCTCTTTGGGCGATGGGCTTTTGCCTGCTGTTCTCTTTCTTTCTCTCTGTCAAGCAGAAATTCGCAATACCCACAGAACAGGCTTCTGCTTTGCTACCTGCTCATAACTGTCTCCTCCTCAGGAACAGTCTCTCCATAGGTCAGAATTTCCTCTAATCCGCTCTCATGCTCTGCTACAAGGCGTCCATCCTCCAAAATTTCTCTGACCGTGATACGCTCTCGCCTTCCATCACGAACCAAAACAGTACTGCTTCCCGGCTGCTGGCTTCTCTCTCTGTACAAATGAGAAATCTCCTCCCTGGGTGCTTCCTCTAGAAAGGCCCGGATAATCTCCGCTGCCAGAAGATTCCTGTCAACTCTAGGAGAGTCTCTTGTGAAAATTCCTCTATCACCCTGGTCAGAGTCAAAAAGCCGAAGCCCGATTCCCACAATCGCATACGCAATGTCTCCTGTTTCAAAATCCTCTGCTGCCTCTGTGAGAATGCCACATACCTTATGTTCCTGATAGTATAAATCATTTACCCATTGAATAGCAAGGTCTATGCCCAGAACCTTCTTCACTCCCCGATAAACCGCCACTGCTGCCGCCGCCCGAATGCACAGGCTCTCTCTCACAGATTTCCCCGGCCTCACGAGAATGCTCATGTACAGTCCGTCTCCTGTCGGAGAGGAAAAGCCTCTTCCGCTTCTTCCCTTCCCCTTTGTCTGCGCTTCTGCCAGTACCGCCGCCTCTCCCGGAAAAAGCTCTGGATGATTTACAAGCTTCTGTCTCAGACAAACGTTCGTAGAGTCTACCTCTTTATAAACATATACCGGTATTGCCTCTGTGCCAAGCGCCTGACAGACCCCTTCTGCTGAAAGAATATCATTTCCCTCCTCCAGCAAATATCCTCGGTTTGTGACAGAGGATATTTGATAACCCTCCTCCCGAAGCCCCTTCACAGCCTTCCACACAGCAGTCCTGGAGCAGGAAAGCTGCTCTGCAAGAGCTTCCCCTGATACATAGTCTCCCCGATTCTTTTCCAGGACCTCCAAAACACCTGATTTTACAGATACCAGCTTCATGATTATCAACCTACCAGCTTATTAAGCCATTTAAAATTAAGAAGTCCAATAAACAAACCGCCGAAAATTCCCACTGCCAGAACCATTCCCAGCAGATATACATGATTCACATTTGCCTCTCCCTGAATCAGCTCTATAATCGCCACCGTCATATAATGAGAATAATATGTAAAATTCGCTGCACACCGACAGTAATATCCTGTCTTTGCATATTTAGGAGCAGGATGCTTCAGTAAAAAAATCATAAGTGCTGCTGTGAGGAAATACAAGCCAAAGGTTAATGTCCAACTCTGCCAAATTTCCAGAAGCATAATAATTACTACTTCTATCAAAAATACCTCAATCGCAACAAGGAGAAGAATAGAAGACGTTTTTTTCTTCATTTTTTCAATTTTGGGCTTTAAAATATTTAGAAAATATCCCATTGTAAAAAGAGGAAGCCCCATAAACCAATGTCTCCTGATCCACAGCAGATTTTCATTTTCCAAAAGAGGCTGAAGCTGCGGAATCTGGATTCCTATTTTATAGTAAGAACAACTCAATACTCCAAGAACATACAAAGCTAAGGATGCAATCGCCAAAAGCTTAATTAAATGTAATTTATAAAAAATTGTCACAACCAGTACAGCAATTATAAGTGCTGGAATATACCATAAATGTCCCGCTGTTCCGTAAATAAAAAAGTTTTTTAAACGGTTATTAATAAACTTTTCTAACTGCCGTCCCTTTATCATAACATTTCTCACATAAAAAAAAGCAATATATATTGCACTCCACAATATATAAACAGAAAGAATATTTGCTATATAGTGAAAAAACGGTTTTTTTCCAGCCATCAATTTTCCAATATAAAAGTATCCTGAAACAACAAAAAAGAATGGCACAGCGACTCTTGGAAAAATATTAATAAAAAAATATCTGAGCGGCTCATTCAAATTCGCAAAAACATCTGTGTGCACCTGAACAACCATAATTGCGGCAATCAGACGAAACATATCTATGGAATTATTATGTTGCTTTACATTTGTTTTCATCTTTCTCATTCCCCCCAATATGTAATTCCAAAAATACAAAATGATGTTGGGTTCAAAAAGTATTTTGACCCCAAGTTCTATGGGTTTTACCCTGCATAATCTTGGAACTCTTATGTCATACAAATATATTAGCAAGGTTTGTAGACATTTTCAAGCTAAATACTACATTTTTAAATATTTTTATTTCATTTCTTTTATATCTTTATAAATCTTAGTAATATTTTTTTTATATTTTTGTTATTATTTTTTACGCGAATGGGCATACCCAGGAAGATTTTGTCCTCACAAAAAATACCTTTTGGGAATTTTGCTAATGCGCGCAAATATCCCAAAAGGTATTTCTATTTTTAACGTATCAAGCAAGCAGCGAAGCGGACATCATACCCTGTGGGTATTGCAAATTTCCGCTTGACTCATAAGGACAATAGCTCCTCATTCACAAGCATTCTTACGCCAGCGCACGTCCCAGAGCTTTGCATTTGTCAACAGCCTCGTCATCTGGCTCTTCCTGACAGATAACGCAGTCTGCTGCCAGAACAGCCCCGTCATCCTTGCATCTGCTTTCCCAATCAGCCATCCATTCTCCGTCGCCCCAGCCATAGGAACCAAAGAGCGCAATCTTCTTTCCGGAAAGCTTGCTCTCGCAGGAGGTAAACATAGGATCAAATTCATCCTCCTCAAGAACCTCTGCACCCATTGCAGGGCATCCAAAGGCAATCGCATCAAATTCATCTACCTTTTCTGCTGAAAAATCTGCTGTTTCAAACACAGTTACCTCTGCTCCTGCTTCCTTTGCGCCGTCAGCCACTGCATTTGCCATAGCCTCTGTATTTCCTGTACTGCTCCAATAAACAACTGCTACTTTACTCATTTTTCTTACCATCCTTTTTTTATTATATTAACAGCCCGTTTCCGGGACGTTTTCACTTTTCATATCTGTCAAATTTTCAGGCTGCCACTGTCAGCTTTGTAATGGAACGCCCGTCATAGAACATTCTGGTATATACTGTCGTACATTTCTTAAATCTGGCAAACATTTTAATTGCTTCTGATTCATCTGCATATACTTTCCATATACCGCAGTACTTGCAATTCTTTCCATTCTGTTCGATGAAGCCAATAACATCGTGCAGAGGATACCCCAGAAAGACTCCGATTTCATGAGGAAAGCTCTGCTGACGGCAAAGCCTTCCCTTCAGACACTCCAAGCATTCTCCTGTGTGTAATCCTGTGTATCCGTATTGCTCCAAAAGCTCTGATACTCCTTCTTTTTTAAGGTCATTATCCAGCTTCCGTCTTCGATACACATACAGCATGGCATGTGTATCGGAAAGCTTCATAACCTCAATAAACACGCCCTTTTTATTGAGTTTTCCGCTTATCTCACAAAGCTCGCATTCCAGACTCTGCAGAGAATAAAATCTGTAATTAAACAAATTTGCCGTTTTCAATCCCGCAAGAGTCGGCGCACAATGTTCAATCATTCTCGCTTCTAGCATGCTCCCTCCTTAACTGCTCCATATTCTGTCAGAACGCTGGTGAGTGCAGAAGCACTGCTGGAGTGAACACGGGCAATTTTGATATTGTTGCGTTTTGCTTCACTGACAGCACTTTTCACCATCTTATGCGAAACCGTATTTGTAAAAAGTATCAGTAAATCAGGTATACCCAATTTTTTCTTAAAGCCGCTTTTTTCTTTTACAAATACCTTGGCTTTGCAGCCATGCTTTCTGCATATTTCCTCATACTGACAGACCATACATTCATTACCTCCTATAATTACAACGCTCATTTTTATCCCTCCTGTTGTCCTTTGTCATACATTTCCCACAAAATATATTATCGGAGCTTTGTTTCTTTTATGTGACTTTCTCATGCACACCCTAAATAGTATGCCTCAAAATACTGCATTCCAATCTCAAAATAAATACTGGTAATTCTCTGTGCGCCCCAATAGTTAGTATATACTAACTATTTCTTTAAAAAAATGGGGCATAAAGAATGCCCATTCTTTTTCGTTAGTTTTTACTAACTGTTATTAATTTATCACAGATTGCTCTATCTGTCAACTCCCTCTCTTACTTTTTTTATAAAATTCCAGAATGCTAAATATATCCTACCTGTACGGTTGAAGCATCTAAAGCTGCTTCAACCTTCCGCCTACATCCGCAAAACTCGCGCTTACGCTCTCATGTGTCTGCATACGCAGCCACGTTTTACTCATTAAGAGGCTGGTTGCTAACTTTTTTTATAATCAGTAAAGAGTGAAAAATCAAACAATCAAAAACATTGATAAAAATGTCCGAATGTGTTAAAATATATTTATGGAAGTATAATATGAACGCGTGACATCCTTCCTCCGCTTATAGAAGTGGGGGCTTCCTCCTGTAAACAATGATGACTTGAAAAAGCTGCGCAGAAGATAAAGAAGCCTCTCGCACAGATACGAAAATTTAAAGAAAGGAGAGTCTGCTCAAAAATCAAATATACAGATTTCAATTCTCAATATATTTTCATATATTTGAACACATTTTGAGTAACAAAAACGTAATGAGTTATTCCAAACACAAATCAGAAGAATCCGTAGAGGATTATCTGGAAACTATTTTAATCTTAAGCAAGCGGCTGCCAGAGGTGCGTTCTATTGACGTTGCCAATGAACTGTCCTATTCCAAACCCAGCGTAAGCGTTGCGATGAAAAATTTGAGAAATCGTCAATATGTGGTTGTATCCGAGGAAGGACACATCCATCTCACAGAAGAGGGAAAGCGCCTCGCAGAAGCCGTATATGAGCGCCACACGCTGCTCTCTGACTGGCTGATTCGTCTGGGAGTAAATCCAGAGGTTGCTGTCTCTGACGCCTGCAAGATGGAACACGACATCAGTCCGGAAAGCTTTGAGGCAATTAAAAAGTGTATTCTCAGCTTTTTGGAGCGCACATAAAAGAGCTTCAAAATAATAACACAGGGAGCCTGCAGCAGGAATTTTTCTTCCTGTCACAGGCTCCTTTCTGCAAACTCTCAAAATATCCGCCCTGCTTCATTGCTTTTTCTCGCGTACTGAGAGCTTTTTCAACTATTGCAGCTGAATGCTCCGCTCAATTCTTTGCAGATCTCTGAAATCTACATAGGCTCTGTTATGCTACTGTATTTTTCTTCCTGAATTTTGTATACAGCTCTTCTTTTATGTCATTCTTCTCTCTCTGCAGAACAAAAGACAGCTCTGTCAGGAGATATTGCTCTGTAATTCCAAGATATTTCTCATCCCTTGCAGTCACCTTTTTTCCCTGTGCCTCACGCTCTGCTTTTCTAAAATATAATGTCTTCATAAGACGCAGCCACTGCATACAGTCACAGCTCCCCACAATTTCTCTGTATCTTGCCTCCTGAAGCTTATCATAGGGAATCTGAAATCTATCCATATAAGCCCCTGTTTCAAGAAGCTTCTGTGCCTCTTCCCTGGTGATAAGAGGTCTGGACATTACCTTAGTATTGTTCACCGGTGAATAAATCACACTTCCCTGGTTTCCCAGAGGGCTTAAAATATAATACTGTTTTGTCCTGTCTGCTCCCGAAATGTCGTCCAAATGCGTAATATCATTGACCCTGCACACACCATTGTAACCATAAATAATATACTCACCAACCTGATACATATGTTCCTCCTGTCATTTTTTGTGCCATGCAGAACCTCCTTTCTTCACAGCCCTGCATTTGTGTTAAATTGCTTCAGCAGTCTTTTCTATTTATAGAAAGTTGAAAACTCCTATGCTTTGACATGATTACAGGAGCTTCCATTTTAGTAATATAAGAAAACCACTTTATCCAGGCATACGGATAAAATGGCTGTTACTGCTCAGGTGTTTATCAATGAAATCTTGCGAAAAAACAGAAAAATTTATATTTATTTGAAGCAATAAAAGACTTCCCTTTGAGATAAAGCTATCATCACAGATAATCGATAAGACATCAGCTTCTTTATTTGTATTATAACATTTTTTTGGGCTTTTCATAAGTATTTTTTTTGATAATTTTGAATTTCATAAAAAATAGCCTATAACTCCTAAAAGAATTCTTGGTAATTTTATACAAAATTTCCTGCTTACAAAGCGGCAATCGGATAGGGGAGATTTTACCCTCCCCTTCCACACCACGTAGCGTACCGTTC
>JAUNOP010000094.1 GCA_030537135.1 Eubacteriales bacterium | reverse complement strand
GTTTCTTCTGGATTCGGTGTTTCTTCTGAAACAGGTGTCTCCTGCGAAGGGTCTGATCCCGGTTCCACATTCTGGTCTAAATTCTCAGTCGGAGTCTCTACGTCAGTATTAGTGGTCACATCAGAGCCGCCCTCATCATATACCTCTAGCAGGTCATAATAATATTCGTCTGTGTTTTCATCTACTGGCTCCCATTCTTCCATGGGGTCTGTCTCTGCTCCAGCTGGATCCTCTATCTCAGTCATATCGTCCTGTGTATCCACGTCATCCCCTGCTGTCTCGTCCGGCCAGGTAATCACGCCGGATTCTGCGTACACAGTACCGCTCAGTCCCTTATCAGACTTGCCAGTTAGCTTCAGAACAATAATATAGCCTGCATCCTCAACAGCCACCTCATAAGTGGTGTCTGTACCAAGCTCTGTCATATGGCTGTCTTCATATACTCTGCCCTCTGCGCTTCCTCCTGTGTTTTCCATACGATACCACTGATAGGAAAACATATCTGAGGTCATTCCTTCAGGTCGCAGCTCCGATAAATCTGCTTCCAAAACACTGCTTACTGTCGCCTTACCGCTCACTTTTAGTTTTCCCTGAACTGCGGTTCCATCTTCTCCGGCAAAAATGCTTGACGGAAGAAGCGACAGCATCATTAATACCGTCATAATGATGGTCAAAAGCTTCTTTTTGTTCATTGCTCTTCCTCCTTTTCTTGCTCAGGAATTTCCTGATTTTCTTCTATTGTACTCTATTTTCGCAAAATATACAAGTCACTTGTATTATTGTCAGTAAAGTTTCCTGTAAATCAAAGGGCTTCTATCCCTCCACAATCAGATATTTTCCTCCTGAAAGAGGGAAAACCTCACAAGCCTCCTCAAGCTCAGCATCTGTCATTCCTTCTATGTCTGCACCGTTTTCTTCAAAATATTCCCTGACCTCTTTCAGAGAATTCACCACAACTGCCATGCAGTCCTCGAGAAATGCTTCTGCCTCACTGTAATTTTCTGCGATAGGCTCATCAAACAGCTGTCCCTGCTTCTTTAAAAAGGTCAATACACTTTCTTCACTATATTCATACATGCTTTAAGTACCTCTCCCATATCACCCTTGTATGCTATCAGCTTCTCAAGAATCTCTTCTTCTCTCTGAACCGTAAAGTGCGCTTTTTCCTTTACTCCCGGCTTTGCCGTCTCCATAGCAAAACCATAATATACACTCTCAATCAGCTCAATATCATTGTACTCATCTCCGAATGCAGCGCCCTCTTCTGGCTGGATTCCCAGGATATCCATTATCCGCTTTATTCCCTTTCCCTTGCTGGTTCCAAAGGGAACAAAATCAATCCATGCAGGGCCGCTTGTCACAACCTTACATCTGTCTCCGAAGTGTTCCTGCCAGAATCTCAGATGCGCATCCGCGCCATCCTTCTCATAAACCGCCATTTTCATACAGCTCTCCGGAACATGGCAGGTATCTCCCAGAAGTTTATAATCACAGCGCACCTCATCCCGCATCATTGCAAGATATGCCTCTGTCTTCGGACGCAAATAGTAATGATTCAGACAGGAAATACTCATCTCTGTATTTTCCTTTTTCCAGGCAGTCCGAATAACATCCTCCACAAGCGCAGGATCAAAAGCATCCTCATAGAGAACCCTTCCCTGGTAAAGCGCTGCCGCACCATTCTCACAAATATAGGCAATATCGTCCTTCACAGGCTCAAACATGCGCCTCATATTGGAGAGCTGTCTCCCGCTCGCTGCCACAAAGAGAATTCCCATGTCCTTGAGTCTTCGTATCACGGGAAACAATTCCTCCGGCAGCTCCTGTTTTCCATTAAGCAGAAGTGTTCCATCCAAATCGCTGGCAATTATCCTAATCATTTGCATTCTCCTCATAAATATCCAGGATATCTTCTGGAGATTCTGCCAGAACATCGGCATGATTCTCTGACAGCTCTTCCCGTGTACGAAAGCCCCAGAGTGCGCCTATCGTATACATTCCCGCTGCTCTTCCTGTCTGCATGTCTGTGGCTGTATCTCCCACATACAGGCATTCCTCTGGTCTGACTCCCAAAGCCTCTGCAATTTTCAAAGGTGCATCAGGAAAGGGCTTTCTTCTGATTCCCTCCTGCTGTCCGAGCACCATGTCAAAAACCCCCTTAAACATGGTATCAATCACCTTGACAGCTGCGGTATGAGGCTTGTTAGAACATACGGCAAGCCTTGCGCCCTTTCTCTTGAGTTCCCACAGAGTCTCCGGCATTCCAGGATAATGAGTCACCCGGTACATAGGATCCTCTGCAAATATTTGTCGATATCTTCTGCTCCCCTCCTTCCAATAATTCAATTCTGTGTCCCCGGCATCCAGAAGACATCGCTTCATCAGCATCTCTGCGCCCTCTCCGCAATAATACTTATACTTCTCTACAGGCTGCGCGGGAAGGCCAAAGCTCTCCAGAATTCCGTTAGCCACATAAGCCATGGATTCTACAGTATCTGCCAAAGTTCCATCCAAATCAAAGATACATGCTTTCCACATACAATTTTCCTCTCAATATAATAGACGTAAATTTCTGCAAATCGTCACAGTCTTGTGCATAAAAAAAATAAAATTATTCGTTTGCTGGAAGAATAACAATTCCATTTTTCTTTAGTTCCTGATATAAGCGCGCAACCGGCAGCCCCACTATATTGTTATAGTCTCCTGCAATTCCCTTCACATATACTGCAAAAAGCCCCTGAATTGCATAGCCTCCGGCCTTGTCCATAGGTTCTCCTGTATCTACATACCTTTGGATTTCTTCCTCTGTCATAGGATACAAAAACACCTGTGAAGCTTCTGAAAAGGTACGGATTTCCCTTTCTTTTTCCCCCATCCAGGTAAGAGTAACTCCTGTATATACCTGATGAGATTTTCCCTGCAGGGATTTGAGCATGGCCGCCGCATCCTCCTTATCTTTCGGCTTGCCTAACACAGTTTCATCAGAAGCTACCATGGTATCTGCTCCTATTACCAGAGCATCAGGTTCTGTTTCGGCTACAGCCAGAGCCTTTTGAAGGGATAATTCCTCCACAATCTCAGCTGGAACCGTCTTTGTTATGATTTCCTTCACATCGCTTACTCTTATCTCAAAGGGAATCCTCAGCTTTTCCAGCAGTTCCCTTCTTCTGGGCGATGCAGAAGCTAAAATAATATTTTTCATGGCATTAGTATACCCTCTTCTTTTTTTATGTGCAACCTCTATGTTTGTTTTTGCGAATTCTTTTATATTCCCCTTTTCTTTTTCAGCAAAAAGTATTACAATAATGATATGTATCTGTAAAAAGTTACCATGCATTTATTACCGGGACAGTACAGATGCGCAGTATAGTTATAAAGAGAAAGGAGCAACAACTATGGCCAAAATGAACAAATATTGGGGGCTCGTATGTGTAGGAACAGTGGCTGCTGCTGCCTGCGGTGCGCTGGCTGCCCTGAAGGTCAAAAAGAAAAAAGAAAATAACTGCGACCTCGAAGAGGAGTTTGATGATTTTGCTGAGAACTGCACAGAAACCTTCAAAGAATGGGAGGACGAAACCGCCGAGGCTCCAAAGAAAGCTGAGGAGGAATTAAAAAAGCAGGAGAAAGCTGAAGAAGGGGCTGCCGAAGCTGAGGAAGAGCCTGTAAAGACCGAAGAGGAGACGGCCAAAACCGAAGAAGAGT
>JAUNOP010000058.1 GCA_030537135.1 Eubacteriales bacterium | reverse complement strand
GGAGGTTTACGCCGTTATTACGACTGGGCAGTTACAAGCCCATTACCTTTAGGTGCTGGGTAGTTGACCATAGCATGTATCATACTATTGCCTAAACTTAACTTTAGATTAATATATTTTTTCACTATATGAAAGGAAATCTATGGCATACACAATAGGACAAATATCAGAAATGTTTCGCCTGCCTGTTTCCACACTCCGCTATTATGACAAAGAAGGGTTATTTCCGAATATGGAGCGTTCCTCTGGCATCCGCCAGTTTGGAAGTCAGGAAATAGAAGCGCTTCGGGTCATTGAATGCCTGAAAAAATCCGGACTGGAAATAAAGGAGATTAAGCAGTTCGTGGAATGGTGTTCCAAGGGAAGCGATACATATCCTCTTCGTCTGGAAATGCTCCGGTGTCAAAAGAAAAATATAGAGAGCGAAATGAAGAAACTGGAAAAGGCTCTGGATATGATTCAATTTAAATGCTGGTATTATGAGCAGGCAATAGAGGACGGGAATGAACTGCGGTTAAATGAGATGATACCAGAGCATCTGCCTGAGGAGATACAGCCTATCTATAACCGGGCGCATGAGGACTGATGAAAAAAGCAGCAAAAGCGAACATGGCACTCCATGGAGGCCTTTACGTCCGCTTTTGCTTTATATGTGAGATTTTTCTGCTTTTGGCTGTTTACTCAATGTTTTTCAGCGCTTCCTCCATCGGAATCCTCTTGATTCGTCTGAAATCAAAAACCATGACCAGCAGGTAGCCAATCAGAACAAAGACAAACATTTTTCCATACCCCAACGGCTCTATCACAAAATCAAACCATCCGCTGTATCCAAACATGATTGCCTTCCAGACCTGCTTCATGACCAGCGCTCCCAGAACAACGCTGACAGCGTCCAGAAGAATCACAATCATAGTTGTGGAGAGCAGATACAGGCTTGCAATTTCCTGGTTCCTGTAGCCCAGAATTTTTGTCATGGATATGGCGTTTTCGTTCTTCTCTATAATAATCTTGGTCAGAAGATAGATAAGCACTGCTGACAGCAGGATACACAGGAACTGAAAATACTGCATATAAGACCCCATAGAATGATCCAGCTGATCGCACATTTTGGTAATATCCCGCTCGGTCATAACAACAGCAATGTTTTCCTCCTCGATATCGGTGATTTCTGAATCCGACATATAACCGCTGAAAGCTTCCTCATCCAGGTTAAATACAGACCGATAATTTTCTATTGGCATAAAGACTGCGATGTTCTGGCATTTTTCGTAGATGCCAGCCACTTCAAAGGGATATTGTTTATTTTCATATTTTGCATCCAGAAAAAAGGTATCCCCTACCTGCAGGTCATATTTGCTCTGAAAGGAGGCTGAAATATAAGCTTCCTTTTCTTTCAGCGATTTTAGATCCGCAATATTTACATATCTGCTCTTATCTGAGATTCCATAGACCGAAACCTCCTCGTCCAGAGTCTCGCTCTTTTTCAAAAGCGCCTGCATACAAAACCTTTCGGCATCCTCATTTTCTGTGTCAACGATTTCTCCCTCTTCATCCTGGCAGGATTTCAGAACGTACTGATACCTCGCAAACATCATATCAGACGCACTTTCCTTATAATAGTTCAGTGTGGAGGGCATTCCCACAGCCATGGCGAGCATCACCATGATAAAGAAAATGCCGAAAAAAAGAATAAGATAATTGGACATATTCTGGAATATAATGCGCAGGCGGAATCTGCCGAAAAAGCTCCATCTGGGAAAACGCATTGCCTTTTTGCGCTTTGTTTTCTTCAAATCACGCCGCAGAAACTGCAGGGGTGTGTGCTGCATCATTTTGATAATAACGGCAAGATTAATAACAAACATCAAAATAACCGGTATCAGCGTTGTTTTGACAAACGCATCTGCATTCCATATGGTTTCATAGGCAGGAAGACTGTAGCTGTTATAGTACATGGAAACCACTACATTTTTAAAAACCGAGTATCCAAGCAGATTTCCAATACCTGCTGCAAGCAGTGTCACAATGACCGGCATGGAAAGATAATACCGTACAAGCTCTCCCTTCGTATATCCGGAGGCGCGCAGAGTTCCGATTGTCTGTGATTCCTTTGCAATTGTATTGTTGATAGTAACTGCAAAAATAAAGGCAATAATTACGATCAGAATGTCAAGCAGAACACCTCCCATTGCTTCATCCGAACCCATGTCATCTGTGGCAAAATGGATTGCCGGATTCGCATATCCGGGAAGATAGTCTTTTATCTCATTGTCGTCCACAATTGTCTGTGTAAGCAGAGCCTTCAGAAAATTATCAGAAAAACTCTTTTCCTGCATTTCATCTGCTGCTTTTTCTTCATACTGCCATGCATAGACATAATGAATCCTTTTGCTTAACCGTTCAAAACCACTCTCTGTTACCATTGCCACATTAAACTTCAGGGCATCAAACATGAGATCAGTGCTTTTTTCATGAAGGGTAGCATAATTTACATAGGCAATCAGGCCGACAACCCTGTAGGTTTGATTGCTGACTGTGATGGCATCTCCTACCTTAACTCCAACATTGTCTGCATGCATACGGTCAATAGCGATTTCATCCTCTGCGTCAGGAAAGCTTCCTTCCATAAGGCAGGCCTGATTTACCTCATCTGTTTGCGCATAAACCCGGATGGTTCCATCGGACAGGCCGTCATTATTATTGTCTTCTTCTTCATTTCTATAGAAATTTTCGTATACCTTTACCCGAACTGCACGAAAATCTGAATTATTTAGTTCGTATCTTTCCTCTGCATCTGCGTATTGCTCATCAACTTCATTCTGAACCTCCTCCCATGCCTTATCATAGGCCTCCTGATACGCCTCGCCATATGCAGTCTGTTCAAATTTTTTGTTCAGTTCCTCTTTTGCCCTATCCAGATAATATTGCTTAACATCTGCTTTCTGTCCTGACTCAATCGCTGCAAGCAGTTCCTTATTTGCCTTATGGTCCAGTTCAAAATGTCCGTCTTCTAGTTTATATTTAGCAGCACCTTCGCCTGCTGCTTTCATCATGCTTCCATTTGCAACATACATTCCAGATACAAATCCAATGGTGAGAATCAAAAACAGGCTTACCACAAGATATTTTCTCCAATCCCCGATTAATTCTCTGGGAATTCGCCTTATAAGTGGATTCTTTATTTTTTTATTTTTCATTTGTCGCTCCTTACCATTCTAGATTCGCAGCGGAAATTTTGTTTGTATTGATTTCATTGCGGCGTATACCTCCGTCACGAAGCCTGATTATGTGATCCGCCATATTTTTGATTGCTTCATTGTGCGTGACCATGATGATAGTGTTTTTGTATTTTATATTGATATCCTCAATCAGCTTTAATATTTCCTTTGACGTCTGATAATCCAGCGCTCCGGTAGGCTCGTCACAAAGTAAGATATCTGGATTTTTGACAATCGCGCGGCCAATGGAGACTCGCTGCTGCTGACCGCCGGAGAGCTGATTTGGAAGCTTATATCGGTGTTCATAAAGCCCCAGCGTATTCAGAAGCTCATTAATATCAAGCGGATTTTCTGACAGATAAGCGCCAACCTCAATATTCTCTTTTACATTCAGATTTCCAATCAGGTTATACATTTGGAAAACATATCCCAGGTGCCTTCTGCGGTATTGTGTGAGCCTCTTTTCTCCCATATCCTCCAGCTTATCGCCGTTTATAGATATGTAACCAGAATCAGCATTGTCTATTCCGCCAATGATATTAAGCAGCGTGGATTTTCCGGAGCCTGAGGGTCCAAGAAGCACGCAGAATTCTCCCTTTGCAACAGAAAAGCTCATTCCCCGAAGCACCTCCTGGCGGGTTTCGCCGCTTCCGAACCCTTTTTTCAAATCCACGATTTCCAAAAACTTTCTTTCTTCCTCTGACATCTTTTCTCCATCCCTCTTTCGATTAGTTAATACTAACCGATTATAACACTCCTCTGCCTAAAAAGCAATTTCCTAAATGAATACTTTTTTCAATAACTCTCTCTATTTCTCGTAAAACGGATATTCACGTTTTGTTTTGCTGCATGCTCATGAACGCAGGCCACTGCGCGGCCTGTCAGCAGAAGGTTAAGGCTCCCACTGACAGGAAAGCCTGTCTGTGGGAGCCCTTTTGTCTTTTACAGCTCATAAATCTCCGTATATTTTTTTACCAGGTAATCCACATACACGGTCGGCTCAAAGTCACCGCACGCAAGCTGAACAATCTGCGATGGCTCAAGAAAGCTTCCATGCTGGTGTACATTTTGTCTTAGCCAGCCTGTAATAGCAGATAAATCACCATTTTCGACCTTTTCCCACACATCCAGCTCCTTTTCCATGTTTTGAAGCATCTGGGCGCCGTAGGCATTTCCCAAGGCATAGGATGGAAAATAGCCAAAGGACTCGCACCAGTGAATATCCTGAAGGCAGCCCTGACGGTTATCCGGAACATCAACGCCAAGATATTCCCTGTACAGGCGATTCCATACCTCTGGAATCTCTCCAACCTCCATAGTACCCCCAATAAGCTGCTTTTCGATTTCGTACCGAACCATAATGTGCAGGCAGTAGGTGAGCTCATCTGCCTCTGTACGAATAAGGGAAGCTTCCACTTTATTTACCGCCCGGTACATCTGATCAGCAGTTACATCTTTTAGCTGCTCTGGAAAAAGCTCCTGCATTTTCGGAAAAATCAGATGAATAAAGGCTCTGGAACGTCCAATGATATTTTCATAAAAACGGGATTGACTTTCGTGTATTCCCATGGAAGCACCGCCGCTTAAGCAGGTGTACTGAAGCTCATCGCGAACACCGAGTTCATAGATGGCATGTCCTCCCTCATGAATGACCGAGTACATAGAGGAAGAAACATCATTTTCCTTGTAATTTGTAGTAATTCTTACGTCCTTGTTGTGAAAGCCCAGAGTAAAGGGATGCTCTGATTCTGTAATAGAGCAATGCGTTCTGTCAATTCCCATGACATGCATCAGATAATCTGAGAACCTTCTCTGCGCAGCTATGGGATACGTTTTGTGCAGAAAGCTGTCATCAATCTGCTCCTTTTCCCTTATTTTACGAAGAAGCGGAACAATCCGCTCTCTGAGTACAGCAAAAAAGCTGTCCAGAAATTCTGTGTCCACACCGCGTTCAAATTCATTCAGCAATGCGTCATAGGGCTTTTTATCCGGTGAATAATATCCCGCAAATTTCCTTAAATATGCCACAACCTTTTCCAAAAACGGCTGATACATGGCAAAATCATTCTGTTCCTTTGCCTTGTGCCATATGTCAGTGGCTTCATTTGTAATCATGGTAAATTCCATATATTCCTGTTCTGGAATCCTCAGAAGCTTCTGATAATCGCGCCAAAGCATCTCTGTCTGCCTTTGCTGCATTAGAGGCAGCTTCTCTTTTCTCTCGGAAAGAAAATGCAAAAGCTCCCCGGTCTCCCTGGATGTCATCAGCCTTTGCTGCTCTCCTGCGAGAATTCCAAGCGCCATTCCCCGTCCCTGGGCTGTGTCTGACGGAGCGGCTGTCAGTCCGTCAAAATAAAGGGAAGAGCTGGCAGCAGTGTAAGCATATATTTTTTTTTGCAGTGCCTCAAGCTTCTGCAATGCGTCCTTAATTTCCATTATATTATATAACCTCCTGTTCTTTTTTTAGCTATTTTTCTCTTCTGCGGCTGTCAAAAAAGGAAAATGCATCAATGGCGTCCAAAATATCCTTAAAATCCTCACGGGGCGCCAGGTCAATGTATTTTTGCAGAAGCTCGTTTTCCTGACTTCTGCAGCGCCCATAAAAGATATCATAGAGATTATGCCCCCGCATATAGATTTTGAATTCCTCAAAATGCTCCTGAAGACTGGAAATGGATGTAATATCCTCTCCCAGAACCTCTGTTAAATGTCTTCCGCTGGAGAGCCGGTGCAAATATTCCTTCCACTTGGAAAACAAAATCTCCCAGAATTCCTTCTCACTTTCAATGATTCCAAGCTGCGTCATAACGGCAGGATTCAAAAAATAATTTTCAAAGGAATAATATTTGAGAATAAGCACATTGTGGCGCTGCACCTTTGGAAGCTTATCAATATCCTGCTCATTTCGCTCACTGTAATATCTGCAGAGCTGCCCTGCCAGCTGCTCAGGCTCCTTGCCGTCGCCGTCCCGAATCATAAGAAACTGGTCGCGCAGGTAAACCTGATTCATATACTTTAGATTTGCATAGGTCTTGATATTTGTACAGCTGTTTGTGGTCAGGATAGCGATACGTGACAGGTCTCCGTTTTCCTTGTAAATCTCAGAATAATATTTTTTCAGAAGAAGGGGAAGACGGCTTTTGTCCTGCTTTCCTTCTACGATAAAAACAAAGCTGACATTCAGAAAATCATTGGCGCTATATCCGAGGTCATCCAATATCTCATCAATATCCGCACACTTTCGTACCAGGGAAAAACCTTCTGCATTCATCACAATCTGCCTTATCTGACGCCTGGTAAAGTTCACAATCATATTTGGCGAATGCGTGGAAAAAATCAACTGATTCTTCTTTGACAGACGGTACAAAATTGTGCTTGCTGTCTTCTGCAGGGAAGGGTGAAGAAAAAGCTCCGGGTATTCCACAATCAGGATGCTTGGAATCCGCTTTTCATCCTCAATATAGGTTTCCAGAAGAGAAAGCATGTAGATGCTTTTCATACCGTTTCCAAGCTCTTCCACCGGACATCTCCTCTTCTGCTCTTCATGCCAGGCCTCAGCGCGGACATGAAACATCACGTCCGGGCGGCTGGTCAGACTATAGGAAATCTGTTCAAAACCGCCGTTTTTGTGATAATTTTCATTGACCTTTTGGGTAAAATCCTGAAGATTGAGCTGGTACATCTTGTGTTCAAACAGACGGGCCGTCTCTGTAAGGCTAAGGCTCTGCGGCTTTTTTTGATTAATCAGACCTATGCAGCTAAAGCACCGGTTGCAGGCCTTTGCAGAGTCAAAGATGCATACATCTGAGCGGAGCCGAATGAGCTGTTCATCCTCCTGGAACATCATCAAATCCTCTTGAAAGGGCTTGACATCCCGCTTGGTGTCAATAAAATACAGGCGCGGGAAAATCTCCGGTATGCAGCGATTGTTTTTCCGCGTGCTGTCCTGGTAGCGCAACTTGCCGCTTCTGTGAATTACGCAGGTAAAGGTAAGAGTCTGGTTCTGATAGGAGGGAAGCTTGCTGCAAAAATCCCGGAGCCAGGAATCATAGCGTTTATATTGACTGACACGGCCATAGGAATGAAATTGATGCAAATCCTCGTCTGTTATTTTCAAGGTCACGGTTATCTCAATATTCTGTCCGGCTTCATTGAAATCTGTCTCCTCTATTTTGGAATTGCCGAAGGCTGTGCGGATGGCGTCCAGCACAACCGATTTTCCGGTATTGTTTTTTCCGACCAGAATCAGGGCTTTCTCAATGTCATCAATTTCCATGCTGCGGATGGATTTGTAATTTTTGATATGAATATAAGATATCTGCATGAATATTCCCCCCTAATGAGCAAACACGTCATTGCCTTAACAATTGAATCCTCTCTGCTGCTCTTTTGCCAAACACCTGCTCATAGACAGAGCGATAGTCCTCAAAAGAAACCTCACAGTCAAAACAAAGAACCTCCATTTCCACATCAAAGACAGAGACCAGATAATCCATACATTTCATATTGTTTTGCATGTAAAAATGCTTTCTCTTCAGCCTTTGCTCGTGATTATCGGAGGGCTTTTGGGGATTTTCGATTTCCAGCAAAAGCCTTTTTCCAGAATACCTCTCCTGCAGCTGCCTTAGAATGCAGGAGCCAATACCTCTTCCGCGCAGCTTTGGAGCAACGGCAAAATAATCCAGCAGCACTATATCCTTATAGTGAAGCAGAATAGCCTCTCCGAGCATCTCTCCAGAAGGAGCCTCTGCACACAGGATTTCACAGACTCCTTCCTCTCTCTTTGCAAGGATCAGAGAAAAGGGTTTTCTCTCCTCCTTTGGAAAGGCCTTCAGATAAAGCTCCAAAACCCCGGAAATTTGCTCCTCTGTGTCAGCCGAAGCTAAACAAACCTTTGTAAATGATTTCTTTTTTCTGAGCCGAAACAGCCTTGCTGTATTCTCTCTGGCAAGCTCTACACAAAGTATCCCTTCCTCTGCCTTCCACTCGAACCTTTCCCTGGCAAAGGACGGATACAGAATCTCCACCTCTGCCAAAGAGCCGGCAAGCTGGTTTATAGGAAGCTCGCACTGCTTCTCTCCTCCGCTTCTTCTCCACACGGCCAGGTACAGGGTATCCCCTGCCGCAAGGCCCATAGCAGACCAGGCGTCATAGTAGGAGGAAAGACCGATTGGCCAGAAGGGGAGGCCTTTGCAGATATCCTTTCGGATGGATTTATACACAGAAATCCCCTCCTTTACCAGCGCCTTTTTCTTTTCATCCAGCCTTGCCAGATGACCGCTCTGATGGATTCGCAGCAGCATGGCGCTGACCAGGTTAAAGACAGTCTCCTCGCACAGACTATGCTCGTCTGTTTCCTCCTCATGATTCATGGGATAAGACCATACTGCCGCCTGCTCCGGGGCAACGCCTGTGGGGGCATTTGCTGCAATCGAAGCATACATCAGATAATTATCCTGGTCACTGGTAGACTGGATGCTGCAGCGCGAGAGCATGGCATAATCCATGCGCAGGCCGCCGCTGGAGCAGTTTTCAATCACAAGCTCAGGATGGCGCTCCCACACCTCTGACAGCCAGGAGAGAAAGCTTCTCTCATGCTCCAGCATTCCTTCTCCCATACTGTCTGCATACAGCTCCGTTCCGATTCCAGGCTCTATATTATAATCCATCTTCAGATAGCCAGCGCCATATTCAGACACTATGCGATCAATAACCCTGTGCATATGCTGGCGGACCTGAGGATTCCGATAATCCAGCTGATATCTGCTGCGGTCATACACTCTTTTTCCATGCCTCATGAAAAACCAGTCGTCTGGCACTTCTCTTGCCAGAGCGCAGTGAATGCCCATGACCTCAGGCTCCAGCCACAGCCCCGCAGTCATGCCCTTTTTTCTGATATAGTCAGTGACCTTCCTAAGACCTCCTGGAAAGCGCTCTCTGCTCTCCTTCCATTCACCGACATTATCCCACCAGTCGCCGTCTGCATACCACCCGGCGTCAATACAGAAATACTCGCACCCAACCTCTGCTGCTGCGTCAATCAGAGGATATTCCTCCTCTTCTGTAGGCTTTCCCCAGAGACAATTCATATAGTCGTTAAAGATAATCGGAAGCTCCTGGTTATCTCGATTCTTTCTGCGGATGCGCCGCCTGTAGGAGGTTAGGCTTCCCATAGCATCGTCAAAGCCCTCTTTGGTCACTCCTATTGCAGCCGGCACTGTCTCAAAGCTTTCCCCCGGCGCCAGATTTTTAAACCAGTGCGAATAGATTTCATTCGGACCTCCCACTGCCAGATACAAATGTCCGTTCTGGTCTCCAATCTCCCAGTGCCATGAGCCATTGTGTTCAATCTGCCAGAAAAGACCACTGTGTGTCTCTGTATTTTCCAGATATGCCATAGGCAGATATTCCTTTGCAGACCAGTTGCCAGTGTTGGAAATGCGAAGCATACCAGAGGAACGCTTCTCCCTGTCAGGCTGTACCTGCTCCATGCCAAGCTCTGGAAGCGTATGAATTTTCCAGTTCAGCTCCCTCTGCCAGCTGTTATGCGGAATCCATATGCGCATCTTCTCATTTTGGGACAGCATCCCCTCTTTTTCAATTCCTTCATAATGAAAAGTAGAAATATAGTCCAGAGTCTCTGTGGTCTGTCCCTGGTTTCTCACAGAATTCCATATGCGCACAACAGGCAGACCCTCATAGAACTGCCAGATCGTATCTACATAAAGCTCCGTTTCCTCATCCCGCAGTGTGAAAACAAGCCTGCGCCCTTCTTCTGTATGCAAATCCTGATGTCTCACATATTTCATGCGGTATCCGGGCGCTGTCACGATATATTTGTTGCCATGGCGCTCATAGGGACGATCCCATCCTGCCAGATTGATTCCAACCATATCAAAGCCGCCCGCATCCGAAGCTGCCTTGATATCTGTCGGGTGAAAGGGAAGAGAAGAAAAATGCAGCAGCTTCAAAACCTGGTGCCTGTCGACCTTCCATACAATGTAGATGCCATTTTCGCATATATGGATAAAATGCTCTGTGTTCTGTGCTTCCTGCTTCATAAATAAAATCCTTTCCTGTTTGGTATTATGCTAACCACATCATATCACAGAAAAACTTCCTTTACAACATTCCTGTGCATTGCGAATTTCCGCTTGGTTCCTGACGCATTACTGTTCACTGCGTTCACAGCAATACGCTTCGCGATGTACAGAAATGCCGCATTTCGCTCCGATTGTCTTGAGATTTTCGTGCCAGAGACACGAGAACACCCTGCAAAATAGTCGCCCGTGAACAATACCCTGGTGTTGCTTTCTTATGCATAATGATAGCGGCCTTTGTTTGCTCGAAGAAACAGAATAGATATGATGCATGCGCACACTTCTGCAACAGTAACTGCCCACCAGATTCCGTCAAGACCGAAAAACACAGGTATCACCAACACAGAGAGCATCTGGAATACAAGAGTTCTGAGAAAGGAAATGGCAGCAGAAACTCCTCCATTGTTAAGCGCCGTAAAAAACGAGGATGCGAAAATATTCACACCAGCCAGCAGAAAGGAGAAGGAAGTCACCCGGAAGGCATGTACAGTCATGTCAAAAAGCTCTCTGTCATAGCCGACAAATATAGTTGCCAGAGGCGTGGCAAAAAGCCAGGCCAGTACCAGCATAGCGACCCCAATACCGTACATCAGCTTCATGCTCTTTTTCAACATGTTTTTGAGTTCATCATGATTCGCTGCTCCATAATGATAGCTCACAATGGGGGATGTTCCAATCGTATATCCTATAAAAATCGCCAAAAAAATAAACCGGATATACATCAGCACACCATATGCTGCCACCCCGTTTTCTCCTGCAAATCGAATCAGCTGAAAGTTGTAAAGCATACTTACAAGGGAACCAGATATATTAGACATCAGCTCTGAGGCGCCGTTAAAACAGGCCTTCAGAAGTACTCTTCCATCAAGCCCTGTCTTTGTGAGCCGCAGAAGGCTTGTGTTAGGACGCATAAAATAGATAAGCGGAAGAAGCCCTCCGATACATTCACTGATTCCTGTTGCCAGTGCAGCGCCTGCCACTCCCCACCTCAGTCCTGCAATAAATACCGCGTCCAGCACCATGTTTGCAACGCCCGCCGCCACTGTAGCGGCAAGTCCGAGCTTTGGCTTTTCTGCTGTGGAAAGAAAGGTTTGAAATACATTCTGAAGCATAAAGGCTGTATTTGATATAAGAATAATCCTTCCATAGAGTACGCAGTCCTCGATCATGGTTTCAGTTGCTCCAAGGAAATAGGATATAGGGCGTATAAAAATGATTCCGATTAGTGAAAGAATAATTCCGCTGATTACAGTAAATAAAACCATCATGGTAAAATATCGGTTTGCCCGTTCTCTGTCTCCTTCTCCCAGAGTTTTGGCAACCAGAGCGCTTCCTCCGGTGCCAATCATGAATCCAACGCCGCCCAGTATCATAATAAAGGGCATAATCAGATTGATTGCTGCAAAGGGTGTTTTCCCTACGAAATTTGACACAAACAGGCCATCCACCACTCCGTAAATAGATGTGAATATCATCATGATAATTGGCGGAAGGCAAAAGCGTAATAATTTTTTATACGTAAAATGGTCTGATAACTGTATTGTCATACTGTCTCCTTTTTTTCTTTCAATTCATTCATGCTGTTTTTTAACAGCTCTGTATACCTGCGAAATAAATCCATGAACATGTTCTGTTCTTTATCTGTCAGGCCTGACAAAGCTCTCTGCTCTGCCCAGATAACATAGTCCACGGTTCTTTCTGCAAGCTTTATTCCTCTGGGGGTCAGATGAACCTTCTTGCTGCGGCGATCCTGCATCTCAGTCAGGTTTATAATACCTTCTCTTTCCAGCTTTTTCAGAGAGGAATTAACCGTCTGCTTTGGCTGGTATATTGTATTACAGATTTCACTTTGGGTCACAGGCTTTTCATTATCTCTCAAGGCATATAATATCCAGAAGGCACAGTCCGGCAGTCCAAGCATTCTGGCAATGTCTCTGTAAATCTCATCCTGTTCTTTTATGATACTGTTATATTCCGAAAGCTTTCTGGCTGTACTGCCAGTATCTTTTCTTATATTGTTTCCGTTATCACCCTTCTTATCACTCCTTATATTGTTTTCTGCGCTGCTTTCTATATCGCTATTTATTTCATTTCTGGTACTGCTTTTTGCATCTTCCATTTGATACCTCCATTCTTGGCAAATCAGGGAAATTTTACACGTGAACTACCCATCGTCTAAAATCAATGGTCTTCCTGCTTCAAATACACAGAGTATTTAGTACTGAGAGGGGCTTGGCAAAAAAATCCGAAATCAGACTTTTATAGTTTAATCCGAAATCAGACATCTGTCAAGCCTAATTGTAAAGCGCTTCCTTTTGCTTAATCGGATTATCACGTCTTATCTGATTCATCCTCCAGCTCTGTCTCAACCACGCGCCACGCTTTTCCGAAATTCACGTCCCGGAACATGGCGGCCAGCCCTGTGATTTGCTTCAGGCGCAGTATCTCATCCTTATCCATGCCCAGATGCTTGGAAATCCATGCATCAGAGCGTCCAAGCTCATGAAGCTCTTTTATAATATTGCTCATAAGATCTACATCATGAGAGCCTCTGGCGCGATTGTGACGAATGGTGCTTGCCATCCGGTTGTCAATAGATTTATCAATCACAGAGACAGGGAGCTTTCCGCCCTCTCTCTTATAGATATCCGGATAGTCCAGCATAATGCGGTACCTGTGAAAGCCGTCGACAATCACATAGACGTCTCTGTCCTTGTCATAATAGCAGACAATGGGCATGGTATAGCCATCCTCCCGGATACTGTCGTAGAGGAGCTTAAGCTCTGGAGGCGCTACGGAATTTGGGTTGTAGGTGTTTGGCTCGATTTTTTCAATTGGTACAGAAATGATATTGTATACAGGACTTCTCATCTTTTCTCTCCTATTTTTCCATATTTCATCTTCAAAAGGTCTATATTTTTCTGCTGCTCCCTGGTAAGGTTAAAACCCATAAACCGGCAAATATGATCATTCTTCAGTATACAAAAGCACATCCTCTTCCAGCTTGGTATGTCCCTGGTAGACTTGATATCGTCTGTATGATCCGGAATCTTTCCTAAAAATATGATTCTGGAATGCTTCATGATCGTATAATTGGAGACGCCGTTTCTCTGAATACGGTATCCGTGTTCCTCCAGCTCACGAATCGTCTCCTCCTCTAGGCCTCCTCCCACGTTATGCCAGAAGTTAATGGAGGTCTGAAACTTTTTGATATAGTTCTGTCTCAGCCGCGCAGGAAGAGTGGCAAGCAGAAAGCGCGTATAGGATTCCCAGGTATGCCCTTCAGGAAGGGTGATATTTTTATAGCCCATAGCCTTTGTTTTGCCATAAATAGCAGCAAAATTTGCGCCCCTGACTCTGCCTATGAGCTTTGCCCAGATTTCCGGGTCAATTACCCGATACAGATTCAGGCTGTCCTTTGCATAGTCGTTGAACGGAGAGGCCACGCGCATCTGACTGGGCTTGAGGCCGGCCATATAGTAAAGGTCATACAGACGGTTGTAATCATACTGAAACAGATAGTTCGCATGCCAGATGTCGCTGGAAGTCCAATCATACATGGGAGATGCGCACCATACATTCTTAAATTGCCTGCTGATCCAACAGGTATCCTTGTAGCCATACTTTTTGTTCAGAATTCCGCTATAGCGCTGCAGGGATTCTGTGGCTCGAATGCCAAGAAGACAGACTGTTTTCTTATTTCCATGAGAAATCCGGTACCATCTTCCGAACTGCTTGGCCAAATCCTCCTGGTGCATTCGATAATGATAGGTTGTCATTGGATTGTTTTTGAGATTGATGACATATGGATGCTTTGGCATGGGACGAACCCAGGCCTCCTGCTTTGTATCATCCCATGGATACCAATACATCTCATAGCTGCTGAGAGCCGTTCTTGTTGCCATGGGCAGGCAGACCCAGTACGGCTCCACCTCATCCTTAATACGCTCAAAGGTCCGTTCAATGTATTCGGTTGTCACTGTGTACTGCGCCTCAAAGTCCTGATGAAAAACCCCAATTTTTCTATGTGGATAATATTTTTTCTGAAAATCCAGAACCAAATTTAAAAGGAGGCCGCTGTCCTTGCCTCCTGAGAAAGAAACAAAAATATTGTCAAACTCTTCAAATACAAAATGAAGGCGCTCTTGCAGCGCAGTATAGACATCTTGTTCCAGATATTCTTTTTTCATCATAAATTTCACCTTCACTTTATGGAAATATTTTCCATAAAGTTTATCACAAAGTTCGACAAAGTTCAACAGTACAAAACACACATCATACTGATACCAGCAAATCAAACGGCTCCAAACATATCCAACGGAATCTGGCGATAAAAATGTCGGAACAATAATTATTAAAAAAGCAATAACGATAACCCCATAAGTATTCTTTAACACCGCGGACAGAAAAAGCGTAATTTCCATCATTCCAAGTGTAAGAGCATAGGTTAAAACCAAAACAATGATAACTGCCTCTCCCATCGTTAGATCATACCCTACAGACATTGCTGGATATTTTAACTGAGTCGGTAAATCCATACCATCTGTTCCCAAAAGTCCAATATACAAAACAGAATAAATCAGGCTTATTCCCCAATATACACAAGTCGTGTACAATCAAACTGCTATAACTTTCGCAGAAATCAATTTACTTTTTCCGTATTTCATCTTAATAGCAATGTCTAAAAAATCCCTCCGTTACAGCCCAAACAGACTATTCGGAGGGATTTTCTTACATCTATGAAATATCATAATAACTGGGAAAGGCAAAGCTACTGCTTTACCCTCATGTATGTGCGCTCAACGGGCGCGCGATAATAAAGCCATACCCCACTGAAAAACAATAGGGCATAGCTTTATTATGAATGGAAAAATACAGTTTCCTCTTAAGAGCAGGCTATAAAGAGCCTAGAACAAAGGAGAGAGGTTATTATATAATTCACGGAAAGTATGATAGGATTTCTGGTATACTTCTGCTGCATCTGGGTTTGGAATGTAAATGATATCCTCATAATTTACAAAACGTTTGCATGCCTTGTCAAAATCCTGAAAAATCCCTGTTCCGATTCCAGCCAGAATACAGGCTCCCATACAGGCCTGCTCCTTTACCTCGCAGACCCTCACATTTTTCTGAAAAACATCAGCCAGTATCTGAAGCCACACCGGGCTTGCACACGCGCCGCCTGATGCAATGATTTCCTCACTTACAATTCCCATTTCCTCCAGAATCATGAGAGAATCCTTGAGCGCATAGGCAACGCCCTCCATCACAGCGCGTACCAGATGTCTCTCATCGTGGCAGAGCTGCAGGCCAAAAAAGCTTCCCTTTGCCTCTGGATTCATATGCGGCGTCCTCTCTCCTGCCAGATACGGGAAAAAGAAAACACCCTCACTTCCAGCTTCTATCTGACTCGCCTTTTGACTGAGAGCCTCAAAGCTCTCCTCATGCAGAATATTCTTTTTCAGCCATTTCAGCGCCATTCCGGCGCACAGCACTGCTCCGTAGATCGTGTAGCCCTGACTGCAGCAATGACAGAATGTATGCGTACGCAGCAGTGGGTCGTAGATATCCTTATCAGAAAATACCGATATCTGTCCTCCTGTTCCGATATTACAGATAGCCTGCCCCTCTTGGAACACACCGTTTCCAACACCCTGGCACTGCTGGTCTCCAGCTCCATAGACAACAGGAATTCCTTCTGCCAGTCCTGTTTCTCTGTGCGCTTTTGGGGTAACACTTCCTGCTATTTCCGTAGGTTCATGACATTCTGTAAACAAAGAACTATCCAGCCCAAGAGTGTCTGTCACAGAAAACGCCCATTCTCTTTTTTCTATATCAAACATCAATGTAGAGGATGCATCTGTAACCTCTGCTCCGATTTTTCCTGTAAGTCGATAACGAATGTAATCCTTTGGCTGCATGATTTTATAAATGCGCTCATAGACTTCTCTTCTGTTGTTTTTTACCCATAATAAAGACGGGAGAGCAAATCCTGGAAATATCCGGTTCTGCAGAACCTCGTCCCATTTGTTCTGACGAGCCTGTTCCCTGACAGATGCACACTCCCTCTCAGAGCGTTGGTCCAGCCAGAGAATGGCCGGATGTACACTTTCTCCTTCTTTGTCTATCATGACAAGTCCATGCATCTGCCCTGAGAGGCCGATGGCCTGAATCTTTGAAAACGAAGAAGGATGCTTTCTCTGCAGCTCCTTTAAAATGATGCACACGCCGTCCCACCAGTCCTGTGGGAGCTGCTCTGCCCAGCTTGCCTGTGGAATTCTTACATCATATGTCTGCGCCTGTGTTCCAATTACTCCGCCTTCAGTGTCCAGCAGCATTGCCTTAACACTGGAGGTTCCCAGATCAATTCCTAAAATACATCCCATATCTTTTCTCCCTGTATAATAAATTGTTTCTTTTTGACTCCTTTTGTTTCATAAAATGTTTCTTTCCCCTTTTCCGCAATCAATTGTATACTGGAACGCCCTCTAACGGGTGTTTCTTTATCGACATACTCGACTATCCTATCAAATATTTTACTGCCGATGCCCATTTGTTGATAATCTGGCTGTACTACAATGTCAACTATTATATAATACATTCCGTCGTCAATCAATCTTTTCATGCCGACTACTTGATTGTTTTTTTCCGCTGCTACTGTATGTAAACTATTTTTGAGTGATTTTTCGGTTTGTGTTTTTGAATAATTTATCCACCCAACACTTTTCCGAAGTCTGTAATATTCCTCATAGTATAAAATATTTGCTTTATAATTCAGGTAAAATAGTAGGAAAGCTCTACTTTCGCATCCTCCAAAGTATAACGGTCAATCTGTGAGAACAGGGTGATCCCCATCTCCGCCGCATACACCGTGCCAAGTTCGATCTCCGTACTCCCGCAACACTGGGCGGTGATATAGCCGCTGCCTTTGACAATAGCCTCATAACCAAAGGGATATTCCGCACCTGCCTTTGTCGTGATCTTCCCTGTCCAGTAATATAATATTTTCTGGTATTCTCCTGCACCGCCTGCAGGAACGCTTTGTTGACCGGATACATGAAAACACCCCTTTCCACGCAAAAAGCACCAGCCATTTCTGACTGATGCCCTTTTCCATATCGTTATAAATGATTTTTGGTGCCGGGAACTACGCTATACTTTATCTGGCGCCTGACCATCATGTGCCTTCCATGTGCATTCTGTTATCTGCATATCAGAAAACACTGCTGTAAAAGACGATTCCTCCGGACTGCAGGCATAAATCCCAAACCGAATCTTCCCGCCGCCTTTCAGCATATGGCACACGCGCATCTGGCTAAAATTCTCGCCATCAGAAGAACATTCAATACAATAATCATCCTCTCTGCGGCTAAAGCGGTACCACATGATTTTTACATCTGCGGGAATCGCTGTTGTCGCCCAGTCTGAATAACCGTCATTTGTCACAACGGAACCAAGATGCTGGAAATGTTCATTTTCAAACTCTACCGAACCCTTTAACCAGTTTTCTCCGTCCAGATACATCACAATGCCGCACTGGTCAAACCGATGATGGCTTTTCCTAAAATCTGTTTTTACAACGAAAGAAAAGAACTTCTCGTCTGTTTCCATCTGCAGCACAGGGGCGTTATCATTTCTAAAATGATAGTAAGTCCTCTGCCACAGGTCCGTATGAGGTTTTGTTGTAATCTCAATCTTCCCATCCTCTATGTGGAAAGCCAGTGGCTCCCTTGTCCATTGCAGGCTGTTTACATCAAAAGTAATCATTTGTATATTCCTCCGAATCCTATTTCCTGCTTTATTCAGACATCCTTAACCGGAAAGTGATCCAGTTATACGGTTAATTCAATCTGGTTTCCTTCAATTCCGATAATACAGCTTTCATAATATCCATCACCAGTGGTTCTTGGGCCGCTTACGATTTCATAACCATCCGCCTTTAAACGGGCAGTCAATTCGTTTACTTTTTCTTTGCTTCCAACACTAAACGCAATATGAATAAGCCCTGTCCGGTTAAGAGTTTTATCGCAATCTGGATCTATGTCAATACTTTGGACAAAAAAAGTTGAAAGATTATGCTGATTTTT
>JAUNOP010000093.1 GCA_030537135.1 Eubacteriales bacterium | reverse complement strand
AAAATGAAAACCTCCTGTTGGATTCAGACCGGCAAATACAAGTATTATGTGAATCATATTGGCAGGCTTCAGACCTCCCGCTGGATTCAGACCAGAAATAAATACTATTATGTCAATAAAAATGGACGAATGCTTACCTCCTGCTGGCTGACGCTCAACGGCAAAAAATATTATCTCAGCTCCAGCGGCGCAAGGGTAAGCGGAGAGCAATACATCAACGGCAGAAGCTATTATTTCAATGCAAACGGCGTCTACAATCCCGATATCCGGGTGCTGCAGCCCGTAGACCCAAACAAACCCATGGTTGCCCTCACCTTTGACGATGGTCCAAGCGCCTACACAAATCGTCTTCTCACCTGCCTGGAAAAAATGACGCCAAGGCTACCTTCTTTATGGTTGGTACCTATGTGCCGATTTACTCAAACACAGTAAAAAGAATGGCAAATCTAGGATGTGAGCTTGGAAATCATTCCTACAGTCACCCTGCCTTTACCACTCTCTCCTACAGCTCCATGCAGTATCAGGTAACAACCACAAATAACCTGATTTATGATGCCTGCGGAAAATATCCGACTGTGTTCCGCCTTCCGTATGGCGACGGCTATAATAACAGTACCGTCCTCTCGGCTCTGGGGCTTCCATCTATTTTCTGGACTGTGGATTCAACAGACTGGATTAATACGAATAATTCCCAGCCCGTAATCAATGCTGTTTTAAATAATGTCCGAAACGGTGATATTGTAACTATGCACGACAGCCACTATTCTACTGTAGTGGCAGCAGAAACCATTATTCCTATTTTAAAGCAAAGAGGCTATCAGCTGGTAACAGTCTCTGAGCTTGCAAAATATAAGGGAAGAACCACTCTTCAAAGCGGCAGAACCTATTTCAGCTTCTAAGATTATATATTCTTACGACAGTGATTCAGCTCCCAAAGTCAAGTCCGTTCACTATATTTATACAGGGCCGTGCCAAGGCACGGCCCTGAAAAAGGAGGAACATTCATGTCATTTTTCAGAAAAAAATCAGCACAAAAACAAAGCGCCCAGTCAAAAACCTTTGACAGGGCACAGGTAAAACCAATCATTCGCTCTAGTATCTGCACAGGCGAGAAGGTTGCAGGCTTTAAGGATTTGCGCACAGGCGTCTTTCAGGAGGTTCTCTGTGTTCGTACCGAGGCTGACCTGCAGGGTTTTATGAAGGAATACGGAATTCTCCCTGATGAAATCACCACAGAATGGTAAGTGTCAACCAGGAAACTGCCTCCTATTGAATTTGGCTGCTGTATAGTTTTCCTTATAACCACAGTATTCCACAGCCGCTTCAGGAAGAGGCGCCCTTCCTGGTTCTGTAAAAGCGCCTAATTATCTCCGGTGAGCCGCAGAACATCTCTGATTTCCTCTGCATCCATATCCAGAATAACAGAAAGCTCTTCAATGCTGAACTTCCTCTCTTCCTCTTCATCCTCAGTCAGCTCCTTCACAGCCGCCTCAAGACTGCTCACCTTGGCTACCAGACAATCATCCTGAAATTTCTCCTGTTCTCTTTCCTGAAGTGCTTCCTGGATTCCATTCAAAATCATGCCGCGGATAACCTGATCGCTAAGCTCCTGGTTTTGCCCAAGAGCACAGAGAAGACTGAGATTGACCTCCTGAATCATATCTCCCAGAAAAAGCTCTGTGGTATGATGCTCTGCACACAGCTTCGCGGCCATTGGAAAATACAGCTCTGCAAGACGATTCACTGCCTCTCTTTCTCCCTGCTGCGCCCTCGCAAACAGAGCTTCCTTTTCCCCTGGCTTTTCCATGGCAAAAGTCAGACTCTCCAAATATTCCCGGAGATATTCCTCTTCCTCGCTGGTCAGAGGGTCTGCCTGAGCCTCTTCTGTCACCTCTTCTATCGGTCTCTGCTGCTCCTTTTGGCTATCCATTCCCTCCACAGCTACTCCCTGGCTCTTCAGGTATTGATAAATCAGTGTAAACTGCTCCTCACTGATTTTCTCGTTTCTAAAAAAATCGTTCACCTGTCGGCAGGTCAAATACTTATTGTTTTCTATTGCAAATGCCATCAAATCCATTAATTTCTTCTGGAATTCCCTGACGTCCATACATCCTCCTTAGGCTTAAAAGCTCTTTTTTCTCTACAGCTGCGGATAAATTTCCGTAAAAACAGCTTCTCTCAACGCATCTGCTTCCCTGCATTCTGCCATAATTGAGACAACCGCATTCTTTTCTCTCATAATCATTGAAAGCTGACCATACTTGCCGTCTGCCCGAAAAACGCCATGCTGGTCTCCCCAGAACAAATACCCATAGCCATATGGAGTTCCATTCTCTGACTGTTTTCTCGTGCTTTCTCTGACCCATTTCTCTGGCACAAGCTGCTTTCCATTCCAATTTCCATCCTGCAGATACAAGAGTCCAAATCGGTGAAACTCTTCCATGCATAGGCACAGACCGCCTGCGCCAAAAATATTTCCCATTGGGTCGCGCTCCCACATGGTGCCAAGAATTCCCAGCGGGGCAAATAACCGAGGGGTAAGGTAGGACGCCAAATCGCACCCTGCTCTTCTCTGTACCAAAACCCCGGCAAGGTAAGGGCCAACATTATTATAGGCAAACCTTGTTCCAGGCTCATCCTCAAACGGAAGAGACAAAGACAGCTTAACCCAATCCTTTTCTTTATAATAAGGACGCTGCGCTCCCATCAGAGCAGCTTTTCTCTGACCCAGGCACATGGTCAGCAAGTCCCGAACCGTTGCTTTAGCCAGGTTTTCACTCACCTGCTCTGGCAAATCCTCCTCAAACGCATCTACCAGCTTTTCATCAATGCCCAAAAGCCCTTCTCTCTGCGCAATTCCGACTGCGGCAGATGTGAAGCTCTTGGTTGCAGAATATATGTTTCTGCGGCACTTTTCATCCCAGTTATACTCTGCAGTCACTTGCCCATCCTGAGACACCATCACAGACAAAATCCCCAATGGGGCGGCCTTTTCAATAAAACTCTTAAGTTCCATACGCATCCAAAACGCTCCTTTCCGTTATCATCATACCCCGACATTCCTGGCCGTGTCAATCATGGAATATGTTATTCCATATCTTTTAACGTATCAAGCAAGTCCCCACCCACTGCTTATTGCTTTTCGCAACTAAAGCAGGGAATTTACTTGATTTGGTTAAATTCTGGGGCTTGCAAAATTTACAGATATAGCTTATAATACAAAAAGTGGTATTTATCCGCGGATATGGCGGAATTGGCAGACGCGCTGGATTTAGGTTCCAGTGGGCAAGCCCGTGCAGGTTCAAATCCTGTTATCCGCATAGAAAGAGTCCCTATAAGCTGAGGACATTAAAAAACTCCCTTTTTGTGGGAGTTTTTTTAATGTCCTTTATATTCTGAATCTGCACAATAAGAAATAGCCGTCCTGCTCTCCGGAAAAGATAGGCGGCTATTTCTTAGCTTAACACTATTCACCGGGACGGGGAGTCTTGATCCCTTCCCTGTGTAAGTGCATTTTTTATACCAAAAAGTAAAAAAACATTAACCAAATGTTAAACAAAAACAGCACTCCTTCCGGAGTGCCTGAAATCTTCTGAAATACTTGATTTTACTGGGTTTTCAAACGTGAAGCATCGGGGATTCGAACCCCGGACAACTTGATTAAAAGTCAAGTGCTCTACCGCCTGAGCTAATGCTCCATACAAGACTGGGCTAGTTGGATTCGAACCAACGAGTGCAGCAGTCAAAGTGCTGTGCCTTACCGCTTGGCGATAGCCCAAGGGCAAAGGGTGGATACAGGGACTCGAACCCTGGGCCTCCAGAGCCACAATCTGGCGCGCT
>JAUNOP010000057.1 GCA_030537135.1 Eubacteriales bacterium | reverse complement strand
GTGGACAAGACTCATCCTAGTTTTCGGACAGTCTCCCCCTGCAGAACAATATTGTATTTTTTAGCATACATTTTCTCTTTACAATTCTACTAAAAAAGATTCCTATAACATCATATTGGATAATAAAGCACAAGATACTTTTCCTCGTCTGCTGCCTTAATGGAGGAAGGACTACTTCATCCAATTGCTGAATGTACTTCCATTTATACCATATTCATACTCTAATTGTAGACAGGTTCCGCCGGTATTGTACAGAGCTATGATCTGCTGTGTCAAGCGGAAATTCGCAATACCCACAGGGTACAACGTCCGCTTCGCTGCTTGCTCATAACCAAGCAACTGCTTCGCAGTGTATCAGAAGGAGCTTGTACCCCTTCTGATACAAGCAAGTCCCCACCCACTGATTTCTCTACGAACTTGAAGCAGGGGACTTACTTGTTTTGGTTAAATTCCAGAGTGTAAGATTTTTGATCCATCGCTATGCTCCCACATCTTCCTTGCTCTTTTATTTTGATAGTGTAGGTTGTTCGGCTATCAGTATATCATCAATTAATTAAAAATGCAACCTCAGAAACAGGAGTTTCAGGGCAATCTCATTTGCTTTTCAGTAGAAAACAAAATTTTTAAAAGCAGTCCGCTTCAAGGGCTGTTTCTAGCCTCCATCTTGTTTTGCTCATACGTCCGTACTGAACTTGTAAAACAGGATTGGAGGTATATTAAGATTAAGATTAAGCAGCAAATTCTTGGATAAAATGCTGTTGCCCTGTGAGTGCCCAAAAGCAGAGCTGGTATTATAAGCGTCCGCTGCGCGGAATCTTTTTGTCTGCTGGCTTTGTATCCCTCAAATATCGTACAAGAGCCTCTATAAGACTGTCCTCCACCTTCTCCGGAAGTTGAAACATAGTCTTTTTTTCCACATCTTCCTCATCAATAATAGCTGAATCGTATGGATGCTTCGTTTTCTCGTCCTGCAGCAGAACAATCCCCTTTATCTTCAGGCAAAGTCCCTGCCTGCGCAGTCCCTCTGTCAGAGCTTCTGTGATTTTCGCATTTACATCTGGGCGGTTTAGAATATCTACTCCTTTTTTTTCTATTTGCTCTGGCATAGCCTTTGCTCCCACCTGAAGCGCCGCTTTGGCAAAAAATCCAGCTCCCTTTATGCCAAACTTTTCTGTAAGCCTATCTGCATAGGAATCAATGTTCTGTGTCACCAGACTGCTTTTTATCAGCATCGAATAGTCCAACCTGACACGGGATACTGCAAGCGATAATCCATCGTATTCATCCTTTGCAAGCCTGATTTCTCCGATTTGAACCGCATTTCCAAATTCACGGCTTTCAAGAAACTGGTTGAGTACATCTTTTATCTGTTCTCTGAAAGTGTCAAAAAGCCAGAGCAGCAGAGCTTCTTTTTCAGACTCGCTCATATATTCTAAGAGTTTTACAACAATAGCAAGAGAATCCTCTCCCATTTTGTTTAAAAATTTAAACGTCGTTCCAGGATGCTGTGCCGACTGGATTTTTAGGAGCAGAAAAGGAAACATTCCCTCAAGATTCGCCTCATAATTTATATCTGTAATCATCATTTTTCCGTTTATCATTTTGTCTTCTTTCCTTTCAGCAAAGTATGTTCTGAAGCATGAGGTACATAGAAAAATTTCCACCTTACCTACGGCATCGCTCTTCTGGCATAAGCCAAATATATATTTTCCAGCTTGTCTGTAACCTCCTGAAGCTGCTCCAGACGCCTGGAACTCTTTCCCTGCAAGGCCTTTTCACGGCGTTTAAACGCCTTCTCAATTCTTCCAAGCAAAGCGTCAAAGCCCTCCTTGTACTGCTGCTCCACCCCCGGCACAACAATATTTTGAAAGGAATCGACCACAGAAGGTATCTTCACCCGTTCAAATTCTTCTATTGCCCTGTCATCCTGATTTACAGCATGCCACACGCCGGCAACAAAGCCCACAGCGCCTCCCAGCAGGATTCCGATTCCCGGAATAAGGGAGCCTGCCACTGCTCCGGCAGTTGCTCCAGCTGCCATACTGGAATTGTTCTCCTTAAACACAGGATAAGTCATTTTCTGAAATAAGCTGTCTACATCAGGCTCTATCAATAGATTTTTCCAGGTAATATCCGCCTCTTTTTTTAGTGTTGTGCGCAAATGCTCTGTCAGAGAAACATGAAATTTTTCAAGTCCAGCCCTCAGCGCCTTCTCTGCGTATATATAGTAGTTCTTATATATCTCAGGCTTCTTTTCAATAGTGTGTAAACATCCAAACCAATTCCATTCTTCTCTTAGATCACTCATACATAGGAGCCAAAGCTTATTAATCTCTGCTGCCACCTCTTTTTTCTTTTGCCTTATATTTTGGTATTCAATATCACGCTCTCTCTCCGCCTTTTTCTCTTCCTCTGCCAGAGCCCTCTTCACTGTCTGAAGATCTCCTGTCAAGAGTTCCATCCATTCCCTGAGCATACACCTCAAATGGCTCTGCTGCGCATTCCTGCACAGCAGGCGGCGCATTTTTCTATCCTTTACCAATGCGCTGATATATGTTCGGAGAGCTTCAATATCCGGCTCTGTCGGAGAAGCAGAGGTATACAGTATTCTCCCTTGTCCAATAAGTGCATTTCCATAATCTCCCAACAGATATTCAGCGCTTTTCTTCACATGCTCCAAGTCTTCTCTGCTGTTTAGCAGATCCACTCGGTTAATCACAAAAATTACATTTCCGCCCAGAATCTCCTGCAAGGTCTCAAGTGTCATCTTCTCATACCAGGAGCCAAACTTATTGGCGTCAAACACGAGTACTGCAAAATCGCACTGTTTCATAGCCTGCATACTAATCTCCGTGAGTTCAGCCGTATCCTCAAGCCCCGGCGTATCCCAGATTTCAAGCGTCCGATCTCCCAGCACAGCAGAATTACAGCCGACTACAATCCTTTCTGTCTGCTTGTCTGCCATTCCTTTCTCATTGAGAATCAGACGGTTTCTCTCGTTCTCTGAGATAATTCTTCTTGTTTTATCTGCCATCTGCCTGTAAGAATAAACGCCCCTTTCTATCTGTGTGATAAGTCTTGTTGCAGTTATCGCCTGCACGGGAAGATTCAGCCCCAGCAGCTGATTAATCAGAGAAGTTTTTCCTGATTTAAATTTTCCGCACACAGCAATCCGCATAGGACGATCGGCTTGCTCTGTTATCTGTCTCTGACATTCATATACTTTGTTTTTGAACTGTTCATGTTTATCCAATATCTCTTCGTACATATAACCTCTCCTGTAAACAGACGTAATTTCCTCTGCTTGGCAGCCACTTTCCGGGCTTATCGCATAAAAGAGGGAACCTCGCAAAGCAAGATTCCCTATCTGCAGCAGAGCGGCAAAGCTACTATTTCTCTTTTTTTGCTGCAGTCCTTTACAAATCTGTCCTCTGTTTCTCACATTTGCATATTTCCAGAAGCTCTCTTCCGAGCTTCTCTATCTGCGCTCTGTAGCCGTCGCCGGTCTTATGCCATGCCTCCTGCTTTTTGTTTTTCCACATTTCCTTGATAATGCCTGCTGCAAATACGCCCAATATGACTGCTGCCAGAACAGCCGCTATTTTTGCATTCAAAAACCTACCGATTATTGATCTGCTGGCCAGCAGATAGCCAATGCCCGCTCCAAGCAGACAGATAAGCGCCTCCACTCCCAAATAGGGAATAAGAGAAGGCTCCTGGGGGGCGGGTTCTCTGGCAAAGGAAAATCCGTCCAGCTTTTCCTGAAATCTCTCTGCCAGCTCTGGTTCCATACGGCGCATACGCTTCATAAGGCTATATTCTGCTGAAAGAGAATCCGACCACTTTCTGGCAGTCGTCCGATAGGCCTGCTGAAGCTTTTCAGGGGAAACGCCGTCCTCACTCTCCTCCTGCACAAGAACTGCTGAATTCAGTTGTTTCTTTTCCTGCTCCCAGAGTACTTCAAAATCCTCTGCAAATCCCATCCTGTCACCTCTTTTCTTTTGACGTTTCTGCCTTTCTTGTCATGGTTGCAGCCTTATCCAGGTGTTCCTTTGTCAGTGTCTGATTGTATACAAGCCGATATACCTCTGCTGTATTTCTGAACAGCTTTTCATAGATAGTATTTCTGCGCTCCATTTCTTCCTTACTCTCACTTTCAGAACGCTTTCTCTGTTCCAGAAGACTCTGCATCTCTTTCTTTTTATCTGCTACAAGGCTCAGACCCACTGCGCAGATCCTATCTCCCTGTTCTCTAAATTCTTTATCAATAGTCTCTCTAATGCTTGGAATCTGTTCTTCAACCGTTTCTCTTATCCTTGGGAAAACGCTCTCTGCAAGTCCGTTCAGTATCTTGTCTCTGCGCTTGCCGGCATTTACCTGTATCTGAATTGCCTCCACAAGAAGCGCCACAAAAATAGCAGCTCCGCCTGTAAACATACTTGCAATTACAATATTAATCACTGCCTGAATCATATATTTCTTGGCAAACTCACCCCAGTCGAAATTTCCGCCGGCCGCGTTATCCACAGCCACGCTGAAATCTCCCTGAATCAGACTCAGAGCCAGCTGCAGCTTGTTTGCTTCGCCGCCTGCTCCTGGCTTTGCCTTTATTCCGGTGAATTTTTCAACAATCTTATCCAGCTTGATGTCAAATTCCTGGGTTTGAGACTCCGTCTCCTTCTTCAAATCCTCCAGATCATCCTGAATCAGAATAGCAACTGTTTTTCCCCACTGGCGCAGCTGGTCTTCCACAAAATCATTCACAAAGTCCACCAGAGGCTTCAGGATTTCTGTCCGCTTTTTCTCATCTCTTGTGACAGCCACCTTGACCATCTCTATCAGGCCGAATTTTTTGTCACAGGCTGCCAGGGCGTCCGGCCATGCTGTGGGCATATCGGTGCTTACGAATTGTCTCAGACTGCTGACAATTTTGAGCTTTACATTGTCGCTGGTCTTCATAATCACATTTCGCATTTTTTCCAGGTCTTTTTCCAGCTCCTTTAGCTCCTTCTCTGCTGTATTGTAATTATCACACAGCTCCTTGTAGGGAATCTTCATGGCCTGTTCATAGTGCTGGTTTGCCTTCTGAACCTCTATGCAGTCGGCTGCCATGTTAGAGAGCAGCGGCTGATAGCGTGCCACAATCCTGTCGTTTGAGGTCAGAAATTCCTCCAGAGCGTCCTGGAATTCCACCATGCCGGTATTGTATGGAATGCGCCCTGCTTTTCTATCCTGAAGCGCCTGGTAGGCATTTACAAAGAACACTCTTTTCTCCATAAGCGCCTTATCAAAATATCCGTCGTCATCTGTAAAAACGGGTTTAAGATGTGCAAATGCCGATTTTTTTACATTTTCCGGATCTTCTGTGAGCTGATTGATTCGATTAATCAGAAAAAATACATTTCTCGGTCTAGGCTCTGCATATTCAAAGTGCATCTTTACATATAATTTTTCTTTTTCTGAAAAAAGATGCGTGGCGTCCAGAAGAAAAATAATGGCGTTTGCCTTTGGCACAAAATTATCCGTCGTCTTGGTTCTGGCAGATGCTTCCTCCAGGCCAGGAGAATCGATGAATTGAAGACCATCCTTGAAAAGCGCAAGATCGCTCTGCATTTCTACATACTCGATGTCAGAAAAGCGGTCCAACTCTCCTGTGTTTTCGATAATCCTTTCATCCTCCTCTGTGAGCTGGTACTTTGCAAAAAACTCTCTGAGGGAAAGAATTTCCGGCTCCTTTTTTCCTGTCCGGAAAATCTTCACATGATTACTGTCGTTTCCATATACCACCTGACTGATAACGGCGGTTGCTGCAGTCGCCTTTGCCGGAAGCATCTCGCTGCCTAAAATAGCGTTGATTGTGGTACTTTTTCCATTCTTAAAGGTACCCATGAAAAGAGTGCGGAACATACTATCTCCCAGGCGTTCTGCCTCCTCTTTAAGAGCCCACGACGCTGTGTCCATGTCCAGACCGGCCTCTATTCCCTCCACAACGGCTCTGTCTCTCCTGCCGATCAGCTTTGCGCTCGTTTTAGCAAGCTTTTTAATATTCAAAGCCTTTTCCTGTTCTTCATGAAATCCCATCCTTTGTTACCTCCTGCTTAATTTATGTTCTGAAGGAAAGCTTCTATTTCCTGTGCTTCCGTCAAAATCCTGTCTTTTTCTCCAAGCACACTGCTGCAGTATTTCTGGAAATTCTCGTCAAATTTTTCAAAATACTTTGCAATCTGACGATTGATTGCTTCCTCTAAATTCTCAAATTCCTTTTCCAATCCTTGCTTTACATACTTGAGAATCTGTTTTTCCCGAAGAGCAGCCTCCTTCTTTAGCTCCTTTCGGAAGGCCTCTCTTTCTTCCTCCTGACTTATCTTGCTTTTTATGCCAATAGCTGCCAGAGCGATTCCCGGAAGCAACGTACCTGTCATTCCCGCGAGTACGCCGACCGTTATAAAGGCAATCGGCAGGGCACGCTTGAGGAAACCTCCCTCCTTGCCGTCTACATTCATCTGATCGTATACAGAGCTTCCTGCCAACGTGTACTTCCACATACCAACAAATTTATAATACGCCTCGTGACCATCTGGAGAAGCGCCATAAATACTATCATATAAAGCTTTCGCAGCCTCTGCATTCTCCACACCCTGTATCAGCTTTTTCAGTCGGACGTCAAACTCCTGGTTCAGCTGTTCGCTCATAGCATTTGCTTCCTGTACGAGCCACCTTACAAATTCCCCCTCCAGATATTTCTCCCATTCTGACAAAAGAAATGGCGTTATGTTCTCAGAAAGCGCCGTCAAATCTTCTTCCTCTTCTATTCCCTGCTCCAGCTTCTTCTGCTGCTCCATGTCATAGGCGTCCAGCTCTTTTTTTGCCTCCTGAAGGAACTCCCGGAGATAATAGATACGGATTTGCCTTCCCAGCTCCTTCTCCAAACGTGCAAACTTTTCTCCCAAATACTTCCCTTCATCTGCAATTTCCTGCTTCTCTTCTGCCTCCTTTTTTAATGCAGCTGCCTTCTCCTTTAATACTCTGCCAAGTCTCTCCATCTGAAGCTTGAGAATGCGTTTCTCTCTTCTTGTCATCACTTCGTTCAGATTTGCAGCTTCCTTAAAAAGCTCCTCCTTCACCTTCTCCGGATCCTCACTGATTTTAAATGCCTCTGAGAATTGCTCTGAAAATGCGTCTATACACTCGTTGATGTGCCTGCGGTCCTTCTCCTCATAAATATGTTCCATATCTCCAAGATACAGCTGACAATCTGCAGCAGCGTAATATTTCCTTATGTTCCTGAGAAATTCCTTTTCCATTGAGCTAAGCAGATGGGTCGCTGTCAAAGCAACACACCACCTGTCTATTTTTTCCGTCAGCTTTTCCCACTGCGTTTTGGCGTCTCTGTCTGAAATCGGAAGAACCCATACTCGTTCCTCTTTCAGTTGCTCGCAGGGAACTGTTATTCTGGATTCCAGAAGGGATTCGTCAATTCCATCCTCTGTCAGCCCCAGCATTGCTTCGTGCCATGCCTCCTCTGAAGTCTCCTTCCATTCTTCCTTTTCCTTGACAGCATATACAAGGCTCTCGCCATAGCACAGCTCAATCACATAGGGTCTGTTTGTCATTCCTCTGGAAAAAGAATCGATTCCGAACATTTTTCCGGCAAGCCTGACAGGGGCTATAAGAGAGCCTGTAATTCCTATCTGGCATTTTTCGGTTTTCACCTCACAGCTCATCCCATATTTATTCAGGAGGCTGATTTTTTCATTGTAATCCATAAATTCTCCTTTCTAATACACTCTAAGAAGCTCATCCACTCTTGCATTAAGCTCTGCCTCTGAAAGCAGTGCAGAAGCCTTTGGCTCTTCCATCCCCGTCATACTTTCCTCTGCATGACAGGTCTTGCACCTGCCATAAGGGTAGCTATGAAAGCTTGCTTTCATACTTGCATACAGCTGGGAATCAGCAAATAATTCCAGAGCCTGCAGACGCTTATAAATGAGCGGATGCGTCTGGAAATATTCCTGGACTCGCCCCAGGGTCTGCTTATTTTGAATGGTTTTGCTTTTCTTTATATAGTTATGAACGTCTATGTCCTTTACATCTGTGAAACCGCCGATAATCTTAAGAAGCGCCCTCTGTGCCGTCTCCAGATCCCCGCAACAAATGAGTCCCACGCGATCTGCTGTAATTTCAGAACAGCGGTTCCAATAGTTAAGAGGAAAGACAGCTGCCTCAGATAAAGGCTTTCCGATCAAGGGAACATAACCTCCCACAACAGCGGCCAGATTTCCTACTGTATGATATACCATGTGCCTCATGGCAATATGTCCGCATTCATGCGCAATAATAAATTTCAGCTCCTGCTCGTTCAAAAGACGCGGTGCCTGATTGCTGATCATAATAAAGGCATTCTCATCGGTTCCCATGGCTCCTGCGTTGATTCCGTCCATTTCATTTGTAATTACCGTATAGGGAATGGAAATTCCCAGCTTATGGGCGCACTGACTGAGATTTTCATAAATCACAGGAAAATTTTTATCATCCACCGTGACGCCCGCAGCAAGCAAGGTTCCATAATTCAGAGATACCAATTGCTCAACCATTGCCTCCAGAGGATGCTTGATTCCTGTTTTTTCCAGAACAGAAATCACCTTTCCATCCACTGGATGAGCAAGTCTCTTTATATCTATGGAAGTCCTCTTCTGCCTTCCGTACGTCTTCCCCTTTTTTACTATATCCACGCTCATAGCTCTTCCTCCTTTCTGCCAACAGGCATATCTTTGCTTTCTTCTAAAAGCTCCAGATATCTTCTTAAGACCTCCTTCACCTGTTGGTTTTCTGTCTCCTGATATTCTTTTATCATATCCTGATAGGATTTTCCGTCAATTTTTGCTGCATCCTCTGTAAATAGCTGATGATACAGGAAATAGCTCTCCTCATCGCCAAGCTCAATCGCCTTATTCAGAAAGAAACGGCACAGCTCCCTGTCAACGGAACCCTCTTTCGCATTTTTTGTCAGAAGCGCCAGTTTCCTCCATGCATCTGCATTCCCTTTGAGTGCCTGCAGCAGTAATTTTTTTTCTTTTAATTTCATAGCCCACTCTTTCCAGGATACACCCAAAGCTGCTCTGTTTTTCTTTACCTGGATGTCTCTTTTATTGTAACGGATTTCAGTAGTATTTGCAACGTAATTCTGCTTCTTTCGGTATCATGTTTTTTCAGATATAATCATACTAGACGGACTGGTCAGGCATTTACGCGAGCAAATGCAGACATTGCAGGCCATTGTTCGCAGCTTTCACAGCAGAACATACCATGGAGGATTCCAATCAATGAACAGCATTGAACCCATTTCACATATCAAGGAACTATGCGCCGAGAGAAACTGGTCTTACTACCAGCTGGCAAAATCATCAGGACTTTCCTATTCTACGGTCAGTACGCTCCTGAATAATACAAATCTGCCATCCCTTACTACCCTGGAGAAAATCTGCTCTGGTTTTGGAATCTCGATTGCTGAGTTCTTTGATCCGGGCCATGATACCTGCGGTCTCTCCCAGGAACAGCAGAAATGCCTTCAGCTTTTTAATGCGCTGCCTGACTCCAAGAAGGAGCTGGCGATCGCCTTTATGAAGGGACTGCTTGGAACCCTCTGAGCGTCCCTTTTCTTTCTATATCGTCTGTGAAGGATCTTTTAATCCGTCCTTCACAGTCACTGCTGCCGCGGCAATTCCCATTGCTGCCAGAGCGGCGATCGCCGATGGATCTCCTGCCAGAGCGCGGTTAATGAGCTGTGGGATTTTGTGTGCATATTTTAGAAGAATTTTTTCCATATGTATTGTCCTCCATTTTCTGATTTTCTTTGGAAAATCTCTTTATTTATTTTTGTTATAAGCATATTTTAGCATCCCATTTGCTACAGCTTGAAAATTGTTTCCGGGCGCACCGTAAAAAAACAGCAGCCTCGAACAACTCGAAGCTGCTGTTTTTTATGGCTCCATAAAATCCCCAACCCGCTATTTATCCTTCCTGACCTTTGCAAGCCAGAGCCAAAGTTTTACCATTTTGCGCAAATTTTTCCTGTTAAGCGCCTAGACCATACAAGCCTGCGGCATTCTTTTTCACAGACAGGCTATATACCAAACTGGCGCAAAGGTGACGTCTTCTCCGCTGAAAAGACAGGTCGCAATATCTCCCTCCAAATCAATTTTTATCTGATACTCTGGCATAGCAATATACCATGATGAGCTGTTCTCTTCTCTCCAGGCAAGCTGGGCTGTGTCCTTTACTGCATTTATATAATCTTCAATCTCCTTCTCGCTGATATCCGTGACCTGCATATAGACACCATAATCTGCGTCCAAAAGTTCATCCCCTGATTGTGGATAGGTGAGACTGCCCTCCTCCTGTGCAATGAAGCTCAAGTATCCTATATTTGAGGGATTATACCACTGCGGTATCGGCAGCAGATCCGGAAGATTAGTCATAACATAGATCGATTCCTTCAGACTTTCCAGCTCCCCATTCTGTACAATCTCCTTCATGCGATACAAGCCTGCATCCATGCTCGAAAGCAGATCTGAATGTCTCAGTATAAGCTCCTCGTATTCATTAAGATAAGCCTCTTCCTCTGCCTTCAGCTCTGCTTCTGAATCTGTCCACGCAGCGCAGCCCATAGATAATGCAGGATAGTTTTCCTGCATGGAAGACCAGTAAGCCTCTGAAACAGCGGCATCTCCCAGCGAAAGCAAAAGGTAATTCGTTTCATTACAGGTATAATAACATTTGCAGGAAATATATTCTCTCTGAAGAGCAGCCTGCTCTTTCAGAGTCTGTGCGCCGTTTTCATAGAATATGCCGCCGCCCTCCAGTCCTTCGAGCAGCTGATTTCGAATAACCCTGTGAGCCTCCTCCAGCTCGTCTGTGATGCCGGAAAGCTCTGCTGTCTGATAGCCTGTATCCACTCCTGCCCCTGCCAGAGTCAGATATTCCTCCTCTGACAAATCCTCCTCTGTCATAGAAAGCTCTGTCAGATAGCGGGCAGAGGCAATGCACGCTGTTCTGGCCTTTGTGATGTCCTTCCAGTCTCCGCTTTCCAGTCCCTGCTCCACATAATCAAGCGCCCATAGCTCGCTTGCATACAATTTATCCAGCACAGCAAGATAATCTGACCAGACTGACAGCAAATGCCTGGAAGCCTCTATTACAGCATTGTTTTCAGAAGCGCTGCCTTTTGCAGCAGCTGTTTCTGATGTTTGTTCCTCTAATCCGCTCTCTCCTGCCAGGGCTCGTGCCGGTTCATATAGAAAATTTCCCAGCGCCAAAGCCAGGGCAGCGCTCAGAGTCAAGGCTCTGCCTGCATTTTTTTTCATCTTTCCTTCTCTCCTTCTGTTTTCTGGGAATGTCATGCAGACTCCATCTGTGCAGCACAGCGCATGTTTTATTCGATGAGATGAAACAATGCATTCTGCCGAAATTCACGCAAAGACGAGGTCTGCCCCTCAAGATAAATCTCTATCGCCTCCTGGGCTTCTGAAGATATAGTGTTCTGCTCTCTGATATACCCAATATTGGTAATATATAAATGATAATTTTGCTGCTCCTTTTCATCGCTGCTTGTCTCCATGGCAGACAGCTCAGGCGCAATGACGTCATTATAATACTTTCCCACCACATAAGCGTCTGCTGTGATTACCTTTTGGAAATTTTCCAGGTAATCCCTTCCAAAGTCCTCCCACAGCTTTTCATCTGCTCTGGCTTCTTCCAGCACCTGGATATATTCCAGATAGGCTTTTGCCAGATTTGGAACCAGCGTAACCAGGGCTTTGTAAGAGTTCTCATTAAGCGGCTGCATGGACCACGGCATTACTTCCCCTGTAGGCGGCAGCAAGTCCGAATAGCTCAGGGCAGCTTGTGTTCTCAGCGCGCTGTTTCTCTCCAAATCTGTCCGGCTGCTCCTGATATATCGCTCATACGCAGTCTCATCTGTCTTCTCTTCCAGAAGACATTCCAGAAGCTTTATCAGGTCTTCATATTGCATTCCAGCGCTGAAGTAGGAGGAAAAAGCAGCATCCAGCACATTTTCTGCAAGCGCCTCTTCATAGGGCTGTTTTTTCTCCTCCATATGCTTTTCCTGATATGGAACATACCCCCACTGATAGGAAACAGCCAAAGCACAGATGCAAAGAACAGCACACAGGAAAGAACAGACAGCCGTATGTCTTTTAAATATCCTGTCAAAGCTTTTTTGCTTTTCTGCCAGATACGCTTCTATCAGCTGATGAAATATCAAATATTTTCCTGACTCATCCCGTATGAGAATTCCCAGCCGTCTCCATAGAATGTCCTGCACCATCCGTCCATACCATTGCTCTGCATTCTCCGTCTCTGTGCGAATATCGGAAATATGCCCAATCCAATTAGGAAACACGCGCCTTGTTATTCGTTTTCCCAGCCGATGATACAGCCTCTCAACTGCGTGAAACAGCTCTTCTTCAGAGACAGCCGTCTGCCTTCTCTGAATGAGGCGGGCAATCTCAGGAAGCACATAATACAGCGCCGCATCTATCTGCCAGAGCCGAGGGTCATTGTCTGGCATGTTGCGCTGCTCTTTTTTTAAAACAGCATCAAAATAATATTCCAGGAGCTGCTCCTGTGTCTCAATAAAAAGCTGCTTATCCTGGCCCAGAGCTGTCTGAATAAAAACAGACAGCATCATAGGGGACTGCAGTAGTTGCAGCATGGCTGCATTTTCCGGCGGCAGAAGTCCGTTTACGGAAAGAGTCCTTCTGACTTCTGTCTCAGGAAGAGGCTTAAGATAAAATCTTGGAAATGAAACGGCATTCTCCTCGCTTCGGCTTGTCATCAGAATTCTCACTCCCGGAAGCTGATTAAGGCTTTCTATTTCCCTTAAAAGCAGCTCTGTGCTGCACGACACTTCATTTAATCCGTCCAGCAAAAGCAGCAGCTTTGGACAATCGCCGTTTTTTGTGTGCATTGGTGAGGACAGCAGAGATAGCAATTCATGTCTGGCTGTCTCCATGCTGTCAGTTTCCGGCTTGAATTTCAGATTTTCCAGAATACGGTCTTTGATATAAGAAGAGTTGTTTTGGGTAAAGCCATAAAGAGAAAGAAAGCTGACTGCCGGGGCAGAAGACGAATAGCCTGCCTTCTGCATATATGCTGTTCTGAGAAGGGCGGTTGTCTTGCCTGCGCCTCCGCTTCCAATAAGAAGCACAGAGCTGCCCTGCTCAGACAGCAGATTTCGGATAAAGTCCTCAAGCAGCACGCTATCTCCTGTCTCGGTTTCTCCTGCAATCGGATATATTTTCTCACTGTCCTTAATATAGTCCCATGCATGGTTTCCCTTCACAGTCTGAAGAACCGCCGCTCTTCCGCTCTCCCAGAGAGCCCAGTGGGTAATTCCCTTTCCCTCTATTCTGTCCTGCAGCTCCTCCAAATCAATTCTCATCTCCGCTGCATTCTGATATCTGCGGCGCGGAAGAGAGGCCAGACCCTTTTTTAATATCTTTTTGACCATGCTGCAGACCGTATCCGGCATTTTATGCAGACATTTAAGGTCTGCATTTTCCACGTTCATGCCGCGGACAGCCTGCATTGCTGTCAGATTTTTTCCTGAAAGGCAGCGATAGAATACTGCTGTCAGGGCATAAAGGTCTGAGGGAAAACCGATTTTTCCGATTTTGCCCGAACGGATTTCCGGAGCTGTATACCCCTCCTTTGCACTGTAATAGACTGCTTCTCCCTGGCGGATCTCCTGCAGAGTATGAACGCTGTTGTAATCAATCAGAGAGATTCTCTCTCTTCTTCCGTCTCCAATCAGAAGAATATTGTCTGGACTAATATCCAGATGAAGAAAACCAGCAGAGTGAAAGCCCTCCAGAACATCCAGGGCACCGAGCATTCTGCGCAGATGTGTGGTGAGAGAAATATCCTCTGAGCCGACCGAGGACAGCTCTTTATCCATGCTCCGTCCCCCTGAAAAGCCCAGTACTGTATAAAGAGTATGATTCAGAGAAAATGTGTTAAGATTAAAATCAATATCCTGGGGGCGCTCTCCCAGAAGCCGCAGATGTACCTCGTTTCCCCTTTGAAAGCTCAGCCTGTGCAAGTCCATCATTGCCTGTGCATCCGAGCCGACGCAGATTTCCTGATTTTCCCCCCGGAATATCCGCCCTCCTGCATGGTAAGGAAACAGTTCCTTGATTAACACCCTGTGTCTGAGGTTCTTAAACTGCCCGTCCGGGTAAGAGCCCATATAAACCATTGCATTGGACCCGCACCCGACAAAAGACTCTATGGTACATTCCATTCCCGGAAAGGAGAGTAGATTTCCTATCTTCAGTGTTGTTCTTTTATCCATAAAAATCTCCATTCACTATTTATTCAGATATAACAGCTGCCGTGCAAAGCAGCCAATCCTCTGGTATCTGAAATATAGCATACGGCAAAAGAAAAAGTTGAAATCAGTTTCCGTCCTCATCCTCCTCATTTTCCTGCTCTTTTTTTCTCTCTCCAAACATCTCCTTAAATATCTTCCGCATCCTGACATCCACATCAAAAATATCCTGTACACAGATGCAGTACAAAATCAGCCAGTCAAACGGGTTTCTTGGATCCAGTGTCTGAAAGCCGCAGAGAATCAGCATATCATTCAGTCTTCCATAAAGGTCTTCAAAAATCTCTTCTTCTGTCAGCTCCTCCTCTATATCCTCGTCCGCGTCCATTCCCTGGTCAGTGGCAAGAAACAGGAGAATCAAAACCTTTCTTGTCACATCGACTTTTCTGGATTTCATCTTTGACAGGGTAGTTTCATCCGGCCAGCTTGCGCTCACATTTTTCTGGATCGCTGAAAATACCCTTTTTTCTTCATCCTTGAGCCTGCTGTTTTCCTTCTTGCTCTCGCGCACGATTTCCTTTGCATAGAGTACATTGTTTTCATAAAAATATTCCTTTAATATCTCCCGGATAGTAAGGTGTTCTTCTTCAAAAAGCTCTGCCCTCTCCAGAGATTCATAAAACTGAGGATGCTCCAGTGCATCCAGCATTTCCATAAACAGCCTGTATGCATTGTTATGGCACCTGCCAAGGCGCCCTGCTGCATGCTGCAGATAATCAGCAAGCTCTTCTTTTGTGTTTAACGCCGATATTTCTGTGCGGATAATCGGAGTAAAGCTGTCCTTAGATAAGACCTTCTTTTCCTTTACCTGCGTAAGCAGCAGACTCATCTGGGAATTCAGCTCCAGAGCTTCCAGATAATCCATTCCCTGCTTCAGAGCAAAAATAAATACAATTTCATCAGGATTTCTCCAGTGAAGCCCCTCCTCTGAGATGAATGCAACCAGTTGATCCGCCTCCTCTATAGAGAGCTTCAAAATAAAGCAAATCTCAATAGCATCTGACTTTCTGACAGACCTTGAGCCATCGTTCAGCCAGCCTCTTACCCGCCTGTCGATAGAGTCCTTTGACATATTGGGATGATTATAGAGCAAGCCCTCTGTCAAAGTGCGCCGCAGATTTTTTCCTTTATAAAATCTCTCCAGCTTTTCCTTTAAGGTGCGGATTTTCTCCTGCTGCTCCAAAAAGGCAATAGCCTCCTGAATTGTCAGCTCCTCAGATACTGCCTTATCATATATACTTTTTGACAGCTGTGTCATTTCCTGTAGATTTTCCTTTGATGTTTCTTCTGAAATTTCCTTTGGCATTTCTTCTGACGTTTCCTTTGATGTTTCCTTCGGCGTTTCCTTCCACATTTCTTTCTCCTCACTCTTTGTCCTATAATGCCTCTATGGCTTCCTCCCCCCTGGAAGCTGTTATTCAATGCTCTCCGCTGTAAAAATAACCATTTTGTCAAGGCTATTGTATTATAACAGGCTCATAAAGTCAAGAAAGTTCAGACTGCAATAGCTTAGATAAAAAAGCTGCTGCACCTTGGCATCAAAAATATTCATGGCGGCCGGAAGTGATGGATTGCTTCCGGCCGCCATGAGCTGTATTTATCTATGGATATTTTTCGCAGTACATAAGCAGCTGCTTTTTTCTATACGACCTTCTCCTGCTTATTATACTTTTTCCGTGCTTATTTTCCTGCAGAGAAGAATTCCTGTCAACAGCAGCACCGGAAATACAATGCCTGCCAGAACTCCCTTTTTCAGGTTGTCTCCCAGGGCGCTCGATACCATTCCAACCATAGTAGGTCCTCCAGAGCATCCCAAATCTCCGCCAAGAGCCAGCAGAGCAAACATCGCAGTTCCGCCTCTTGGCAGAGCCGCCGCTGCCTTGCTGAAGGTTCCCGGCCACATAATTCCAACTGAAAGGCCGCAGATGGCACAGGCAAGCAGGCTGAGCTGGGGAATCGGAACCAGAGAGATTCCCAGATAGGACAAAATGCACAAAGCGCTGCTGTAAATCATAAATCGATCCAGCTGGATGCGATCCCCGTATTTTCCATAAAAGGCTCTGGATGCGCCCATAAGGACTGCAAAAGCCATGGGGCCTGCGAGATCGCCTGCTGTCTTGGAAATCCCAAGTCCCTTTTCTGCAAAGGTAGAGGCCCACTGGCTGACAGCCTGCTCGCTTGCTCCTGCACAAACCATCATAATCAGAAGAACCCAGAATATCTTGATTCCCAACAGCTCCTTTAAGCTAAGTCCCTTCTCCCCTTCTTCCATTAAAGAGGCAATCGGAACCCTCGCAAAGGCAAATACATTGCATATCGGAATTACTGCCCACAAAAGCGCCAAAATTTTCCAGTTGCTGATGCCGAACACGCGGAAAAACACTGTGGAGAGCAAGACAACGCCCACATGTCCCCAGCAGTAAAAGGAATGCAGCATACTCATAGCCTTTTCCTTATTGTCTGAAGGACAGGCCTCCACAACAGGACTCACAAGAACCTCCAAAAGCCCTCCTCCCACAGCGTACACCATTACTGCTATCAAAATTCCTGTAAAGGGTACTGGCAGAGCCTCCGGCAGGATTGTTAGAAGAATCAGCCCTCCTGCCGCCAGAACGTGGGCAGTAATCATAGCTGCACGGTACCCTATTCTATCCACAAATCCCACGGACAAAAGGTCTACCAGAAGCTGGACTCCAAAATTAAAGGTCACGAGCAAAGTAATCTGTGAAAGTGGGATATTATAGGTTCGCTGAAAGGTCAAAAACAACAGCGGAACAAAATTGTTTACAATAGCCTGCACAATATATCCCACAAAGCAGGCTGTGATTGTCTTATTGTATTGGTTCTTAATAATTATCTCCTCCTTTTCTTCAGTGGCATTATATCGCATATTTTTCTGTAAATCATTGCACAGAATCGCATAATTATAGTATAATATCACAAAACCTTTACAAATACCATGCCTGGAGTTCTTACAGAGGCTCTGGCGGAGGAACAATGAACACTTATACTATTACAACTGACGACACGCTCAGAGAGACAGTGCAGCATGGAAGCAGGAATTATCCCTTTGCCTACTATCTGGAAGATGTCTGGCAGTTTGATTTTCACTGCATGGACTGGCACTGGCATCATGAACTGGAATTCGTGTCTATTGCCGAGGGCAGCGCGCTCTGCCTTGTTGGAACCGATAAAATAGAATTGCCCAGGGGATGCGGTCTGTTTATTAACAGCGGCATCCTCCACCGCTTTGAAGCCAAAGACACAGCTCTTATGCCTAACATTGTCTTTTCTCCTGCTCTTTTGGCGCCTGAAGGAAGTCTGATTTATGAAAAATATATACAGCCTCTTATCTCCTCTTCTGCTTCCTGGCAGATGCTTTCTCCTGAGGTAGAGTGGCAGAATCAGATTTTAAAGCTCCTGGAACAGATTTATAAGCTTCAGGAGCAAAAGGATACAAACGAGCTGCATACCATGAGGCTTCTTTTTCAAATATGGGAGATTTTATCTGCACATTTTCCCTTATCCTCCGAAAGCTCCGGCATTTCCCGGCTCAGCCACAAGCAGGCAAGGCTTCAGATTATGATGCAGTTTATCCACGACTATTATAAAGAGGGAATCACGCTGGAAGAGATTGCAGCGTCTGCTTCTGTCAGCAAAAGCAGCGCCCTGCAGATTTTTCAGTCCGGCATCCACATCTCACCCGTATCCTACCTGATACAATATCGTCTGATGCAGGCAGCCGGACTGCTCCATACAACAGAAAAGCCCATTTCCTCTATTGCAGAGGAAACAGGCTTTACAAGCGCTGGTTATTTTTGCCGCAAATTCAAAGAGCGTTATCAGATGACCCCTAATGAGTACAGAAGAAAAAGAGCTTATGTCACTGAAGCTGTTCGATAATTTCGTCTATGCTCCACTGCTTTGCAGGAAGAATGATTGCACGCTCCTGTACTATTTCCTGTATGATACGCAGTTCCAGCTGCTGTCTGTGTCTGAAATGAGTTATCATATCATCAAAGCTCTTATAGCCATGCTGCTGTCCATATGGCGAGTTTGTCAAATATGCCATCATCAGGTGAAACCATATCTCATTTCCCTGATTATCAGAGCGCTCCTTTTGTATTGTTCTTATATTTTCTTCTATTTTATCGCTGTATAAATACAGGAGCAGGAAATTCTCCTTTTGTACCGTATCATACAGTCTGCGATAAAATGCAATAATTTCATCATCCTCCAGCTGGTGAAAGAGAATCAAATCCTCTACAATGTTCTGCATAAAGGCGCATTCAAACAAATAGCCTGTGCCAGAAAAATTCCGGTATCTTGACAGGACAATTTCCTCCAGTTCATGCAGTGTTTTTCTTCCATTATATATTTCAAACTGTTCTAATTCCTTATGAAAGCCCGGAACATCCGTAATAATTCTGGTATAAGAAACAATATAATGCTCTCCCTCCTGAACTGTATTTTCTACAATTTCCCTGCGAAGAGCATGGTATTTTTCCAATATTGCCTGGTATTCCTTTTGTGTCATCCAAGTACACCAGGCTAACTCGATCGGAGAATAATCGCCCTCTCGGCACACATGCAGCTTTGGGAGTCTTGCAAGAATACTCTGCTGCAGGGTGGACTTTCCCATTCCCTGAATGCCTTCTATATGAATGTTTTTCATCAATAAAATCCTCTCGTTTTTCGTAGGCGGAAACCCACTACCTTTAGGTGGTGGGA
>JAUNOP010000056.1 GCA_030537135.1 Eubacteriales bacterium | reverse complement strand
TTTCAAAAAGTCTACTTTTTGAAACGAGAAAGGAGGAAGCAAAATAAGCTATAATAAATAAACATAATGAGCGACCTGCTTTTCAAAAAAATCCATCCATTGGGGAGGAAACAAGATGAAAAATTCAATAATTCTCACAGCAGAATTTGATAAAACAGCCTTTGCATTTGCGGACACCTCTGAAGAACATTTTTGGCTTCAGAAAGCAAAGTCTGTAAGACCAAAAACTGCTATGCCTGTAAATCCTCCTAGGGCTGGCGCTGAAAAAGAAAATTTATAAAAAGCTGCACTATCCGTCCAGCAGGGAGCAGTCTTCTCTCTGCCCCAAAAAGAAAATTTGCCCGTCAAATGTCCGCTCGCGCACACACGGCGGCCTTTGACGGGTTTATCGCACAAAAGGCCAGAGAAGCTCACGCTGTGCTTCTCTGGCCTTTCTCTTACTTCAAAAAGAAGATTTTTTTACTGAATTTCTTTATACAAATCCTTTACTGTTGGATAAATCTTTGCAAATTTCCAGTATTTCTCCTCATACTTGGCTGCAAGCTCAGGAGTCGGCTCAATTGTATCTACAATTTTTACGATTTTGGCTGCCGCTTCCTCCACAGATGCAAATTCCCCATTTGCAACTGCTGCGAGCATGGCTCCGCCAAGAGCAGGACCTTCCTCAGATTCAATGACGTCCACCTTGATATTCAGCACATTTGCCACAATCTTTTTCCACAGCGGACTCTTGGCTCCGCCTCCGCAGATATTGGTGCGGTCGATTTTTACACCCAGAGACTTTGCAACCTCAAAGGAGTCGCGGATTGCAAAGGCCACGCCCTCAAGAACTGCCTGCGTCATGTCTGCACGGGTTGTATCCATGGTCATTCCGATAAAGGTTCCTCTTGCATTCGGGTTGTTATGAGGCGAGCGCTCTCCCATCAGGTACGGGAGAAAGAAGACATTGTTCTCACCCAGCTTTGAAATCTTCTTCTGCTCATCTGCATAATCCTTTGTGCCGATAATTTCATCCATCCACCACTTGTTGCAGGAGGCCGCGCTCAGCATACAGCCCATCAGATGATACCTTCCGTCTGCATGGTCAAAGGAGTGAAGGGCATTGTATTTGTCCACGCCGAATTCCTTGCTGGAAATAAAAATCGTACCGCTGGTTCCAAGGGAAATATTGCACTTTCCGTCTCCCACAGTTCCGGTTCCCACTGCTGCCGCCGCATTGTCTCCGGCTCCTGCTGCTACCTTGCAGCTTGCAGGAAGGCCAAGAGCTTCTGCCACATCAGCCTTTAAGGTTCCCACTGTCTCATAGCTTTCAAACAGCTTTGGAAGCTGCTCTTCTGTTATGCTGCAGATTTCCATCATTTCCTTTGACCAGCATTTATGCTGTACATCCAGAAGAAGCATGCCGGACGCATCCGAATAATCTGTGCAATGTACGCCTGAAAGCTTATAGGCAATATAATCCTTTGGAAGCATGATTTTTTCGATTTTTTCAAAGTTCTCAGGCTCATTTGCCTTTACCCACAAAAGCTTGGGAGCGGTAAAGCCTGCAAAAGCAATATTTGCAGTATACTTAGAGAGCTTTTCCTTGCCAATCTCCTGGTTCAGATAGTCTGTCTCCTTCTGCGTCCTTCCGTCATTCCAGAGAATGGCAGGACGAATTACATTGTCCTGCTTATCCAGAATAACCAGGCCATGCATCTGACCGCCAAAGCTGATTCCTGCCACCTGACTTCTGTCATACCCTTCTGTCAGCTCCCGGATTCCTGATTGCACCTGCGTCCACCAATCCTCTGGTTTTTGCTCAGACCAGCCCGGATGAGGGAAGGATAAGGGATATTCCTTTGAAGTAATGTTCTCAATCCTGCCTGTGCTGTCCATAAGAAGCAGCTTCACAGCAGAGGTTCCTAAATCTACGCCAATATAATACATAACCTTGTCCCTTTCGTCCCTCTTATGCAAAAGGATTCTCAGTCGGATAGCGAACGCCTGCTGGCTGGTTGTAGCCGATTTCCTCTACAGGCACACCGATATATTTGAATACCTCATACAGAGCTTTGCCAAAGTTTCCAAAGGCAACTGCGCCGTGATGCGGGAAGTTCTTCTCAATCAGCACATGACGGTAGAATCTGCCCATCTCAGGAATTGCAAAAATACCGATAGAGCCAAAGGAACGTGTTGCAACAGGCAGAACCTCGCCCTGTGCAATATAAGCGCGCAGCTGGCAGTCAGCAGTACTCTGCAGACGATAGAAGGTAATCTGTCCTGGAACAATGTCTCCCTCAAGAGTACCCTGTGTTACCTCTTCAGGCAGGCTTCTTGCCATAATCATCTGATACTTCATGGAACAGGAGGACAGCTTGCCAGACGCTGTATTTCCGCAATGGAAGCCCATGAAGGTATCCTTGTGTGTATAGTTGAATTTGCCCTTGATATCATTTTCATACATATCAGCAGGCACTGTATTGTTGATATCAAGCAGAGTTACGGCATCCTCGCTGATGCAGGCGCCGATAAATTCGCTGAGCGCTCCGTAGATATCCACCTCGCAGGATACAGGAATTCCCCTTGCAGTCAGACGGCTGTTCACATAGCAGGGAACAAAGCCAAACTGTGTCTGGAATGCAGGCCAGCATTTTCCGGCGATGGTCACATATTTTCTATAGCCTCTGTGAGCTTCAATCCAGTCAAGAAGGGTAATCTCATACTGAGCCAGCTTTGGCAGAATTTCAGGCTTTTTATTTCCCTGTCCAAGCTCTGCCTCCATGTCCTTAACAATTTCAGGAATACGCGGATCTCCTGCATGCTTGTTATAGGCTTCAAACAAATCCAGCTCTGAGTTCTCCTCAATCTCCACACCCAGGTTATAGAGCTGCTTAATCGGAGCATTGCAGGCCAGGAAATTCAGAGGACGAGGTCCAAAGCTGATAATCTTGAGATCCTTAAGTCCAACGATTGCACGGGCAATCGGAACAAATTCCCGGATCATGTCTGCGCATTCCTCGGCAGTTCCCACTGGATACTCTGGAATGTAGGCTTTGATATTGCGAAGCTTCAAATTATAGCTGGCGTTGAGCATACCGCAGTAAGCGTCCCCGCGTCCCTGGCACAGATTATCACCGGATTCCTCTGCTGCTGCAACAAACATGGACGGTCCGTCAAAATGCTTTGCAAGCAGGGTCTCAGAGATTTCAGGTCCAAAGTTTCCGAGATATACAACCAGAGCATTGCAGCCAGCTTTCTTGATATCCTCAAGAGCCTGAACCATATGGATTTCACTCTCTACAATACAGACTGGACATTCATAAATATCCTCTTCGCCGTATTTTGCCTTGTAAGCCTCTACAAGAGCCTTTCTTCTGTTCACAGACAGAGATTCAGGGAAGCAGTCCCTGCTCACTGCTACAATACCGATTTTTGCCTTTGGAATGTTGTTCATGATAGTTTTCCTCCTAAATTATATTTATAATTGTGATTCTGCTAAAAGGCGAATCATGCTCTTTTTTCAAATATGAAGGTTCTCTCCCTTTAAGCCGCAAAAGGCTCCCTCGATTCCTGCTTCCGGATGGGCAAGAAGCCATTTGTTTCTCGCAAAAAGGAGCTTATCCTCTGGGGTTGTCTCAGCCTTTTTGTCTATATCTGTATTGGTTCCTTTTGGAAGAATCACCACGCACTGGAATCCGTTCTCCTGTGTATGGCAAGGCGCATAGTGAAGGGTCGTCGCATACACCTCAAGCACAGTTCCTTTTGGCACAAAAAAGGCCTGCATATTTGCTGTGTCATAGGTGTAGTCCTCCTCTATGTCCTCCTCCTTACCGAGAATAAGAACCAGATCTGTGCAGGCAATATTGACTTCTGAATCTCTATGATATTCAGCAGCATTCAGATACTTGTTATGTCCGTTGCAATAACCAATCTGAACAGGCATTCCTCCATAAAGAGAATGAGCAACCTTGGACGCACTCTCACAATTCTCCAGCTCTGCATCAGACGGAGTATAAATCACGTCATCAGGAACAGGAGTTTCTGCCATGGCAGAGATAATATCCTCACAGGGAAGTCCCTGAATCATTCTTCCATATCTGCGAAATGCTCGATCTGTTACATTCAGGATTTCCATAAGCTTTCATTCCTTCCTTATTTATTTTCTCTGGTCTGGAGCACTTTTGGAAAGCTCCGGATAATTAGTTTAGTCATTAAACTTATTTACATTGTATCATTTCCTGGAGAAAATTCAAGAGGCTTCCAGGATTTTTTTGAGAAAGAAGTATAAAAAATTCAGAAGGAAATTTGGTAATTTTTTCAGAAAAAAAACATTGACAAAACAGATGCATTTTTTACTGTGCGGCATACTTGCATTTTTCTATGGTTTTCGTTATACTTATGAAAAAAGAAATTTCTGAATCAGAGGACGGAGTTTCTGCTGTTTGTAGGGAGCTACAATAAACAAGAAAGAAGGATAAAATTTTATGGGTAACTTATTTAACATGGACAACAAATTTTTCGTATTTATGAGCCGGGTCGCAGACCTCGCTATTCTCAATTTTTTATGCATTGTCTGCTGCATTCCCATTGTCACTGCCGGAGCCTCTATCACCGCCATGTTCTACGTGACCTTGAAAATGGTTCGGAATGAGGATGCTTACATTGTAAAAGGATTTTTTAAATCCTTTAAGGAGAATTTCAAACAGGCCACTATCATCCATTTGATTATGCTTGTTGTGGCTGCGCTTCTGTTTCTTGACATGCGTATTTCCGGTCAGATGGAAGGGAATCTTTACAGAGTTCTGACTGTCGTGTTTTTTGCACTTGCGGTTGTATATTTATTTATCTTCATGTATATTTATCCGCTTGTGGCCAAGTTTTACAATACAATCAAAAATACCTTTGTCAATGCATTGCTGATGTCCATCAGACATCTTCCCTATACCATTTTAATGATTATTGTAACGCTCTGTCCCTTTGCTGTTTATCTGATTCCGAGCGCAGAAGTACAGGCATTTATCCTGCTGCTTCTGATTGTTCTTGGTTTTTCAACAGTTGCCTACTGTAATTCCTTCTTTTTGAGAAAGGTTTTTGATAATTACATTCCAGAAGAGGAAACAGCAGACGCCGACGCTATCCCTCAGGCTCTTCTGGACGAACAGGAAGCTTCCAGTATTGCCGCGGATGCAGACAATGCTCTGGAAGAACACTCTTCTCTGACTCCCACAGACGAGGAGACTCCGAATTCAGGCGGGGAACAATAGACTATGATGTGGAACGGAAAGCCGTATCGTTCCCTGGATTATACGCTCAGAGAACGATTTGGCGAAAAGGTTTACAAGGTCACATTAAACGGCGGCATGTCCTGTCCGAACAGGGACGGAACCCTTGGAACCGGAGGCTGTATTTTCTGCAGTGCCGGAGGCTCCGGAGATTTTGCCGCTGACAGGGCGCTCTCTATTACAGAACAGATTAACTCCCAGATTACGCTTTTAAAGGAGAAAAGGCCAATCCGAAAATTCATCGCTTATTTTCAGGCCTACACCAATACGTATGCCCCTGTGGAATACTTACGGAAAATTTTCACAGAAGCTCTTCTTCATCCTGAGATTGTGGCGCTTTCCATAGGAACCCGGCCAGACTGCCTGGATGATGAGGTGATCTCCCTTCTCGCAGAGCTGAATCAGATAAAGCCCATATGGATTGAGCTTGGACTTCAGACGATTCACGAGAGAACTGCCCGCTACATCCGAAGAGGGTATCCTCTCTCCTGCTTTGAGGACAGTGCAGGCCGTCTTGGGTGCGCAGGCATCGAGGTGATTGTTCACACCATCCTTGGACTTCCCGGCGAAAGCAGAGAAGATATGCTTCAGACTATCTGCTATCTGAACAGCCAGAAGATTCAGGGCATTAAGCTTCAGCTCCTTCATGTACTTGAAGGAACCGATTTGGCAAGGGATTATCGCCAGGGAAGCTTTGCTGTACTGGAGCGCGAAGAATACATTGATTTGGTGATTGCCTGTCTGGAGCATCTTTCTCCCCAAATCACGGTTCACAGAATCACCGGCGACGGCCCGTCAAGGCTTCTGCTTGCTCCCCTTTGGGCTTCAAGAAAGCGAGAGGTACTCAATCTCCTTCACCATGAGATGAAAAAGCGTCAGAGCTTTCAGGGACGAATGTTTGACACTGCTGACTCGCACAGTTATCGGCCCATTTTACGTGAAAGGCCAGGATTTGCACAGGAGGGTTGTTTATGACTCAGCCATCATTGCTTTATAAACTCATCATTTTATTTATGCTGGAAAATTCACAGAATCCGTTAAGTAATTCACAGATTTCGGATTTTATGCTGGAAAGGGAATATACGAATTATTTTCAGCTCCAGGAAACTATTTCTGATTTGGCTGCCTCTGGTTTGATTGAGTCAGAGACAGTCCGAAATTCTACCTATTACAAGCTGAGCGAGCAGGGAAGCATCACGCTCTCCTACTTTAACAAGGAGATTTCTCCTGCTATTAAAAAGGATGTGCATCTCTTTTTAAAAGAGCTTGGCATGCAGAAGAAAAATACGGTTACAGCAATGGCTGATTATTATGAAACTCCCCAGGGAAGCTTTTCCGTGAGGTGCAAGCTGCTGGAAAAGGGCTTTTCCAGATTGGAGCTGATGATGCTGATGCCCACAGAAGAAGCTGCCAGGGCAATCAAGGAAAACTGGGAGAAAAAATCACAGGACGTCTATGCATATTTAATGGAGGAGCTGATGTAGCTCCTCCATTTCTATTTCTCTCTTATCTGCTTCATTCGCTCTCGGATAACCCTTTCATATCCCAAATCTCCTGGTTCATAGAAGCGCTCTCCCAGAATTTCGGATGGGAGATACTGCTGCTCTACATAATGGTTTGGATAATCGTGGGCATATTTATAGCCCACTCCATGACCCATTTCCTCGTGTCCTCTGTAATGACTGTCCTGAAGATGCGCCGGAACTGTAGTATGTACTCTCTTCACACTCTCCATTGCAGAAGAAATTGCATTTACAGCTGCATTGCTCTTTGGAGCGCAGGCCATATAAGAGACTGCCTGAGCCAGAATAATCTGGGATTCCGGCATTCCCACTCTCTCCACTGCCTGGGCGGCGCCTGCTGCCACCAAAAGAGCCTGGGGATCTGCATTTCCAATATCCTCAGAAGCCAGAATCATGATTCTTCTGGCTATAAACTTCACATCCTCTCCAGCATAAAGCATCTTTGCAAGGTAATACACAGCTGCATCTGGATCCGACCCTCGCATACTCTTGATAAAAGCAGAGATAATATCATAATGGTTGTCTCCGCTCTTGTCATAACGGATGCCCCTCTTTTGAATACATTCTGAAACCACCTCAAGAGTGAGATGAATTCTTCCATCACTGCTTTTGGGCGTTGTAAGAATGGCAAGCTCCACAGCATTCAGGGCAGAACGCGCATCTCCTCCAGCCATGTCAGAAAGAAATTCCAGAGCGTCTTTGTCAAGCACTGCCCCATAGCTTCCCATGCCTCTGTCCTTATCCTGCACTGCTCTTTGAAGCAGTACCTTTATGTTCTCTGCTGAGAGAGGCCTTAGCTCAAAAACAGCAGAGCGCGACAAGAGCGCGCTGTTCACCTCAAAATACGGGTTTTCTGTTGTGGCTCCAATCAGCACCAGCGTTCCATCCTCCACAAAGGGCAGAAGGTAATCCTGCTGTCCCTTGTTGAACCGGTGGATTTCGTCAATAAAAAGAATGGTTTTCTGGCCATACATGCCAAGGCTCTCCTTTGCCTTCTGCACCACTGCTTCCATATCCTTTTTGCCGGCAGAGGTAGCGTTTATCTGAGTGAAGCTTGCGCTGGTAGTATTGGCAATGACCTTTGCAAGCGTGGTTTTGCCTGTTCCCGGAGGGCCGTAGAAAATAACAGAGGTGAGCTTATCTGCCTTGATTGCCCGGTAGAGCAGCTTATTCTTTCCCACAATGTGTTCCTGTCCCACCACCTCTTCCAGGGTTCTTGGACGAAGCCTGGAAGCAAGGGGAGACTCCCTTTCCAGGGTTTTGCTTTTTGCATATTCAAATAAATCCATATAATTCTCCTGTTTTTCAGTAAGATTCCTTTGAGAAAATTCCTTTGCCCCTCTACTTTACCATAGGAAAAAACGATTCGCAAGAGCTGTTAATCATTCATAAACTGGTCTACTGTGACAAAGCGATAGCCCTTCTCCTTGTATCGGTCTACAATCTCCAGAGCAGCCTCCACAGAGGCCTCATATTCATCATGCATGAGAATAATGGAGCCGTCCTCTATCTTACTCTCTACCTTGTACAGAATCGTTCCTACGCTCTGGTTCTGCCAGTCCAGGGTGTCAATCGTCCAAAATACCGGAATCATGGTAACTGCCAGCTCCAAATCCTTTCTCCAGCTTCCAAAGGGAGGCCGAAGATACATGGGGTATTCGCCTGTAATTTCATAAATCAGGTTTCCGGTCTTCTCAATCTCCTCCCTTGCATCCATCTCAGAGACCTTTTCCAGCTGTACGTGATTATATGTATGATTACCGATAAGATGCCCTTCCTCCTGCATCCGCTTTACAATTTTCTCATTTCCCTCTATATTTGCGCCCATCAGAAAAAAGGTAGCCTTTACCCTTCTTTCCTTAAGGCCGTCCAAAAGCTTTGGAGTATACACAGAACTTGGACCGTCGTCAAAGGTCAGAGCAATCTGGGGAGCTTCTCTCCCATTTCCCTGTATTGCCAACAAGGTCCACATAATGATGCTTCCCAGCAAAACGATTCCAAATTTTCTTTTCATATACCTTCCCCAAGGGCTTTCTTTCAGGAATAATATATGCTGATGGAAAACAAAAAATTCTGAAAAAGACAGGGCAGGAAGCCGATTGGCTTCCTGCCCTGTCTTTTTCTCTTATAATTCCGGAAAACGGATCTTCAGATAAGCCTCTATCTCCTCCACGCACTTATCATAGCCAAGCTTACTGGAATCCAGACAAAGGTCATAGCCTGTGGCGTCTGTCCACCTTTTGCCTGTATAGCGCATGGAAAAATCCTCCTTGCGCTTGTCGTCCTTCTGAAGGAATTTCACAATCTCCTTTTCTGTCATGCTCAGCTTTCCTGCTGCCTTTTCCAGGCGATAGTCCATGGACGCATGGATAAAAACACTCAGTACATGGGGATAATCCCTAAGTATATAATTGGAGCATCTTCCGATAATCACACAAGCTTCCTCTTCTGCCAGATGCTTAATCGTCTGAGCCTGAAGATTAAATAAATTGTCATCTGAGGTGAAATCGCGGCTTGACGGAGAAATCACATTCCCCGTGTACAAGCCCTTTGCCTTGCTCAAAAATCCACCTGTCTTAAGACCTGTGGAGTTCTCGTCTACCTTGTGAAAGAGCTGTATATTGACTCCGCTCTCATCTGAAGTGCGCCGGATAATATCCTTGTCATAAAAGGAAATTCCCATCTTGTCTGCGAACATCTGTCCAATGGTTCTTCCGCCGCTTCCGTACTGTCTTGCAATGGTAATCACAAAATTGCTCATAAACCCTCCTTCTGCAGCCTCCCCACAAGAATTGCTGCTGTGTTTCTTTTATTCTCCCAGATAAGCCTTCTGAACAGATTCATTATGCAGAAGTTCCTCTGCTTTGCCCTCCAGAACGATTTTTCCTGTCTCCAGAACATAGGCTCTGTCTGCAATAGAGAGAGCCTTCTTTGCATTCTGCTCCACCAAAAGCACGGTGGTTCCGCTCTCGCTCACTTCCTTGATAATGTCAAAGATTTCATTTACAAAAATAGGAGAAAGACCCATAGAGGGCTCATCCATCAGAATAATACGCGGCTTTGACATCAGCGCTCTTCCCATTGCAAGCATCTGCTGCTCTCCTCCGCTTAAGGTTCCTGCCGCCTGACTCTGGCGCTCCTTAAGACGTGGAAATCTTTTATACACCTTTTCAAGGGTCTCCTCGATTTCCTTTTGATCCTTTCTTGTAAAGGCTCCCATCCGGAGGTTCTGAAGCACAGACATGTTTGCAAAAACCCGGCGTCCCTCCGGCACGTGCGCCATTCCCATTGTCACGATTTTGTGAGCCGGAACCTTTGTGATGTCCTGACCGTCAAACAGAATTTTTCCTTTTTTTGCCCTCAGAAGACCTGTGATTGTCTGAAGAGTAGTGGTCTTTCCCGCGCCGTTTGCGCCGATAAGAGCAATGACCTCACCCTCGTTTACCTGAAAATTCACGCCCTTTAAGGCCTGAATCATTCCATAATATACTTCTATATCCTTTATTTCCAGTAATGCCATTGTATCCTCCCTATTCTCCCAGATAAGCCTTGATAACCTCTGGATTATGAAGAACCTCAGACGTCTCTCCCTGAGCGAGTACGCGGCCAAAATTGAGAACCGTCAGCTCCTCGCAGATTCCGGACACCAGCTTCATGTCATGCTCAATCAGAAGAATGGTCATTTGAAACTCATCCCTCACAAAGCTGATAGTTTCCATCAGCTCCTCTGTCTCATTTGGATTCATGCCAGCTGCCGGCTCGTCCAGAAGCAGAAGCTTTGGATTCGTGGCAAGCGCCCTGGCAATCTCAAGCTTTCTCTGCTTGCCATAGGGAAGATTAGAGGCAAGTACCTCTGCTTCCTTATCCAGATCAAAAACCTTCAGAAGGCGCATGGCCTCCTCATCCATCTTCTTCTCTGCCTGGAAAAATCTCGGCAAACGGAAAATTCCCGTAAAGCTTCCATAGACCTCCTGATTGTGAAGTCCTGCCTTGACATTATCCAGAACGCTCATTTTTCCAAAGAGACGGATATTCTGAAAGGTACGGGCAATTCCCGCCTTATTGATTTCAATATTGCTTTTTCCTGTAATATTGGTTCCGTCCAGACTGATGATTCCCTCGTTTGGCTTATACACGCCTGTAAGAAGGTTGAATACTGTGGTTTTACCAGCTCCATTGGGACCGATAAGGCCATACAGCTCCCCTTTTGGAATAGAAATATTGAAATCATCCACAGCCCGAAGACCGCCAAAGGAAATGCTTAAATGCTTTACATCCAAAAGCGTCATCCCTATGCCTCCCTTCCTTTTTTCCTAAAGCTCGCTGCCAAACGCTCTCTCCACTCGATTGCCTTTGGAGCCCAGTTCAGAAGCATCATTACAATCAGAACAATCGCATAAAACAGCATACGGTATTCGCTCAGTCCGCGCAAAAGCTCAGGAAGAAGAGTCAAAACCACTGCTGAAATCATAGAACCGCGTATGCTTCCGATTCCTCCCAGAACCACAAATACCAGAATCATGATGGACTGGTTATAGCCAAAGTTCTTTGGAAGAGCTGTCAGGGTTGCCAGATTGTGCGCGTAGAGTACGCCCGCCACACCTGCCAGAGCCGCGGAAATGGCAAAGGCCTTTAATTTATATTTGGAAACGTCAATTCCAATGGATTCTGCTGCAATACGGTTGTCTCGGATCGCCATAATAGCACGGCCGTCTCTGGACTGAATCAGGTTCAGCACAACAAAGAGTGTGACAAGAATCAGAATAACACCGATTCCAAAGGTGGAATCCTGGGGAGTTCCGGTGATGCCCTGGGCTCCGTTGATAATTACCTTTCCGTCAGGAGCCATTCCCATGGACATGTAATCCTTCATAGAAAATTTCACTCCTGTGCTGTCCACGCCCAGATATACCACGTTGATCAGGTTCTTGATAATCTCTCCAAAGGCAAGGGTCACAATGGCCAGATAATCTCCCTTCAGACGAAGAACCGGAATTCCGATGATAAATCCAAAGAATCCTGCAAAGGCAGCTCCCACAAGCAGAGCCAGGAAAAAGCGAAATCCTTGGAAAGTAATCGTATCCATGGTACATTTGGAAAAAATAGCTCCTGCAAAGGCTCCCACACACATAAAGCCAGCGTGACCCAGACTAAGCTCTCCCAGAATGCCGACTGTCAGGTTCAGGGAAATAGCAAGAATCACATAAACACACAGCGGAACCAAAAGACCGCTCATAAGTCTGGAAATCATTCCAGCCGACTGCATGGCTGTCACAACAATATAAAAGGCGATTACAATTCCATATGTAATCAGATTGCTTTTTGTTTTTTTGTTTATCTTCATCTGCGCCACCTACACTTTCTCCTGAATGTTCTTGCCGAGAATACCCGTAGGCTTCACCAGAAGAACCACCACCAGTACGCCGAACACAATGGCGTCTGCCATCTGCGAGGATATATAGGCCTTTCCGAAAATCTCAATAACGCCGAGAAGGATTCCTCCGATAAAGGCTCCTGGAATCGAACCAATTCCTCCGAACACAGCTGCCACAAAGGCTTTGATACCAGGCATGGCTCCTGTGTACGGAGTCAGGGACGGATAAGCAGAGCAAAGCAAAACGCCGGCAATAGCGGCCAGGGCAGAACCAATGGCAAAGGTAATAGAAATGGTCCGGTTTACATCGATTCCCATAAGCTGCGCGGCGCCCTTATCCTCTGACACAGCGAGCATGGCCTGACCTGTCTTCGTCTTGTTAATAAAGAGCATCAGGCATACCATAATCAGAATACAGGCAGTAATGGTTACAACCGTTTCACCTGTGATAACCAGGCTTCCTCCTGCCAGCTTGAACGGTCCAAAGCCCACAACCGAGGTAAAGGATTTTGTGTTTGCTCCAAACAAAATGAGCGCCAGGTTCTGGAGAAGGTAGCTTACTCCGATTGCTGTAATGAGAACAGCCAGCGGAGAAGCCGCATTTCTGAGTGGGCGATAAGCGATTCCTTCTATCAGAATTCCCAGAGCTGTACAGATAACTATAGACAAAACAATCGCAGCTCCTGTGGGAAGTCCCATGCCATGTACAGACACAAACACAGCAAAACCGCCTACCATAATAACATCGCCATGGGCAAAATTCAGCATTTTCGCAATGCCATATACCATGGTATAGCCAAGAGCAATGATCGCATACACACTGCCAAGGCTCACTCCATTAATAAGGTAAGACAAGAAACTCATAGTAATATCCTTTCTTCAAAAAGAAAGGCTGCCTGTAAAAAGGCAGCCTTGTTTTTTTGCCGTAGTGTGCAAAGATTTTTTTCCTCTGCGTCCCAGTGTTAACTTTTGTCAGGCTGCCAGATTACTCCATTGCGGCATATGCGCCATCTTTGATTACAACAGCTTTCGGCGCCTTGCTCGGCTCGCCGTCTGCAGTCCAGGTGATTCCCAGACCTGTCACACCGTCCAGAGTAATCTCTGTCATTGCCTGTGAAACTGCATCGCATATATCAGAAGCTTCCATATCCGGTGTTACCTCGGATTTCTCAATGGCAGCCTTGATTGCGTATACTGCATCATAAGCATCTGCTGCAAACTGGTTCGGAGTCTCGCCATATGCCTCGTCATATGCTGCAACAAAGTTCTGAGTCAGCTCATCCTCTGCGTCTGCTGCAAATGGGGTCAGAAGCATAACATCCTCTGCAAGGCTGGTATCAAACTGTTCTACATTCAGAATACCATCCAGACCGTCGCAGCCAAAGAACATCGGAGCAAACTCCATGCTTGCTGCCTGAGTCAGAATCAAAGAAGCCTCTGTATAATAGATTGGAAGGAATACAAGCTCAGCCTCTGCATCCTTTGCCTTCTGAAGCTGTACGGAGAAGTCCTTATTGCTGTCAGCGGTAAACGCCTCAGCAGATACAATCTCAAGTCCCTGATTTGCAGCCTCCTCAGCAAACTTCTGATAAATACCAGAAGAATATACGTCAGAGCTGTTATAGATAACAGCTACCTTGGTAGCCAGCTTGTGTTCGCCGATATACTGTGCAGATGCAATACCCTGGTTCGGGTCAGAGAAGCATACACGGAATACATTCGGGTTAGCCACGCACTCAACTGCTGAACCAGATGGAGTAAGCTGGAATACATTGTCCTTTACGCTCTCATTGGCAACTGCCACGCAGGGAGTGGAGGTAACTGTACCAACCAGCATCTGCATTCCCCAGTCCATCAGAGTATTGTAAGCATTCACTGCCTTCTCTGCATCGCCCTCATCATCCTGGAAGTTCATCTCAAGCTGAACTCCGTTCACGCCGCCGGCCTCGTTAATCTCGTCAATTGCAATCTGCGCGCCGTTCTTTACTGCAATACCATATACTGCTGTCTCACCAGTAAGCGGTCCGATACCGCCAATCATGAAGTTATCTGCTGCAGATACGTTCATTGCCATTACAGACATTGTCATGCTGGCTGCTGCTGCTAAACTCAGTACCTTTTTCCATTTACTCATAATTTTCTCCTCCTCTTGGATGCTGCTCTGATTCTTGTAAAGAACAGCCTGCTTTATTCTGTTAATTCAATGCTGTGATTATACCATTTTTGTTTTTTGAATGCAAGTGTGATTTCCACCAAACCAAATGGAATTTTTAGGTTTATTATAGAAAATCCCCCGGAAATTCCGGGGGACGCCTTTGTCCGCACATTGATTAGGCAATTGCCTTCTTTGCGATCTCAGCCAGAGCTGCAAAGCTTGCTGCATCATTTACAGCCAGATCTGCCAGCATCTTTCTGTTGATATCCACACCTGCAACCTTCAGGCCATGCATCAGTCTGCTGTAGGATAAGCCGTTCATTCTTGCTGCAGCGTTGATACGTGCAATCCAGAGCTGTCTGAACTGACGCTTCTTCTGCTTTCTTCCAGCATAGGAGCTGGTCAGCGCTCTCATAACAGACTGCTTTGCGATTCTATACTGCTTGGAACGTGCTCCTCTGTATCCCTTAGCCAGTTTTAAAACTCTATTATGTTTCTTCTTAGCGTTTAAGCCGCCTTTAATTCTTGCCATCTCTTAATTCCTCCTGTTCTCTCTGCTTCTCTATCTTATAAATATGGTAATAACTTCTTCATGCTCTTTACATTGGTAGAATCAACAACAGCAGATTTTCTAAGATTTCTCTTTCTCTTCTGGGATTTCTTTGTTAAGATATGGCTCTTATAAGCTTTATTTCTTACTAACTTTCCGGTACCGGTCTTTTTGAAACGTTTTGCTGCTGCTCTACAGGTTTTAATTTTTGGCATTGTATTTTCCTCCTTAAGCTTAAAAAAATCTATTTTAACGTTTTTCAGTTAAAAACATGGTCATACTTCTTCCTTCCACCTTGGGAGCCTTCTCAACGACAGCTGCATCCTTTAAAAGCTCTGCAAAGTCATCCAGCACATGCTTGCTGCTGGCCATATGAGCCATCTCTCTTCCTCGGAAACGCAATGTAACCTTTACCTTATCGCCCTTAGCCAAGAACTTTCTGGCTGCATTTACCTTGGTATTTAAGTCATTGGTATCAATGTTTGGAGAAAGACGCACTTCCTTCACTTCAATGGTTTTCTGTTTCTTCTTGGCTTCCTTTTCTTTTCTTGCCAGTTCATAACGATATTTGCCATAATCAATAATCTTACATACTGGTGGCTTTGCCTGTGGAGCGATCTTCACCAGGTCAAGATTGGCCTCCTGCGCCTTTATCATGGCCTCTCTTGCTGACATAATGCCAAGCTGTGCTCCGTCTGGACCAATCAGACGTACCTCTTTGTCTCTGATTTGCTCGTTAATTTGTAAACCGCTAATAGTTGTGCACCTCCATATTTTGATAAATCAATGACCACTCGTCACCCTCTAATGTACCAGCTGCCAAACGCATCTGTACATGATCCCAAACGCAAAAAAAGTGCGGACAGCCTTATCCACACCTCACAGCGCAGCAACACAAAAAACAGGTACTGCTTTTCATTATAAACCATTAGTCGCCTCCTGCGCTAAGGTGAGAGTGGATAACTCTGCTTTGTTTTCTTTTCGCGTACTGGTTGATAATATCATAGATTACTTGCGATGTCAAGATTTTTTTTTATTATTGTATAATTCCAAATACTCTTCGGGCGGCATATGAACTTGGGCGAAGCACGATTTTTTTATTATTGTATAATTCCAAATGTTTAGGGCAACACTAGAAAATGCCTACTATATGAAGCAGCATTTCTGTGATTGCAAAGCGCACTGCCGTGGGCGCAGTGAACAGCAGCTTTTCTTTTGCTCTTTCATATAGTCCTTTCAGGACAGGCGCATGAATCACCTATGAATTTATTCCAAAAGGAGGAATACCCATGACATTATTAAGCTGTTCTGCTGTTTCCTGTATGTACAATAAGGATAAGCTCTGTTCCAAAGGCGATATCCTGGTAGATGGACCACAGGCTCATATTCCGGATGAAACCTGCTGCTCCAGCTTCCGTCATCAGAAAAACGACGATTACTCCAACAGCTGCGGCTGTGGCTGCGAGACCATTGCCGTAGGATGCAAGGCACATGAATGTATCTACAATCACGACCAGAAATGTACAGCGTCTGCCATTGATATTGCGGGTTCCCATGCTTCCACACAGCAGGAAACCATGTGTAGTACCTTTATGCAGAGAGAAGCCTATCAGGCCGGCCTGTAAAAGTATTTGTGCATAATTGCAGAAACAAAATATCGGCATATCTTTTTGGGATATGCCGACATTACATAAGAAATGCCTTTGCAGTTCTGCCCGAACAGGGACTGCCTTTTCTCAAAGAGGAAGCCTCTATTTTTGCTGGAGGTATTGTTTGAGAAAGCTGTATATTTGCTGCTCTGTAGGGGGACAGCCCTCCAGAGAATGCGTAAAATGCCTGGTGCAGTTTCCGATTCCAAGGTTTCCGTTTTTTTTGCGAAAGCCCTGACCTATGCAGATTTTCTCAGAAAGCTTGTCCAAAAGCCCTTCCTCCCGGAGCATATCAAGAGCAGGAAGAAGATAGCCATAGCAGGCACTGCAGGATTCAACCTCCTCCACTGCATCCTGAAGCTCCACTGCCTTTCTGGACAGGGGCAGCTCTGTTTTTCCTCGTTCCTCTCCTGCGATCCTGATGGAAAGATGGGAAAGATCGCCGTCTCCGACTCCCAGCTTCTCAGCAAGACAAATATACGGAACCTCTTCCTTCTCATAATGAAGAAGACTGCATACATAAGCGTCTATCAGAACCGGATCTCTCCCTGCAAGAATTCGATTCATTGTCACCGGATTGCCGCCGTCCTCAAAATCCAAATCTCCGCAGATATTGTCAACCACAATAAAATCCTGGGTAATGCCTGTGTTCAGATGGGCTATGGGCTTATGCAGCCCCATGGAATGAAAGCGCCTCTTCTCAGCATTTGGAATCAGCCCCTTCATATTCTTGAGCGCACAGGTAATTTTTGTCTGGCAATGTCCCTTAAGCACAGGAACATTGATTAAATAATCAAGCTCCTTTACACGGCTGCATATTTTCAGCGGCATTCCCGCACAGTCGGTCTGTACGCCTTTGTCCTTCTGCATATCCCAGAAGGGAACCTGATATTCCCTGGAAAGTCTGTCATACCCACAGACTCTCATCGCCTCAGCGGTGCGCTCTCCTACCCAGGAGCCTTCCAGAATAGCAATTCTAGAATATCCTTGCTCCTTGAGATATTCAATGATTCCTGCCACGACTTCCGTGTGAGTGGTGGCTCCAAAGGATGCCTCAGAGGCAGACACCAGATTCGGCTTGATTCCCACCAGACCGTCTTTGTTTGGAAGAGAAGCTTGTAAATGTGCATCCTCAAGGAGCTTCTTTGTCATTTTTTTATATTCTGTTCCGTAAATCATAAGAATTTCATTTTTTTCCATATAAAACCTCCCCCTTTTAAAAAACAAAAAGCCTCTGCCTGGAGGCAAAGGCTTTGATTACAGAATTAGCGATTCTTCAGGAAATCCGGAATCTGAATATCCTTCTTCTGAACAGTGCTTGTGGGCTGCTTTGTTCCAAATGTAGGATTGCCCATATTCGGCATATTAAAGGACGGCATAGTCATGCCTCCTCGATTCATGGAGGAAGTCGTGCTCTGAGCCTTTCTCATTCCAAACGCAGATGCAGAACTCTTGGATGAAAACGGGCTGGATTTTGCAGCCTCATCTGTAAGTCCTGTAGCAATCACTGTGATTCTGCAGTAATCTGCGATGGTATCGTCATACATAGCGCCAAAGATGATATTGGCGTCCTCTCCTGTAAGTTCCTGAACATAGCTTGCCGCATCATTTGCATCCATAAGGGAAATATCTCCGGATACGTTGATAATGACATGGCTTGCTCCCTTAATGGTCGTCTCAAGCAGAGGACTTGCAACTGCCTGCTGAACAGCCTCCATAGCCTTGTCGTCTCCTCTGGACTCTCCGATACCAATATGTGCGATTCCCTTGTCTGTCATAACCGTCTGAACATCTGCAAAGTCCAAGTTAATCAGAGCAGGCAGGTTGATAAGGTCTGTGATTCCCTGCACAGCCTGCTGCAGAACTTCGTCTGCCTTCTTAAGCGCCTCCGGCATTGTGGTACGGCGGTCAACAATCTCCAGAAGCTTATCATTTGGAATAACAATCAGGGTATCCACTGCCTGTTTGAGCTTCTCGATTCCATTGAGCGCATTGTTCATACGAGTCTTTGCCTCAAAGCGGAACGGCTTTGTCACCACGCCTACTGTCAGAATTCCCATCTCCTTGGCTGCGCCCGCAATCACAGGAGCAGCACCGGTTCCGGTTCCGCCGCCCATACCGCAGGTAACAAACACCATGTCTGCTCCTTCCATGAGCTGCTTTACTTCTTCTATACTTTCCTCAGCTGCCTTCTGTCCTACCTCTGGCTGTGCGCCGGCGCCGAGTCCCTTTGTAACCTTCTCACCAATCTGAAGTACAGTTGGAGCTTTGCACAGAGTTAAAGCCTGCTTATCTGTATTCACGCCTACAAATTCCACTCCGCCAATGGCTTCTTCCACCATTCTGTTCACAGCATTATTACCGGCTCCACCTACACCAATGACGATAATCTTTGCAGATGATTCAGCCTCATTTGTCATAATCTCTAACAATGTACTTCCTCCTTTATTTCACACCTGATGTTATTTGTATCATTCCTGTTATGCTGTCTTTCCTATGGTACAGCCTGTGTACTATGTGCAGAATGTACAGTCTGTTCTTTCTTAATTCAAGCCTGTACATTTTTTGATTTGCATATAGATATATCATATAGTTTTTTTTTGATTTGCGCAACCACTATTTTTTATTTTTTATACTTTTTTCAAGTTTTTTCAGCAGCGTCAATAACCATAGGTATAGGTTGTGTCTCCCACATAATTCCCATACGCATCGTACTGACTTCCCCCAGTATAGTTTCCATACGCGTCGTACTGACTGTCTCCGATATAATTTCCATACGCTTCATACTGACTGCC
>JAUNOP010000092.1 GCA_030537135.1 Eubacteriales bacterium | reverse complement strand
TCTGTTTCTAAAATGATTTCCATTTACCAGATGCAACAAGGATATTTGCAAAGAGCAAGCGCTTCACTTATATTTCTACAGTTTCTTATTCAGTTTTTTATCAAAACTCACTACTTCATCACCAAGTATCCTATGTCTGGCTATCAAGATACAGTCCACAAAATCAAGAGAGGTTTCTGAAAATAACGACAGTGCTTCGCATACAGTCTCTTGATTCTCGATGCTGATTTCGTCCAGAAAATCAATCAAAGTCTTTGCAATTTCTGTACATTCTACTTTATATACACCGTTCAGCACATATACCACCTCTGCAAGAACTTCTGGAAGAGTAAATGCCCCGCCTTCAATTACCTTTTTTGCTTCTTCGGACATCTGTGGATGGTCGCCCAGAAGATAACGCAGAATTACGTTTGCATCAATCAGCTTTTTCATATTTCTCTACCACAGCCCTTTCAAATGCGCCTTCCTCCTGCTTTCTTTTGTCTGGATCTGCATATTTGGAGAGCCTGCCATATGCGTTTTTATGGTTTGCAGATATTACAAATGGCATCCCGTTTTCCAGAACACTCTGTTTTGCAAAAATCCGCACTGCTTCCGCAAAGGAAGTCCCTAGTTCCCGGTATAATGTTTCTGCTTTCTCTTTTAAATCCGCATCCATCCGAACCTGTAATGTTGCTTCTTTTGCCATAATGCCACCTCCTTTTGCAATACAAACGTACTACAAATTTCTTCCTTTGTCAATAGTATATGTGAGTCTTTTTATCGTTTGTTATTATATGAATTCATAGATTAATTCCCATTCAATCAGTTTTTTGGCTGTCTGAGCAGTCATATAAGGCAGAACATCGGAGAGCTGTTTTCTGGTAAAACTATTTTGGCGGATGTATTGTTTCAGAATAGCAGTTGTTTCCGATACCGGAAGTTCTGCGTATTTTTCTGAAGCAGATATGGCATCTGAAAACTGCAGGAGCAGTACGTTTTTTTCTGTAATCATTGTGGAAGGACGTTTGAGCCGGAGGCTTTGTCCTCCGATGGTAACGGTTCGTCCTTTGGTGGACTCCTTATTGGTGACGATTTCAATGGTTGCAGGCATCTGTGTCGTAAGCCGGAGCTGGTTGGCAAGGTATGCACCGGAAAAATACCCGAAGGTCTCAGAACCATTTTGGATGTATTTCCGGCTCACTACTTTTAACGGATCCAGATAAGATTTTTTTAGTAACCTGGATTGTTTGGGGAGATAATAAATTCCGGTATCGAAACGAATCAGATCGCCGGACTTTACCATGCGTTTAAAATACTGGCGCAGGGCATTGTCGTTTAGATTGTCCAGTTTGATTTCGTTGATAAAGATAGGCTCATTGCAGCCATAGGTTTCTTCTAAATATTCTTTCAGCATATCTGCATCCACTCCTTTCACCTCCATAATACTATATTTATACCAATAAAGTCAATAAATATGTCAAATATATTATGGAAGGAAAGTAAGTGGATTATTCAGCTTTAAACCGTATCTGCTTTCTCTGGCTTCATAATCTCCTCAAATCCTAAAAAACCGTTGGAAATAGAAGCATCATCAGAAGGAGAAGGACGGAAGTAAATCTGATAGGCGTGTCCTTGCAGAAGCTTTACGTTCTTATCAACGGTAAAAACATGCTCAGAGCCTTCAAAATCTAACAGACGGATCTGCTGTGTCTTCCTGATGAAAGAAGGCTCCCTGCTGACACAGGTCCCGCTTATCGTCTGAAAGCGTTTCTGACAAATGGTACGGTAGAGCAGGATAAAGCGGACGATACAGCAGATGCCAAGGGCAAGGCTCATGATGAAAAAAAGCAGGTCATTTGCATGGAAGGCAAATACGCTTCCGAAAACAATGCAGAACAAGCCGATTGCCGCCTGGGCAACCAGCTTGGAAAATAATGGTTTGGGCATAGATCTCCTTTCAAAAACACTGGAATAAAATTTGTTTGTTCAGGTACAGGTTGCCGACTGCCTGCAGGACGGGATACTGGGTGTGGCAGAGCTGCGCCTGGTCGGCTAAGGTCTCGTTTCTGTTTTCAAGCTGGGAGAGATAAGCAGCAGATTCTTTTTCCAGCATCTGGGATCCCGGCGAGTATTCTTCTTTGCCCGGGAATGGAAGCTCAGAAGCATTTCCATTTTCATCAGCCTGTATAGCATCCAGGGAGCAGAACATTTTATCCAGATCAAGATAAGGCTCCCTTACCGGGGCGTTCAGCGTAGTATTCAGAAAAGTCGCTATAAATCCCCAATGCTCTTCATCGGAGTCAAACTTACTGTACATACCGTCAAAGGCGCCTTTGAAGCCATACTTTTCGGCATACTTTCCAAAATATTTCCGAAAAGACGGTGTATCGGCATAATAAAAATCGCCGCCGCCTGCCGCAGATAAGCCGGATGCTCCGCCAACTACGATACATTCTGCTTCCTGAACTCGTTTTACAAATTCCTGAATCTGTTCACGGTAGGGCAGCGGTTTCCGCCCGCTTAATTTGACCGCGGTTTTTCCGGCCGCGTAGATCCTGTGGTATCTGGAATAATTCATCTGTGTTTGCATAACCAGATTTTCATACATACTCATGTCCGTTTCCTCCTCGTTTCTTTCATTCAAAGCGTTACTGTTCACTTCGTTCTCAGTAACATTCGCAAATCCATTTAAAATTCGCTTCGCGAATGGGATTTGCTCACACCTGAATCACTTTCTTACGGACTTTGCAGTGAATGCAAAGTCCTGACCTGAACAGTAACTTCAAAGCCTCACTGCTTCGACCTGATTTTTCAAGTTTATTGACATCCTGTATAGAAACGATTATACTGTAGGCGATGATAAAAGTCCTATCCAACATCATTTGGACAGGAACAGTTCTTTACAAGTTACGGAATTTTGTATAGTATTTTTAAGCAGGAGGGAACCGCATTGGTAATAAGAAAAACAGACCGGAGAACAACCATCACCAAAGGGATGATTAAAGATGCGCTTTTGGAGCTGCTCCAGAATACACCTTACGAAAAAATAACCGTCACTGCTTTATGCAGACAATCCGAAATTACCAGGGCAACCTTCTACCTGCATTATGACAATATCGACGATGTATTGAATGAACTGCTGGACGATGCGCTCCGGCTCACAGAGCTTGACGCACTGCATTCCTTAACTTCCACCCTCTACAATCGGGATATCGAAAATGAGCGTGATCTGGAAGAAACAAATCCTGATCCCGACGCCATGCTTCCGGCCTGCCAGCGTGCTGCAAGCAATCCTAAATATAGAATCCTCTTTCTGGATGAAAGCCTTTCGCATCATATACTGAAAAAGCTGTACCAGATGCAGAAAACGCAGCGTATTCCGGAAATTATGAGAGATTACCATGTTACCGAGTGGGAGGCGGACAAAATTTTCCTTTTCATGCTCCATGGAAATTTCGCCGTGAATAAATCCCTGGGCTGGAATAAAAATGCGGACTGGTATCGTATACAGGAAATCATTAAAAATCTGCTGAAGCCTTAATCTATGCATTCCAATTGCATCCTTTTGTTGATTCGCTCCGGTAAGCTGGTTAAACAAGGTTATCTTTCCACGATATGTATGATTCCCGCACGTTGTCTGGTTTTTAATTGATTCAACGTCATATGCAAAGCACCTTCTGTTAAATTTTCTTTTGTGCAGGCAGCCGTAAGTTCAGCACATGCTCTATGCCTTTTTCTACGACCATTTGCACATGGGCGTCAGCCAGACTGTAAATAATCCATTTTCCATCCCGGCGGCATTTTACCAGTTTATTGGACCTCAAAAGATTAAGCTGGTGCGATACAGACGATTGTGTAAGGGAGAGCTGTTCTGCCAGCTCTCCGGCACAGGCTTCCCGTTCCATCAGAATAAACAGAATGGATCTATGTCAATACTTTGGACAAAAAAAGTTGAAAGATTATGCTGATTTT
>JAUNOP010000011.1 GCA_030537135.1 Eubacteriales bacterium | reverse complement strand
CACCTAAAGGTAGTGGGAGGAGCCTACGAAAAACGAGAGGATTTTATTTATGAAAGAAATACGAAAATTATATTTATTCACATTTTTTAGAAGTCTTACTTTTTTTGCATCCATAAGTATTGCTTTTTATCATGAAAATAATTTATCCTATTTCCAAATAATGCTGCTGCAATCTGTGTATGGTATTTTGACGGCTATACTTGAAATTCCATCAGGTATGCTGTCCGATATTTGGGGAAGGAAGAAAACGTTAATTTTGGGAACAGTTGCGTTTGCATTGGCGTATTTTGGTGGAGCAGTAGGAACAAGTATGCTTCCTTTTGTATTGATGCAAATATTGGCAGCTGTTGGTCAAAGCTGCTATTCTGGAACATTTGTTGCTTTAATGTTTGAAGATGTCAATTCAGATGACTCTATAACACAAAGCGTTAATGTTATTTTTGCCAATATGCAGGCAATCAATATAGGTGCAGTATTGTTGGCATCATTAAGCTCTGTTTTCATAGTGAAATATAGCTCCATGAGAATTACTTATTTGTTCACTGTTTTAGCATATATTTTGACTCTTATCCTTGGAATTTCTCTGTGTGAAACCCAAAAGGAAAAAGAGAAAGTCAAAACAAATCCTTTTAAGGAATATGGACAGTTGTTAAAGAACAGTATTTTATATATGAAAGACTATAAAATTGGGTTGATTGTTATGGATTTAGTTATTTTTGCTTGCTTCTCCAATACATTCACCTATATTCAACAGCCAATTTTGCTGAATGCAGGTCTTGAGACATCTAAGTTTGGATATGTGACCTTTATTATTACAATATGTACAGTAGCTTCGCTAAAAACAGTGCAGCTGATAGAAAAGAAGATTAAAAATGTAAACCGTTTTCTTTGTTTATTAACAATGCTTGTAATTGTTTCTTTATTCAGTAATGCACTTCATGTTAGTCCAGTATGGAGCGCCATTTCGTTTGCAATTATGACGATAGCTGTCAGATATAGAGAAATTTTCCTTATGAATGCCTTAAATACCTATATTAGTGATGACTCGCGTGCTACCGTTATGTCCATCGTATCTGCTATAGAGATGATTGGGCTTGCAGTGTTAAGTGCTGTAATTGGATTGGTAGAAGATGTATCTATTGAATATGCCGTTGCAGCTTTGTGCATTATAGTAGTGATTTTTTATTTGATATTTGGGTTTATGAAATTTGTCTGTAAGAAAAAATATGTGCAGAAGGTATCAATCTTGAAATAGGACGTAAAAAATAGCAGCCTGCATGGAAATGGGGGTGTAAATTAAAAAGATGTATAGAATCTTTAATTCATCCTACAAAAGAAATAGAAGCAATATTGGAGAGAGTGAGCAAACAAACATTGCTATTTGCTCGGCACCTGCGTATAATAAAAGCAGACAAGGATAGACTGCTTTTAAGGAAAGGAAAAAAGATTATGAAAAAAGAAAAGATTACGCAGATTTTATATTTCACTGCGTCTATAGCCTTCTTTATAGCCGCAATTATAGGATTTTCTAATGGAAACGATATGGCGGTTGTTTGGCTCTGCCTGGGGTCTGCGATGCTTTGCCTTGGCTCATCCTCGTCTGGCAGGAAGAGAAAAAGCAAAGAGAATGATGCACATGAAAACGAGAAGAAATGTGATGAAGAGGAGATCCAGAAATAAAATATGGTTATTAAAACACAGGATGATTTTAATCTGAAGATGATAGCAGACAGCGGTCAGTGCTTCCGCTGGAAGCAGGTTGGCAAGAATACATACAAAATACCGGCGTTTGGAAGAGTGCTGTGCATTTCAGGACAAGAGGGAAATTATGAGCTGGACTGTACAGAGCAGGAGTATGAGACCTGTTGGAAGAGATACTTTGATATGGAGAATGATTATGCCAGTATCAGAGGCAGGATACCTGAGACAGACGCCTATTTATATCATGCTTCACAGTATGGGCTGGGAATTCGGATTCTTCAGCAGGAGCCATGGGAGACTCTGGCAACCTTTTTGCTTTCCCAGAGAAAAAACATTCCTGCAATTAAACAGGCTGTGGAAATGCTGTGCATACAGGCAGGAACCAGGATAGAGAACCAGGATGAAGAGATATATGCTTTTCCGACGCCAGAACAGATTGCAGGTATGAGCGGGGAGCAGATGGATGCCTGCAGACTGGGCTACAGGGCAAAATATGTGAGACGCCTGGGAGAAATCTTTGCCTTAGGGGAGCTTACTGTTGAAGGTCTGTCTGCTCTTACAGACAAGGAGCTTCTGGAGACTCTTCTTGGACTCTATGGAGTGGGCGTAAAGGTGGCCAGCTGCACGGCTCTGTTTGGATTTCACCGGCTGGATTTGTTTCCAAGAGATGTGTGGATAAACCGGGTTCTGGAGGAGAGATATCCGCAGGGCTTTCCTTATGAGGAGTATGCGCCCTATAATGGAATTATGCAGCAGTACCTCTTTTACTTCAGGCGTCTGGGGGAGAGGAGCTAAGGTATATGGAAGTAAAAAAGAAGCTTTTGATTGTGGATGATGAAGAAGATATTGTGGAAATGCTGAGAAGCTTTTTTGAGCCAAGGGGGTATCTTACCTTGTGCGCGGGAAATGGAGAAATGGCTCTCAGACAGGCAGAGCGTGAGCCGGATATCATTCTTCTGGACATTAACATGCCGGATATGGACGGGATGGAGGTGTGCAGGAGAATCCGGAATTTTGTTTCCTGCCCGATTTTGTTTTTGACTGCCAGAATCGAGGAAGCAGACAAAGTGCAGGGATTTGCGGCAGGGGGAGACGATTATATTGTGAAGCCCTTTTCCCTTGTTGAGCTTGAGGCGCGGGTGGCGGCTCATCTTCGCAGGGAGGTACGCAGGAGAAACGAAGCAAAGGTAAGATTCAGCGGAGATGTGTGTATTGATTATTCTCAGAGAACTGTGACAATAAAGGGCAGAGAGCTTGTGCTTCCCAAAAAGGAATTTGAGATTGTGGAGCTTTTGTCGCAGAATCCGGGTCAGGTGTTTGACAAGGAGCGCATTTATGAGAGAATCTGGGGTTATGATGGACAGGGAGACAGCAGCACAGTGGCAGAGCATATCCGCAGAATCCGGGCCAAATTTTTGAATTATACAGACAGGCTCTGCATAGAGACTGTGTGGGGGTGTGGATATAAGTGGAAAAGGTAAGAAGCTTTTTTCATAATCTTTCTCTGAGAAAGAGCATTGCCCTGTATATGGTGTTTTTTGCAGTTTTGGCTATGTTTGCGGGGGAGTTTACTGCCAATGCGTGCGATAGTGTCAGAGAAAGAATCGAGAGTAAATATTATAGAGAAAAGCAGCAGTTTTATCTGACAAATGATAAAGGAGAGCAGCTTGGAGAGGGAGTCGGCATCTGGCAGTGGAGAGAAGGAGAATCCATGACAGAGACGGATGAGAGAATGTACAGGGCGGCTGAGACCATTCCACGAGTAATGTACCCGGTATATGCTGGTCTCTGTGTATTTTGTACAGCGTGGGTTTTCTATAAGAAAAAGCTCAGAAAACCGATTGGACTTCTGATGGAGGCAGCCAGGAAAATTTCAGAAAATGAGCTGGATTTCCAGGTGAATTATGAGAGCAGGGATGAGATGGGAAAGCTGTGTTCTTCCTTTGAGCTGATGCGAAGTGAGCTTGAGAAGACGCATGCCCAGATGTGGAGAGCAATGGAGGAGAGAAAAAGGCTGAATGCGGCCTTTGCGCATGACTTAAGGACGCCTCTTACGGTTCTCAAGGGGTATACAGAAATGCTTCAGCTCACGGGAGGAAGTCAGGAAAAGAAAACAGCGGACATTATGGCAAAGCATCTTGAGAGATTGGAAGCCTATGCAGACAGCATGAGCTGCATCCAGAGACTTGAGGACAGGGAGGTATGCTGCCAAAGCGTCAATGGAAGGGAGCTTACAGGGTCGCTCAGGGAGGCGGCAGAGGTTGTGTGCAGCAAGAGTCAAAAGGAGCTTACCTTTAGAGAGGGGGTATTTTCAGACAGGATGGAAGTGGATGCAGAGCTGATTTGCGAGGTGTTTCATAATCTGCTTTCTAATGCCGCGCGGTATGCAGCTTCACGCATAGAAATTCAAATTCGGGAAGAGGAGAGAGAGCTGGCTGTTTTAGTTTGGGACGATGGAAAGGGATTTTCAGACAAGGCGCTTAACAAAGCAGGGGAGGCGTATTTTCGGGAGAATAAGGCAGAGGATATGCACTTTGGGCTGGGACTGTATATCTGTAAGACTCTGTGTGAAAAGCATGGCGGGTATTTGAAGATAGAAAATGGAGAGCGGGGAGCAAGGACTGAGGCGGTTTTCCTGAAAGGAATTTAACGTATCAAGTAAGTAGTGAAGCGGACGTCGTACCCTGTGGGTATTGCGAATATCCGCTTGACTATAATAAAAATGTTGATAAAAAGTAGAAAATTGTTTTTTATACTCTTCTTGCAGAGGCAGGAAGAGTTTTTTTATGAAAAATCCCATTGCTATTCATGGGCAACTATTTTGCAAGGGGGCCTGCCTCTGGGAATACTTTTGAGATTTGAGTAAAGGAGGAGCTACATGGAACTGAGAATGGAAAACCTGACAAAAAGGTATGGAGAAAAATATGGGGTTCATGGAATGAATCTCAGGCTTTTGAGCGGAGTGTACGGGCTTCTGGGAGCAAATGGAGCGGGAAAGACAACCCTGATGCGGCTGCTGTGCGGACTGGAAAAGCCTACAGAGGGAAGGGTACTTTTGAATGGAAAGGATATTCGGGGATTTTTGGACAAATACTGCGGTTTGCTTGGATATTTGCCCCAGGATTTTCCTTTTTATGGGGATTTCAGAGCAGAGGATTTTCTTTTATATATGGCGAGTCTTAAGGGATTGTCAGCAGAAATGGCAAAAAGAAGAAGCACCCGGCTTCTTTGCGAGGTAGGACTGGACGCGGAAAAGCAAAGGAAAATAAAAACCTTTTCAGGAGGCATGAAGCAGCGCCTGGGGATTGCACAGGCAATGCTCAATAATCCCCGGATTTTGATTCTGGACGAGCCCACGGCCGGTCTTGACCCAAAGGAAAGAGTGCGCTTTAGAAACCTGATAAGCACTTTTTCCAAGGATAGAATTGTGCTTTTATCCACGCATATTGTGTCAGACGTAGAATATATTGCAGATACGATTATTATGATGAAGGAAGGCAAGCTTCTTCACCTGGGAAGAGCAGGAGAGATTGCCTCTGAAATCAGCGGTCTTGTCTGGGAATGCGAGGTTTTGGAAAGTGCAGCAGAAGCAATGCAGAAGCATTTCCCTATTACGAATCTCAGAAATCTGGAGAATGGAAGTACTGTGATTCGGGTGATTTCAAAGGAAAAGCCGGCAAAGAACGCAGCGATGGTAAGTCCTAATCTGGAAGATCTATACCTGTATTATTTTGGAGCAGAAGAATAGTCGATTATTCAAGACCTAAGCTGGACAAGGCAAAAGCAATGCGCGAGATTTCATTGTTAAACGGTTAAGGACAGCAGGAGGAGTCTACAAGAAAACGGAGGGATTTTATTTATGAAAACGATATTTGTATATGAGCTTAAGAAGATTTTTTCAAGAAAAATCGTGTGGGCAGGGATTCTCTTTATTGCGGTTGTCAGCATAGGAGGTTTTACCTCTATAACCCCGGAAATGGTTTCTGCGGAAAAGGAGGTATCCTCCAGATACAAAGGAACTCTGGATGATGAGCTGGTGCAGAGAATGCTTCAGGATTTTATGCCTTCACAAGAGCAGAGGGAGCTGTGGCATGGCGTGAATATCAAGTATATTGGAATGAATGCCATGCAGCAGGCAGTACACCGGTACTTTGCAAAGGAAGACGGTACCTGGAATGGAAAGACAGTCAGGGATGTGTTTGGAGATGAGAAGATCCAAATTGGCTATTATGAAGGCTGGTTTCAGTTCAGTCAGACCCTTGTGAGGGTGATGATCTGCGCAGCGGTTCTGGTGCTTATTATCACAGCCCCTGTTTTTGCAGGAGAATATCAGGGCATGGATAAGCTTCTGCACACCTGCCGTTATGGAAGGGGAAGATGTGCAACAGCTAAAATTCTAGCTGCCTTCTGTGCGTCTATGGGAATTGCAGCAGCGGCTCTGGCAGCAAATTTTGCAGCTGCCTTTTGCCTGATAGGGACAGAAGGACTAGATTCCAATACCCTGTTCTGCGGAGTTTTTTACGAAAATTATATGCCCTTTTCTATGAGTATTGTCAAGATGCTTCTGTATCAGGCGGGACTGGCTTTATCTGGAATTTGGATGCTCATCGGAGCAGCGCTTGCCATCTCGGCGTTTTCCAAAAACCAGATTGCTTCCCTTATTATAGGAACGGCAGCATTCATGGGACCAGTGGTGTTCTCTGTGGCAGAATCCAGTCCCTGCTTTAAGCTTGTGGCCCTTTTGCCTGTGTATCAGCTTCAGTTCACCTCTCTGATGAGAATCGGGCAGGCAGGAAAAACGGTCTTTTACGCAGTATGGGCATTTCCGTGTGCCACGCTTTTTGGAGCCTTGGGAAGCGCCCTGGCGCAGAGGGCATGGGCGCAGCCATTTTACAAAAGCCCCTGCACCAGAATAACAAGAATCAGCACAGGCAGAATAAACCGAAAATAAAATCGGATAGCCTTAGAAGAGGGCATGCGAAGTCCCTGTCCGCGGTTTGCCTCAGATACATATTTATCAAAGCCCCAGCCCCATTTTGTAACGCAGAACAGAAGATAAACCAGAGAACCCAGGGGAAGAAGCAGGTTGCTTACCAGGAAGTCTTCACTGTCAAGAACATCTCTTCCTCCGATGAGGTGAAGATTGCTCCAGACATTGTAGCCGAGTACGCAGGGAAGGCTTGCAATGAGAACAAATACAAAATTAAAAACAACAGCCTTTTTACGGTTCCAGCCAAAGTTGTCAATACAGCTGGCCAGAAGGTTTTCAAACACAGCGATAACCGTGGAAAAGCTCGCAAAGGTCATGAACAGGAAGAACAGAGTTCCCCAGAGCCGTCCGCCCGCCATATTTACAAAAACATTTGGCAGAGTGATGAAGATAAGCTGGGGACCTGCGTCCGGCTGCACTCCAAAGGAAAAGCAGGCAGGGAAGATGATAAGTCCTGCCATCAGGGCGACAAAGGTATCCAGGGAGCAGATGCGGACGGCTTCTCCTGCCAGCGTGTGTTCTCTGGACATATAGCTTCCAAAGATTTCCATTGCTCCGATGCCGAGACTCAGGGTAAAAAAAGCCTGGTTCATGGCAGCAGTAATCACATTTCCAAAGCCCGCCTCTGCGGCTCTTTGAACATCTGGGAAAAGATAAAAGGAGATTCCCTCCTTTGCACCTGGAAGAACCAGGCTGTGCAGCGCCAGAATCATAATAAGTATCAAAAGGATGCTCATCATCCACTTGGTAATGCGCTCCAGTCCATTCTGAAGACCAAGACTGCACACCAGAAAGCCTGCAAGTACAGTAATTATCATCCAGAAGCTCATTTCTAAGGGGCTTGAGAGAAGCTCTGCAAATACATTGCCTACGCTCTCTGTATCCAGACCTGTGAAGGTTCCTGAGGCAAACTTAAAAAAGTACCCCAGCATCCATCCGGAGACCGTAGTGTAATACATCATCAGGAGATAACAGCCGGCAATGCAAAACCACCCGTGAATGTGCCACTTGCTTCCGGATTTTTCCAGGGCGCGGTAGGCTCCCACGGCGCTCTTTTTTCCGGCTCGTCCCACAGCAAGCTCCATGGTCAGCACGGGAACACCCATACACAGCAGAAACAGAAGATAAAACAGCACGAACACGCCGCCGCCGTTTTGTCCTGCCACATAGGGAAAGCGCCATACATTTCCGATGCCAATGGCGCATCCGGCGCTGACCAGGATAAAACCAAGCCTGGAGCCGAAATTTTCTCGTTTCATTTTTGTAATCCTCCTCTTTATTCGCCTGCTGCCTGAAGCAGCAGAGTCATTTCCTATAGTATAGTAAAGGATTTCTGGTTAAAATGCAAGGAAAAGATAAACAGCGCGTCTATTGCAGCCTTTCATGCCGGCATGAACACGTCTTGGCAAATAGCCGCGCATAAATAATGACAACGGCTTTGAACGCAGAGAGTAATCCTGCCGGAATGCAAGTTACTGTTCACTGCGTTCACAGCAACACGCTTCGCGATGCACAGAAATGCTGTATTCTGCCGCATTTCGTGCCGATTATCTCGGGATTTTCGTGCCAGAGGCACGAAAACACCTCGTGGAATAGTCGCCTGTGAACAGTAACGGAATGCGAGGCAATATATTCAGGAAAAAAATACTGGACGTTACAGCCCTGTGGTTGTATGATAAGCGTGGGGATATAGAATGCAGTCAGGCAGCTTATATTCTTGTTGTCTTATAGATAAAACCAGAAATGGAGATGTACGATTATGATGACTTTGAGGGATTTGGAAATCGGGAATTCAGGGATTGTAACCACTGTCGGGGGAGAGGGATCTCTCAGACAGCACTTTCTGGACATGGGCGTTATACCCGGTGCAGAGGTAACACTGGTAAAATATGCGCCCATGGGAGACCCCATGGAGCTTCGCATACATGGTTATGAGCTGACGCTTCGGCTGGCAGATGCAGAGCAGATAGGAATTGAGCCAGTGTCAGCCTCTGCTTATCAGGCAGAGTACACAGACAAAAAGAAGGGAAAAAAGCAGGACAGCACAGAGCATCCAGGACTTGGAGAGGGAGGGCGCTACCATGTGAAGGCAGATGAGAATCCGCTCCCAAAGGACGTCTGTCTTACCTTTGCCCTGGCAGGAAATCAGAACTGCGGAAAAACCACGCTGTTTAATCAGCTCACAGGCTCCAATCAGCATGTAGGAAACTTTCCAGGAGTGACCGTGGATCGAAAGAGCGGCGCTATCAAGGGACATGCAAACACGCAGATTACAGACCTTCCCGGAATTTATTCGCTCTCTCCCTACACCAGTGAAGAGATCGTGTCCAGAAAATTCATTTTGGAGGAAAAGCCGACAGGCATTATTAACATTGTAGACGCCACAAATATAGAGAGAAATCTATATCTGACCATGCAGCTTATGGAACTGGATGTTCCCATGGTTCTTGCCCTGAATATGATGGATGAGGTGAGGGGAAACGGCGGCGCTGTGCATATCAATATCATGGAAAATATGCTGGGAATTCCCGTTATTCCTATCTCGGCTGCAAAGAATGAGGGAATCGATGAGCTGGTAAATCATGCCCTCCATGTGGCGCAGTATCAGGAGAGACCTGGAAGAATGGACTTCTGTGAGGAAAATGACCATGGCGGTGCTGTACATAGATGTCTTCACGGCATTATGAACCTCATCCAGGACCATGCGCAGCGCGCCCAGATTCCTGTGCGCTTTGCGGCAACCAAGCTGGTGGAGGGAGATGAGAGAGTTCTTGGGGCATTGGAGCTTTCACAAAATGAAGAGGAAATGATTGAGCATATTATCTGCCAGATGGAGGAGGAGAGAGGACTTGACCGTGCGGCCGCGATTGCGGATATGCGCTTTTCCTTTATCCAGAACCTGGTGGATGAGACTGTGGTAAAGCCAAAGGAAAGCAAGGAGAGGGAGAGAAGCCGTAGGGCAGATAAATTCCTGACAGGAAAATATACCGCAATTCCAGCCTTTGTAGGAATTATGGCTCTTGTATTTTGGCTGACCTTTAATGTTATCGGCGCATGGCTTCAGGGAATTTTGGAGATAGGAATCGATGCTCTGACAGAGGCGGTTTCCTCTGCGCTTGCAGCATGGAAGGTGAATGAGGTGCTGCGCTCGCTGATTATTGATGGAATCTTTAACGGCGTGGGAAGTGTTCTTAGCTTTTTGCCGATTATTGTGACATTGTTTTTCTTTCTCTCTCTTCTTGAAGATACTGGGTACATGGCAAGGGTTGCCTTTGTGATGGATAAGCTGCTGAGAAAGATCGGCTTATCCGGACGAAGCATTGTTCCTATGCTGATTGGCTTTGGATGTACAGTACCCGGAGTTATGGCGAGCCGTACCCTTCCTTCTGAGAGAGACAGAAAAATGACCATTCTCCTTACGCCATTTATGAGCTGTACGGCAAAGCTGCCGATTTATGGATTTTTTACAGCGGCTTTTTTCCCAAAGCACGGAGGTCTTATCATGGTAGGACTGTATTTTACAGGTATTTTGGTGGGGATTGTGCTTGCTCTGGTGTGCAAGAACAGTGTGTTTAAGGGAGAGGCAGTTCCCTTTGTGATGGAACTTCCCAATTACCGTATGCCAGGTGTGAAAAACGTAGCGCAGCTTTTATGGGAAAAGGCAAAGGATTTTCTTCAGAGAGCGTTTACCGTGATTTTTGTGGCCACAATTGTTATCTGGTTTCTCCAGAATTTTGATCTGCGCCTGAATATGGTTGCAGATTCCCATGACAGTATTCTTGCCATGGCCGCCGGCCTTATTGCGCCGATATTTGCGCCGCTTGGTTTTGGAGACTGGCGGATTTCCACAGCTCTGATTGCGGGCTTTATGGCAAAAGAGAGCGTGGTTTCTACTCTGTCTATTTTATTTGGAAACACAGAGAGCCTTCTGGCGGTCATTTCTCCGGCAGCAGCGGCAGGACTTCTTATATTCTGTCTGCTTTACACGCCCTGCGTAGCAGCGATTGCTTCTATAAAAAGAGAGCTTGGAGGCAAGTGGGCAGTGGGAGTTGTTGTCGGACAGTGCGCGATTGCATGGGTCTGCGCCCTTGTGGTCAGGCTTGTGGGAATGCTTATCATAGGATAATGAACAGATACGAATAAAGAAACAGCCTGAGAGGCTTCTTCTGCCAGCAGACAGAAGGCGCTCTCAGGCTGTTTTTTGCGTCAGAGCATTTCCTGATTTTTATTCTCGCGAGCAACGAGCCAAGCGGACATGCTTGTATGTCCATTTGGCCCTTGCGTTTGTCATTAGACAAATCGTGTCTGTCTATGAAATCGGCTCAAAATCAGCAGCGCCGTGCTTGCACAGCGGACAGATGTAATCCTCTGGAAGCTCGTCTCCCTCATAGATATAGCCGCACACCTTGCATACAAAGCCCTTCTTGCCCTGTGTCTCAGGCTTTGGCTTTACATTCTTCTGATAGTAGGTGTAGGTCATGGTATCTACAGAAGAAATCACACGCGCTTCTGTGATGCTGCAGATAAATAATCCATGAGAATCAAAGTCCAGATACTGGTCTACCTTCAGGGACATGAAGGCATTGATATATCTTGGAAGGAATACCAGTCCATTGTCAGAACGCAGAGGAGAGCAATCTGCAAACTTGTCTACATTTCTTCCGCTCTGGAAGCCGAAGTTCTTGAATATCTCGAACGGAGCTTCAGTGGACAGGCAGTTTACATTCATAATGCCAGTCTGCTTGATGACATGGTGGGAATAATTTGCCTTATTGATGGCGACAGCCACGCGGTTGGGGTTGTCTGTGAGCTGAGTAACAGTGTTCACAATCAGTCCATTGTCCTTTTTGCCGTCATTGGAGGTGACAACATAGAGACCATAGCCAATCTTGAACAGGGCAGTCAGGTCATTCTTGTTTGCCTTGTCGCTCTGTGCCACATAAGCAGAGCAGAGTTCTTCTGCCAGTGCCTCTACCTGTGCGCTGCTTTCTTCGCTCAGCGCGGACTTGATGTGTACAGTGGTGTTTGTGAAGGTGAGCTTTTTGCAGCCCTCAAACATCTGCTTCATAACCTTGGCAGCAAGAGGCGCCCAGGTGCCGTTCTCAATCAGGGCGACCGTGCGGTTCTGGAAATTGCGCTCAGTCAGATGCTCGATAAAGTCGCGCATAAATGGGAAAATGCCAGCATTGTAGGTGGTAGTGGCAAGAACCAGCTTGCTGTAGCGGAAGGAGTCTGACACAGCCTGTGCCATGTCGCAGCGTGCCAGGTCATAAACAACTACCTTTGGGCAGCCCTTTGCAGAGAGCTTTGCAGAGAGGGCTTCCACAGCCTTCCTTGTGTGGCCGTAAACAGAGGTATAGGCAATAACAATTCCTTCCTCCTCAGGAGTGTAGGAAGACCAGGTGTTATAGAGATTCAGATAATAGCCCAGATTCTCTGTGAGAATGGGGCCATGAAGCGGGCAGATAATCTGGATATCCAGTCCGGCTGCCTTTTTCAGAAGATTCTGAACCTGAGTGCCGTATTTGCCTACAATACCGATAAAATAGCGGCGAGCCTCATCTGCCCACTCTTCCTGGGCATCCAGAGCCCCGAATTTGCCGAAGCCGTCAGCAGAGAACAGAACCTTATCGCAGGTATCATAAGTAACAATGACCTCTGGCCAGTGTACCATCGGCGCAGCTACAAATGCCAGGGTGTGCTTGCCCAGGCAGAGAGTATCTCCTTCTTTTACTACGATCTGTCTCTCTGCAAAGTCGGTTCCAAAGAACTGCTTCATCATGGCAAAGGCCTTTACAGAGGAAACAATAGTGGTATTCTGGTATACCTTCATGAAATTTGCAATGTTTGCAGAATGGTCTGGTTCCATGTGCTGGATAATCAGATAATCTGGCTGACGGGAGCCTATTGTTTCCTGAATCTTATCCAGCCATTCATGGGTGAAATGAGCGTCCACAGTATCCATGACGGCGATTTTCTCATCCATGATTACATAGGAATTGTAGGCCATACCATTTTTAACTACATACTGACCCTCAAAGAGGTCTACAGCATGGTCGTTGACACCTACGTATTTAATGTCATTGGTAATCTTCATTGTAAGTCTCTCCTTTAATAGAATGTGATGTACCTTTGAGAAAGCCCCTTTTGTGCAGGCTTTCAGAATTCGTTATACAAACGAACCTGGACAGGAACAGTCCAGTAAATATAGTATACCATTTCTTTTGCCATAAAAACAGTGTTTTGTGAAAAGTTGAGAAAGAAAATGTTGCAGCTCAGTTACTGCTCACGGGCGACTATTTTGTGAGGCGTTTTCGTGCCTCTGGAACGGCAATCCCGAGATAATCGGCGCGAAATGCAGCAGAATGCGGCATTTCTGTGCATCGTGAACAGTAACGTATTTTGGATATTGGAAAAGTTTACAAACACACTTGACAAAACGTTTCTGAGTGTAAGGACAGAGGCGCTGTGCTTGCATAGAGAAATCGAATGTCAAAATAGGTGGGACAAAATAACATCAAAAACAACAAAATACGGATATATTACATCAGGAAAAAACGATAAAATAAACTTGATAAGTCAAAAGCTTGAAATATTGCGCATCGCATTTTCGTTACTTCAGTGATGAATTAGACGCGAAAAACTTTTTACGAAAATACAGAATAAAAGTTTACTTAAAGATATGATAAAAGGAGAATATTATGGAATATCTTAAAGACTCAAATTGGGTATGGAGTCCCTCCTGGAATGCAGAGGACAAAGAAGGTCCAAGGATTGTATTGTTTCGCAAGACTATTAAATTAGAGGCAGAGCCGATACAGGGAACGATTCAGATATCGGCAGATACGAAATATAAGCTATATATTAATGATAAGTTTGTGGAAATAGGGCCGAGCAGGGGAGATAAGCAAATCTGGTTTTATGATAGCATTTCTGTGCTGCCGTGGCTAAAAGAGGGAGTAAATACAATTGCTGTCAAGGTGCTTCGCTATCCAGAAGAACCAGACAAAGGAAATCATGGAATGTTCCGAACCTCTGTGCCAGGGCTATATGTGAGCGGCAGCATCCAGGATGCGCAGGGGAAGAAGTATGACCTCTCTGCTGATGCGTCGTGGAAATGCAAAAAAGAGGAAGGTATTACCTTTGTCCGGGAGGAAGAGCGCTTTGCTCCGCTTATGATTCATGAGAAGGCACAGGGAAATGCAGAAACCTTTGGCTGGAAGAGAGAGAGCTACGACGACCGGAGGTGGGAGAGTGCAAGACCCTATATGAAAATGCAGATTCACGGAGCAGTCAGCCCCGGAAATCTGTGTCCTCGCACCATTCCATTTATGTACAGAAAAAAGAGGCTCTTTGAAGGAGTGATGGACATCAAAGAGTCTGTACACACAGACAGAGAATGGAATGATTTTTTGCAGGGAAGAAGCAGCATCACAATTCCGGCAAAAAGCGAGGAAATCATAGAGATAGATGCAGGAGAGGAGATGACAGGCTATCCAAGAACCTCTTTTCTGGGAGGACACGGTTCTATGGTGCATTTCCTTTACTCAGAGGCCTATGTACAGGAGGGGGTCATAGGACCGGAAAAAATCCCTGTTAAGACAGACAGAACAGACAAAATACATGGACATTTGCAGGGCTATGAGGATATCTACCGTGTTCACGGGCTGGGAGATAATGCTCTGCCAGAGGTATATGAACCCTATTGGTTTCGGACGTTTCGGTTTGTGCGGCTGCACATCATAACAGGAGAAGAGCCGCTCACACTCTGTGCCATGAACTATGAGGAAACAGGCTATCCGCTTCAGGTGGAGACAATGGTTGAGACGTCAGACGAGAGTTTGAAGAAAATCTGGGAAATCAGTGAGAGAACTCTCAGACGGTGTATGCATGAAAGCTATGAGGACTGTCCGTTTTATGAGCAGCTTCAATATATCATGGATGCAAGGACACAGATTTTGTATACGTATTCTGTCAGTGCAGACGACAGGCTTGCCCGCAAATGCATGGATGATCTGAGACGGTCGCAGAGATATGACGGACTACTGAATTGCTCTTATCCGAACTGTAATCCGAACATTATACCCGGATTTTCTATCTATTATATTTTGATGGTTTATGACCATATGATGTATTTCGGGGATAAGAAGCTGGTACAGGAGCATATGCCTGCGATTGAACAGATTCTGAACTTTTTTGAAGCGCATCTCACACCAGAGCATTATGTGGGAAAGATTGGAGGCGTCAACATGGAGGCGCCGTTCTGGTCCTTTATTGACTGGGCGGATCACTGGCAGGACACCAGCGGAATGCCGACAGCAGGACGCACAGGAGCGCTTACCATGGAGAGCCTTTTGTACATCTATGGCCTACAGTATGCGAGCAGGCTGGCGCTCTTCCTGAATCGGAAGGAGGATTCAGACATGCTTCTTGAGAGGGCAAAACGGGTTCAGGCTGCTGTGAGAGCCTGTTGTACAGGAAGAAATGGAATGCTTCAGGACGGCCCTGGAATAGAGGAATATAGTCAGCATTGTCAGGTATTTGCTATCCTGACAGATACCGCAGACATAGAGACAGGAAGGCAGAACCTTCTGAAAACCATCCGCCACAAGGAATATACGCAATGTACGGTAGCTATGCGTTTTTATCTTTTCCGCGCCCTGGAAAAGACAGGACTTTATCAATATACCAATCAATATTGGGAAGCGTGGAGGAAGATGATTGCAAATCATTGCACGACCTGTGTGGAATCAGAGGCATATGCGAGAAGCGAGTGTCATGCGTGGGGAGCGCTGGCGCTGTATGAGCTTCCAGGAACTGTGCTGGGAGTAAGACCCGCAGAGCCCGGATACAGGAAAATACAGATTGCACCGGTGAGCGGATATCTTACAAGCGCTGCCGGAAGAGTCAAAACTCCTGTGGGAGACGTCTGGGTATCCTGGAAAATAGAGGATGGAAAATGCAGGGTGGATTATAAGGCTCCGCAGGGGATAGAAGTGGTCGGCTAACAGGGAGTATTTTTGCATAAGGATGCATAGGCAGCGTTTAAGCGCATGACAGAAAGTGACATCTTCCCCCACCTGTCTTGCTGGAAGAGGATAAAGCAAAATAGATACAAAAAAGACAAAATAAAGATATAGGATTTTCCAGGCTCTTGTTATGATTAACTCACAAATACAAAAAAGGAAGAAGGAGAAAAAGAATGTTATCAGAACGTTTTTATGGAATTGGAGAACCTCTGATCCAGAGAGAACAGGATACGGGAGTATCAGCAGAGGAGTATTTGAATCTGGTAAAGGCGGTCGGCTGTACAGCATACCGTTCCTGGATGCACCTGACAGAGATACTTAAGGATCCGGTGACTCCAAATGAGAAAGCTGTGCAGGCGCACACAAGACTTTTAAATCGGGCAGTAGAGCTGAACCTGGAAGTGACCGGGATGAGCCATGAGTGGTTTCTGCCGGAGGGATGCCGACAGAGAATGGGACATGCAGTGCCAAAGAGAGATTTGACAGAGGGCAGTTTGTACCGCCAGACTCTGGATATGCTGGAGCAATCCTGGTTTACTATGGTATCCTTGTTTCCGCAGGTGGCGCAGTGGGAGATTGGCAATGAGTGGAATATCAATGCATTTTTGCAGCCAGATGGATTTCTTGACAGTGATATGAGCCATCCGTTCACTCCGGATGAAAAACTGGATATTGCCGTGGATCTCATGTATTTTGCTGCAAAGGGAGTGAGAAGAGCCAATCCCTGTGCCAGAGTTGTCTGCTTTTCACCGGCCTTAAGTACTCCGTGGCTGGGCGGAGACCTGCCAGACTATCTGCCGCCAATGTACGGCATTGCATGGACGCTGGATAAGATTTACAGCAGAATCAAATCAGGACGCTTTTGGTCAGAAAACACAGATGATTATTTTGATATGGTTGCGTGGCATCCGTATCAGATGAGTACCAATCAGGCAGAGCGAGATGCGGATTTGTTTTTACATATTGAAGAACCAGACTTTCTCTGGAAGGATTATAATGATGCGGCGTACCGTGTAATGTGCAAGTATGGAGACGGACATAAGCAGGTAATTTTGACAGAGGTAGGCTTTACAGACTGCGGCAGTGCAGAGCTGGAAAGAAAGCAGGCAGAGTATACAAAAAGGATTCTTCAGATTGCCTCCGGGCTTCCCTATGTGAGAACCATCTATAATTTTCGTCTGCTGAATGAAACAGGAATGCTGAAGAAACAGGGAATCGAGAGCAATCAGATCGGCGGTCTGGCAGAGGTGTATTTTGGATTTTTTGAGGAACCGGATCAGGGATGCAGACCGAGACTAAAGGCAAAGGTTTTAAAGGAAGCGACAGGAAGCAAGGAAGATCTGGAAACTGTAGGCAGAAGGGTGGCAATGACCAGGAGCTGTTCTGAGCTGTAAAAACGACAAAATTCTTATAAAAAGTTCAAGAGAAGGATATATGATTTTGGGGTTTCCTGGTATTTTATATATAACAAAAACGCATGCGATTTTTAGAGTAACAAATAAACAAAGGATTGAGCCTAAAAAAAGAAAGGAAAAACATAATGTTCAGTTTTGCATCAAAAACAAACAATCCGAATACTAAGCTTGGTTGGAATGACCGAATCGGCTATGGTATTGGAAACTTTGGTATGGCATGGGTAAACGGAATGATGTCTGCATTCTTCATGACCTATTTAACAGACGTATCTCTGGTGAACGCAGGTGTAGCCAGTACAATCATTGCTATTTCAAAGATATTTGACGGTGTATCAGACTTGATTATGGGACGTATTGTAGACGGGACACACTCAAAGCTTGGCAAGGCAAGAGTATGGCTGCTGCGAATGTGCATCCCTATGGCCATTGCAGTTATACTGCTGTTCAGTATCCCTGCATCATTTTCAGGAATGGTTAAATATGTATATATTTTTGTGATTTATAATCTGGTAAACTCTGTATTTTATACAGCCATGTTTGTCCCGTATAATTCTATTATTTCACTGTCAACGACGGACAGCTATGAACATGGAATGCTTGGAAATATCAGTATGATTTTCCAGACCATTGCCAACATCTGCATGAATACCTTCTTCATGACCTGGGTTATTAAGCTGGGCGGCGTACAGGATCTCTACAGCCCAGAGGCACAGGGAGGCTGGACAAAGGCTACGATTATTGTGGGACTCCTTATCATCATTTCCGCTGTTATCTGCGTAATGGGAACAAAGGAACGAACTGGAGCGCAGGCAGGAAAAGAGGGCGACAAGCCAAAGGACAATGTATCAGCAATGACAGCTCTGAAATCATTGGTTACAAACAAATATTGGCTGACAATGATTCTCTGCATGTTTGTAATTTTCTTTATAATTGTAATGTATTCAGCAGGAGCGATTTTTTACTGCAAGGATGTACTTGGTGATTATGCGCTTTATACTCCGGTAAACAATGCACTTTCTATTGCACAGTTTGCCACGATGTTCTTTACTCCATTCTTCATGAAGAAATTTGGAAAGCACAGGACATACCAGGTTGGACTTATTGGAATGATTCTTGGCTTTGCGGGAACAGGGCTTTGCGGTCCTAATGTTTCCCTTCTTGTCTTATTCAACGCACTTAAGGGAGTCGGACTCGGAGCAGCAGGCGGCATGGCGTTTGGAATGGTTGCCGATACTCTTGAATATGGAGAATGGAAAACAGGAGTGAAGACAGTCGGTATGGGAAATGCAGCCATTTCAGCAGCTCAGAAGCTTGGACTTGGCATTGGACAGGTAGTTCTGGGATGGATTCTTGCATTCGGCGGATATGACGGGGCAGCGGCTGTTCAGACGGATTCAGCTAAAGCAGCAATCTCCTTCTTGTATAACTGGCTTCCGGTTGCTATGATTGTTGTATGCTTTGTAATTATGCTTTTCTATAAACTGGATAAGGAAATGCCGACTATTCATAAGGAGCTTGAGAAGCGCAGAAACAAATAAGGCAAAAACAATTCCAGGATGCTCTGGCATTAGAACGGTGAATAATCGCAAAACAGAGCAGGAATGCAGATTTAACGTATCAAGGAAGTCCCCTGCTTCAATTTCGCAGAGAAATAAGCGGTGGGTGAGAGACTTGCTTGTCTCAGAAGGGGTGAGGACCCCTTCTGAGAAGCTGCGACAGCAGCTATACCATGGGCATCCCGTAATACATGCTCCTTTGGAGCGGACGCTGTGCGACAAGGTATACGGTTATGAGCAAGCAGCGAAGCGGATTGCGAATATCCGTTTGACAAAAGAAAAGGAGAGAAAAATGAACAGAAAATATCCTCATCTATGTTCCCCAATTACAATAGGAAGAACCACTTTCCGCAACCGTATGTTTTCTGCTCCAATGGGAGGAACAGATATTACAAATGACGGCTGCATCGGACCAAAGTCTACTGCTTTTTATGAACTCCGGGGCAAGGGCGGAGCCGGGGCAGTCACGGTCAGTGAATGCATGGTACACCCGGAAACAGACGGTTCTCATGCCTATCATCTGGATACAAGGATTTTGAATTCTCTGGCGTCTGCAGCCTACACAGCAGACGCTATTCGGCGCCACGGAGCCATTCCAAGCCTGGAGCTGTCCCATTCCGGCATGTATGCAGGAACCTATATGACAGATAAAGGAAAACAGAAGTCTATGAATCAGTGGGGACCCTCTGCCACAGTTCGTCCGGACGGAGTGGAGGTAAGGGCTCTTACAAAAGAGATGATTGCAGATATTGTAGCTTCCTATAAAGAAGTAGCAGGTCTTGCGAAAAGAGCTGGCTTTGAGATGCTGATGATTCATGGAGGACATGGATGGCTGATTAATCAGTTTTTGTCTCCGTATTTTAATAAAAGAACAGATGAATATGGAGGCTCTCTGGAAAATCGCTGTCGATTCGCGATTGAGGTATTAAAGGCAGTGAGGGAGGCAGTCGGCCCCTTCTTTCCTCTTGAGTTTCGCTTCAGCGGTTCAGAGCTTTTTGAGGGAGGCTATACACTGGAAGACGGTGTGGAGATTGCCAGGGTATTGGAGCCATATATTGACCTTCTGCATGTATCTGCCGGAACCTATCAGAGAGGGTTCGGAGACACACATCCATCTATGTTTAAGGAACATGGCTGCAATGTTTATCTGGCAGCAGAGATTAAGAAGCATGTGTCTGTCCCGGTGGCAACAATCGGAGGGCTGAATGACCCGGCACAATTGGAAGACATTATTGCCAGCGGAAAAGCAGATGTGGTGTATATGGCAAGGGCGCTCCTGGCAGATCCCTTCCTTCCGAGAAAGGTCATGGAAAACAGAGATGAGGAAATCGTCAAATGTCTGCGCTGCTTTACCTGTATGGCAGAGCGCGCGGCAACCTCTACAAGAAGATGTACAGTTAATCCACTTATCGGACGGGAAATCGAGGGCGACGAGGTGAGACCTGCTCCGGTGAAGAAAAAGGTGCTTGTCGCAGGCGGCGGCCCTGGCGGACTCTATGCAGCCTATACAGCAGCCAGACGCGGACATCAGGTCATTCTCTGCGAAAAGGAAGAGGAAGTCGGGGGAATTCTAAAGAGTGAACAGGCTCTCCCCTTTAAGCATGAAATGTATGAGCTGTCTGGAACCTATGCACTGCTGGCCAAAAAGAGCGGTGTGGAGATCCGAACATCCACAGAGGTGACACCAGAATATGTGGAAAAGGAAGCGCCAGATGCACTGATTATTGCTGTTGGTTCAGAACCGCTGATTCCGCCGATCAAGGGTCTTGATGGAGACAATGTGGTGGTAGTAAATAACTATTATCTGGAAAAGGATAAGGTGGGAGAGGATGTAGTTGTTTTTGGCGGCGGGCTTGCCGGATGTGAATGCGCTATCCATCTTGGCATGGAAGGCAAGCGAGTTCACCTTGTAGAGATGAGAGAAGAGCTGGCTCCGGATGCAAATGTGCGCCATCGTCCGCTGCTGTTAAAGGAGATTGATAAATATGTGACAGTACATACAGGCTATCGCGGTCTGGAGGTTAGGAAAGAGGGCGTATTGTGTGAAACCAAGCAAAAAGAACAGGTTCTGGTGCCTGGTTCTACTGTTATCTGTGCATTGGGACAGCGTTCCAGAACAAAGACAGTCGAGAGTTTGAGAGACGGCGCGCCGTATGTGGCTGTGATTGGAGATGCCTCAAGAGTGTCTACGATTACAAATGCTGTTTATTGGGGATATCATGCAGCACTGGATATTTAACGTATCAGAGAAGGTCCCTTGCTTCCATTCTGTGAGGAGGCAAGGGGCTTCTTATGTATTTTGGAGTGAATTTCCTTTTTCTATTGCGCTGCTTGTGTGATAAAATATAGAGTGTAGAGAGGCGCTTGAAACTATAACGAGACAAAGGAAAATAACAGTGGAATGCTTTTGCCCCAACCCTATAAAGTAAAATTCAGGACAAAAGAATTTGTCCTTTGAAAGTGTGGAAAGGGAGAGAAAATTTCGGAGGAGCTTCATATGGAAAAATACAAAGAGAATGATACATACATGCTGCGGCAGCTGTCACATCTTCTGCATGTGGGCATTTTTGCCGTGACAGATAATGAGATAATTTCCTACGAGGAAAACGCGGAATATAATCCGTTGTATAAAAATGAGACGCTCCGAAGAAGACTTATAGAACGTGTGCAAGAGCAGTCTCTTCCGGTCATTCTGGCAGAAGAGCAGGAGATCTATTTTATATGCATAAAAAAAGAAACGCTCTATTATATGATGGGACCGGTATGCACACAAAACATGAACCGTGTGGCGCGTCATCGGTTTTATTATGCATACGGAATCAAGGAGGACTGGGAAAAGGGGCTGCACTATCATACAACTATGGAGATGCTGCAGATGACAGGGCTGTTTGCCAGACTGCTTACAGGACAGGAATATACGGATCAGGAGCTGGTAGACGCCAACCGGTTGGTGCAGGTTACAAAAGAGGAAGAGCTGCATGAACAGGTGAAGTTTAAAATCAGAGAGGAAGAGGAGGATATTTATCGTCATACCTATCAGGAGGAGAGAGCGCTTCTGAATATGGTGCGAGAGGGAAATGTAGAAGAGGCGGTTCGCTTGTCAAAGGAAATGGATATAGAAATCGGAAGGCTGGGAAAAGATGAGCTTACTCACTGGAAAAATCTTCTGGTAGTTGCTTCTGCTCTCTGCGCCAGAGCAGCTATTGAGGGCGGCCTCTCTCCCCATGTGGCGTATCGTGTCAGCGGATTTTACATTAACAAAGGCTCTGGCAGCAAGGACATTACACAGATTTTAGCCTACCGGAATCGTGCGGTAGAGGAGCTGGCAAGCAGGGTGCGAAAGCAGAGAGAGAGGCGCCATTCTTCCAGCTATATTGAGCAATGCAAGGATTATGTACAAAAGCACTTTAAGGAGAAAATCTATCTGGACAAGGCAGCAGAGGCTTTGGGAGTGAGCAGCAGCTATTTGTCAAGATTATTTCGGAAGGAAACTGGAATGCGGTTTCAGGATTACATTAATGATGTAAAAATAGAACGTGCGAAAAATCTTCTCCTCTACTCAGAGGAATCTCTGGCGGCCATTGCAGAATATATCAATTTTCCATCCCAGAGCTATTTCGGAAAGATTTTCAGAGAAAGAACAGGCATGACGCCCAGGCAGTTCAGAGAGAATTATAAACCGATAGAGTTTACAGAAAAGAAAGATGTAAGAGAATAGTGACAATAAAAGAATAAATATGTCAAAAAAATGATATTTGTTTTGAGCTACTCAGACTATAATAGATAATCATAAGATTAGGAGGAGAAAGATGAAAGAGCATATTATTCAGACAAAGAGCGGCCGTGTAAAGGGCTATGAAAGAGATGGAATCGTAGAATATCTGGGAATCCCCTATGCAAAGCCTCCTGTGGGCGCTCTGCGGTTTAAGAGATCTGTTCCGATAGAACCCTGGGAGGGAATCTTTGAGGCACACAAATATGGTTCAGAATCTGTACAGCTGGATGATGGAGAACTCAAGGGCAGTGAGGACTGTCTGACAGTCAATATTCAAAGACCTCTGGAAGGAGAGAAGCTTCCGGTATTTGTATACATTCACGGAGGCGGATATAACACAGGAGCAGCCAATGTTCCGCTTTATAATGGACGTCCCTTTGCAGAGGACGGACTGGTATTTGTAGCTTTTCAGTACCGGCTGAATGTTCTTGGGTTTTATGATTTTACTACCTATAAGGGATGCGAGGATTTTGACAGCAACTGCGGAGTTTCTGATCAGATTCTGGCAATGCAGTGGATTCATGAAAACATTGCGCAGTTCGGCGGAGATCCGGGCAGAGTTACCATTTGCGGAGAGTCTGCGGGAGGGGCTACTGTCATCAATATGCTTGCAATGCCGGCGCTAAAGGGTATGTTTCAGCAGGCCATTGCACAGAGCGCTCTGCCAAACTGTGTGATGACCCATGAAATGGCAAGAGAAAATATTGATCTTTTTATAGAAGGTATGGGCTGGACAGAGGAGGATCTGCCAAAGCTGCGAACCATGGATCCATTTGAATTCCAGAAGGGGAATATATATGTGGCGGAAAAACATCAGTATAAAAATCCTGGAATGTTTCTTCCGGGACCGATTCAGGATGATTTGCTTCCGGTACGTCCGATTGACGCGATACGAAACGGCAGTGCAGCAGGAGTCAGGCTGATTATCGGAACAAACATGCATGAGGGAACCATGTTTGTGCATCCTGAGAAAACTGGTTTTCCAAACAGCTGGACCATGATTACGGAAATGTTTGAAAAAAATGGAAATGTACCAGGACTTCTCCCGATTATTCAGTATTATCACCCCCTCTCCAAATGATTATTTTAAAGCATTCAAGGCTCAGGAAAAGTTTACGCTGAATTCAGTGCCAACAGTACAGAGCGGCTTTAAGAAGGAGGGCGGAGAACCCTTTGTTGATTTTGCAACAGACTATGCGTTTCGAATGCCGGCAATAAAGGTCGCAGAGGCTCAGAAGGAATATGGGGATGTGTGGATGTACCGCTATGAGCTGGTGACAAAATCAGGCATTGAAACAGGATGGAAGGCCTCTCATGCCTTTGATCTTCCCGGCGTATTTGCAAACAAGGATTTCAAATTCAGCCAGTTCCTGTTTGATGGAGAGCCAGAGGAAACAGCAGACCAGATTATTCAGGATATGCATACGCCGTGGGTGCGTTTTGCGAAAAACGGAGAACCAGATCCAGAGAACTGGCCGAAATATACGGGGTATGTTTCCAACGTCCGAATCTTTGACAGAGAAACCCATACGCAAAGGCTGGATATGACAGAGCTTATGAATGTATGGAAGGATATGAGATTTTATGAGGATTGAGAAGAAAAGATGACGGATTCTTTGTGCAGCGAGCCTGGCAGGGATTGCAGATGCTTGTCTGACTGAACTGGGCGAGCTTTCATCTGGATTAGAAAAATCATATGGAAAAGGGGAGGCCTAACTGTTATAATATAAATGGTATGGATTCTCATGAGCATGCAGCAAAGCGGAATGTGTCCGCGTTAATTCAGGAGACAGTATGGCAAAAAAATATTATGCAGTAAGAAAAGGAAGACAGACAGGAGTATTTGAAGCCTGGGATGAGTGCAGGAGGCAGGTGCTTGGATATGCAGGCGCAGAATATAAGAGCTTTATAACAAGGGAGGAGGCGGAGCGCTTTGTCAGCGGCAAAAAAAATAATGCCAGGAAAGTGTTGACACAAGACGCTGCGGCTGTACAGACAACCTCTGCCCTGGACGGGGGCATAGAAGCCTATGTTGACGGAAGCTATTTGCAGGAAACAGGAGAATTTTCCTATGGCATGATTATTCTTCAGAATGGAAGAGAGTATTGTTTTTCACAAAAGATAGAAGACAGAGAGCTGGCAAGTATGCACAATGTTGCCGGGGAGATTAAGGGAGCGGAGGCTGCCATGAGATATGCTCTGGAAAACGGAATAAAAAGGCTGACGATTTACCATGATTATGAAGGGATTGCAAAATGGTGTACAGGCCAGTGGAAGGCAAACAAGGCAGGCACCCAATCCTACAGAGACTTTTACCAGGCAATAAAGGATAAGGTTCAAATTAAGTTTGTCAAGGTGCGAGGACACTCTGACAATAAATACAATGATATTGCGGACGAGCTGGCAAAGGCGGCGCTGGGAATCAAAAGCAGGAAATAAAGAAAGGAACAGAAATTTATGAAAACAATGAATTTGGGAAAAAGCGGACTTATTGTTCCTAGAATCGCAGTGGGCTGCATGAGAATCACGACCCTGGATGGAGCGCAAACCTCCTCTTATCTGAATAAATGCCTGGATCTGGGCCTGAACTTTTTTGACCACGCAGATATTTATGGGCAGGGCAGATGTGAGGAGCAGTTTGCAAGGGCTCTGCCCATGCGTTCTTCTCTCAGAGAAAAAATTGTTCTTCAGTCAAAATGCGGTATCTGCCCTGGCGTGATGTATGACCTGTCAAAGGATTATATTCTCCGCTCTGTGGACGGCATTTTGAAGCGTTTAAACACAGAATACCTGGACATATTGGTTCTTCACAGACCGGACGCTCTTGTGGAGCCTGAGGAGGTGGCAGGAGCCTTTGATGCGCTTGAGAACTCTGGAAAGGTTCGGTATTTTGGCGTGTCCAATCACAAACCATCGCAGATAGAGCTGCTCAAAAAGTGCGTGAAACAAAAGCTCCTGGTGAATCAGCTCCAGTACAGTATCCCGTTTTCAGGAATGGTTACAAGTGGTATGGAGGTAAATATGCTGACAGAGGGCGCATCTGACAGAGATGGAAGCGTGCTGGACTACTGTCGGCTTTGGGACATCACCATACAGACCTGGTCGCCCTTCCAGGATGGACGAGGAAACGGGATTTTTCTTGACAGCAGCAGCTATCCTGAGCTTAATCAGGTGCTTGGAGAAATCGGAGACAAGTATAACGCCACAAAGACAATGATAGCCACAGCCTGGATCCTGCGCCACCCGGCGAACATGCAGATGATTGCAGGAACCATGAACGAGGGGCGGATAGAGGAGATAGCAAAAGCAGTGGAAATTACGCTTACCAGAGAGGAATGGTATCGGATTTATCTGGCAGCAGGACATATTTTGCCGTAATCATCGTACAGAAGCGGATGGTTCGTAAACGCAAGGAATCAGGGAAATCTCTGCTTTGGAAGCGCAGAGTACGCAGAGGCACAGGAGAAAGCTCCCTGAAGAAAAAAAGTGAGGGACAGAGTAATAAGAATGTATCGTTTTGAGAAAATGAATAAAAAGCTTCTTGGTTCTCAGGTAGAGGAAGAGCTGCTCAATTATATTTTAAATGAACCCATAGAAATCGGACAGAAAATTCCCAATGAATTTGAACTGGCGGAAAAGTTCGGGGTGGGCAGGAGTACAATTCGAGAGGCAGTAAAGGGGCTGGTTTCCAAGGGAATTCTGGAGGTGCGAAGAGGCTCTGGAACCTATGTTATAAATACAAGCACCCCGGAGGAGGATCCTCTGGGGCTTGGAGGAATAGATGACAAATACAAGCTGGCGCTGGAGCTTTTTGACGTAAGGCTTATGCTGGAGCCGGAAATTGCTTCCCTGGCCTGCGAATATGCGACAGAGGAGGACTTGAAGCAATTACAGGAATTATGCAGGGAAACAGAGGAGAGATATCTGAGCGGAAGGAATCATATAAACAAGGATATTGAATTTCACACCTGCATTGCCAGATGCAGCAAAAACCGGGTTGTGGAAATCCTGGTACCGGTTATCAATTCTGCAGTTGTCACATTCGCAAACCTTACCCATCGTATGCTGATGAAGGAAACGATTGAGACACACCGGGCAATTACAGAGGCGATCACAAAAAGGGATGCTGTTGGAGCAAAATGTGCAATGATTATGCATCTGACTTATAATCGTCAGACGATTATGAAAATGCTGGAAGAGCAAAATTCAGAAAAAATAGAAAATAAACAAGGAATAAAGAGCAGAGATTCTTGAAATAATAAGAATGCCTCGTAAAAAAACAGGTATTCTATTAAACATCGGATGTATTTGCTTTTCTGAATGCTGAGAAAGAAAAGAAAAATATAAAAAATGCACAAAAAGAGGCAGGATTTTTTCTAAAATACTGCCTCTTTTTTGTGCAAATAAGAGAAAAGACAAAGTAAACATCAGACATATTGACAAAATCAAACCTAAATAATATAATAAAATTATAAAACATAAGACGTCAGATGTTTAGACTCAAAGGAACGGCATAATGGAAGCACAATAAAATGGTTTCAGAGATTAAGGAGGATTTTTTAATGGGTACAGATGTGACCGCAACACTCAATCCGACCAGATTGGTGATAGCTGCGCTGGTAGGGCTTGTGTTATTATTGGTATTGATTATTAAGTTTAAAATTCAGGCTATGGTTGCAATCCTGATTGGCGCGATTGTGATTGGTCTTGGAGCAGGGATGCCGTTTGATGATATTGTGACGGCAGTGAATGATGGAATTGGAAACACACTCAAGGGAATTGCTTTGTTGGTAGGCCTTGGCTCTATGTTTGGAGCAATCCTGGAGGCGTCTGGCGGAGCCCAGACGCTGGCCGTCACCATGGTCAAATGGTTTGGCGACAAGAAGGCTGCCTGGGCTTTGGGAATTACGGGTCTGGTTATTGCAATGCCGGTGTTTTTTGACGCAGGATTAATTATTTTGATTCCGCTGGCCTTTTCTCTGGCAAAGAGAACCAGCCGTTCCTCTTTGTTCTATGCGATTCCTCTGCTTGCAGGGCTTGCTGTAGGCCATGCCTTTATTCCACCCACGCCTGGACCGGTTCTGGTGGCAACCATGCTGGACGTGGAGCTTGGCTGGGTGATTATGGTAGGTGTTGTCTGCGGTATTTTTTCCATGATTGTTGCAGGTCCTATCTGGGGTTCTGTTTGTGGAAACAAGTATATGATTCCTGTTCCTGAGCATGTGGCAAACCAGGAAAATTTTGATGAATCCAAGCTCCCGAATTTCTGGACAATCGTGGGAATTATTCTGATTCCTCTTGTGCTGATTATTCTGGATTCTGTGGCAGGAGTGGTTCCGGCAATGAGCGGACTTGCACCGATTTTGAGCTTTCTTGGAGAGCCGTTTGTAGCGCTTCTGATCGCTACGGTTGTGGCTATGTTTGTTCTGGGAATCAAGCATGGCTATAATACAGAGGAGCTGGAGAAAATCATGACAAAATCTCTGGAGCCGACAGGACTTATTCTTCTGGTGACTGCCTGCGGCGGCGTTCTCCGCTATGTGCTTCAGTATTCAGGACTGGGTGATGTGATTGGAAATGCAGTTTCTGCTGCAAACCTTCCGATTGTGGTAGTGGCATTTCTTGTAGCTGCTCTTGTAAGAATCTGTGTAGGCTCTGCAACCGTTGCCATGACAATGGCAGCAGGCATTATTGCAGCCATGCCCGGAATTGCAGACCTGTCGCCTTTGTATCTGGCATGTACAACAGCAGCGGTTGCAGGAGGGGCAACCGTGTGCTCACATTTTAATGATTCTGGCTTCTGGCTGGTAAAGTCTCTGGTTGGAATGGATGAGAAGACGACTCTGAAGACGTGGAGCATTATGGAGACTCTGGTAGGAGGAACTGGTTTTGTAGTAGCATTAATTATTTCATTCTTTGCTTAAAGAGAGGGCGATATTTTCAGAGAAAAGCCCTTATACAGGCAGGAGGACTGCCAGCCAGGTTGAATATAATAAATATTTACGCACACATGAATGCGGCGGCTGTGAGGCTGGAGCAGCTGTCCGCAGAAAGGAGAAGTATTATGCAGTTAAAAAGTCAGGAAATGAGAAAGCTGGCGCCAGAGCTTGACCCGCTCCGCATTGGAACCGGCTGGAGACTTGAGGATTTATCAAAGACGCAGGTTATGATAGAGAGTACCTTTGGCGATAGCCATCCGGGAAGTGGGCATCTGGATATTTTAGTTGAGGAGGTACGAAAGGGAATCGAGGAGGCCGGAGGCTATGGCGCCCGCTATTTCTGCACAGACATCTGCGACGGAGAAAGCCAGGGAACAGACGGAATCAACTATAGTCTGGCAAGCAGGGAAATGATTGCAAACATGATTGAGATTCATGCAAATGCAACGCCCTTTGATGCAGGTGTTTACCTTGCAAGCTGTGACAAGGGAATGCCTGGAAATCTGATGGGACTTGCAAGAGTGGATATTCCCGCTGTCGTAGTTCCAGGAGGAACCATGAATGCAGGCCCTGAGATGCTCACCCTGGAGCAGCTGGGAATGTACAGCGCAAAGTATCAGAGAGGAGAGATCGATGAAGAGAAGCTGAACTGGGCAAAATGCAATGCCTGCCCAAGCTGCGGTGCCTGCTCCTTTATCGGAACTGCCTCCACTATGCAGATTATGGCTGAGGCTCTGGGATTGGCTCTTCCTGGAAGCGCTTTGATGCCGGCAACCAGTCCTGATTTAAAGACCTTTGCAAGAGAAGCAGGAAAGCAGGCAGTAAGGCTTGCCTCTATGCCTAATATGCGCCCGAGCGATATTGTCACCATGAAGAGTTTTGAAAATGCGATCCTTGTGCATGCGGCTGTGTCAGGAAGCACGAACTGTCTGCTGCATATTCCGGCGATTGCTCATGAATTCGGCATCGAGATAACAGGAGATACCTTTGACAGACTGCATAGAAATGCACACTATCTTCTGGATGTGCGCCCGGCAGGACGCTGGCCAGCAGAATGCTTCTATTACGCAGGAGGAGTTCCGGCCATTATGGAGGAAATCAGAGAACATCTTCATCTGGATGTGATGACTGTTACAGGAAAGACCCTGGGCGAAAATCTGGATGAGCTGAAAGCAAATGGCTTCTACGAAAGATGTGATAAATGGCTTCAGGAATTTGGCAGGCGTTACAATATTTCTATTAAAAAGGAAGACATTATCCGTCCTTATGACAAGGCAATCGGAACGGATGGAAGCATTGCCATTCTCAGAGGCAATCTGGCGCCAGAGGGAGCGGTCATCAAGCACACTGCCTGCCCAAAGGAAATGTTTAAGGCCGTTCTAAGAGCCAGACCCTTTGACAGTGAGGAGGAGTGCCTGGACGCGGTATTAAAGCACAAGGTTCAGAAGGGAGATGCAGTATTTATCCGCTACGAGGGACCAAAGGGAAGCGGTATGCCGGAAATGTTCTATACCTCAGAGGCAATCAGCAGCGATAAGGAGCTTGGAAGAAGCATTGCTCTGATTACAGACGGCCGCTTCTCAGGCGCATCTACGGGTCCTGTGATTGGACATTGCAGTCCAGAAGCTGTTGACTGCGGACCGATTGCCCTTGTGGAGGAAGGAGACCTGATCGAGATTGATGTGATGCAGAGAAGGCTGAACATTATAGGAATCCACGGAGAGAAGAAGACGCCAAAGGAGGTGGACGCTGTTCTTGAGGAGCGCCGCAGAAACTGGAAAAAGAGGGAGCCAAAGTATAAGAAGGGAGTGCTTCGCCTGTTCAGCCAGCATGCGGCAAGTCCTATGAAGGGCGCATATCTGGAGTAGGCAAGCGGAAATTCGCAATACCCACAGGACACGATGTCTGCTTCGCTACTTGCTTGATACGTTAAAGTACAGAACGTTATGGATCATCTATTTTTATGAAGAGGAATTGGAAGATGAGAACAATAGAAGAACAGTTTTATGATTTTGGAGTTGTGCCTGTAGTGGTGCTGAATCGGGCAGAGGACGCGCTTCCTCTCGCAGATGCACTGACAAAGGGAGGGCTTCCATGCGCGGAAGTGACTTTCCGCACAGAGGCAGCAGGGGAGGCTATTCGTCTGATGTGTGAGAAATATCCGGAAATGCTAATTGGAGCAGGAACCGTTCTTACAACAGAACAGGTGGAGCGCGCGGTCAGAGCAGGCGCAAAATTTATTGTAAGTCCGGGTTTTGACGCAGAGATTGTGGATTATTGTCTGGAAAGAGAGATTCCGGTTTTTCCAGGCTGCATCACGCCTTCTGAACTTGCCCAGGCAGTAAAGCGCGGACTTAAGGTGGTAAAATTCTTTCCGGCAGAGCAGGTGGGTGGGCTCGCCATGATAAAGGCTATGGCTGCGCCGTACACCATGCTCAGGTTTATGCCCACAGGAGGAATCAGCGAAAGGAACCTTGGGGCTTATCTGAAATTTCCCAAGATTCTGTGCTGCGGAGGAAGCTGGATGGTAAAGGGCAGTCTGATTGAGAAAGGCAATTTTGAGAAAATCAAGGAGTTGACAAAGGAAGCTGCTGCACTGGCAAAACAGACTCGCAGCTAAAGGAGGAAAAAGGATGAATCTGAATATAAGACCAGAAAAGGAGTGCAGATTTGACGCAGTATCCCTTGGAGAGGTGATGCTCAGGCTTGACCCGGGAGAAGGAAGAATTCGCACAGCCAGGAGCTTTCGCGCATGGGAGGGCGGTGGAGAATACAATGTGGTTCGAGGCCTTCGAAGATGCTTTGGCATGAAAACTGCAGTGATAACCGCCTTTGCAGACAATGAAGTCGGAATGCTGATGGAGGATTTTATTTTGCAGGGCGGTGTGGATACTTCCCTTATAAAATGGATGAAAACAGATGGTATCGGAAGAATCTGCCGCAATGGAATCAATTTTACAGAAAGGGGCTTTGGAATTCGAGGAGCTGTCGGCTGTTCGGACAGAGCAAACACAGCTATTTCCAAGGCGCGCCCAGAGGATTTTGATTTTGAATATATTTTCGGAGAACTGGGTGTTCGCTGGCTGCATACAGGAGGCATTTATGCGGCTCTCTCTGAGCAGTCTTGTGAAACTGTGCTTGCGGCAATTAAGACTGCAAAAAAATATGGAACTATTGTGTCCTATGATTTGAACTACCGTCCATCCATGTGGAGTGCAATCGGAGGACAGGCAAAGGCTCAGGAAGTCAACAGGGAGATTGCCAGGTATGTGGACGTCATGATTGGAAATGAGGAAGATTTTACGGCCTGCCTTGGCTTTGAGATTGAGGGAAATGATGAAAATCTCAAGGAGCTGAACCTTGACGGCTATAAAAAGATGATTAACCAGGCGGCACAGACCTATCCTAACTTTAAGGCAGTTGCCACTACTCTCAGGGAGGTAAAGACAGCGACCGTGAATGACTGGAGTGCTATCTGCTGGGCAGACGGGGAGATTTATAAGGCAAAGGATTATAAGGGACTGGAAATCATGGACCGTGTGGGAGGCGGCGATTCCTTTGCGTCAGGTCTGATTTATGGACTTATGACAACACAGAATGCGCAGCTGGCCGTGAATTATGGAGCAGCCCACGGAGCGCTGGCAATGACAACGCCAGGAGACACTACCATGGCAAGCAAAAAGGAAGTGGAAGCAGTCATGGGCGGCGCGGGAGCAAGAGTCCAGAGATAAAAGGAAATAGGAATGCTGCATGATTTCACAGAACGTGTGTAAAGCATAGTGACCAAAAAGCTTCTTGTATTAAACCACAGGTTTGTATACAGGGAGCTTTTTGCGTGATATTATTCTATATGTAACAGGGATATACCTGTTGCAGCAGCTGGTGGAAAGACGGCTACAGCAATTAAATTATGACGAGAATTCAGGAGATGTGAGAGGAAGAAGGTAGCTTACGTTTCGGTATTTTTGGTTTACTGCTGTCCTTTTGAGAGCAGAAACAAAAACGAGCAGGCATTGCTGCATAAATATGAGGTAAGTGAGGTACTTCCCAGGGTTGAGCCAAGAGCAATTACAATAAAAGTATTTGCCGGCTCATATTTAAGCCAAAGCCGTCTTGAAGCATCTGCTCAGAGGAGCAGATGAGAGAATAAGGAGAAAAAAATGAGACCGATAGAAAGTCTGCAAAAAGCTCTGGACGCTTCCTTTGAGGAAGCATTGCTTCTGTGGAAGGCTCTTCCAGACTATGTAAAGGGAGAGGAGAGTACCATCTGTGTGGCAGACGGATCGGGCAGTATGTTAAGCCCTGTCGGAAGAAGCAGTGTGACCTGTCTGGACGTGGCAAATGCACTGGCCATTTACTTTGCAGAGCGCTGCAAGGGAGAATTTCAGAACCGCTATATTACCTTCAGCCAGAGACCGCAGATGGTGGATTTATCCGGGGATGCTTCTCTTAGAGAAAAGCTTTTGACTGCACTTGAACATGATGAGTGTGCAAACACCAATATTGAAAGAGTGTTTGACTTGATTCTTGAGACAGCAGTAAAAAATAAAATGAGGCAGGGGGAGATACCAGATAATGTTCTCATCCTGTCAGACATGGAGTTTGACTCCTGCACCTATGATGTGAGCTACCGGAACAAAAGAAGAGGCGTGTCAAAGACTCTCTTTGAAGAGATTTCAGAAAAATACAGAGCAAGAGGCTATCAGCCCCCTCGTCTGATTTTCTGGAATATATGCTCCAGGACAGGGATTGTGCCGATTCGCGAGAATGAGATGGGCGTAGCTCTTATCAGCGGATTTAGCCCTGCTATTTTGAACATGGTGCTGACCTCTTCACTGGATATGGATTACAGAACTCCCTCCCCGCAGGAGCTTTTGGAAGCACATCTGAATTCTGAGCGTTATACGCCGGTGGAGAGAGCCCTGGAATATGCGGGATAATAGAGCTTTCCTTTAAACGATAGGATACCCCTTAAGCAGATAAGGTTAATAACCAAAATCTGCTTAGGGGGTATTTTACATATAAAAATTTTCGATAAAAGGCATTGATATTTTGCCTTTGTCGGGTAAAATAGAAGAGGATATAAAAAACAGCGCAGGACATTGGCCTGGGCATAGAACAAGGAGGACAATCGTGGAGGAGTATAGAATAATTTCCAGAGCAGAGCAGAAGACAGAGGACACCTGGAACATGGAGGATCTCTACGCTTCTGAGGATTTATATGATAAGGACAGAGAGAAGACAGAGAGGATGATGGAGAGATTTTCCTCTTTTCAGGGAAGGCTTTCCAGGGGACCAAAGGAGCTTCTTGAAACATTGAGGCTCTATGAGGAGATGAATCGGACTTTTGAAAAGCTATATGTATATGCGAATCAAAAATATCATGAGGATACTGCCAATGCCAAATATCAGAAGATGAGCCAGGAGGCGCAGCTTCTGGGAACCAGACTCAGCCAGTGTACGGCATGGCTGGAGCCTGAGCTTTTGACCCTTCCGGAGGAAAAGCTCGGCAGTTATTTTGGCGCCTGTGAGGCTGCAAACGCTGCTGGCCAGACTGCAGAAGCAGACGCTCTTTCTATGTATAAGAGATTTATTGAGCAGATTACAAGAAGAAAAGAGCATGTGCTGGACGCAGACACAGAAGCGCTCCTCTCCAAGGCAGGGGATCTGGGTCAGGCTCCGTCAAATATTTTTTCTATGTTCAATAATGCAGATATCCGCTTTCCAGATGTGTGCGGAAGCGATGGAAAGGCTCTGCCTCTGACACAGGGAAGCTATATTTCCATGCTTCAGAAGGAGGATAGGACGCTTCGCAGAAATGCCTTTCAGAGCCTCTATTCTGTGTATGCGCAGTTTGAAAACACCCTTGCAGCCGTGTATTATGCAAATGCCAGACAGGCAGATTTCTTTGCAAAGGAGCATCACTATGCCTCCTCCATGAAGGAAGCTCTGGACATAAATGAAATCCCAGTGTCTGTGTATCACAGCCTGATAGAAACAATCAACAGACGCCTTCCTCTCATGCACCGCTACATGGAGCTGAGAAAAAGACTTATGGGCCTTGACGAGCTTCACATGTATGATATCTATACCCCTATGGTAAGGTGTCCGCAGAAAACCTACAGCTTTGAGGAGGCAAAGGAGATTGTAAGGAGAGGTCTTGCTCCTCTTGGCGAGGACTATCTTGCCATTCTTCAGGAGGGCTTTGACAATCGCTGGATAGATGTCTATGAGAATACCGGAAAGCGTACAGGAGCCTATTCCTGGGGAGCCTATGAGCCTCATCCTTATGTACTTCTGAATTTCCATGGAGGACTTAAGGATGTGTTCACTCTGGCGCATGAGATGGGACATTCCCTGCATTCCTGGTACTCGAATCATACACAGCCGTACCTGTATGCTGGTTATCGGATCTTTGTGGCAGAGGTGGCCTCTACCTGCAATGAGGCTCTTCTGATTCACGACCTGATGGAGCGCAGTACAGATGAAGATGAGAAAAAGTACCTTATTAACTATTTTCTGGAACAGTTCAGAACCACTATGTATCGCCAGACCATGTTTGCAGAGTTTGAGATGCTGACGCATCAGGCAGTGCAAAGAGGGGAGGCTCTGACAGCAGAAACGCTCAATCAATGCTATCTGGAGCTGAATCAGAGATATTTTGGCAGCAATATGGTGGTGGATGAGGAGATTTCCCATGAGTGGTCCAGAATACCGCATTTTTATAACCCGTTTTATGTATATCAGTATGCCACCGGCTTTGCGGCTGCTATTGCCATAAGCAGCAAAATCCTTAGCAACGAGCCCGGAATTGTAGAAAAATATAAGCGTTTTTTAAGCGGCGGAAGCTCCAAAAATCCGATTGACCTCCTGAAAATCTGCGGAGTAGACATGTCCACGCCTGAGCCTGTGGAGGCGGCTCTGGATGTATTTGAGCAATACCTGAGCAAAATGGAATAAAAAGACACAAAAGCAGAGAGGGTACAGGCAAAAGTATGATGACAAAAAGCTATATTCGCCGCATGGCAGGCAATACCTCCTATGAGAGGGGAGAGCTGATTTATCAGGCAAAGAGGATTTTGAGCTTTCAGCTTGAGGAGCAAAAGGACGACATAGATTATATCACAGCCGAGGTGCAGGGAAGCGGCCGGAAGAAATATGAGGTTGTTCTCGCCTGCGACAAGGCATCAAATCAGATGAAAAAGGCATATTGCTCCTGTCCTGCCTTTTACAGCTACAGCGGAATCTGTAAGCACTGTGCGGCAGTAGCTCTCAGATACATGGAGGAAAAAGAAAAGGAACTCAAGCAGAGGCAGATGGAGGAACAAAATCCAGCGCTTCAGATGCAGCGTGCTTTGGGAATTGAAGGCACAGACGCCAAAGTATCCCGCAAAATGCAGAGAAAAAAAGTGATATCTCCGACCACTCCTGCCATGCAGAGGCTCCTGGCCGCTAAGGTGAACCGCAGAATTTCAGATATTCAGAATCAGGTGAGAGGGGCTGTCAGGCTAGAGCCGTATCTGACATGCGACAGGAGCAGTCTGTCTTTGGAATTTAAAATCGGAATCACGCAGAAATATGTGCTGAAGGATGTATATGCCTTTGCCTCCCGTGTGGAAAAGCAGGAGGAATTTTCCTATGGGCAAAGGCTGAAATTCCTGCATTCCATGGAAGCCTTTGACGAGGATTCTGTGCCGGTGGTGAGGTTTATCACAAACTGGGTGAACCAGACCCGAATGCGCCGCCGCCCATCAGGGGGATATGGCTACGGCAGCTATTCCGGTTATAGCAGCTACAGTCAGAATACGCGATGTATTTCTCTGACAACACAGGAGCTTGAGGAATTTCTGGAAAGCATGGGACACAGAGAATTTATCGGCGACATTGAGAATCAAGGACAGGAAAAATGGCATGTCACGGATGAGAAGCTCCCTCGCACGATGACGCTTACAGGAAAACAAAACGGCGTTGAGCTTGAGATAAACCAGATGCTTGGATATGAAGGAAACAGGTACTGTATTTATTTTGATAAAGGCCGTATTTACCTTGTCCCAAAGAATGAGCTAGAGCCAATTTATGATTTCCTGAAGTACATGTCAGAAATCAGGGATAAGAAGATGTTTGTAGGAACACAGGACATCCCGTTGTTCTGCAGAGAATTGCTTCCTGTGTTTGAACAGCACTATAAGTGTGTGCGAAGAAGGTTTGACCCTGCTTCCTATGGTCTTGAGACGGCTGCCTTTGAAATTTATCTGGATGCGCCGCAGAAGGATTATATCACCTGCAAGGTTCTGGCTGTATATGGAGATAAAAAATACAATGTATATTCAAAGGAAAAGGCGGATTTTACCAGAGATATTGTCCGGGAGACAGAGGTGGGAAAACTGGCTGGAGCCTACTGCAATGCCTATGATGACAGGGAGCAGGTGATGGTGCTTGCAGATGACGAGGATAAGCTCTATGAGCTTTTTGTGTATGGAATTCCTGCCATGCACAGGCTTGGAGAGGTATTTGTCTCAGATTCTCTCAAGCGCATGGGTATGCTGTCGTCGCCAAGGGTGTCAGTGGGACTGGCTGTAAACGGAGATTGGCTCGAGCTTAAGATGACCTCCCAGGAGATGTCAAGAGAGTCTCTGATGGAGATTCTGTCACGTTATAATCCCAGGAAGAAGTATTACAGACTCAAAAACGGAGAGTTCGTGAACATGGAGGATGAAGGCATATCGACCCTTCTGGAGCTTAAAAAGGGGCTGAATCTGTCTGCCTCCCAGCTTGGGCAGGAGGTTATCTCTGTGCCAAAATACCGTGCTCTGTACCTGGACGGGGAGCTTCGCAAAAGAAGCTCTGTACCGGTTAGCAGAAACAAGGAGTTTCGTGCTCTTATCCGAAACATGAAGACAGTGGAGGATAATGATTTTGAACTTCCGTCAGAGCTGGAGGGCATCCTTCGAGAGTATCAGAAGAGAGGCTTTTTGTGGATAAAGACGCTCTGCCACAATGGCTTTGGAGGTATTTTGGCAGATGATATGGGTCTTGGAAAGACGCTTCAGGTGATTGCTTTTCTTCTGTCTGAATATAAGGAAGCCAAGCCGGGGGACAACAGACGAACCCTTATTATCTGTCCGACCTCTCTGGTGTTTAACTGGAAATCAGAGTTTGAGAGATTCGCTCCTTCTCTTCCTGTGCGCATGATAACAGGAACGGCAGCGGAGAGAAAGAAGCTTCTTCTGGATGTGAAGGAAAGAGAAATCCTCCTGACCTCCTATGATTTGTTAAAGAGGGATTTGGAGTATTATAAGGGTTTTTCCTTTTTCTGCCAGATTATTGACGAGGCGCAGTATATAAAGAGCCACAATACCCAGGCCACAAAGGCTGTCAAGCAGATACAGTCCGTGTTTCGGATGGCTCTCACAGGAACTCCCATAGAGAACAGGCTCAGCGAGCTTTGGAGCATTTTTGATTATCTGATGCCGGGATTTTTGTATACCTATCAGAAATTCAGGGAGGATATCGAGAGTCCTGCTGTTCAGGGAGAGAAGGAGGAGGCGCTCTCCCTCCTTCAGAGAATGATTCGTCCTTTTGTGCTTAGAAGGCTGAAAAAAGAGGTACTCACAGACCTTCCGGACAAGCTTGAGGAATGCGTGTATGCGCGAATGGAGGGAGAACAGCAGTCCCTGTATGACGCCCATGTGCAGCGTCTTCGCATTCTTCTGGATAAAAATACAGAGGAGGAATTCAATAAATCCAAGCTTCAGATTCTTGCAGAGCTGACAAAGCTCCGACAGCTCTGCTGCGATCCGTCTCTTCTGTACGAGGGCTATAAGGGAGGTTCATCAAAAACAGAGGTGTGTGTAGACCTGATTAAAAATGCGATAAGTGCGGGACATAAGATTCTTCTTTTTTCTCAGTTTACGACTATGCTCCAAAGACTGGAGGAGCGCCTTATGGAGGAGAAGATTTCTTATTATTCTCTCACGGGCTCCACGACAAAGGAAAAAAGAAGGGAGCTGGTGGAGGCGTTTCAGACAGATGATACACAGGTGTTCTGCATTTCTCTGAAGGCAGGAGGAACAGGCCTGAACCTGACGGCAGCCGATATTGTGATTCACTATGACCCGTGGTGGAATGTGGCTGTGCAGAATCAGGCAACAGACCGCGCGCACCGAATCGGACAGGAGAATGTGGTGAGTGTGTACAAGCTGATTGCAAAGGGCAGCATTGAGGAGAGCATTACAAATCTTCAGGACAGGAAATCACAGCTTGCGGACCAGGTTCTTGGAGGAGAGGGAATGAACAGCGGAAGCTTTACAAAGGAAGAGCTTTTGGAGCTTTTGCGATAAGAACGCTGGTTTATGTTTGACAAATCAATATACAGAAAGGAAAATCTGAACTATGAATTCTAAGATAGATTTGCATATGCACAGTAATTTTTCGGATGGGAGCGATGGCATAGAGGAACTGATTTCTCATGTAAAGGATAAGGATATTTGTATCTTTGCACTCACAGACCATGACACGATTGCAGGCTGCCAGCCTTTGGCAGGGCTTGTTCCAGAAGAAATTCAGTTCCTCTACGGAGTGGAATTTTCCTGCTATACTGAGGCGGGAAAATGCCATATCCTGGGTTATCAATACGACCCTGCGCATCCCTCCATCAGGGCAGCTCTTGAGGAGGGAAAGCTTCGCCGCAGGCAGAAATTCGAGCTTCGTTTGGCATATCTTCAGGAAGTACAGGGAATCTCCTTTACACAGGAAGAGATCGATGGTCTGCGCGCTATAGAGAGTGTAGGAAGACCGCATCTTGGAAGGCTTCTGGTAAAAAAAGGAATCGCTGAAAATATTGACAAGGCCATACGTACTTATATTAATGGCTGTAAGACAGGAAATGACAGAATCCCAGCCGACATGGCAATCCAGGCGATTCTTGCAGCAGGAGGAATTCCGGTTTGGGCGCATCCCCTGGGAGGAGAAGGTGAAAAGCGTCTGACAGAAGAGCAGTTTGACAGGCAGCTTGAACTTCTTGCAGAAATGGGAATTCGGGGTCTGGAATGCTATTATTCCAGATATACCATGGAAGAGGTTTCCTTCCTTCTCTCACACGCAGAGAGGAGAGGACTCCTGGTGAGCGGAGGAAGCGATTACCATGGAAAGAATAAGACAGTTCCAATGGGAAGACTGAATGCGGAGGATATAGTGATTACAAGAGAAAAGCTGAGCATTCTGGATGCACTTGGCCTTTGACGCGGAGATGGAAAATGGAAGAAAAAATTGTTTTTTGCAAGGGAGGCGGCTGCACTGCAAAGCTGGGAGCAGGCATTCTTGGCAGGGTGCTTGAAAAGCTCCCAAGAGGAATAGAGGATGAGAACCTGCTGATTGGGTATGACAGCAGGGATGATGCAGCGGTCTATAAAATCACAGAGGATACGGCCATTGTGCAGACTTTGGATTTCTTTCCTCCTATGGTGGACGACCCCTATATTTTTGGAAAAATCGCAGCTGCAAATGCTTTAAGCGATGTATATGCAATGGGTGGGGATGTGAAAACAGCGCTCAATATTGTATGCTTTCCTGAGGAAATGGATCTAAATATCCTGGGAGAAATTCTGCGCGGAGGCAGCGAGAAGGTGACAGAGGCAGGAGGAATCCTCGCAGGGGGGCATTCCATTGCAGACAGTGGTGTGAAATACGGACTTTCTGTGACAGGAGTTGTTCATCCAGAGCATATATATCCTAATAATCAGGGAAAAGCCGGGGACAGACTGATTCTTACCAAAAAGCTGGGGGTGGGAATTATCTGCACAGCAAACCGTGTGGGAGAGGCATCCAGGGAGGCTCTTAGCGCTGCCAAGGAATCTATGATGCAGCTCAATAAATATGCCTCCCAGATATGCAGAGAGTATGATATTCATGCCTGCACAGACGTGACAGGCTTTAGCTTTCTGGGACACCTTCATGAGATGCTGGATGGAAGGCTGTCCTGCAAAATTTATGCAGATGAGGTGCCGGTTTTTGAGGAAGCCCTCGCCTATGCGGACGAGTTTCTTCTGACAGCAGCAGCGCAGAGAAACAGAAATCATTTTGGAAAATATGTAAAATTTGAAGGAATATCCTTTGCCATGGAAGAGGTATTGTTTGACCCTCAGACGTCGGGAGGACTTCTGATTGCAGCAGAGGAGAGTCAGGCAGAAGCGCTTTTAAAAGAGCTTCAGGCTGCGGGACTTCCGGCAGGAATCGTTGGAGAACTTCTTGAGAAGGCAGAGACAGAGATTTTAGTGAGTGCAGGGCAAGGCGCAGACAGCCCTTGCTCATGAGAAGAAAAGCAGAGCAGATGGGGTCTTTCAGGCTTCCAAAGGGTATGCTGCAGATAGGAGATAAAAACAGATGATAAAAGTAAATGCAATAGGGGACGCCTGCCCCATACCGGTTGTAAAGGCAAAAAATGCAGTTAAGAGTCTTCAGGGGGGAGGACAGGTAGAGGTTCTTGTGGACAATGAAATCGCTGTCCAGAATCTTACTAAGATGGCTGTTCAGAAGGGCTATGGAGTGAAGTCACAAAAGCTTGAGGAACGCAGATATCAAGTGCTTCTGACCGTGGAGGGAGAGGAAGCGAAAAAGGAAGAGGCAGAGAAAGAGGCGGCACAAGAGGTGCAGGAGTGCTGCCCGGACAGGCGAAGGAACATCGTTGTGGCGATTTCATCCTCACAGATGGGAGAGGGAAGCGAGGAGCTTGGAAGGGCGCTTATGAAGAGCTTTCTGTATGCGCTGGCGCAGCAGGAGGAGCTTCCGCGAACGATTCTCTTCTATAATGGAGGGGCAGCCTTTACCTGCGAGGGATCTGCTGCCCTGGAGGATTTGAAGAGTATGGAGGCAGAGGGTGTGGAAATTCTCACCTGCGGAACCTGCCTGAATCATTATGGACTTACTGAGAAGCTTCAGGTGGGGGCTGTCACAAATATGTATGTGATTGCAGAGAAGATGACAGGCGCAGGTGTGATTGTAAAGCCATGATGTATTTTGATAATGCAGCGACCTCCCTTCAAAAGCCCCGGGAGGTACAGGAGGCAGTGTGCAGGGCTGTTTCCACACTCGGAAACGCAGGAAGAGGGGCGCATGACCCTACACTTTTGGCTGCCCGGACAGTGTATGAGACCAGAGAGAAACTGGCAGGGCTTTTTCATGCAGAGGCTCCTACAAGAATCGCCTTTGCCTCCAATGCAACAGAGGCTTTGAATACAGTGCTTATGGGACTTTTCTCCTGCGGCGACCATGTACTTACCACAGAATGCGAGCATAATTCTGTACTCAGGCCTTTGTATCTTCTGGAAAAACAGGGTGTGGAGGTAAGCTTTATTCATGCGGATAGGAAGGGGCGTCTCTGCTATGAGGAGCTGGAGGAGAAGCGCAGGGAAAATACAAGAGCAGTTGTGATTACCCACGCCTCGAATCTTACAGGGAATGTGACAGACCTTGAGAGGGTAGCTTCTTTTACCAGGGAGCATGGTCTTCTTCTCATTGTGGACGCGTCTCAGACAGCAGGAATTTTGCCTATAGACGTACAGAAAACAGGAATTGATGTGCTTTGCTTTACCGGGCATAAGGGGCTTCTCGGCCCTCAGGGAACAGGAGGAATGTATGTGCGGGAGGGACTCTCTGTGCGTCCTCTTAAGGTAGGAGGAAGCGGAGTTCACAGCTATGCAAGGGAACACCCGTCTGAGATGCCGACAGCGCTGGAGGCAGGGACACTGAATGCTCATGGGATTGCAGGTTTGTGCGCTGCGCTCTCTTACCTTGAAAAAACAGGAATCGACCAAATTTATCAGAAGGAGCAGCAGCTTGCGGCGCGCTTTGTGAAGGGAATCCGGAAAATCGAAAATGTATGTGTGTATGGAGATTTTGACGCACAGGTGCGGGCGGCAATCGTATCTTTGAATATTGGAGAGGAAGACTCTGGCAGTGTGAGCGACTGGCTCTGGGAGGACTATGAAATCTGTGTCAGGGCGGGCGCTCACTGCGCACCGCTCATGCACAGGGCGCTTGGAACAGAGAGGCAGGGAGCCGTGCGCTTTAGTTTTTCTCATTATAATACAGAGTGGGAAATTGACTGCGCCATAGAGGCAATCCGCACATTAGCAGAGTCAGTCTGCTAAGTAGCTGCAAGAGATTTTTGAGCTTTACCGTATCAAGCAAGTAGCGAAGCGGACATCGTGTCCTATGGGTATTGCGAATTTCTGCTTGATTATACAGAAAGAGGATTGGGTTTATGAGACAGAAGAGAAAGTACAGGGTTCTCACCTTTCGTACAACCTCACAGGCCATGGCTATGGAGAAGTTCTGTACCCAAAATCATGTGGGAGGAAGGCTGATTCCTGTGCCGGTAGAGATTTCGGCAGGCTGTGGTCTGGCATGGCGCATGGAGCCTCTGGAATATTTGGATTTTCTGAAAAAATATCCAGACAAGGAGCAGGAATTCCAGCAGGCAATAGAGATTCTTTTATAATAAGAAGTTATGTCTGGTTGGAAGAAATACAAATAAGAGAAGAGAGGAAACCAAGATGGAAGAGCTTATTGTTGTAAGGGGAGGCGGAGACCTTGCCACAGGAACGATTCATCGTTTATGGTCGGCAGGCTTTCCTGTTCTTGTATTAGAGACAGAGCATCCGGCTGCCATCCGCAGGCAGGTGTCTCTGTGCGAAGCTGTTTATGAGGGAGAGACCTGTGTGGAGGGGATGACAGGGGTACTTATTCAAAGCTGGGAGGAAGCAGAGAAAATACTGTCCTCTGGAAAAGTTCCGGTTTTGGCAGATGAGCGCGCAGAGTGCGTCCAGAGGTGCAGGCCAGGTGTGGTAGTGGACGCTATTCTTGCAAAGAAAAACCTGGGAACCTCCCGGAGCATGGCTCCTCTGACAATTGCTCTTGGTCCGGGCTTTACGGCAGGGAAGGAGGTAGATGCTGTGATAGAGACCATGCGCGGTCACAATCTGGGCAGGATTATCCGGCAGGGGGAGGCTCTTGCCAATACTGGAATTCCTGGATTGATTGGAGGTTATGGAGCAGAGAGAGTGCTTCATGCACAGGCACAGGGAGTTTTTTGCAATGTGAGGAAAATAGGAGACTATGTTCAAAAGGGAGAGGTGATTGCCAGCGTGGAGACAGGAAGAGAAAGCGTACCTGTGAAAGCGTCGCTCTCAGGAATTATACGAGGGCTTTTGAGAGATGGCTATCCTGTGACAGAGGGCTTTAAAATCGCAGACATTGACCCAAGAAGGGGAGAGATGGCAAATTGCTTTACCATTTCAGACAAGGCCCGCTGCATTGCAGGAAGTGTTCTGGAACTTATCTGCGCTGCGCAGAGGAAATGGTGAGACGAGCAAGTCCTCCACTCACCGCTTATTTCTGTGCGAAATGGAAGCGGGAGACTTGCTTGATATGTTAAAAATACAAAAGAAAGCAGAATGTGTTGCCAAAATGTTGTCTTTAGTGCTATAATATAGGAAATATTTTGCGTATAAATGGTTAATATCACCAATAAAATTTCTCAAGGATGCGAAATTGGTTTGAAATACGCACAAAAGGAGGAGATTGCCTTATGGAATCAAAGATGTTCAAAATTTATGCACGAGAAGACGAACAGATTCAGCTCAAGATTTTCCCGGGTCATTTTGTGACGCCTCAGTCGCACATTACCCATTACATGGATATTACCACGATGAAATCTCGCTGTTCGGAGGCAAAGAGAATTGCCAGAGTTCTTGCAAAAAACTATGAAACAACAACGCCGGTAGATACGATTCTCTGTATGGATGGTCTGGAGGTTGTGGGCGCTTATCTGGCAGACGAGCTGACAAAGGCAGGAATCCTCTCGATGAATGCGCATCAGACAATTTACGTTACTTCCCCGGAATATAATGTGGGGCAGATGATTTTCAGGGACAATATACAGATGATGATTAAGGGAAAAAACATCCTGATTCTTAATGGCTCTGTCACAACAGGCGAGACCCTTGCCAAGGCAGTGGCAAGTATTCTGTATTATGGAGGAAAAATCAGCGGAATCGCAGCTATCTTCAGCGCTGTAAGCAGTGTGGCCCAGCTTCCTGTGTGCTCTATTTTTCAGCAGAAGGATATTCCAAGCTACGGAACATACAGAGGCCATGATTGCCCACTGTGCCGGAACAAGCAGAAGATTGACGCAATGGTCAATGGTTATGGATATTCTAAAATCTAATCCGCAAAGAAGGCAGAAAAGTACTGCCTTCTTTTTTTACGCGATAAGCCCGGAAAGTGGCTGCCATGCTGGCGACGCGAAGCTAGTCCTTTAGGGCATGAGCAGATATCTCCCAGGTAACGGACGGCGAGCTGTGGAAAAAATATAGTAATATTCGGAATTCCTTTGACAAAGAAGCTGTCAGCGCTTACAATAGATAAGCGAAAACATACAAAAGGAAAAGAAAGAGAGGAGCCTTACAGGATGAAACTCTGGGAAAAAAACGTCCGCAGGGTGGTACCCTACACCCCTGGGGAACAGCCAAATCAGCCGGATATGATTAAATTAAACACAAATGAGAATCCATACCCTCCTGCACCAGGAGTTCAGAATATACTCAGGAACATGAATGCTGACAAAATGCGCCTGTATCCAGACCCAACAGCAGCAGACCTGGTGGGAGCTGTGGCTGATTTCTACCATCTGCAAAAGGAGCAGGTTTTTGTTGGAGTAGGCTCAGACGATGTGCTGGCCATGTGTTTTATGACCTTTTTTAACAGTGAAAGGCCGATTCTGTTTCCTGATATTACTTATTCCTTCTACGACGTATGGGCACAGCTCCTGCGCATTCCTTACGAGAGACCTGCTCTGACAGAGAATTTTTCTATCAGAAAAGAGGACTATTACAAAGAAAACGGGGGAGTGATTTTCCCGAATCCCAATGCGCCCACAGGTGTTGATATGGAGCTTGAGGAAATCGAAGATATTATCCGACATAATCAGGATGTTGTTGTGATTGTGGATGAGGCTTATGTGGATTTTGGCGCACAGACAGCGCTTCCTCTGATTGAAAAGTATGATAATCTTCTGGTTGTGCAGACCTTTTCCAAATCCCGCTCCATGGCAGGAATGCGGATTGGGTATGCCATGGGCAATCCGGCCTTGATTCGATACCTGAATGATGTGAAATATTCCTTTAATTCTTATACCATGAATCGAACCGCCATACTCACGGGAGTGGCTGCTATTCAGGATAAGGAATATTTTGAGGACACCGTACGTAAAATTGTGGAGACCAGAGAATGGACAAAGAGGGAGCTTAAGAAGCTGGGCTTTTCCTTCCGGGATTCCAAATCCAATTTTATTTTTGCCTCGCATGAGAGTGTTTTGGCAGAGGAATTGTTTATGGCGCTTCGGAAAGAGCATATTTATGTCCGGTATTTTTCAGCAGAGAGAATCAAGAATTACCTTCGCATAACCATAGGAACACAAGAGGAAATGGAGGCCTTTATCGGCTTTTTACAGAAATATCTCGATGTCCGCATCCACTGATGTGGGTATTATTATAAAAAAGATAGGAGAAATTTATGGAATCACTGGTACAATGGTTTACCGCCAATTTATCCCCCTATATTTCAGCAGAGGCGGTTATTTTCATTATTTCTATGATACCGATTTTGGAACTCAGAGGAGGGCTTCTTGCAGCCTCCCTTTTGAAAATCGAGGCTGCAAGGGCAATTCCGCTCTGCATTGCAGGAAATATTATTCCAATCCCCTTTATTCTGCTGTTTATTCGTCAGATTTTTCGGCTGATGAAAAAGACAAAGCTTTTTAATGGTCTGATTGTAAAGCTTGAGGACAGAGCAATGGGCAAGAGCGACCAGATTAAGAAATATGAATTTTGGGGGCTTATGTGTTTTGTGGGAATTCCTCTCCCTGGAACTGGAGCCTGGACAGGGGCGCTGATTGCCTCTCTTTTGGATATTGACATTAAAAAATCCTCGTTTGCCATTTTGTGCGGAATCATGATGGCTACGATTATTATGTATGTGGTTTCCTATGTGATTTTGGGAAATGTGGTACATTGATATGCTGCTTTTGTGCCTGCGAACAGCTTTGCATTTTGCGGAAAGCAGGAGAGAAAAATGGTTCGGTCTTATCTAGGCCGAACCATTTTTGCAAAAAAACATTATACGAGAACGATATGTTATTCGTCGAGCTTGGAGGTGCAATGCGGACATCTGGTGGCGTCAAGCGCGATTTCTGATTTGCAGAAGGGGCAGACCTTAGTGGTTGGAGCTGCCTCCTCCTTCTCCAGATGCGCCAGTTTGGCAGCCTGGGTAGCTGCGCCGTTTACGCTTTTGACAATACAGAATACAACCAGAGCCATAATCAGGAAATTGATGATTGTGGTGATGAAATTTCCGTATTTTAAGGTTGCTCCTCCGATATCCAGGACATATTCACTGAAATCCAGTCCTCCGAAGATGCCCAGTATAGGGGAGATGATGTCCTCGCACAGGGATGTCACAATGGAGGTGAAGGCGCCGCCGATGATAATACCGACAGCCATGTCCATTACATTGCCCTTGCTGATGAATTGTTTGAACTCCTGAAAGAATCCCATAGGTAAATCTCCTTTTCTATTATATTCCTCTATATATTACAGGAAAATTCTTTTTTTGACAATACAAATATAAATTGTGGGATGCACTGCTGTGAATGGTAACATAGAGGGTTACTGCTCACGGGGGACTATTCCGCGAGGTGTTTTCGTGCCTCTGGCACGAAAACCCCGAGATAATCGGCGCGAAATGCGGCAGAATGCGGCATTTCTGTGCATCGCGAAGCGTGTTGCTGTGAACGCAGTGAACAGTAACAGATAAAGAGAATAGAACTAAAAAAGTAATATTCACATATCTTGCCAGAATGCATGAAGTATGTTATACTAAGCAAGATAAATCTGTTTCTACGGGTGTGTACCTAATTCTGTCGGTTCAGACAAGAGGACTCCATTGGTAAAAACGAACAGGATAAATTTCCTAAATAGTTATTGAAGAACGAATGTGCAAAAAAAAGATTTTCTATATTCTTTTATTAGTGGAAAAAATAATGCAAGTGAAAATTATCAGCTAAGTGTCTGCGGCCGATACTGCTTACAATAAAAAAACGAGGTAAATGTATGAGAGAAAAATATGAATCATTATCTTTGGCAGTTCTCAGAGAGCTGGCAAAGGCCAGAGGATTAAAAGGAATTTCAACTCTGCGGAAGCCGGAGCTTGTAGAGAGGATGCTCCTTGAGGATGAGAAAACGAAGCCAGAGGAGAACCTTCCCGGACAGGCAGCCGAGAAAGTTCTTTCCAAGACCGTTGACACGCAGGAAAAGGCCTCAGAGAACGCGCCGGCAGCTCAGCTCAGAGAGAATACGAGACCTGCATATGAGAGAAATCCAAGAGACCAGCACAGATATGATTATCGTCAGGAGGATAAGAGAGAGGAGAACAGAGACGCAGACAGACCTGCCATGGATACCTCTCAGCTGGACAGCGGTGAGAAGGCTCACGGTATTCTGGAGGTAATGCCCGATGGCTTTGGCTTTATTCGCTGCGCCAATTACCTTCCAGGAGAGAACGATATCTATGTCTCACCTTCCCAGATTCGCCGCTTTGGCCTAAAGACAGGGGATATTCTGCAGGGAAATATCCGAATCAAAACCCAGGGAGAGAAGTTCAGCGCCCTTTTATATGTAAGCGCAGTCAACGGTATGCCGCCGTCTGTTGCGAGCAGAAGAAGCAATTTTGAGGATATGACGCCTGTATTTCCCTATGAGCGCCTGCGCATGGAGAGACCGGGCGGAACCACTGCCATGAGAATTGTGGATATTGTAAGCCCCATCGGAAAGGGGCAGAGAGGAATGATTGTCTCTCCTCCAAAAGCAGGAAAGACAACCCTCTTAAAGGACGCCGCCAAATCCATCCTCTATAATAACCCGGACATGCATCTGATTATTCTTCTGATTGACGAGCGCCCTGAGGAGGTTACAGACATCAAGGAGGCTATCCAGGGGAAGAATGTGGAGGTTATCTACTCTACCTTTGACGAGCTTCCAGAGCGCCATAAGAGGGTGTCGGAGATGGTCATTGAGAGAGCCAAGCGCCTGGTGGAACACAAAAAGGACGTTACCATTCTTCTGGATTCCATTACCCGTCTGGCAAGAGCCTATAACCTGGTGATTCCTCCGAGCGGAAGAACTCTCTCCGGCGGTCTTGACCCGGCAGCGCTTCACATGCCCAAGAGATTTTTCGGCGCAGCCAGAAAAATGCGCGAGGGAGGAAGCCTTACCATACTTGCCACAGCCCTTGTAGATACAGGAAGCAAGATGGACGACGTTATTTATGAGGAATTCAAGGGAACCGGCAACATGGAGCTTGTGCTGGATCGAAAGCTTCAGGAGAAGCGGGTATTTCCGGCGATTGATATTCAGAAATCAGGAACAAGAAGAGAAGACCTTCTGTTTACCAGAGATGAACAGGACGCAGCATACATTATGCGCAAGGCTCTGAACGGAATGAAGGCGGATGATGCAGTAGAGCAGATTCTAAACATGTTTGCACATACAAGGAATAATGACGAATTTGTGAATACGGTAAAAAAGCAGAAATTTTTATAAATTTCTTGCATTCAAATCTCATATGTGATATAATCAAAAAGCTGTTTATAGAAAAGCGTGAAGCATAAAAAAAGTATAAAACAAAATGATCATAGAGAGGTGAAAATCATGAGAGAAGGAATCCATCCAAATTACTATCAGGCAACAGTGACCTGCAACTGCGGGAATACTTTTGTAACCGGTTCTACTAAGAAGGACATCCATGTAGAAATCTGCTCCAAATGTCATCCGTTCTACACTGGCCAGCAGAAGGCAGCCCAGGCTCGCGGACGTATTGATAAGTTCAACAAGAAGTATGGCTTAAACAAATAAGAAAATTGATAGAAATGCGCAGAATGGGTTGAGGTTATATAATCTCAACCTTTCTTTTCATATCGTATTCAGGAGAAAAAAATGGGATCATCCAATATCGGCGGTCAGGCAGTCATGGAAGGCATTATGATGCGGCACAAGGACAAGTATGCCATTGGCGTGCGCAGACCGGATAAAGAGATAGAAGTTAAGGTAGAAGATTATAAAAGCGTCTTCGGCAGGCTGAAGATTATGAAGAAACCGATTTTTCGGGGAGTGGCAAGCTTTGTAGATTCCCTTGTTATAGGAACAAAGTGTCTTATGTATTCCGCAGAGATTGTGGGAGACGAGGAGGACGAGGCAGAGCTTAAGAAGCGGGAGAATATGACGCAGGAAGAGAGGGAGAAGCTGGAGACAAAAGAATCCAGACAGATGAAGCTCCTTCTGAATATCACAGTTGCTGTCTCTATTGTACTCTCTGTGGGGCTGTTCATGATGCTTCCCTATGTTCTGGCAAGCGGTCTGAAGAAGGTGGGAGCCTCTGAAATAATTGTTACAATCGCAGAATCCTTTGTAAAGATTGCACTTTTCATGGGATATATGCTTTTGATTTCCAGAATGAAGGATATTCAGAGAACCTTTATGTATCATGGGGCAGAGCATAAATGCATCAACTGTGTGGAGCATGGTCTTCCGCTTACCGTGGAAAATGTAATGAAAAGCTCCAGGCAGCATAAGAGGTGCGGGACAAGCTTTCTGCTTCTGGTTATGCTGGTAAGCATTGTGATGCATTTTGTATTTATTTTTGTCCCTGCGTTCTGGATGCGCCTTGCAGGGCGGCTTCTTATGGTTCCTCTGATTTCAGGAGTATCCTTTGAACTGATTCAATGGGCAGGAAGAAGCGACAGCAAGCTGGCCTGTATGCTCAGCAAACCAGGACTGGCTCTTCAGAAGCTCAGTACAAAGGAGCCTACAGAGGATATGGCCCAGGTCGCCATTGCAGCGGTTGAGGCTGTTTTTGACTGGAGGGCTTATTTGAAAGAGGAGTTCGGCGTGAGTGCAGAGGAAGAAAAGGCATGAAGAGCTTTGAAGAGCTTTTAAATCAGGCGGGGAAGATTCTCACAGAAGCCCAAATTCCGGATGCAAGGCTGGACGCCTGGCTTTTGATGGAATATGTTTTTGGAATTTCCAGAGCCTGGTATTATGTACATAGCCGGGAGCGAGCCAATGAGGCCAAGATCCCGGAATATGAAGCCCTGGTGCAGAGAAGACGGGAGCATATTCCGCTTCAGCATCTGACAAATCAGGCTTATTTTATGGGGAGAGAATTCTACGTGGACAAGAGAGTTCTGATTCCGAGGCAGGATACGGAAATCCTTGTGGAAGAAGCAGGAAAGCACCTAAGGAGCGGAATGCGGATACTGGATATGTGTACGGGCTCCGGCTGCATTTTATACAGTCTGCTTCTTATGCAGCCAGAGAGCAAGGGTACAGGAGTGGACTTGTCTGCAGATGCTCTGGAGGTCGCGCGGCTGAACCAGGAAAGGCTTGGAATTTCCCCAGACAGGGCGGTTCTGATAAATAGCGATTTGTTTCAGGAGCTTACCGGCTCCTTTGATATGATTGTTTCTAATCCCCCGTACATTCCAAAGGGAGATATCGAGGACTTGGCTCAGGAGGTTCGGGAGCATGATCCCCTTATGGCTCTTGACGGCGGAGAGGATGGACTTGGATTTTACAGACAGATTGCACAGGCAGCCCCGAAGTATCTGGAGCCAAGCGGCTGGATTTTCCTTGAAATCGGGTGGAATCAGGGACAGGCAGTGGAACAGCTCCTGTCAGAGGCAGGCTTTCAGGCAGTCTGCGTAAAGAAGGATTATGCAGGTCTGGACAGAGTGGTTATGGGGCGGCGCTCACCCTGACGCTTGTTTCAGACGATAATGGAACAAAGAAATGTGCTGCTGTACGCATGGCAACGGCAGCCTGGAAATTTTAGCAGCAGGAGGAATGAAATGTTTGACAGATTAGAAGATTTGCTCGTTCGCTTTGAGGAGCTGCTGAGCGAGCTGGGAGAGCCTGGAGTGACATCCAATCCTTCCCGCTTTCAGAAGCTCATGAAGGAGCAGAGCGATCTGCAGCCCATTGTGGACGCTTATAAGGAATATAAGAACTGCAGGCAGACAGTAGAGGACAGCTTGTCCATGCTGGAGGAGGAGAAGGATGAGGAAATGCGGGAAATGCTCAAGGAAGAGCTTTCTGATGCAAAGAAGCGTATTGAGGAGCTTGAGACAGAGCTGAAGATTCTTCTCCTTCCAAAGGACCCCAATGATGATAAGAATATCATAGTGGAAATCCGCGCAGGTGCGGGCGGAGACGAGGCGGCTCTGTTTGCTGCGGAGATTTACAGAATGTTTGTAAATTATGCAGAGAGCAAGAGATGGAAAACAGAGCTTATCAATGTAAATGAGAATGGAATCGGCGGCTTTAAGGAATGCGTATTTATGGTGACAGGCCAGGGAGCCTATTCTAAATTCAAATATGAGTCCGGCGTACACCGGGTGCAGCGTGTGCCTGCCACAGAATCAGGCGGACGCATTCACACCTCAACAGTCACTGTGGCAGTCATGCCTGAGGCAGAAGAGGTGGATGTACAGATTGATATGAATGACTGTCGGATTGATGTTATGAGGGCGTCCGGAAATGGAGGACAGTGTGTCAATACCACAGACTCTGCCGTTCGTCTGACGCATATGCCGACAGGCATTGTCATCTATAGCCAGACCGAGAAATCGCAGCTTCAGAACAAGGAGAAGGCATTCCGTCTTCTGCGTTCCAAGCTGTATGATATAGAGATGGCAAAGCAGCACGATGCAGAAGCAGAGGCAAGGAGAAGCCAGGTGGGAACAGGAGACCGTTCTGAGAAAATCAGAACCTATAATTTCCCACAGGGACGTGTGACAGACCACAGAATCAAGCTTACTCTGCACAGACTGGATGCGGTTCTGAACGGAGACCTGGATGAAATCATCGACAGCCTGATTGCGGCAGATCAGGCGGCAAGGCTTGCGAAAATGAACGGCTGACAGAAAAAAGCAGGGATAGCGATACTAAAAATTAGAAAGAAGGAGTAATGATTATGGGAAAATATTTTGGAACAGACGGCTTTCGCGGAGAGGCAAATGTAGACTTGACAGTGAATCATGCATTTAAGGTAGGACGCTATCTGGGCTGGTATTATGGACAGGAGCATAAGGCCAGAATTGTCATAGGAAAGGATACCAGAAGGAGCAGCTATATGTTTGAGTACGCCCTGGTAGCAGGACTTACTGCATCAGGAGCAGAGGCATATCTGCTTCATGTAACGACCACTCCGAGTGTGTCCTATGCTGTGCGCACAGAAAACTTTGACTGCGGAATCATGATTTCTGCCAGCCATAATCCTTATTATGACAATGGAATAAAGATTATCAACGGAAACGGCCAGAAGATTGAGGCTGAGATAGAGGAACACATAGAGGCCTATATTGACGGCCGTATTCCAGAGCTTCCTCTGGCAACAAGGGAGGAGGTAGGACGTACCATTGATTTTTCATCAGGGAGAAATCGCTATATCGGCTATCTGATTTCCATTCCTTCCAGAGATTTCAAAGATATCAAGGTTGGTCTGGACTGCTCCAACGGAAGCAGCTCTGCTATTGCAAAGAGCGTTTTTGATGCGCTTCGCGCAAAAACGTATGTGATTCACAATGACCCGGACGGAACCAATATTAACCTGAACTGCGGTTCCACACATATTGAGGTTCTGCAGAAATTTGTAGTAGATAATGGACTTGATATTGGATTTGCCTATGACGGAGATGCAGACAGATGCATAGCAGTTGACCATAAGGGAAATATTATCAACGGGGACAAAATTATGTATGTCTGCGGCAAGTACCTGATGGAGCAGGGCAAGCTCAACGGCAATACCATTGTGACAACCGTTATGTCCAATCTGGGACTGTACAAGGCTCTGGAGAGGGATGGAATTCGCTATGAGCAGACAGCTGTGGGCGATAAATACGTTGTCGAGAATATGATGACAAATGGCTACAGCATCGGCGGAGAGCAGTCTGGTCATATTATTTTCAGCCGCTATGCAGCGACAGGAGACGGACTTCTTACTTCTCTTATGCTTATGGAGACCTGTGTGGAGAAGAAGAAAACCTTGTACGATCTGGCCTCGGAGATGCGAGTCTATCCGCAGCTTCTCAAGAATGTCCGCGTTAAGGACAAGAAAATCGCCAGAGAAAATCCTGCTATGCTTAAGGCTGTACAGGAGGTGCAGAAGGCTCTTGGAAGCGACGGAAGAATTCTGGTTCGTGAGAGCGGAACAGAGCCTCTTATCCGTGTAATGGTGGAGGCTGTGACAGACGCCCAGTGTGAAAAATATGTGGAGCAGGTAATCAATGTAATGCGGGCAGAAGGCCTGATTCTGGAATAAATAAGAGCGGTGCAGACATGAAGGGAAAACAGATATTATTGGGATGTATGGCTCTTGTACTCCTTAGTGGCTGCGGCGGCAGGAAAGAGGAGGTCTTTCGGCAGGCAGAGGCAGACCTGGAAAACGGAGCCTTTGAAACCGCTCTTCTGGGCTACAAGGCTTCTGCTGCAGCAGAGGTACATTCTGCCCAGGCTTACAGAGGTGCGGGCATTGCTTATCTGAATCTGGGGCAATATGAAGAAGCAATCACCAGCTTTGATAATGCGCTGTCCTATGACAGACTGTCAGATGACGCCAGAAGAGATATCCTTCAGTATAAGGCTGTGACCTATTATAAGGCAGAACAATATGAGAAGGCAATGGAGACCTGCCAGGAGCTGATGGAATACCAGATGGACGTGCAGAGCTATTATCTTACAGGAAGAGTGGCTCTTGCCATGGATTCCTATGATGAGGCTGCGAAAAACTTCCAGAATGCCTATGCAGAGGACGCCTCCTATGAGACTGCCATACAGATTTATGAGGCGTATTTTGAGAAGGGAATGCAGGCGGACGGAATTGGGTATCTGGAAATGTCCCTGAACAAGCCGCCCTCAGATGCTCAGGATTATTGCGACAGAGGTCAGATTTATCTTCTGATGGAGGAGTATGACAATGCCCGTCAGGAGCTTACAGAGGCTGTCAATAAGGGAAGCGCAGAGGCAGTACTCCTGATGGGCAGGGCTTATCTTGCGCAGAATGACATTGCAAATGCCCGCTCTATGTATCAGCAGTATGTGACAGAACATGAGGAGACCTCTGCAAGAGGTTACAATGGGCTGGCTCTGTGCGACATTGCAGAGGGAAATTATGAAAGCGCGGGAAACAACCTTTCTCTTGGCCTTCAGAGGGCAACAGAGGAAGAAAAGAGGGAGCTTCTTTTTAATCAGGTAGTGGTGTATGAAAAAATGCTGGATTTCTCAACTGCCTATGAAAAGGTTTCCGAGTATCTTCAGATGTTTCCAGAGGATGAGGAGGCAGGAAAGGAGAGAACCTTTCTTGCAAGCCGCATAGGACAGTCCGGCCAGAGTGCAGGGCAGGAGAACCAGAGCGAAGAGACTGAGCAGAATACCGTATATACAGAGGATCCCGCACAAGAGGGCTGACATTTATTTACAGAAAGGCCGCAGCCAATGGCCCTTGCACAGGGCTGCGGCAGATTGAGGTTTATGGAATTATACGACTTAAAAGAACAGCAGGAATATGTAATACTGATAGGAGTACAATCCGGGGAAAACGAGGACGCCTGGGAGTCGCTCCTTGAGCTGGAGGAGCTTGCCGCTACTGCAGGCGCTCACACAGTGGGAAAGGTGATTCAGAACCGGGAGGCAGTGCATCCGGGAACCTATATTGGAACAGGAAAAATCCAGGAGGTGCGCCAAATGCTCGCGGCTCTGGACGCAACAGGGGTTATCTGCGATGATGAGCTTTCTCCTGCACAGATGAATAACCTTCAGAGAGAGCTGGACTGTAAGGTTATGGACAGAACCCTTTTGATTCTGGATATCTTTGCTGCGAGAGCTACCAGCAGCGAGGGAAAGATTCAGGTAGAGCTTGCACAGCTCAAGTACCGTGCAGCCAGACTTACAGGTCTTGGAAATTCTCTGTCAAGGCTTGGCGGCGGTATCGGAACCAGAGGCCCTGGCGAGAAAAAGCTGGAGATGGACAGGCGTCTCATCCGAACAAGGATTTCTCAGCTAAAGCAGGAGCTTTCTGAGGTACACCGGCACAGAGAACTCCTGCGTACAGGCAGGAAAAAGGGCAGGCGCAGGGTGGGAGCCATTGTCGGCTACACGAATGCAGGAAAATCTACGCTTCTGAATACCCTTACCAGCGCGGGAGTGCTGGCAGAGGATAAGCTCTTTGCAACCCTTGATCCTACTACCCGCGCCCTTGTACTTGACGATGGGCAGCAGGTGCTTCTGACAGATACCGTAGGATTTATCCGAAAGCTTCCCCATCATCTGGTGGAAGCTTTCAAAAGTACTCTGGAGGAGGCAAAGTATGCGGACTTTATTGTGCATGTGGTGGATGCCTCCAATGAGGAGATGGATACGCAGATGCATATTGTGTATCAAATCCTGGATGAGCTTGGAGCTGGCGATAAGACAGTGGTCACGCTGTTTAACAAGCAGGACAAGCTCAGCGAGAGGGTGCATATGCGAGATTTTCGCGCAGACTATACCATAGCTGCGTCAGCCAGGACAGGAGAAGGACTGGAAGAGTTTAAGGAGGTTCTGGAGAAGATTCTGGCAGAGGGGCAGATATATATAGAGCGCCTTTTCCCTTATGGGCAGGCCGGAAAGATTCAGACCATCCGCGGCTTTGGGCAGCTCTTGTCTGAGGAATATATGGACGACGGCATTTTTGTGAAGGCCCGTGTTCCCATGGAAATCTACAAAAATGTATTGTGACGCCAGGGTTAAGAGGCCTGAAATCCCCTGCAAAAGGAAAGGGCAAAAAAATCGCATATCTGCGTTGACAAAAGACAGCAAAGATAGTAAAATCTAAGAATAGGGAAAGTAAAGTAAGAACACTATATATTGTGGAATTCATGAAAAAGACACACAATATATGGTGTTTTTTCGTATTGACGAGCAGGGGCTGACTCTGCTATAATAGGACTACGGCTTTGTAAGAGCGCCCTGCAATGCTTTAAATAGATAAAGTGAAAGACACGCGGACAGAGCGGGGGATGAGAGAAATTACAGGGAGGAAGAATATGTTTCAGGTAGTAAAGAGAGACGGAGAAGTAGCGGATTTTGAAATGAACAAGATTTCCGCAGCCATAGAAAAAGCATTTGATGCAAAGGAAAAATGTTATAGTAAGGATATGCTGGATCTTCTGACGCTTCGGGTGACAGCTGATTTTCAGGAGAAAATCAGCAAGAATCTTATCACAGTAGAAGATATTCAGGACAGTGTGGAAAATGTGCTGATTCAGTCCGGCTATGGGGATGTGGCAAAGGCATACATTCTTTATCGCAAGCAAAGAGAGAAAATCAGAAACATGAAATCCACGATTCTGGATTACAAGGAGATTGTGAACAGCTATGTCAAGGTAGAGGACTGGAGAGTAAAGGAGAATTCCACTGTTACCTATTCTGTTGGTGGCCTGATTCTCAGCAATTCAGGAGCAGTGACTGCTAATTACTGGCTGTCAGAGATTTATGACAATGAGATTGCGCAGGCACACAGAAATGCAGACATTCATCTTCATGATTTGTCCATGCTCACAGGCTACTGTGCGGGCTGGTCCTTAAAGCAGCTCATTAAGGAGGGACTGGGAGGTATTGAAGGCAAGATTACTTCAGCCCCTGCAAAGCACCTGAGCGTGCTGTGCAATCAGATGGTGAACTTCCTCGGAATCATGCAGAATGAATGGGCAGGAGCGCAGGCCTTTTCCTCCTTTGATACATATCTGGCGCCCTTCATCAAGGCAGATCATTTAACCTATCCAGAGGTGAAGAAATGCATTGAAGCCTTTATTTATGGAGTGAATACCCCAAGCCGCTGGGGAACACAGGCTCCGTTTTCCAATATCACGCTTGACTGGACAGTTCCAGATGATCTGGCAGAGCTTCCGGCAATCGTGGGAGGCAGGGAGATGGATTTTAAGTACAAGGACTGCAAGAAGGAAATGGACATGGTGAACAAGGCCTTCATTGAAACTATGATTGAGGGCGACGCAAACGGCAGAGGCTTCCAGTATCCGATTCCCACCTATTCCATTACAAAGGATTTTGACTGGTCCGATACAGAGAATAATCGCCTGCTGTTTGAGATGACAGCAAAGTACGGAACTCCGTATTTTTCCAATTACATTAACAGTGATATGGAGCCAAGCGATATCCGCAGTATGTGCTGCCGCCTCCGTCTGGATTTGAGAGAACTTCGAAAAAAATCCGGCGGCTTCTTTGGTTCAGGAGAGAGTACCGGCTCCATTGGCGTTGTAACTATCAATATGCCCCGGATTGCGTACCAGTCCAGGTCAGAGCAGGAGTTCTATCAGCGTCTTGACCATATGATGGACATCTCTGCACGCTCTCTTCATATCAAGAGAGAGGTTATCTCAAAGCTTCTGGATGAGGGGCTGTATCCTTATACAAAGAGATATCTGGGAAGCTTTCAGAACCATTTCTCCACCATAGGTCTCATTGGTATGAACGAGGTGGGTTTGAATGCACGTTGGATTGGAAAGGATATGACAGACGAAAGAACCCAGAGATTCACCAGAGATGTTCTGAACCATATGCGTGAGCGCCTGGCAGATTATCAGGAGAAATATGAGGGAGAGCTTTTTAATCTTGAAGCAACGCCGGCAGAGTCTACAACCTACCGCTTTGCAAAGCATGACAGAGAGCAGTGGCCGGATATCCGGACAGCAGGCAAGGAGGGAGACACCCCGTATTACACGAATAGTTCTCATCTTCCTGTAGATTATACCTCAGATATTTTTGACGCCCTGGATATTCAGGATGAGCTTCAGACTCTGTATACCTCAGGAACTGTGTTCCATGGCTTTCTGGGAGAAAAGCTTCCTGACTGGAGGAGCGCCATGGCGCTTGTGCGGAAGATTGCGGAAAATTACAGGCTGCCCTACTATACCATTTCACCGACCTATTCTGTGTGCAGAGAGCATGGGTATATCAGCGGCGAGCATTTTACCTGTCCAAAATGCGGAAAAGAGGCAGAGGTGTACAGCCGAATCACAGGCTATTATCGTCCTGTAAAGAACTGGAATGACGGAAAGGCACAGGAGTATAAGAACCGAACTCTCTATGATGTGCTTCATTCCTCTGAGAAAAAAGCCGCAGACCAGACTGTACAGGAAGAAGCGCCGGCAAGGAGGAGGGAACAGGAAAAGAGAAATCCTGCTGCCCTGAAGAAGGCTCTGCCTCTGACAGCCAGACCTGGAGTGATTCAGGACGCAGAGAACCATAAATATCTGTTTACGACCAGCTCCTGTCCCAATTGCCGCATGGCAAAGGCAATGCTTGAGGGCGAGCAGTATGAAGTGATTGATGCAGAGCAAAACCCGGAAATGGTAAGAAAATACGGAATTATGCAGGCACCTACCCTTGTCATTACCGACGGCGAGCATCTGAAAAAATATGTTAATGCATCCAATATCCAAAGATATGTGGAGCAGATCCAGAGTGTGTGCTGAAGCAGGGAAAAAAGCATAGGGCAGCTCTTCTGATTTTCGGAGTGTTTCTCATGCTGACGATAGGGGGAAGCAGTGAAGGTGTCGGGCTTCCCCCACAGGAAACGCAGACAGCGGTCCTGGATGAAAAAAATGTGCAGAATACGGCTGCCAAAGGCGAAGACAGTGCAGCAGTGCAAGATAAGACAGAGGATGGCGCAGACGAAACGCAGGTGCAAAAAGCGGAAAGTCTGACAGAGCTGACCGCTCTGAATAAAGAAGGAGAACAGGAGGAGACGCAGATTGTGCAAAAGGAAGATGCAGACACAGTTTCTCCTGACATTGCAGCCGCCCAGTCCATGTATTGCACAGGCAGGGCAGAGAATACTCTGGAGGTAGGCGCTGTATTTTCTCAGACAGTAAAGAGCGCTGATAATTATTATTATCTGATGCGAATCGACCCTGTCTCCGGCGAGCTGAACAAAACGGCAGAGGCTGCGCTTGAGAAAAGCGGACAGGTGACGTTTATTCTGGATACCTCTCAAAAGCCGCATCTGGCAGTGGGAAGATACTGCATTGCAGTCAAGACAAAGAAGGGCTTTGTGCGTGTGAGCCCTGTGTGCTATGTGCAGCATCCAGAGAAAATGGCCTCCAACAGAGAAAAATATGAGGTGGCTGCCACAAAAAAGGGAATTCAGGACAGCAATGCAGATACTGCAATCGCTACAGGATCCAAGCAGATCTTTGTAAATATGTGCGTATCGGATATCTTAAAAGAGGACAATAAGATGGTTGCCTACTCTTATGACGGCGAGACCTATCGGTTTAATCCTCTTTCTGGATATCAGGCCATGATTGAAAAATGCAATGCAAATGATATAGTAGTTACCATACAGGTCCTTTTGGACTGGTGCGATTCTGCTCTGATTATTGAAGAAGGGCGCGAAAAGGGGCATTCCTATTATACCTGGAATACCAGGGAGACAGCCTCCAGGAAGAAGATGGAAGCGATATTTTCCTATATAGCCGAGCGCTTTGGAAAAAAAAACTGCTATGTCACAAACTGGATTCTGGGAAATGAGGTGAATTCCTGCAATTACTGGAATTACTGCGGAGATTTGCCGGAGAGTACCTATATTACCGTGTATGCAGAGGCTTTCCGAAGCCTGTATAATGCTGTGCGAAGCAAGAAATCCGGCACAAAGGTTTTTATTTGTCTGGATCATAACTGGAATCTTACCTCAGGAGGCTATTCATCAAAGTATATTCTGGATACCTTTGCAAAAACCATTGACAGAATTCAGCCGGAGATTCAGTGGAATCTGGCATATCATGCCTATCCTACGCCTCTGACAGAGGTGGCCTTCTGGAAGAATGCGAATATCACAAATGATGTTCAGTCTCCTGTAATACATATGCAGAATCTTCAAGTTCTCACAGATTATGTGAAAGAAAACTTTGGAAGCAACCGAAGAATCCTCTTATCTGAGCAGGGCTTTACCTCCACCCAGGGAGAAGAGCTGCAGGCAGCTGCGCTCGCCTATGCCTATTATATTGCCGCCTGTAATTCCATGGTGGACGGCTTTCACATCCGAAGCTTTGAGGACGCTCCCACAGAGGTGGAGCAGGGGCTTGTCATGGGAATTAAAGGAAGAAAAGCTCTTGAGGTATACCAATATATGGACACAAAGGAAGGGCTTTCCTATACAAAGGCTTATCTTAAGCTTGTGGGGCTGACAAGTTGGGAGGAAATATCAGGCTATTCTGAAGAAAAGCTCTATACAAATTACAGAGAATAAGTCTTTTGGACAAGACAAGAAAAAATCAACACCTTTGAGAGCTGAAGAGCTTTCAAAGGTGTTGATTTTTTTGTGATATCTCAGCCAGAAAATCCATGGTCTTCAGGCACTTAACGATGAAATCCTGCGTAAAATGGCAAAACCCTGGTTCTATCTTGCCCAGGTCAGGCCGCAGATGGTTCACAGATATAAAATCATGATTTATTCTGTGCTGCTACCAGATAAGCGGCGCCATAGCGCTCCCGGAGCTTTGGCTTCTCGATCTTTCCGGTAGGATTGCGCGGCACATCTGCAAAGATAACTTTTCTGGGACGCTTGTAGCGAGGAAGCTGCCTGCAGAAGCTGTTGATATCCTCCTCTGTGGCAGAAACACCAGGCTTCAGGGCAATGATGGCAGCCGAAATTTCTCCAAGACGTTTATCAGGAAGACCGATAACAGCCACGTCAAAAATAGCCGGATTTGTGCGAAGGAAATCCTCAATCTGTACAGGATAAATATTTTCGCCGCCAGTTATGATGACATCCTTTTTTCTGTCCACCAGGAAGAGGAAGCCGTCCTCATCCTCCACAGCCATGTCTCCTGTGTATAACCATCCATCATGAAGAACCTCTGCTGTGGCCTTGGGATCTTTATAATAACACACCATAACTCCAGGACCCTTGACAGCAAGCTCTCCGGTTTCACCAGGCTTTACGGAATTGCCGCTCTCATCAATAATTTTTGTCTTCCAGCCATATCCAGCCTTTCCGATGGCTCCCACCTTATGGATATTGTCCACTCCCAGATGTACACAGCCAGGACCTATGGATTCGCTGAGTCCATAGTTTGTGTCATACTTATGATGCGGGAAATATTCCTTCCAGTGCTTGATAAGGCTTGGAGGAACCGGCTGTGCTCCGATATGCATAAGTCTCCACTGGTCAAGCTGATAATCTTCAAGCTTTAAATCTCCTCTGTCCAGGGCAAAAAGAAGGTCCTGAGCCCACGGAACCAGCAGCCAGACAATGGTGCATTTTTCCTCAGACACAGCGCGGAGAATAAATTCCGGATTAGTTCCTTTGAGAAGAACTGCCTTTCCGCCTGAGAGAAGGCTTCCAAACCAGTGCATTTTTGCTCCTGTATGATAGAGCGGAGGAATACACAGGAAAACATCCTCCTTTGTCTGGCCATGATGATTCTGCTCGGTTCGTGCAGAGTGCATCAGAGCCTCATGGGTATGTAATATGGCTTTTGGAAAGCCTGTGGTTCCTGAAGAAAAATAAATGGCAGCATAATCAGAATCCAGCACATCCACCTTTGGAGACTGACTGGAGCAGTTGATGGTGTGCATGGTATAATCCTCTGCAAAGCCCGGACAGCCGTCGCCCACATAGTACAGAAGCCGGTGCTTTCCGATTTCATCTGCGATTTCCTCTACACGGCCGATGAATTCAGGGCCGAAAACCAGGATGTCCACGTCGGCAAGGTCAAGGCAGTATTGAATTTCTTCAGCAGAATAACGGAAATTCAAAGGCACGGCCAGAGCGCCGGTTTTGAGAATTCCAAAATAAATAGGAAGCCATTCCAGACCATTCATAAGAAGAATGGCAACCTTGTCTCCCTTTTGTACGCCGCGCTCAAGAAGCAGGTTGGCAAAACGGTTGGCTTTTTCATTAAAAACATTCCAGGTAATCTCACGGCGATAATAAGGCGCCCTCATGGGCTCAATTAATTCATATTCCTTCCAGGTTACGCGCCTGGTCTCAGGCATTTCTGGATTGATTTCCACAAGACAGACGTCGTCCCCGTACAGGCGGCAATTCTTCTCCAGAATTTCGGTAATAGGCATAATCGGTTTCCCCTTTCTGTGCAGACCGATGGTCTGCGCTTTCAAAACAAACATTCACGCTTTAAAGCATAGAACAGCTAAAGATAAATATACTGAATTTTGCTTCAAAAGTCAATGGGTATTTGGACTTTCTGCGGCTGCCTTCATAGTAACAAGCTTTAATCTTTATGAGGATTGCAAAAGCACAAGGTGCAGAGCAATCCGGCATCAGAGGGGTTCCCCCCCCTCAGGCTGTCCGAAAACTTGATTTTTAGGCATAAATTTAGCCCCTTT